>CAYRGG010000025.1:0-55532 GCA_964423745.1 uncultured Candidatus Competibacteraceae bacterium | reverse complement strand
GATTTTCTACCAAATGGCGTACTGCGGCTTTATAAAGTACCCGATCCGCCTGAGCGCGGGTTGCCCGCACGGCTGGGCCCTTGCGGCCATTGAGAATACGAAACTGAATACCGCCGCGATCCGCAGCGCGGGCCATGACGCCGCCTAGGGCGTCGATTTCCTTGACTAGATGTCCCTTGCCGATACCCCCGATGGCTGGGTTACAGCTCATCTGCCCCACAGTCTCGATATTATGGGTCAATAAAAGGGTCTGCATACCCATACGGGCGGCTGCCGTGCAAGCTTCAGTACCTGCATGGCCACCACCGATGACAATGACATCAAAACGCTCTGGATAACGCATAATTTTGTATCCGTTTTCGAAAACCAAATGACCTACTATTTTAGACAGGATTTTGTTGAGTTAATAGAAGATTCTGTGGCAACTGTCGCCTCTCAGCGTACTGCTACAAAAAAATCAGGTGATTAACAACCATTTAAACTGGAAGCCCTGGCCTATTGATTATCGCTGCAAACCTTCCGATAGGTTTCTTCGTAAATATATTTGCGTGGACCAATCGCCACCACCTCGACCAAACAATTTTCTACAATGCGATAAACAACTCTAAATCTTCCAAATCGATAGCTTCGCAGACCAGGGAGTTCCTCCTTCAGTGGTTTTCCGCATGTTGGCGCCTTGGTAATGATCTGCAGTGCTGCACGTACTTTTCTCTTGATAGTGGGATGCAAGCTGCGAATAAGTTGGGCGACTTCATCCGGGACGCGGACCTGATGGCTCATTAGACCTAAGCTTGCCTATTTAGTCTGCAAATAACTCTTCCAAGGTATAGAGAGATGCTCGATTTTCCTTTAGAGACACAAGACCCTCTCTGATTTCTTCCATACTTTCCTTGTCGAAACGAATCGCCATCGTCTCGCGCCAACTTTCAAATTCATCGGGACTGACTAAAACAGCAGCAGGGACGCCATTCTTGGTGATAACCACCTCCTCATCCATTGCACTAACCTCATCGATAAGGGCACTCAGCTTCATCTTTGCTTCGGAAAGGGAAAGTGTTTTCACAGCCATACACCTCAATTTTAGTTGACCAATATTTTGGTCATTTTATAGGGCGTGTTGAAATTCGATCAAGGTCATTACTGGAATAATTTTAATTTCCCCCTATGTATGCCAAAAAGACCTGTTCGTCCCGTTACTTTTCACTCGAGCTGCCTGAATAAGACGCCTTGGGATACCGTCCCGTTCCTGGGTCATCATGGGGTTTGCTGACTTACAACTGCACGATACCCTATTTGACAGCAACCAAGACGGCATGGGTGCGATCGCTCACCCCCAGCTTGCTAAAGATATTGTTCACGGTGCTCTCGCTGATGTTGCAGCAATTTTTCGGCCTCCAACTCGGCCACGCGCTCTTGCGGCGATTGAATCTGGACGCTAATTGACTCATGGGTTCGCGAAGCGGCGCGGTGCATCCGCGACGGCGGCCGCATCATCAATATAAGCACGACTGCGGAAACAGCCCCGCAATACGCCGTCCATGGTGGCACAAAGACATCGGTGGAGGTTATTGGGGTTTGAACCCTTTTTATATTTACTTGACCTTTTGCGATGCATTGCATTACTCTGCATTGCAAGCCCTTTACTCGAGGTAAACCATGAAAGCTCAACTTACCGTCCGTATTCCTGACGAATTGGACCAGGAACTCTCGGCCGTAGCTCAGACGCTCAGACTCAAGCGCTCCGATGTCGTGCGCCTGGCTCTCGAGAAGTTCGTGGCAGACTCCCGCAGTGGAGGGGAACAGCGTCCTTACCACAAGGTAAAGGATCTCGTCGGCAGCATCGCTAGCGATATCCCCGATCTTGGCGAGAAGCATCGCGAGCATTTGCTCGTGCGAATCGGTAAGCATGCATAGTGCTCTACTTGACACGGGCGTTTTTGTTGCACTCCTGGATCGAAGCGAGCGGAACCATCAGCGCTGTGTTGATTTGTTTAGTGCTTTTGAGGGAAAGTTACTGACCACAGAACCTGTCTTGACCGAAACTGTATACCTTCTTGGCCCTTCTGTGAAAGCACAGCGGAACGCGATTGATTTTATTCTTAAAGAAGGGGCGATACTGGTTCCGCAATCTGTCCCTAGCCTAACCAGAGCCTCAGCGCTAATGAAAAAATATAGCGATATTCCGATGGATCTTGCTGACGCTACATTGGTCGTTCTCGCCGAGGAAACCGGCATCCGCGAAGTGTTCACGCTCGATATCCGTGGCTTTAGTGCGTATCGAACCAAGGACCGCAAGGACTTCACCCTGCGGCCCTGAGCCCTTTGTATTTTGATACCGCAATATCGAACCTTGCCTCCCGTGGTCCGTTCACGCAGAGACGCCGCTACCCGCCATGTCCAGTGAACAGATACGTACTATCGCTTCCAGAAATACGACAATCGACAAGTTTGCCGATCGTACGCTAAGTTATGCGGTTTATGTGGCGCCGGACGGGCAGTTGGCCTTGAGCAAAGTCTACTCGTCAAGGACCTTTCTCGCATCATCGGAGTCTTCGTTTACTTATTTATACTACGCTTTGCAGCGCGATGAAATACCTCGTCCAATGCCGACTTACAACTGTGCAATACCGCCGTACAGAATGCGCCCACTTCCTTCAGTCTGGCCGGTGGGGTCGGCAATAATTTGAAAAACCATCACGCGATCAACGTCAACCCCTTCTCCTAAAATGCGTAAAGCCATATTGACGGCGCTATCCAAATCGGTAGTAGAGAGCAGTTCATTGGCAGCGATGGCGGTTACGTCGAGCCAGCGCTCCCGCAAAGAAAGGATGCGGTTGCTCTCGGCAGTCTGAGCAGCGCGGTCTTGGGCGGCTTGCTCTCGCTGGTTTAGGTCACGCTCAAGGGCAGCGGCGATACTGTCGGCAGCGACCTTAAGGATGGCGATTTTGGCTTCGTCGTAGAGGCGCGTTTCGCCGCAGTTATCGAAGCCGATTTGTCCCCAACACCGGCCTCGCACCATAATGGGCACAACCAGTAGGGAGGTGCAGCCCTGCGCAGCCAAAATGCTACGAGCAGGTTCTTCAATATCAGAAACGATGAAGTTGGCGACTTCTCCTCGTGCAAATTGCTCATGAAACGAAGCAAAATTACTCCAAACCATTAGCCCGTTCATCTCTGGCGTTGTCTCTGACGTGAGAGCAACTCCGGGGCGACACCACTCTGTCAGCAAATGGATGACATCGGTATTGTCAAGTTCTTGAATAATGGAACAGCGATCGCTCCCCACCGCTTCCCCTAGCAGCCGCACCACCTTAGGCAACACGGCGATGTAGTCGGACGATCGCAGCAGCAAGTTCGCCACCCGCGCCACGGTTGATAGCAGTGACGCTGGTTGGTGTTCAGATTTAACTTGGCGTAGACGCTGATTCTCCGCCTCTAGCTCGGCCACCCGCGCTTGCAGCAATTGAACCTGGAAGCTAATCGACTCAGATGCCATAGCAAACCTCGTTAACATAAAAATCGACGGTGCTCCATTTCAAGACGCGACATTGCTACGCCCTTTATAACAGAGCTGAGACGAAACTGCCCCCGCCCCCAGGTGGGCGATGCCCTGTACTGTGGTTTGGGACAAGTCTGTTCTGGGGACGGGTGCGATTCATCCGGCCCTCACGTAGATTATGGCCATCGTTTTTCTACACCTCCTCCACCTGGAGACCCCGCCTATCATAGGATAGTTATCTAGAACTCACATTATGATAAGAGTTGTCATCTTTTACGACCGCCAGGATGGCGGCGTTGAAGCTCTGCTGGAAGCGATTACCACCAAGACACAACACGTTAACCATGACGTGATGGTGACCTTGAGATATATCCCGGAAAGAACCCAACAGACGAGCTTGCCATCGATGAAGGCCCAATCAAACTCAGCGGTGCTGGATTTTAGGAAAGGGGTTGAGGATAAAAACCCAATGGCACACCCAAAACCTGGGCTGCCGTCCCTGCTACACCTGCCCCAGCAGCGCAGGCTGACGGTACCGCCAGCGTCCCAATGGGGGAGCGAAAGACTCACGGGTTCCCAACTGCGGCGGGTACACACCTATCTGCAGGAGACCCTTAGCCAGGCGGTGACGCTGCGCACCCTTGCCGCGGTGGTGCACTTGTCACCCTTTCATTTTGCCCGGGCTTTTAAAAACACTACCGGCTTACCGCCGCACCGTTACCGGATGCAACTGCGTATCCAGCAAGCCAAGGCCCTATTGAAAGAGACTCCTGACAATGTCACCGATATTGCCTATGCCTGTGGCTTCAATTCGTCCCAGCATTTGGCCAGGGTGTTTCGCCGTGTGGTGGGGATGACCCCAACAGCATTTCGACGCTTCCATTACCAACAGCCACTCAAGGCTAAGTTGCCTGAATAGTACCAATCCTTAAAATTAAGGTTCTACAGTCATTTTCATATGAGTCAGGACTATCGTTGCTCGTTCCAGAAGGCGCCGTAAACACGTCCCTGTGGGCTTGACGACGGCCATCCAGGCCGTCGACACTTCTTGCACGAGCAACGACAGTCCTTTTTTTCGTAAGTCATGGTGTAATAAAGTAGAGCCATTTTTATTTGGATTGGTATAAGACGCCCTAGGGTGGGTGGCTTGAGAGTATGGCGGGGAAGTTTTTAACGTCTAACCTATGCAGATTGGGAGCAGGCAATGGGTTGCCGGTGCGGAACCCTCAAAATCTAAAACTAACCGTTAATTCCACGAAGTTGATGGGCCGATCAGACCCCGTCTCTTCAATAAACTCGCCGGGAATGATATGGGTATAGAGTGCCTCTACACTCAGGTAACGGTTGATTTGCCATGCGTTCACCAGGGAAAGACCCGTGCCGACAAACCGGGCATCGCTGTCTGCTCCCGAGCGCAGCAGTTGGCCGTTGGGTGCATAGACGCCGTCATCACGGCTGTAGCGCCAGAACCCATTGACGGCAGCCTGTATCCACCAGCGAGGCGTCGGTGTGATATCCAAAAACAGGTGTGCATTGAAAAAGTTGCGTGGCCCCAGCACGCCTGCTTCAGAGAAGTAGGTGCCACGCGGGTAAAGGGGATTAAAGGTCTCTAGGTCGTTGTCATCGGGATTGTCGTCGCCGCTGGCGATATTGGCGCTCAGACCCAAGCGCGGTTGCCAGGAGACGCCAGTCCATGTATAGCCTGTATCCGTTGCTAAACTCCAGGCCCGGATGTCGGCAGTACCGAACTCACCAAACTGGCCGATCAGCTCCCAGTTCCAATCCCAGGCATTGTATTCGCCTGCCAGTCTGACCCCTAGGGTATGCCGCCTCTCGTCATCGAGCCCTTGATCAAAGGCGGCAGCGTCATTTTCATAACCCAAATAGTACAGATCTAGGGTTCCAGCCGGTAGCCATAGGGGTGAACCCACGGCGTACAGACCCCATAAAGATTGGGAGCGCACGGCATCGTCATCAAATACCCCGAGTCCATTATCGGCGAGATAAGCAGCCAGGCCATTGATTTGCCAACGGGAGGTCTCCAGCATCATCCGCAGGCCGTTAAAGCGACGCGGCTTGCCGGTGCCATCCCGCTGGCTGATCAGGCGCTGAGAACCGAAACGCCACTCCTGGCGGCCCGAGCGCACCGTGAAGGCAGTGTCATCGTCCAGCTTCAACCGTACATCGAGAAATCCTTGATTGATATCCAGGTCATCTTGCTCAATCGGGCTGGAGCCGCCAACGGTGTCACTGTCAAAGGCGCTGACCAGCTCCGTATAGAAGCGCACATGATTGCCTAGATGCAGACTCCCATGGAGCAGATAACGCTGCAAGAATACCCCATCCTCATCTTCTGGATCGTCCCCCCAGTTGGGATTACCGGTATATTGATAACGTCCGCGCAACTGCCCGCCGAGGGAGAGATAGGTGTCAGCCTGTCCTAGCGGCAAGTATTTTACCCGGTCAATCCCCGTGAGTAGGCGCGGATGGTCACGCAAAAATCCATACGCCTCTTCATAGCGAAGCGGCTCAAATGCTGGCATGGTTTCATGGGCAACATGGTTTGCCCGGGTTGTGGCCGATAGCAGTGCAAGCAACGGTAGCGTTAGCCAAACAGGGGACAGGGAAAATGTCATGGCTGTTACTGCGTCGTTGCTGCACTGTTGGGCATGGGCGCCAGATAGTGGGTAACCCGGGGCGCTGTCCCGTTACGCTGAAAGCGGTGTACCGCCTCTTGCATGGCCTTATCGGTGTGAGTAACCCGTTCATGCTGGCGCAAATGCTCGGCCCAGGATTCGAGGCGAAAGGTCTCGATAAAGCGTTCAGGTTGCGCCATGTCCTCGAAGACATCCCAGGTATAAGCACCATCGCGGCGGCGACTCTGACCGAGTTTGCCTAATGCGTCTAAAAAGGCGGTGCGCGCCGCGGGATCGATGTGATACTCAACGGTAATCATGACGGGGCCACGATCTGGAACCGTTTCCATGGCCACCAGGGGTTCCGGCCAATGCATCGAGGGCATGAGGTTCATCTCAGTACCCTGCATGAGCTTCCATGGCCAGGTTAAGGTGATGGCAATCACGCCAGCGCCGGCGGCAATGAGCAGGGTGGGCGGTATACCGATCCAGTTTGCCATTTGGCCCCATACAAAACTGCCACCGGTCATGGTGCCAAAGAACACCATAATAAAGATGGATAAGCCGCGTGCCCGCACCCATTCCGGCAGCGCCGTTTGTGCAGAGGCATTGAGGCTCGATAACACCGCAATCCATGACGCGCCCGCCAGTCCGCACACCAGCGCGGCAATGGCAGGAACCGCCACCAGCGAAAATACCGTCAACGTCAGGGCAGTGCCTAGGGTAGCCAGGGCGACCAGCTTATCGGGCCCTAGCTTGGTTTTCAGCGTGGGCAGAAAAAAAGCGCCGCTGACGGCACCAGCGCCGACACAAGCGAGCAAAAGACCATAAAGGGTCGGGCCTCCTTGGAGAAGTTGCCGTGCGATGAGCGGTAGTAACGCCCAGTAGGCGCTGGCAAACAAAAAAAAGGCTAGCGCACGGATCAGCGTTGCTTGTAGCGGTTTACTCTGGCGAGCATAGCGAAGCCCACTACGGATCGCCCCCAACAGCCGCTCGGCGGGCAAGCTGTGGCCGGGGTGACGTGCTGGTGGGCGCCACCACCAGAGCGCCGCGATGACCCCTAGAAAGCTGAGTGCATTGAGAAAAAACGGTGCGCTCATGGTAACGCTGGCAATCAGCAGGCCACCCACCGCAGGGCCGACAGCTCGGCTAAGATTGATCCCAACGGAATTCAACGCAATGGCTGCCTGTAAGTCCCTGTTGGGTACCAGTTGCGGTACGATGGCCTGCCAGGCCGGAGCCACCAAGGCGGTGCCAATACCGGCGAGAAAGGTAAATGTCAGCAATACCCATGGTGTGACTACACCCATCTGCGCCAAGCCGCCCAGCAGGGCAGCGAGTACCGCCAGGGCGCTCATGACGCTGATGAGCAAGCGGCGCCGATCTACAATATCAGCCAGCGCTCCCGCGGGGATGGCAAAGATGAACACGGGTAAGGTAGTGGCCACCTGTACCAGGGCCACCATAAGGGGTGAAGGGGCAAGGCTGGTCATGAGCCAGCCGGCGGCGACGTCGTGCATCCAGGTGCCGATGTTGGATACGACAGTCGCCGTCCAGAGCACCAGGAATGCCGGGTGTTGTAACGGATTCCAGGCACTGGCAGTGGGGATCGCTACGGAAGTTGTATTTTTGGTCGCTGTGGCCATGATAATCACTCAAAAGGCAAAGCAACCACAACCCAATGGACCCCAAAAACCCCCCGAGGCGTGCCGGTGGGCGCTCAACCAACTGTCGCTTGTGTGACCGTGTATGCCACAGCAGGGGCTAGCCGTGGCGACCACTGGCGGGGTTCCGTGGACATGCTGCGCCATGTGGTGAGCGCCGCCGAAACGAGCCACGGGTGACCAATCGGGGCTGATCGGCAGCGGCGGTGGGGTGTGATCTCGAAATACCTCGTCGGCGTGCACTATGCGCCCGCCGACCAGGGTCAAAATGGAATACAGATTTTTAATGTCGTCTTCGGGAACACTAAAGTAATCTCGCGGCAGGGCAGCCAGGTCCGCATATTGACCAGGAGCAATCGTGCCTTTGACGTCCCCCTCGCCGGAAAACCAAGCACTGCCTTGGGTCCAGAGTTTTAGGGCTGTCTCGCGGTCGAGCCGGTTCGCTTCAGCGTAAAGACTCAAGCCCCCGACGGTTTTACCGGTGTTCAGCCAGTACAACGATACCCAGGGATTATAGCTTGCCACCCGGGTGGCGTCGGTGCCTGCCCCGACAGGTAGCCCCATGGCTAACATACGCTGAATCGGTGGAGTGTGTTGGGCTGCCTGGTCGCCGTAGCGATCGACAAAATATTCTCCCTGAAACGCCATGCGGTGTTGGATGGCGATGCCACCGCCGAGGGCTTTGATACGCTCTAGGTTAGCGGGGGTCACGGTTTCGGCGTGGTCGATGATAAACCGCAAACCATCGAAGGGCACATCCCGGTTGACGCGCTCGAAGGTATCGAGGAATTGGCTGATGGACTCGTCATAAGTGGCATGAAGACGAAATGGCCAACGCTTTTCCACCAATAGCCGAGTGATCTTCTCGAGTTCAAGACCCATGGTTTCTTTGAGGTCGGGCCGTGGTTCCAGAAAATTCTCAAAATCGGCGGCTGACCAGGTGAGATTTTCCCCGGCGCCATTTAACCTGAGCCACTCATCCCCTTCACCGGGTTTGGCCATGTCCACCCAACGTTGATAATCCTGCAATTCTTCACCGGCATTTTGAGCAAATAGGTTATAGGCAATACGCACGCTCATCTCACCGCGTTCGTGGAGAGCCTGAATCACGCCATAGTCATCGGGGTAATTTTGCCCGCCGCCACCGGCGTCGATCACCGAGGTGATGCCTAAACGATTGAGTTCCCGCTGAAACTGACGCGAGGAATTGATCTGGTCTTCAAAAGGTAATACCGGTCCTTTGGCAAGGGTGGAGTATAAAATCAGCGCACTGGGATCGGCGACCAATAGCCCTGTTGGATTGCCTTGCTTATCCCGTTCGATCAACCCACCAGGCGGGTTAGGCGTGTTTTTATCGATCCCCAGCGCTCGCAAAGCGGCTCGGTTGAGGAGGGCGCGTCCGTACAAATGCAGGATAAACACCGGCGTGTCGGGAGCAGCGGCATTGATCTCCGCCAAGGTTGGCATACGTTTTTCGGCGAACTGAAATTCTGACCAGCCCCCTACGACCCGGACCCATTGCGGTGGCGGCGTGTTCTTGGCTTGCACTTTGAGCATGGTGAGGGCATCAGCCAGGGAAGGCACGCCTTCCCAACGCAACTCCAGGTTGTAATGGAGACCACCGCGAATCACATGGGTGTGGGAATCGTTTAAGCCTGGAATGACAGTGCGACCCTGGAGATCGATGACTTTTGTCGTGTCTGTGCGCTGATCCATCACTTCTCTGTCTGAGCCCACCGCTGTGAATATCCCGTCACTGATGGCCAACGCCGTGGCTGTTGGCTGACTCGGGTCGAGGGTGTGAATACGCCCGTTATGTAAGATAATTTCAGCAGCCGATTTTGCCAATGCAGCCCGGAAAAGATAAGAGTCTGGCAGCAAGCTGGCGGCAACGCCCACGGCTGCTAATTGACCTAGGAAACGACGCCGGGGACGGCTTATGAAATTCGTCAAATAGGGGTTCATAGAATACCTCCAGTAGGTGGATGTAGCAGATCATCAATAAAGAACAAATAGATAGTCGCTAGCGGAGGTTAAGCTAACCCTACCTGGTCCGCCTGGCCTACACTGCAAATGGTTTTTAGTGAATTGAAGGATTACGCTACCGGGGAAGGCTCGGCGGCAATAGGTGCCAGGGTTGCACCGTGCTGGGCACGCTCTGTACTTTTATGCACCATGGTGTAGGCATAGTCAGCGCCCATGCCATAGGCACCGGAGTGTTCACGCACGATAGCCATTACGGCGTCATAGGTCCCGCGGTGTGCCCAATCCCGCTGCCACTCTAACATCACCTGCTGCCAGGTCACCGGCACCACGTCGATTTGGATCATGCGCTGCATAGCGTATTCATGGGCGGCGGCGCTGGTGCCAGCGGAGGCGTCGGCGACCATATAGATTTCATAATTGGCATCATGCATGGCCGAATGGGCAAAACTGTTATTACACACTTCAGTCCATAGACCAGAAACGACGACTTTTTTCCGGTTATTTTTTGCCAAGGCATCGCGTACTTTTTGATCGTCCCAGGCATTCATGGAGGTACGTTCAAGAATTGTATGTTCGGGAAACACCGCTAACAATTCAGGAAAGGTATAACCTGAGAAGCTTTCTGTTTCGACGGTGGTAATGGTGGTTGGAATATCAAACACTTTAGCAGCCTTGGCCAGAGCAACAACATTATTTTTTAGGAGCTGGCGGTCCATAGACTCGACGCCAAAGGCCATCTGCGGTTGATGATCGATAAAGATAAGTTGGCAGTTGTTCGGGTTGAGTAGTTCTGGTTTGACGGTCATGGGTGGGTACCTTGCAGTCGATGAAAAGACGCTTGGTATTACACCACCTCATAACGTGGAGGGCAGTCATAAAATTGCTGTGATGTGTTTATTCTTGCGGTTTTTCCCGGCCCATGTAATACGGTAGGTGGTTGAAAGCGCGTAGGCTGTAAAGGTTTAAGGACATTTGAATTACTGTGCCTGACGAAACGCCGAGGGCGTCACGCCGAATCGGCGTTTGAACTGATGGGCAAAATGGGTAGCGCTGCTAAACCCGACGGCAAGGGCGATGTCCACAATACTGGCATCAGTGTCGCGCAGTTGCCGCTGAGCTTCCTCAAGGCGTCGGCGAGTTACGTACTGATGGGGTGTCTCATGGGTGGTTTGTTTAAACAACCGGGCAAAGTGAAAACGACTCATGTGTGCCACCTCCGCCAGATCATCAAGCCCTAGGGGCTCGTCGAGGTGAGCATCGATATAGTCGCTTAGCCGCTTTAGCAGAACTGGTCTTAAACGCGAGCGCGCCGTAATGGCGGGCAGCGGATCCTTAGCCAGCTGCAACAGCCGCGCTAAGGTCAGGGTCATGGCGCCGTCCATATAAAGCCGCCCATGGGGATTATCAGTGGCCGCCTCACACCACATTTGACGTAGCAACTGTTCGATCTGTGAATCGCGGAATGAGCGGGCATGTAACTCGGCAAAATCGGTAAAATCCCGCTCCGTGGCCCGCTCGATCACGGCTTTGACTAAGCGATGAGGAAAGGCTGTTATAAGTAACTCGAAGGTAGAGCCGCCACCGTGGTAGTCACAATCCGTATAGGCGGGTGCGATAGCCATTTCACCGGGCCACGCTTTTAATAAAAACCGCCCGCAGTCAAAATCACAGGCGATATTCTCACCCGTACCGGCGGTGAGCAAGGTTAGGTTAAGATCGGGTGTCGCGGGATCAGGAAACGCTTCGTGCTGGCGGGTGGCGAAAAATGTCACTGGCAAAGGTTTCGCGGCGCGCGCTTCCAACAGGTAGGGGTTACAGCGCTCGTTCATCACCCATTCATAGAAGCTTTGCGGCGGTCTTGTGGAGCTCATGGGTATTGGTCTCGTATTTACAGGTGCATTACAATGGTGATAGTAAAGACTATTTGATGACCAACTTTTATCGCGGACCACTATTCGGTGTCGATGTCGAAGATTTTTGTCCAAACTGAAAGCCATTGGGCATCAACTGAGCGGTGTCGTCGTCGCATTCGCATATAGATTAACTCACACGGTAACCTCGCATAGTGAGATAATTCAGTCCTCTCTCTACTATCAGAAGATTCTGAATAATCATGCGAAACTTTATACGAAGGCGGGAATGATGGCAGAGAGAGTAAAGGGAAGGGAAGAATAGGTCTTTTTGGCATAACATATGGACAAATCAAAAATCGCTTACTAAATAACTTGAATTTCGAACTGGGCGAATAGAGGGTCGATTGAGACAACCGGTACATTTTCAATTTGAAACTGAGCAGCGAACATTCGGTCAAAGGGGTCTCGGTGTTTAGTTTCGAACGCACCCGCAAGCAATGCATGTTCTATCGTTACAGGCAGTTCTTTAACAATGCATGGGTATCTAGCAATAATTTCACTTTTCCCATGCCTCTAGTTCAGTAGAGGGTAAAGGCTCAAAAAAAACATCGGTCACACGACCCTTGGATAGTCCAGGTTGCCGATCTTTACTTTCTTCTAGAGGTACAAGCTTAGCGTAAGGTTTACCCGCTTTTGCCACTATAATTTCCTCTCCGTCATGGGCGCGTTTTAGTAAGCGGGAAAGGTGGGTTTTGGCATCGTGGATATTTACAATTGAGGTCATAGTTGACAACCTTTAGATTAAGTCAAAAAACTTAGTCCAATAACTTAGCCTATATAAATTACCCGCTTTCCTGTACCTTTGTAAAACACCAGATTTATTGACCATGACGAGTGTGCTTCACAATGATTCCAATCGCACCCCAGGTTAGAGCCCTTATTTTTGATCTTGACGGCACCCTCGCTGATACCATGCCATTGCATTACAAAGCGTGGCACGAAACCTTCGCGGCCCTTGGCGTCTCTTGCCCACAAAGCTTCTTAGAAAACCACAATGGCATCCCCACGGCGATCATCGTCAGTCAATTTAACGACGAATTTGGACATACCCTGGATCCGGTAGCATTTGCACGGGATAAGGAAGCTCGGGTGGTTCATAAACTATCGTCAGTGCAGCCCATTGCGCTGGTAGCTGAATTGGTGGATCGCTATCGGGACCAGTTACCTATGGCTGTCGCCACAGGCGGGAAGCGGGATCACGCAAATTTGACTTTGACAGCTCTCGGTTTACAAGAGGTTTTTGCAGCGATCATCACCGCCGATGACCCCGTACAACCAAAGCCCTCTCCCGATATCTTTCTGGAAGCGGCCCGGCGTCTAGCTGTGGAGCCGGGCTATTGTCAGGTTTTTGAGGATGCTGATCCAGGTTTAGAAGCCGCTCGCCAGGCGGGTATGATAGCGACTGATATCCGTCAATATCTTTAAGCGGCGATGCCGCTATGGCGTAAGAGCGGCTCGATCCGGGGTTCCCGGCCGCGAAACGCCTTAAAGTTTGTCATGGCGTCCCGAGATCCCCCCACCTCTAAAATGCAGTGCAAAAACTGCTCCCCGGTGCTGCGATCAAAAACGCCGTTTTCTTCAAATTTGGAGAAAGCATCGGCAGACAGGACCTCAGCCCATTTATAGCTGTAGTAACCCGCTGCATAACCACCTGCGAAAATATGGGAAAAAGCATGGGCGAAGCGATTGAAATCAGGAGGAATGACCACCGCTACCTGTTGCCGGACATCCTCTAATAGATCTTGAATTCGACCCCCCTGCTGCGGGTCGTACTCCCGATGTAGACGAAAATCGAATAGCGCAAATTCAAGCTGTCGCACCATTTGCATGGCAGATTGAAAATTTCTTGCGGCTTGCATGCGTTGGTACAAATCATCCGGTAACTTGGCGCCGGTTTGATAATGACCAGCAATTAAGTCTAGCGCCTCGCGCTCCCAACACCAGTTTTCCATAAACTGACTGGGCAATTCCACAGCGTCCCATTCCACCCCATGGATTCCTGACACAGGCGCATAATCCACGCGAGTGAGTAGATGATGAAGACCATGTCCAAATTCATGAAACAACGTTTGTACTTCGTTATGCGTTAATAGTGCCGGCGCATCACCCACCGATGGGGTGAAATTGCCCACCAGGTAAGCTGCCGGTAACTGAACGCCTTTTTCAGTAATGCGCCGGGTTACGCAACCATCCATCCAGGCGCCGCCGCGTTTATTGGGGCGCGCATAAAGATCCAGATAGAAACGACCTCGAAAAGAACCATCGGTCTCTAAAATTTCATAAACTTTTACGTCGGGATGCCAAACCTCCACACCGTCAACTTGACGAATGTCTAAATTATAAAGTTGCTTTATGACAGCAAATAAGCCTGGCACGACTTTGGATTCAGGAAAATAAGGGCGTAATTCTTCTTGAGAAATTTGATAGCGGTGTTGACGTAGCTTTTCAGCATAATAACTGACATCCCAGGCCTCTAAATCTAACTGGCCGTGGGTTTCTTTAGCATACGCTTTAATCTCCTCCAGTTCCCGTTGAGCCTGGGGTCGAGATCGGTCACCTAAATCCGTGAGAAAGGCGAGTACATCATCCGGCGTTTGCGCCATTTTGGTGGCTAAAGAATATTCGCTGTAATCCGAAAACCCTAACAACCGAGCTAATTCGTAACGTAATGCTAGAATATTCTCCATAACCTCGGAGTTGTCCCATTCCTGAGCGTTGGAGTCTTGATCGGATGCTCGTGTAGAATAGGCTTTATAAACTTCTTGGCGTAGGTTGCGGTCATCGGCATAGCTCACCACAGCCAAATAGGAAGGAAAATCGAGGGTTAGCAACCAGCCTGGCAAACCGGCTTGTTCAGCCGTTTGACGCGCCAATGACTTAGCAGAGTCTGGCAAACCGGCCAGTTGAGTTTCATCGGTGATAGGCTTCTTCCAAGCTTGTGTGGCATCTAGAACATTTTCTTGAAATTTTGACTGCAGTTGCGACAGTGACTGCATAATAGCTTTAAACCGGGCCTTCTGCTCTGGAGCGAGATCGACGCCAGATAGGTGAAAATCCCGTAAGCTGTGATCGATGACTATTTTTTGCGCCGCATCTAAGCGATCATATTCTGGTCCTTCTTTAATGGATCGGTAGGCTTTGTACAAACGTTCATTGTGACCGCGTTCCGTAAAATACTCACTTAACTTAGGCAAGCAAGCATTATAAGCAGCTCGAAGCTCCTTAGAATTCATGGTGGAGTTTAGATGGCTGACGGGGGACCAAGCCCGACTTAGGCGATCGTCCATGGCTTCAAGAGGGCGCAGCAAATTATCCCAGGTGTAAGTGGTGTTTTTATTTAGCAGTTCATCCAGGTGAGCTTTATTTTGTGCCAACAAAAGATCGATAGCTGGCTCTATATGCTCAGGTTTTATGGCAGTAAACGGTGGCAAATCGGTTATAGATAAAAGTGGATTGTCCATAGGTCTTTTAAAAAAACTCTTTAAAATTAGTTACAGAATAATTTTCTAAACCTTAATACGGTTAAATTAATATAGCTCAGTTAATAAAAAAAGTTAACCAAAAAAATAGTTCAATAAACCAAAAAAAACAGGCACCTAAAGTGCCTGCTAATTATTTAGAGTAAATAAAAAAACTTAGACTGATTAATTTAATTAATTACCGCTTCAGGTTTTTTATGAGGCTCCATAATACTCTCAGTGACACCTCTTTTTTCTAATTCCAACACCACCTTTATGATATTAACAAGATCCATGTTAATGCCTTGTTGTAATAATTCCAGGGTGTTAAGTAGGATATTTTTTTGTTCTTCAAAGCTTTTCGAAACACCCATGGCATTATGATGTTTTTTTAATCTAAATAATATTCCTTCTAGAGTTTCTTCTGATTTTTTATAAAAAAAATCTAGATTGCTTGGTAAATTATCGTACTGGTTATTATGTTTCATAACAACTTATCCTGTATAGAATTTTCATAAATACATAAACTACAATTAATTTATAATTCCAAAACCATTTAAAACACACTAATTAAATTAATTTTAAAAACTTCATACCGAAAAAATATCTTATTATAATAAAATATTTAAAGCTATTAGCATAATCAATAAATTAACAACAATTAACTTAATAAAATATAAACAAAAAACGCTTAATAAGCCAATCACTTTGAGTATATTAAAAAAACATCAAGTATCGTTACAAACCTATGTCCTAAGTAAAACGCCCTAAGTTATCCGGTGTTATGGAAGGGCCTTCGCCGTTGGGAGACGGCGATGGAGCGTACAGGGACGTATTCACAGCGTTCCTGATATAACACCGGATAATTTATAGGCAAGTACTTAATACATTTCTAACAATACCATAACAGCTTTCTTTTTTTTATTCATCAATGACAGTTGGTATGAACACTTCCAGATCAATATACTATCTTCGAAGCTGTTTAAAAATTCCCTCTCTAGCTTTTTTGGAAAATTTTATGAAAAACTATGATTTTATAGCTATCGGTGGTGGCAGTGGTGGTTTGTCCGTTGCAGAACGGGCAGCTCGCTATGGGGCTAAATGCGCCCTGATAGAAGCTCATCAATTGGGCGGAACTTGCGTCAATGTGGGCTGTGTACCTAAAAAGGTCATGTGGTACGGCGCTAATTTAGCTCATTGCATTGAGCATGCTCAAGATTATGGTTTTCAACTGGATGTTCATAGTTTTGACTGGAAAGCATTAAAATCTGCTAGAGACACTTACATCCGTAATATTAACCAATGGTATGCAACCTATTTAAAGGACTCTAATATTGATCTAATACAAGGCATTGCTCGTTTCGTCGACAATCATACCATCGCAGTGAATGAGCAAAGATACACTGCCGAGCATATTGTTATTGCTACGGGCGGTGAACCTGTGATCCCCGATCTACTAGGCGCAGAGTTGGGTATTTCTTCTGACGGTTTTTTTGAGCTAGACAACTGTCCGAAGCGGGTAGCCATTGTGGGTAGTGGTTATATTGCTGTAGAACTAGCTGGCATATTTCAAGCACTAGGCGCCAGTGTGACCCTACTGTTGCGGGGCGAGGTACTACTAAGACCTTTCGACGCCATGTTGCGAGAAAGTCTTATGGGCCAAATGCTAAGCGATGGCACCAATATTTTGCCTCAGACTCAGCTTGAAAGGGTTACCCAAGAGAATAATGGCTCCCTATGCATCCAATGCAGTGGCGACAGTCATGTGCAGACAGATGTTTTAATTTGGGCTATTGGCCGTAGACCTTCCACGCAAGCGTTGAACCTGGATGCAATAAAGGTTCAGCAAAATGAGGATGGGACTATCGCGACAGATGATTTTCAGAATACTTCAATACCCGGTATTTATGCTATTGGTGATGTGACAGGACGTTTTCAGCTGACGCCTGTCGCTATCGCTGCTGGTCGGCGCTTAGCAGATCGACTCTTTAATCAGCAGCAGGATCGGCGTTTGATTTACGCCAACATACCCACAGTAGTTTTTAGTCATCCACCCATCGGCACAGTTGGATTAACTGAAGAAGAAGGGAGAAAGCTTCATGGCGCGGCAGTAAAAGTTTATCAGACTCGGTTCACACCCATGTATCATGCTTTTACCAAGCATCAATCCGAGACTGCGTTGAAGCTCGTGTGTGTGGGTGCCCAAGAAAAAATTATTGGTTGTCATATTATTGGGGTTGGGGCAGACGAAATGTTGCAGGGTTTTGCCGTCGCAATTCGGATGGGAGCCACAAAACAGGATTTTGATGACACTGTAGCCATTCATCCAACCAGTGCTGAGGAATTAGTAACCTTAAAATAGCAGCATTGAACACCTGCTGCTCTGTCTAAAGGCGCTAAATGCTATACACACCTGTCTGTGTAGATAAGCATTTTTTGAAAGACTAGACTGATAAATTCTTTATGAGTTACCTATAGGTTTTTCGTGGAACAATCTCTATGGAAAAGCTGTCTCGGCCGCTTGGAGCATGAACTAACCGAGCAACAGTTAAATACTTGGATCAGACCGCTTCATGTGGTGGAAGAGGAAAGCGGGTTACGTTTGCTAGCGCCTAATCATTTTGTGTTGGACTGGGTGAGGGAACATCACCTGGACAGTATACAAAATGCCATTAAACAACTTTCTCCCGAGCGTCAGTTAGAAGTTAAACTAGAGATTGGCAGTAGCCGACAGCCTTCATCATCTTCAAAATCTTATAAACCCCTTGCCTCAGAGCTGGTTTTTAAACCGGTTGAAGGTCTTTTGCTAGAAAATGAACCCCAGGATAGCAACCTTAACCCAGATTTTGATTTTGAAAATTTTGTTGAAGGAAAATCCAATCAGCTAGCGCGAGCCGCTTGCTCCCAGGTCGCTCATAATCCAGGCACAGCTTACAATCCCCTATTTATCTATGGTGGCACCGGTTTAGGAAAAACCCATTTGATGCACGCTGTGGGGAATTTGATGCGGGTTCAGAGTCCATCAGTTAGAATTCTGTACCAGCATTCCGAGCAATTTGTCGCGCATATGGTACGTGCTTTACAGCATAATGCGATTAACGATTTTAAAGGCTACTACCGTTCCCTCGACGCCTTACTTATCGATGACATTCAGTTTTTTGCCGGTAAAGAACGCTCTCAAGAGGAGTTTTTTTATACCTTCAATACTCTTTTAGAAGGTCATCAGCAAGTTATCTTGACATGTGACCGGTATCCTAAGGAAGTTGTTGGTTTAGAAGATCGTTTGAAATCTCGTTTTGGATGGGGTTTGACGGTTGCCATTGAACCGCCAGAACTGGAAACACGAGTCGCTATTCTTAAAAATAAAGCCCAACAAGCCAATATCAATCTGCCTGATGAAGTGGCCTTCTTTATCGCTAAACGCATTCGCTCTAATGTGCGTGAGCTTGAGGGTGCGTTGCGACGTGTCCACGCTAATTCTCAATTCATTGGCAAACCCATCACGCCTGCCTTTGCTAAAGAAGCCCTTAGCGATCTTTTAATGCTTCAAGAAAAACTCGTCACTATCGAGAATATTCAACGGACTGTCGCAGACTACTACAAACTTCGCGTAAGCGATCTCATTTCCACCAGCCGTCTGCGTCCTATTTCACGACCTCGCCAGATTGCTATGACCCTAGCTAAAGAACTTACTAGCCATAGTTTGCCCGAAATTGGCGAGGCTTTTGGAGGTCGAGATCACACCACAGTTTTACATGCTTGTCGTAAAGTAGAAGAGCTACAAAAAAATGATGAAAAAGTTCGCGAGGATTTCATAAATTTACTAACAACCTTGTCTGATTAATAATATTCTTATTAAACTGCTTTATAAACAAAAAAATACCAATAAAAGGTTCGTTTTTTAGTTTTTTATTTTATTTCTAAAAAAATTATTTTTAATAAAATAAGTAGCTTAACCATATAAAGCTTATTTATTTTTTGTTTCAGATGAATCATTGAAAATTTTTATTTTTATTGAATAAAACCGCCTGTGGATAAGTCTGTGGATAAGTGCCAATATCCTGTGGATAAGTCTGTGGATAAGTGTCTCGTTTCTGTGGATAACTTTTAAAAAAATTTAATGCCCGAGTTATCCACAGGTTATCCACAGGGTTATCCACAGGGTTATCCACAGGCAAAACGAGGTTAATTACTTGTTTTAAATGTATAAAAAAAACTTATCCACAGAAAAGGGGCTACTTAATAATAATTATATTAATAATATTTAAATATTAATTACTATAGAGCGATAAGGTTTGAGCAATGAAGTTAGAAACAAAACGTGAAAATTTATTAAAACCCTTACAACACATTGTTAGTGTCGTTGAACGTAGACAAACTTTACCTATTTTGTCTAATGTGCTAGCCGTCACAAAAGACGATGAATTAGTCTTGACAGCCACAGACATGGAAGTCACACTTTCCACCAGAATTAGTTTAACCATTGAACGTCCCGGTGAAGTTACACTTCCGGCCCGTAAACTTTTAGATATTCTGCGAGCTTTACCTGAGGATGCACCGGTGTCTCTTGCCATAGATTCAGAACGGGCCATTATTCATTGCGGACGCAGTCGCTTTAGTTTGGCGACTTTGCCAGCAGCAGAATTTCCTGCAGAAGAAAATTTGATTTTTGATGGCCGAGTGCAACTTGCTCAAAGTGCGCTAAAGACCCTAATCGAGCGCACACATTTTGCGATGGCCCAACAAGATGTGCGCTATTATCTCAATGGACTACTTCTACATTTAGCAAGTGGGGAATTAGCAGCTGTGGCGACCGATGGCCACCGACTTGCGCAGTGTAAGGTGGAGGCAGTTATTGAACCTGCAGATTTTGTTAAGCAGTTAATTGTGCCTCGCAAAGGTGTTCAAGAGTTGCTAAGGTTAGCGTCAGGGGATGATGATCCAGTTTCGTTAAATATCAGCGTCAATCAAATTCAGGCTGTGATGGGAAATATCTCTTTTACTTCGAAATTAATCGACGGTAAATTCCCTGACTATGATCGCGTTATTCCCCAGACAAGCGAACAGGTTATTGTGGTTGATCGAATTGCGCTACGTACTGCTCTAGCGCGTGCCGCAATCTTATCCAGTGAGAAATATCGGGGTGTTCGACTGCGCATGGAAAAGAATATTATGCGCATTCAAGCTAATAATCCAGAACAGGAAGAAGCTGAAGAAGAATTGTCGATAGACTTCGAAGGTGGCCCTCTAGAAATTGGTTTTAACGTAACCTATCTTTTGGATGCGTTAGGCGCTCTTTCGGGGGATACCATCAAAATTTTTTGCACCGACGCGAGCAGTAGTTGTCTAATCCAAGAATTGGAAGGAGAGTCTTGCAAATACGTTATTATGCCTATGCGTTTGTAGGTACATCATCTATTCCGAATGGTTGTCTCTGTTTTAGAGATTGTTAATTTTCGTAATCTGCGCAAAGCAGTGCTGCAGTGTTCACCCAATCTTAATCTCATCGTTGGCGGTAATGCTTCCGGAAAAACAAGCGTTTTGGAAGCCCTTTATTTTCTCGGTAGGGCCCGTTCTTTCCGTACCCGTCGTGTTGGAGAACTTATCCACCATGATGAAACGGCCTTCCAGATTGTAGCAACCGTAAACAACGGCAAAGATGGACGGTCTTTTCCGGTAGGTGTGCGACGCTCAAACCAGGAACTGAGCGCTCGTGTGGATGGTATGCCAGCGCGTTCTTTGGCGGATCTAGCAGCGCAGGTGCCTGTTTTATTACTTAATCCGAATAGTCACCGACTGTTGGAAGGTGGGCCGCAGCAACGTCGTCGTTTTATGGACTGGGGGTTATTTCATACTACGGATGTTTTTGTAGAACTTTGGAGGCGCTACAAGAATATTCTTCGCAATCGTAATGCCGCACTACGGACAGGTTTTCCCGATCGCGCCATGGATGCTTGGGATCAAGAGCTGGTTTCCGCTTCCATAGCTTTAGATAGCCATCGAAAGACCTTCTGTGAAGCCCTAGAAGGCACCTTAAAGGCTTTTTTAGAAAGAACCCTAGGGGTATGCCCTCATATAAATTATCGCCGTGGTTGGGCTCAGGGACAGGATCAAGACTTATTACAGCTTTTACGAGATGGCCGTGATCAGGATCGCCGTTATGGCTACACGCGTTTTGGCGCTCATCGGGCAGACTTTCAAATCAAACTAGCTGGTCGACCAGCCCCTGAGTATCTCTCTCGCGGTCAGCAAAAGCTACTTGTCATCGCTTTAATTTTAGCCCAGGCAGAACTTTTTCAGAAACAGCGAGATCAATCCTGCATTTTATTGATTGATGATTTGCCAGCGGAGTTAGATGTTACGCACCGAATACGGGTGATGGAATGCTTGGCTACTTTAGACAGCCAGTTGTTCATCACAGCCATTGAAGCAGCCATGCTAAACACTACTGTATGGAAAGATAATTGTCGGTTTGAGATATGCGGTGGCGAGATTAGGGAAATGGTATAATTGATCCATAAACAAGCAACAGGAACCGACAATTTTCATGAGCGAGACTTCAGCTTACACTTCTGCAAATATTAAAGTTCTTAAAGGTTTGGACGCGGTTCGTAAGCGTCCAGGGATGTATATAGGGGACACCGATGATGGTACCGGCTTGCACCATATGGTATTTGAGGTTGTGGATAATGCCATCGATGAAGCATTGGCTGGGTTTTGTGACGAAATAAGCGTTACTATCCACGCTGATGAGTCCATTACCGTGTTTGATGATGGTCGTGGTATTCCGGTGGACATGCACTCGGAAGGACGTTCTGCCGCCGAAGTTATTATGACCGTTCTTCACGCCGGTGGTAAATTTGACGATAATTCATACAAGGTTTCAGGTGGACTCCACGGCGTAGGTGTATCTGTGGTAAATGCCCTTTCAGAGCACTTGCGATTAACCATACGTCGCGATGGCAAAATTTATAATCAAGAGTACACCATGGGTGTACCGTTGCAGGAATTAAAAGTTATAGGAGAAACTGAATCAACAGGTACAACGGTTCATTTTAGACCCAGTTCCACGGTTTTTAGTAATATTGATTTTCATTATGATCTTTTAGCTAAACGCCTTAGAGAGCTTTCTTTTTTAAATTCTGGCGTACGCATCAAACTTCACGATGAGCGTGCTGGTAAGTCAGATACATTTGAATATCAAGGCGGTATCAGAGCTTTTGTTGAACACTTAAACCGCAAGAAAACACCTATTCACGATACGGTTTTTTATGTCAATACGGAAAAAGAAGGGATTAATGTCGAAGTCGCTTTGCAATGGAATGATTCTTATCAAGAAAACGTTTTTTGTTTCACTAATAATATCCCGCAACGGGATGGGGGAACTCACTTAGCTGGTTTTCGAGGAGCTTTAACCCGCACATTGAATCAATATATGGATTTGGAGGGTTTGTTAAAAAAAGCGCGGGTTTCTCCAAGCGGCGATGATGCCCGTGAGGGGTTAATGGCGGTCTTGTCGGTAAAGGTTCAAGACCCAAAGTTTTCATCGCAAACGAAAGACAAGCTGGTGTCTTCAGAGGTTAAAAATGTAGTGGAGTCAGTAGTTTCTGAAAAACTTCAAGAGTTCCTTTTGGAAAATCCTGCAGAAATGCGCGCTATCACTGGTAAAATCATTGAAGCTGCCAGAGCCCGGGAAGCTGCTCGACGAGCGCGGGAGATGACACGGCGTAAAGGGGTTTTGGATGTTGCGGATTTGCCTGGCAAGTTAGCCGACTGTCGCGAGAAAGACCCGAGTTTGTCAGAACTATTCTTGGTGGAGGGTGATTCCGCGGGTGGTTCTGCTAAACAGGCTCGTAATCGTCAATTTCAGGCCGTGTTGCCGCTTAAGGGGAAAATCCTCAATGTAGAAAAGGCCCGATTTGACAAAATGTTGTCTTCCGTTGAAGTAGGTACGTTAATCACGGCATTGGGTTGCGGTATTGGTCGAGAAGAATTCAACCCTGATAAACTGCGTTACCACCGTATTATCATTATGACGGACGCCGATGTGGACGGCAGCCATATTCGCACCCTACTACTTACTCTTTTTTATCGTCAGATGCCTGAGCTTGTCGAACGTGGCCATATTTACATCGCTCAACCACCCCTTTATAAAATAAAAAAAGGTAAGCAAGAACAATATGTTAAAGACGATCCTGAACTTTCTGTCTATTTGCTGCAAACGGCGCTAAATGGTGCCGCGCTTACCCTAAGTGCTGAAGCGCCTCCTTTGAGCGGGCTTGCCCTAGAGGATCTAGCCCGTAACTATATGTTAGTGATGACCATGATTCAACGCCTTGGTCAGCGCTATGATCGTGACCCTTTGGCTCAGCTAATTTATATGCCACGACTCAACCGAGAACTTCTAAAAGATAAAGATTATCTAGAGAATTGGTCAAAAGAGCTGGTTAAACGATTGAACGCACGTCAGAGTGAAAAGTCGGTATACAGTATTGCGCTGTATGTTCCAGAAGGTCGGGAAACCCATGTCATCAAAATCACCCGCAATACCCATGGGGTTCTTATTAAGGATACCCATCTAGCTCGAGAATTTTTTGAATCTCCTGAATATGAAAGTATCGCGGGTTTAGGCGCCAAGTTGGAGGGGTTGCTCGCTTCTGGCGCCCAGGTAACCCGTGGAGGACATGCTCAAGATATTGAGAGTTTTGATCAGGCCATGGAATGGTTAATGGAAGAGGCCAAACAAGGTCAGCAGATCCAGCGCTATAAAGGTTTGGGGGAAATGAACCCTGATCAGCTTTGGGAAACCACCATGAATCCAGAGACCCGCCGTTTATTGCAAGTCCGTATTGAAGACGCCATTGCTGCTGACGAGATCTTCACCACTTTGATGGGGGACCAGGTAGAACCTCGTCGAGATTTTATCGAGCAAAATGCCTTAGATGTATCAAATCTCGATATCTAAATATAGATTTTCTCCTGAGTAAAATAGCAGCAGTCTTTGTTGTTTTCTTTGTCTAAGCGATATATTTCTAGATAATGCGCTTTTGAATTATCGCCAACACTCTAAAGAGGTATCTTTGTGGAATCCAAAGTTCCTTGGCATACACTTAAGAATTATAAAGAAATTTTATATCAATACTATGATGGTATTGGCAAAATCAGCATCAACCGTCCTGAGGTACGGAATGCATTCACGCCCCTGACTGTGATGGAAATGTCTGAGGCAATGGAATTGGCCAGGCAAAATTCCGATATTAACGTCATTATCTTAACCGGTGAAGGAGACGAAGCTTTTTGTAGTGGTGGCGATCAGCGTGTCCGTGGCGTAGGGGGATATATTGGTGAAGACCATGTGCCAAGGCTCAATGTATTAGATCTTCAGAAGCAGATTCGTTCTTGCCCAAAACCCGTCATCGCTATGGTGGCCGGTTGGGCCGTTGGTGGTGGCCATGTTTTGCATGTTGTCTGTGATTTGACCATAGCTGCTGAAAATGCCCGTTTTGGTCAAACGGGGCCAAAAGTAGGAAGTTTTGATGGTGGTTTTGGCGCCTCTTATTTAGCCCGCATCGTTGGTCAGAAAAAGGCCAGGGAAATCTGGTTTCTATGTGATTTCTATGATGCTCAAGATGCCTTAGCCATGGGATTGGTCAATAAGGTGGTTCCTCTTGAAAAGTTGGAAGCAACAACTATTGAATGGTGTCGCAAAATACAGCTCAAGAGTCCCCTTGCTATCCGCCTGCTTAAATCAGCGTTTAATGCCGAATTAGATGGGCAAGCAGGTATCCAAGAGTTGGCGGGGAACGCCACTTTGCTTTACTACCTGAGTGGCGAAGCTCAGGAAGGAAAAAACGCATACCTAGAAAAACGTCGGCCTGATTTCTCGAAATTTCCAAAATTCCCCTAAGTATTTGACCACTATTATGTGCCCATGCTGTTGTTAAACGGTACACCCTATACACGGGATGATTTAACCCATGTCCAAGTGGATGAATTGCAGGATCTCTCACCCTACGAGGGTCATACGTTGCATTTTTGCCAACAATGGCTACAAGGACAATCCCACTTCTCGATAAACACGTCAGGCTCTACGGGTGAGCCAAAAACAGTTACCCTTAAACGTTCGCAAATGATCGCTAGCGCTCACCTTACAGGTCGAAGTTTGCGTCTAAAGTCAGGAGATAGCGCCTTAGTTTGTCTGTCAACGGAACATATAGCTGGCATGATGATGCTGGTTAGAGGGTTGGAATTAGGATTGTCTCTGACGGTGATAACCCCCACTCGTAATCCACTAAAGCATTTTTCTGATAACGTGGTATTTACTTTCACGTCTATGGTTCCCCTTCAATTGCAGGAAGTGTTTAACAAAACCCCAGAAAAAATTTCTTTGTTGAACAAAATGCAGGCTATTTTAGTTGGTGGGGCGCCTATCAGTGAAAACTTGCTAACTCAGATAAAAAAATTAGACAGTACGGTATATCATACCTATGGTATGACGGAGACGGTAAGCCATATTGCTTTCAAACGTTTAAATGGTTATCGCGCAAGCGATTATTTTATGCCTTTGGCAGAGGTTGATTTAAGTCTGTGTGACCAGGGACAGCTTATAATTACATCACCTTTGACCGACAATAAACCATTACTCACAAATGATCTTGTTGAGTTACACAAGGATGGTTCATTCCGTTGGTTGGGTAGGGTAGACAATATCATCAATACTGGAGGTTATAAGGTTCAGGCAGAAAAGGTAGAGACAGCAATTGAAAAGATCTTTCAGAGAAAAGTAAACCATGTTTTGTTGAATCGACGCTTTTTTGTTGGACCTCTAAGTGATCCTGAGTACGGTCAAGCCGTTGCAGCTGTTGTTGAAGGACCGCCCATTTCAGAAGTGTTACAATTAAATATTAAGTTAACGTTAAAAAATGTATTAAAATCTTACGAAATACCTAAAGTATTCCGCTTTTTGCCACACTTTTTAGAAACTCCCACAGGTAAAGTTGATCGACCAGCAAATCTGGCACGTCTATACCTTACTGCTAGTTCAAACTAAAAATTTAAAACATAAAAAAGAAGGCCGGGTTAAAATATTTAACCCGGCCAAAACCACCAAAGGAGGATGTGCAACAGATAAGGAGGAGAAAAAATCTGTGCACAATTCCAATTCTAAGGGTTTAAGTTAGAGTAAACACACTAATCTGGTCAATTGGTAAGACTATTTAACCAGCTTTGTTAGGTTTTGTATTTATTAAAAAAAAGCGCTTTTAAATAAAGCGTTAGCCACCTACTTTGTTTTTTGTCTGACTAATTTTATGCATTGTCTTTTCAATCCACGCTTCTGCTTGAGCATTGAGTTCCTTAGCTTTAATTCCTTGACTGGGTATGCTTGGCCCAAATACCAGTTGAATAATTCCAGGACGTTTGATAAATCCATGACGTTGCCATAGTTCACCTGCATTATGAGCAACTGGAAGAATGGAACATCCACTATTGATAGCTAGCATTGCGCCACTCACGCCATAGGGTCTACGAGTGCCGGGAGGGGTTCGAGTACCTTCAGGAAAGATAAGCACCCACTGTCCTTGTGCCAAACGTTGTTTACCCTGTTTTACTATTTCCTTTAGAGCAGAGACTGCTGTTTTCCGATTAATGGCTATTGGATTTAATTGCGCCAGTGCCCAGCCAAAAAAAGGAACCCATAGAAGCTCCCGTTTAATTATTAATGCCAAAGGGGGTAAAAATTGGTGTAAGAAAAACGTTTCCCAGGTAGATTGATGTTTTGCCAAGACTACAACCGGCTCTTGAGGTAAATTTTCTATCCCCGAGATGCAATAGTCAATTTTGCAAGTTTGCCCTAACCACCAAATAATAAACCGGCTCCATTGTTGAGATACTCGATATCGATATTTGAATGGAAATGGAAAGGTAATAACAACCACAGGTCCCCATAGCAGAGTTGAGAGCATCATGCCTATGGAAAATAGGAAAGAACGACTTAGTAATATAAGTTGGGAAGGAATATAAGGCGCGTTCATTAGCTAGGCAACAGGAATTAAGGAGACAACGAAAGCAGATAATCAGTGGCTACAGCAAGATTAGAAAATACGAGTTTGTCATCAATTTTGTTTTTAGAAGACAAATTTGTTTCATCATCGGCAAATATAAAAAGACCATTTATCTTAAGAGAACTGGCAAGGGTCATGTCTAATGGATTGCTGCTGACAAAAGGAACGCCCGACAATTTTGTTTTTGTCCGTTGAGCAATTTCCTGCAATAGAATAACGGTGGGATTCTTTTCAGTTTTGGCTGCAGCAGCAGAAAAGAAAATTGCCTCAATCGCACCACCTGCGTCGTTAACGCATCGGTGCATTTTTTCATGGATGCGATTTAACGTTTCAATATTTTTTTTCCCCGAGTTTGGGTTAACCTCATTGGTTTTTACGACTATTCGATAGTCTGCATAGGTTAGTCGGGCAATCGCATCTAAGCTGCCAGGAATTGGAATCCATTCCTCGGGTGATCGAATAGGCGTGATATGTTCGTAGTTTACAACACCATCACGGTTTAAAATAATAAGCTTCATAGCCATTTTTGAATAATTGATTTTCTATGGAAACGTGATAACAAATTATAGGGAATGAGTTCTTAAATAAGCATAGTGTTCCACGTGAAACAATTATGTATTACGACTAATTTTGAATTAGCGAAAAATCAGCGACTCGTAAAAAAAGACTACTTAACTGGTTCAGTAAAGCAACTCGGTTGTTTTGTAGTTCACTATCGTTTGTCATTACCATGACATCATCGAAAAACTTATCAATTGGTTCCCGTAATGTGGTCAATCGAGTAAGGGCTTCGTCGTAGAGGCTAGAATCCATCAAAGGAATTACCTCGGAAGATAGTTCTGCTAAATGGCCCGCAAGTTTTCTTTCAGCGTCTTCAGTCAATAATTCGGTATGTACATAAAATGGAAGCTCACCCTTTATTTGTTTAAGAATATTACGAATACGCTTGTTTGCAGCTGCCAAGCTTTCAGCTTCGGGTAGATCGCGAAAAGCAGCTACAGCTCGAATACGTTGCTCACAATCAAAAGGTTGGGTTGGTAGACAGCTCAATACAGCTTCAATGGTATCAGGTCGAATATGTTGCTCCAAAAAATAACCTCTTAAGCGTTCCATAATAAAGTTAAAAACTGGCGCTGTAGCGTCGGAAGCTTTAATAGTGGGTGGGAGATGAAGAGCGCTGTGCTCTAGCAGTTGTTTAAGATCAAGATTCAGCTTACTTTCAATAATAATCCGGAGTACGCCTAAGGCCGATCGACGTAAGGCAAAAGGATCTCGTGTGCCGGAGGGTACTTGACCAATGGCGAATATACCTATCAAAGTATCCAAACGATCCGCAAGCGCAACAGCGCGTCCCGTTGGTGTAGTCGGTAATGCATCCCCTGCAAACCGAGGCCAGTATTGTTCTTCTAGGGTATAAGAGATTTCATCGACTTCTCTATCGTGCTGAGCATAATAACGCCCCATAATACCCTGTAATTCAGGGAACTCCTGTACCATCGATGTTAGAAGATCGCATTTTGCCAATCTTGCCGCCCGCTCAGCCCAATCTGGGTTGCTTTCAGTTTTGTTTGCTATAAATCGAGCAAGCATGGCTACACGTTCACATTTGTCATGGAGTGTACCCAACCTTTGTTGAAATACAACTTTCTTTAGATCGTCCTGACGTTCTGCCAGTGGTTTTTTACAATCTTGTTGCCAAAAAAACTCTGCGTCGCTAAAACGTGGTCGAATTACTCGTTCGTTGCCTTTAATTATTTGCTCAGGGTGTTTGCTTTCCAAATTAGCAATCGTAATAAAGTATGGCATAAGCCGGTTTGTCTCATCCAATACAGGAAAATATTTTTGATTATCTTGCATAGTTGTAATCAAAGCTTCAGGGGGCACATTGAGGAAACGTTGCTCAAAATTACCTAGTAAAGCCACTGGCCATTCCACAAGGGCTGTCACTTCATTCAAAAGGTTTTCATCAATGCTTACATATCCTTTTACTTTTTTCGCGGCAGCATCGGCTTGTGTAAGGATAGATTCACGTCGTTCTTCAAAACTGGCGATTATATAACCCTGACTTTTTAAAATTGCGCTATACGACTGTGGATCTGCAAGAGGAATTGGACCGGGATGATGAAATCGATGACCATAAGATTCAGAACCCGCTTGTACGCCCATTATCTGAGCTGGAATAACTTGGTTTCCAAATAAAATCACTAACCAATGTACTGGACGAACAAATTCATCTTCACTATCCCCCCATCGCATACGTTTTGGAATAGGGAGATTTGCTAACACTTTTTCAAGAATTTGAGGAACCAGCTCAATTGTAGAAGCGCCAGGTTCTACAATAATGTGAATTAACCAAGCACCTTTTTCAGTTTCCAGGGTTTTCAGTTCATTGACTTCGATACCACATGAGCGGGCAAATCCAAGGGATGCTTTGGTAGGTTTTCCTAATTTATCATAAGCCACATTAAGGGAGGGACCACGTCGCTCATGGCGTCGTTCGGGTTGAGTTTCCGGCAGTTCTTCGACAACGATTCCCAAGCGGCGCGGCGTTGCATATCGATGGGTTTTACCATGCGCAAATCCAGCATTCGCTAACTCCTCCTGAATACCATCTTCAAATGCTTTGCTCAACGAGAGAAGCGCTTTAGGAGGAAGCTCCTCAGTACCTACCTCAATCAATAAATCCTTAGGCATTGATGACTGTCTCCTGCTTCAAAAGGGGAAAACCGAGAGCCTCACGAGCGTCATAATAGGCTTGCGCAACGCCGCGAGCTAATTCCCGTACTCGCAATATAAAACGTTGTCGCTCTGTGACAGAGATCGCATTGCGAGCATCCAGCAGATTAAAGGTATGAGATGCTTTCAGGGTCATTTCGTAGGCGGGGAGCGCTAAACCAAGCTTAAGCAATCGATGACTTTCTGCTTCGCAGGTATCAAACCAAACGAACAATGACGTAACATCAGCATGCTCAAAATTATAGGTAGACATCTCCACCTCGTTCTGATGAAAAACATCGCCATAGGTGACTTTACCAAAGGGGCCGTCGGTCCAGATAAGATCGTAAACGCTCTCAACGCTCTGTAGATACATGGCAATCCGCTCCAGGCCGTAGGTGATTTCTCCCATAACAGGTCGACAGTCAAGACCGCCCACCTGTTGAAAATAGGTAAATTGTGTGACTTCCATGCCATTTAACCACACTTCCCAGCCTAAACCCCAAGCGCCTAAGGTGGGTGATTCCCAATTGTCTTCTACAAAGCGTATGTCATGTATCAACGGATCAATACCTAAGTGCGCCAATGACCCCAGGTAAAGCTCCTGCAATTCCAAAGGCGAGGGCTTTATCACCACCTGAAATTGATAGTAATGTTGTAAACGGTTGGGGTTGTCGCCATAGCGGCCATCGGTGGGACGACGAGAAGGCTGAACATAAGCGGCGCTCCAGGGTTCTGGTCCAATGGAACGTAAAAATGTAGCAGAATGAAAGGTCCCTGCACCTACCTCCATATCGTAGGGCTGTAATAACACACAGCCTCTTTCAGCCCAGTAGTCTTGCAGGGCTAAGATTAGCCCTTGAAAAGTAGTTACATCACGCACGGACACCTCCGAAATCTGCCAATTTTACTGAGATTAATTCACCCAGTATTCATGCTTGCAAGCTAGCAAGCAAGTATATCCTGTCCTTTGGTTAGGATTCATCTGGATTTGAGGAGGAGGTGGAGAGTTAAGGGATTAACGATTAGAGATTAAAAGAATGTTCCATGTGAAACAATTTGTGCGCTTTTTTTAAATCAATTTAACGTTTCACATGGAACAATCGAGCTGTTCTTACTTTCCAAGATCCAATAACGGTTTAAGCAAATCTAAGGATTCCTCGGTGGATAAAGTTTGATCTGTGTTTGATTCAGTCTCTGTGCCAGCAACTTGTACCTTGCTTGCATCGATATGTCCATGACCATATTGATTGTTAGGGGCTTCTCCTATTCCACGAACATGTTGAATCACCGACTGGCGTAGTTCATTGACTGAAAAATTAGGATTCATCTGCTTGAGAAGTGCAGCAAAACCGGATACATGGGGACAGGCCGCTGACGTGCCTTGAAATCGGCCTGGCTGTCCTGGTGAATTTCCATAGGCCAAAGTGAGATTGTTATCAGGAGCGCTGACTTCAGGCTTAAGACGACCATCGTCCGTCGGTCCTTGGGAACTGTAAGGAGATAGCTCTCCAGTTGCAACATTAACCGCACCAACAGCCAAAACGTTATGAGCAGCCCCTGGTACGTTAATGCTACCTGTATTAACAACAGGGCATATTTGTGCTTGGCTGTGAACTAGCACGACACGGATGTTGACGGCCTGCGTGACACGTCTAGGTATAAGCACTAATATATAAACATCAGGAGGAAAATTATTGCCTGCAATAATTTCTTCTGGCTTTGCACGCCCATTCTGTGGATTTTCAGAACGAGCTACCGTAATAAGTTTTTGAGTTTTTTTGTCGACTCCATACAGGTAAATATCTACATCCTGACTTGCTGTCGGCACTTGTGGATTGCTACCCCAATCATCCCAAAGCGTTTTAATAATTAAAGGGCCTCCATAATGCTCGATTACGATAAAATCTCCTTTAGGGTTGTCCGTTACATCGATTCTACCGTTTCGATTTTGATCTACCGTTGTTCCACTCCACTGCTTTTCGGCATAATTACCAGCTGAATTAACCCATAAAACGCCATCTTCAGAGACAATTTTATCTACCAACCTATCAGCCTCCGTAAGTCCGTGAGTAGGATACCCCGGACCTCCCAGTGAGGCACTAATAATATGTACACCTTGCTCGACTAACCATTCCGCTGCTAATTTCTTCTGGGCAGAATAGCCATCAATAGCTGCCAGGTAAAGTTCTGCCTCGGGTGCCATATCATGAACGATTTCAGCACATCCTGTACCATGTACCTCATTTGAACCTGTTTGTCCTGATTGACTAAATAAACGCTGCGCTTTCGGTGGAGGTAATTCGCCCGCTTTGACCAGTTCATCGTAGCGATGAAAACCTAGATCGATAATACCAATTTTAACGCCTTTTCCTGTAACACCCGCTTGGTGCAATCGAGCGGCTTGAGTAGCCTCAAGCCCATCGCTGACAAGTTGCTTAAAGTTTGTAAATTCAGTTGGGTAAAACTGCATTTGTGCTTGGGCATATTCCAACTCTTGAATTTGATCAAGTTTCTCAATTTCCGATAAGGGAAGTTCAGCATAAACGGTATTGTCCAATGTTGTCGTAACTGTTCCACCCAATGCTTTAATTTTATCTTCAAGCGCTTGCCTAGATCTTCCACCCTGCGCAGTTAAACTAACCGCAGCACGTCCATTGTTATAAGGCACATTCATTTCAAAGGCTTTATCCGCTGCTACTTGAAAAGATTTGCCTTGAGCTTCTTTCGCTAATAATTTTAAGTTAGCGCTGATCTTTGAACTGGTTTGAGCTAACCACGCTTTCTCAGAACTTGACTCTGGAATAGAAAAATCTATTGCGTTAAAAGAAAATTCCTTTTTTAAAAAATCACAGTTTCCACCATAAACTTCGTAGCTACTCACACTCCAAAAACCGACCACCAGGAGCGAGACCTTTAAAACATCAACACTCCGGCGCACCTTACGATAAATGTTCATGGTTGCGTTTCCTCCGTTTGTTCTTGAATAGTGGATGAGGAGGGTTCTGACTGAGGTGACATCGTTTCTTTAAGTGAAGAAATACCACCTTTTGAAGCTTTATCCATGGGATAAAACATCTGCCGGGATAAACTCATGGTCCAAACAGCGTCATCCGCGGCTAACGGTTTAATAGCTTCTACCGGCACTAGCGCGTAGAGATTGTTTTCAAACGTGGTAATTTCCGTGCCACCGTTGTTAGCCAACTTTTCCTGGATTGACGCAAGCTTTTCCTCAGAAACACCGATGATAGTGACCGGGACTTGACCATTTTCTAAGGCTAAATCAATGCTGTTAGCGTAGCTAACCACGCTCTTCTCACCTCCTTTTTCACGGGCTTTTACCAAATTAAGAAGAACGCTATCGAGTTTATCTTTGGTGCTCACGGGGGCTGATTCCTGCTGGGCTTCAGTGGCCTGTTTGGCTTCAGTGGCCTGTTGAGGCGGCTGTTGAACGCTGTTATTACAGCTTGAGAGAAGAAACAGTGCACCTATAGGCAAGATAAAATAAATAATTTTGCTCATTATTATGCTCCGTGATATGGCTGATCCTATGGATATGTTTTTAAACTTGCGCTTAGCGGACTAAGCGGACCTCCACCCGACGATTGAGATAATGATCTTGTTCGTCGCTACCTTTATAACGAAGTGCCGATTCGCCTCGGCCTTCGGCGGCCAGCATGCCTTTGAGTTCAGGAAACTGTTGCTGTAGCACAGCGACAACGGTATTGGCACGGGCTTCGGATAAGCGCTGGTTGTAGTCTTCCTCGCCCTGTTGATCGGTGTGGCCGATGATGAGCACCTGGTGATTTTCGTCCGTAAACTCTGTCAACGCTTGTCCCAACTCTTGAACTTGCCGCCAACCTTCATCATCTAACTCGGCGCTATCAAAGCCAAAGTGAACCCGAAGCTGCACCTTGGGTTCTACACTGAAGCTTCGAGTCACTGTCAACACGTCTTTGATGGTTCTTGCTGAAAGCACTTCGTCGGCTAGCGTCACATCCAGGCGTCGGCGCAGGTCAGTGAGCCAGTCAGGAGGAGTATCTTCACCCAAGCGTTCAAGAGCGCTGTCCACCGTTGCTAACCCATCGGCTGCTTTACCTTGGGCTTTATAGGCTTCGCCCAAGCGGCCTAAGGACAGCGCTTCAAATTTTTCGCTGTCGGCTAACTGATGTGCTTCTTGAAAAGCAGCAGCCGCTGCTTCTGGTTGTCCAAGTTCTAGATGGATGCGTCCCGCTGAATACCACCCTGCAAAGCTAGGGCACTGGTCAATAGCTTTTTCTAGCAAGGCGAGGCGTTTTTCGGGTGATGCTGTCTCCTGAGCTTGGTTGAAATAATTTTCTGCCAAACTGCAACCGTGATTGTCTTGGCACCACCCTTGAGTAGATCCTAGTAGAGTGAGTATGCCTATCAGCACTATATTTGACAGCTTCCATTGAGTCATGACCAAACATTCTCTTTGCTGTAATAAATCAAAGCGAGGGCGCTTGACGAGGTAATGTAATCAGCTGAAGCGACTCCCGGGCAAAGGTGATATCTTCGTCAAGCAATAGATTTTCTAGTTTTGCCAGTAAATCCGAGCCTGGCGTTAACTGCTGTTGGCCCATAACATCCTGCAACAGGGGAGGCATGTGCTCAAACCCATAGATGATCAGTTGATCGGTGCCGAAGGGTTCGGTAACTTCGATGATGTCGTCAGGACCGCCTGGAGGTATCTGGATAACCTGGTCTGCCGGAATAGGCTTGAGTTCAGTTTCATCGAACGGATAAAGGACGCTGACGGCACCCTTTGAATCTACAACCAACAACAGCAGATAAGCCGGTTTCTCAGAACGGACGGTGAAAGCCACATGGTCGCCTTCCACAGCAGTGACGCCTCGATGGCTATCCAGCTGATCCAAGGTGATATTAAACCTGGCTTTTCCCGTGGCCGCCTGGAGTAATTTTTTTATCCATAATTGCTGTTGAATACGCTGCCCTAGGACTTCTGGAGAAGGATTGTTTTGCAGACGAACGATCAAATCGCCTGCGCCACTTATCAACAGCGTATCTTCCCCTTTACGCTTGATGCCGATCTCAGGATTCTCATCAACTAATTCGACACCCTCTATGCTTTCGAGGATAGCTTTTAAGGCATCATCGTGTTCCACGAGCTGAACACGCAAGATAGGTTTGTTTTCTAAATCGATAGCCGCTGCTGAAGCAAAGGGAATGCCTTTGGTATACTCAAAAACCTGCCTTTGGGCTAACTTTTTGATGTCTTCCTGAATTTGAGGAAGTACTTGAGGCGTATGAGAATATTGCCGATTCCCCATGAAATCTTTTATGACACGGCGAATTTCGTCATAGATCAATGAGCCATCATTGTTAGTGTCGGCGTTCAAATCACCTGTAAGCACCCGCAGCAAAGCGTCGGAAAAGGCGCCATGGGGTTTGCCGTCAACTGTCGGTAAATAACGCAAATTCGCTCCGCTGATGTCTTCTGCTATCTCAGCATCGCTGGCGGCTGAGAGAAAAAAAACATTGCGGTAAGGGTAAGGTTCGATTTCTTTGGTCCCACAGCGGTAACCACAGAGATCGGGGTCATCCATCATATTTAGGGTTCTCTTGGTGCGGGTAAGACCTCGGGGTGCGGCAGACGGTGTCATCTTTACAAAGCGGGTTTTTGTCCTAAAGCCCTTTGGAACGATAGGTCCAAAAACATTGCGCACGGCATTACCCGAGTAACAGCTATCGATGGCAACGAATATATTGCGTTCGCCCTCATCTAAGACGGTGAGCAAGGGACGGATGTCACGCTTACCGATGATGATTTTCTCTAACTGCTCTTCATATGATCCGTCTCCAGGAAAATCCACTGGAATCAATGCGCCCGACGTGTGGGGTAAAGGAATGTCATGGCCTTCGTCCCTGCGGCTGGTGCCATGACCGCTGAAGTAAAAAAAGATATGATCACCAGGATTGGTTTTGTCTTTAAGCTTTCCTAATTCTTCCAGCACCCGAGGTCGGGTCGCGTCGCTATCGACCAAGGTGACGATACTTTTTTCAGGGAACTCCCAATGTTCTATGAGTGCTTTTTTCAATGCCGCTATATCGTGGACAGGCCCTTCTAAGTCTGATACGAGAGGGGATTCATACTCGCTGATTCCCACCAATAACGCATGCCGCTCTGCATGGGCTGGAGTAATGGATAGGATGAACAAAACAGACAACAAGCGCTTGATGTGGAGTGATCTCATGGCTGCTTTACCTGAGGAAAAGCAGCCATCGCTTTTCCTCGCAAGCTAAAATTGAATGTTACGGTTGTTTCCCGCTGCGCAGTTGGGTTAACCATTGGTCGTTATCCAACCGTTCCTGCAGCGGTTGCTTGAATTCATAATGGGTAAACAGTGCGCCACGCGCTTTGTCCTGCGATACCACTCGGGCGAAGCCAATGCCTTCCTGAACGACTTCCTGGCTGGCAGGATTGGTATGTATATCCACGACGATGGGCTGGTCTTTATTTTTAGTAAGCTTTAGCAGTTGCTGGTCCAAGTTATTGAGAAACCCTTGGTCTTTTGCGCTCAAGGGATTTTCCTGAAGTTCCCGGAAGCTGATGGCGAGGCAGCGCTGTAGAATGGCTTCAAACGGTTTCCAAGCTGGATGCTCAGTCATCTGGCCTTGATTAGCGGCCACATGGGATAAGGCTAAATACAGTTCCACGGCGGGTTCGAGCCAAGCGCCGGTTCTGGCTTTTGAAACTTGCAGAGATTTGCCCGATGGAGTATAGGGTTGCTTACTGTACAGCAGCTCCAAATAGCGTTGCCAGGTCCAAAAGGCAAGCATTGAGTTGAGATGGCGATTGTGGTTTTTAGCATCATTAGCATTATCAGGATTTTCGGGATTATTTGGATTCTCCCCATTGCTCAACCAAGTGCGCATCAAAAGCATATGGTCTTTGGCCAAACCAGAGGCATTGGCTAACTCCTGCGATGCTTTTTGAAAAGCCTCTTCGTAGCCCTCAAAACGGTTTTGTCGTTCCGTCTGCACCGCTTCATGGGCGCTGGCGCTGCCCAGCAGCGCCATCAATTCTAGGCCCATGGGAAATCCTTTCACGGGTTTGCCTTCGATGACAGCTAATCCAAAAGGCGGCTGGCAGTCCGAGCAGTCGTTGATATAGGTACCGACCTGATCATAAAGTAATTGCTGGAAGGCGGCGCTGTCAGGGCTGTAGCGGGAGGGCATGAGCCGCCAGCCTGTCAATACGTCCTTCGGCTCTGTTCCTTCCTCCAGTTTGCTCGCATCCACAACACCGCTGAGGATGCGCGGCTGACGTTGATGGTTTTGGGCATACTTTAAAAGCGCCTTACGCACCGCCGCCATATCCTTAGCATCTGTTTTCTTGACAACTGTGAGCAAATCTCGACTGGTCAAGTCGTTGCTAGGCCCAAATTGCCACACCAGCTGTTCATTCAGCTCTTTATAGAGAGGCGCAATTTGTTTATCCTCGTGTAACAGTTTCGCCAACGCTAATGCCTGTGCTGCCATTCGATCAGCCATGGCGGTTGATACGCTAGTCGCATCGCTCTCCTTGATGGCAAACAAAACTGTGTTAGCGTATCGTACAGCGCGGAAATAGGCAGCTAACTCGGGGGTTTCTGTGTAACGGCCCCGGGGCTTGAATTGACTGTAGTCGATGCTCATGTCCCAAAGAGGAGAGGCGGCGATGCCTTGCGCATCCAGGATCAGCTTCAGCTCGGCTTGAGCGCGTTTGGAGTCAAGGGTTTTCTTGTCCGCCAAAAGCGCATTCAACACGGCGATAAAATCCTGATTAGCGACGGCAGCAGGATCTTTGCTGTCGCTCTCAATCGCTTTGTCGAGCTTGGCCAAGAGCTTCTGCCATAGGGGGAGCAACTTTTTTTCCTCCATGTCCGCCAGCGCTTGCTGGCGAATCATGCTGTATGCTAATAGTAGAAAGTCTTCGGTGATGTAATTGGCCGTATCCTGTTCCCGGTTTTGTTGATAGACATCAAAAAATCCCATGTGGTCAGCTGTCGCTTCGGCAACGACTGCCGGCGTAGTAAGGCTAAGCAGGATAGCCCATAGATAGCCTTTCCATCGACTGAGCTGATCTACCCTCATGGGTTTATTCCCTCAATATTGATCACTTCCTTTGCCATACCCCAAGGGGGAAGTCGTGCTGCCGCGGCTTCGCTTGGCGCATTGAGAACTTCTTCAATATTGGTATCTTGTGTCGTGACGATAAAAGCAACGATACTTTCACCTAGGGGCTCGCTTGCCTCCAGTGCCCAATCTGCTCCGGTTGGTGGGATCTGCACGTTTTCTCCAGCCCAAACGGTATTATCGCCAGTGTAAGCATTGGGGTAGAGCACAACTGCTTCATCGTCAGGATCAACCCGCACCACCCATAAACGTCCGTCTTTTGCGGAGGTCACCTCAAAGTTGAGATCTTCCCCAAGTTGATAATTGGACCTTGTCCGCGCTTCGACGGAAAAGCTTGATCTGGAAGGGCTAAGATCATTCAAGGCAGCCCAATTTTCGCCGACGTGTACATATTCTTTTTGGTTACAAGCGCCAATGCCAAAGAGTAAAATAAAGAGCAGTACTGCTGTTGTTTTCACAGCCATTTTATTATCTCCCATTTAATCTGATCGCGCTGATGCTGATAATGAAGCGTGTTTATTTTCTAAAGACAATCGTCGCCGCTAGCAGCCGTTTAGGGTTGCGCACACTTTGGTCTCAACCATGCCAGCAGCGAGCCGGGCTTTGGCTTTTTGTTCAACCCTAAAACTGCGCATTTGTTTCATGCCGAGTGGTGACAGGGCACTGAAAGTATCGGTTATCATGCCTTTTGCATTCCGTTGTGCCTTGCCCGATTGATAGAGGTTGATAGGCTCATCGGTGATGCTTGCAAATACCAATGAGGGACCAAATGGTTCTCCTGCAGGTAATGTAAAATTCATGCGTTCAGTTGGAATAGTCAGTCTGCCCGGATCAACATAATTATCGTTGGCATGAAACTCATTGGGAAAAAGCACCGTGTGTTGATCATCAGGACCTACATTGACGACGTTGAGATAACCGCCTCGGGATACATTGATCTGAATGACCAGCTCATCGCCTTCTGCAAAACTTTCTTGATTGAGTATAACTCCAACCGAGTTGTCTGCGGCTTGTGCCAGCGCTTCTAACTCTGTCCATACTGGACCATGCCCACCTTGCAGCGACACCAGTTGTAGGGGTTTCTGGGCCAAATTCTCACTGCCGATAAGGTTTGGGTGGAAGATACTATTGCTGCCTTGTAGTTCTGTCTTTATATAATCTTCAACTTCATCCCGAATCTGCTTTGGCGTTATAGTTTGGCGATTTTGTGCTGCGTCCCGGACAAGCTGGTGCACCCCTACGGTAAACACGCTACCCTGTTTGGTAGCGATAGCTTGTTGGTGATCTTGCGCCGCAGCGATGAGCACATAATTTTCCTGGGTCTTCTCGGTTCTCTCCTCTACACTAAAATTTCCTCTGGTTACTACTGCCTTGGGCATGCCCGAATAATTGAACACCTTAGGTTGGCCCGCAATATTGCCAAATGAAGATGTGGGAGATAAGGACAGATTTTTGGTGGAGGTGCCGCTGTGACAGGCGTCGATGAGCACCAGAACATTATTGCTAGGGATGCCAGCGAGCAGTTGATCGAACTGGTCATCCACCAGAACATTGCCTAACGATGCCTGACCATTTCGCTGTTCTTGCTTGACATCATGCATGACCAGGACTTCATCCTGATTATCATCGGCTTCATCGCCATTGTCATCAGGGATTCTGACACCATGGCCGCTAAAATAGATCAACACCCGATCATCCGCCGATACGCCCTCGCGTAGCCAAGAATTCATGACACGTTGGGTGTTGGCTAAGGTTGCCTCCTCATCCATCAGCACCTTGACATTAAACCCCATCAAAGAGGCTGTTTCCTCCATCATGTTGATGTCAAGATCAATCCCTGGCAGATCATTGCCGGGCATTTGATATTTGCCAACGCCGATGAGCAGCGCCCGGTCTTCAGCCCAAGCAAAAGGGGTTAAACAAAGGACTCCTAATACCAATACCAATCCCAAGGCGATGAATGAAAATCCACCGCCATCTCTATGGGGCTTCATAGTTTTGCTCCTGAAGAAACAGTTTATCGTTCTTATTTCACTCTTATTCTTCAATCCAGAAGCGCTGGACAGCCGACGACAATGAATCACCACCGCCGCTCACGAGGCTTAATCCTTTGCCCGCCAATTTATCCTCGCTCATGCCATCAAGTAACGAATCGTCGAAACTAGAGTCTTCGGTGTAGACAGCGATGAGTGCATGTTGTCCACCCGGCGCCTGGGCGCGGGCAGTTGCATGTTGCAGGTCATTTGCGTCTACCCTTTTGCGCGTGAGTAAGCTGCGGTAACCATCGGGTTCGGTCGTGTAGAGATGCAGCCAGCCTTCCCGATCGGCGCCAAAAACAATGCGAACCTGCTCGCCGACGGCATAGTTTTCTTTTTCAGTAGATAGGAAGACATTTGCGTCACTGGCGATCCCGGAGTCATCCCTGCCGATACCCCTGTCTCGCCTGCCGCTGGAATAGCCTTCTATATTGATAGCGACATCCTTAACGACTCGATTGCTACCGCGCCGATCTCTCTCTGGCCCCCTGATGTGTATGCCCTTCGATTCAAATTCTTGTTCTAAATCTTGAGTGCTGCCACTGAGAAAATCTCCCGATTTGCTGAACCGTGCTGAATCAATTTCAAGGTAGCGAGTCGTTGCCAGCATGGTAAAGCGTTCACGACCTGGTTCATCGCCATAAAACTCTACGTTGGGGTTGGGAACACGGTAGGTACGATTGGCTTCGTATTGGTTAGTTTTCTGGCGTTGGTTAGGAAGTATCAGAACCGTTTGCCCTGTGTCTGGATCAGTTGTATAGAGGTAGAGAAAAAACCGTTTGTTGCCACGGATTTCAAAGCGCAGCGGTTCGCCAACTTCAAATACATCCTTGACCGGTTCAAAGCGAACTCGTAGCGATGACGATGAACTCTCATCTCCTCGGCGTAAACGAATCCCTTTTTCCTCTTCGGTCTCTTGAGCCTCAGCGGCTATTAGCACCATCAAGCTGGCAATCAGCAAGAAAACCATGCTAGCTAAAATCCAGGGGTATTTTTTAGCGTTAAAACCATAGCAAAAAGCGTTTATTAATTTCATTACCATGTCCTCTTATATAACTTTATTATCCAATAGCGACATCGATTCTATATAAAATTATATTAAAAATAATGTGTTATCTTTTAACCTCCCCTCCTCAATCTGCTACAGACAAATGGTCTTGCTGTTCCTGTTCCTGCACGATAGCTAGTGGGAAATCGCCGAGCGCCTCGGGGCGAATAGTGATAGGGTGCTGCCGTCCATCGGTCAAATTAGAAACATAATCTTTCACAAACGTTTCTAATTCTGACTGTTTGATAACGCCGTCTTTAAGCAAATCAGCTTTACCTGCTAATCCCTCCAAAATTGCTTTGGTGAAGGCGCCGTGGCCCCATTCCGGGCTCTCTTCGGAGAACTGCTGTCCCTGGCTGCTGGTCAACACGATAATCCCGCTGTCGGCGTTAGAAAATTCCCGAGCTAGTTTGTACATATCCGGTACGGCGCGGCGGTTGCGTTGGCCAAAGATATCGCCCGAATGACAGGCATCCGCCAGTAGAATCACCTTGCCAGGAAGATTGGTAGTGATTTCATAAAAATCTTCCCATTTGACCCCCGTGCTCCTGAGTCGCTCATGATTGACATCATGGGGTAAAAAGTAGAACTCGCCTATATCGTCCTTTTTGCCATGGCCAGCGATGAACAATATCGCCAAATCATCCTGGGTCATCTTCTTGAGAAAGTCGAGGGCATCAATGATATTGATACGATCTGCTTTATTGTTAGTAAGCACCTTGACGTGAACTTCCTTGTACAGACCACCGTTTTCTTTAGCTAAACGTTCGGCCAAAGCTTCGGCGTCTTTATGAGCAAAGTTTAAATTGAGGGCTGAGTCCTGATATTCAGAAACGCCAACGCTTAACACGAAGAGGCGAGGTCTGAGGTAAGGGGGTATATCCTTATAAGATTGATAAGTCACCTCTTGAGACCGATAAGTCACCTCTAGGTTAACTACAGGGGAATCCCCATGAGCGTTACGCGCTAAAATTTCAATACGGTTTGACCCCGGGTGCAGGTTTATTGAACCAATAATACGGCGTTGACCCTCTTTAGTTGGTTCTTTTTTAACTCTTGCTAATCCCCGTTTAGCGGGTGAGCACCGCATGTTCTCAAGGCTGCTGACTTCACCGCTGGCTAGCGTTGTTTCTGTATTCTCCTTCTTTCGAGTAAGTCCACGGGTGCGCCGACCATTGACATTGACTACCAAACATTGGGTATGGGTATCTATTTCCATTTCAAGTATTTGTTCCGAAGTCTGCACTTCACCCTGTGGCCCCTGAAGAATTTGAGGCGCCCGCGGTGCCGTGGCAATCAACGTGGCGGCGCTGACGTCAAGAGAATCATCATTGGGATTTGCCTTCTGCCAAGCAGCAAGCGCTTCGGGTTCTGATCTCAGCAGTAATGTATCTACAACCAGTTCGGGACGGTAGCGCTGGGCGCTAAACTGGGATGCAGGATAATACTCGGCCGCTTTATCCGCGCCGCGGTTTTGATGCCAGCCTACATAGCGATCACCATGGGGAGAGGCAGCGTAAAAACCGGACGGCGTCCATGCTACCCATTCATCATTGTTACCGTGAAACAAGGTAAGCACCAATTCATGGTTGTCGACATTCCACAACCGAACGGTTTGATCGCTGCTGGCCGAGGCTAGAAAGCGGCCGTCTGGCGATACGGCCACCGCCCATACATCGCTGGTGTGGCCGACAAAATCGCCGAGTTTATGACCTTGCAGATCATAAACGCTGAGAACACCATTGCTACCGCTGCTGATGATCTTTTTTCCGTCTGAAGTAAAGGTATAAGAAATATGCTTGTAGCCGTTTTTACGTGTGCGCTGAACAGCAGCCAGGGACTCGTTATGATGGCGTATTTCAAGTACATCATCATCCCACTCCTTGCTCTGGGTCTGCAGTGTCCAGTTCCCATAGGTAGTAATAGTTTGAATATAACTCGCGTCAGAAGTGAGGGGTTTAATGACGCCTAGACGAGGATCATCTTGATCTGGCAAACGCATTTGATACTTGAGGGCTGTTCCTTTCCTGTTGTCATCTAGGTGTGTTTTCTCCCAAGTTAAATGGGTACCGTCGGTGGAAAAGGCAACTGTACGGATGTTGGTTCCCACACCGGCAAAGCGATGTTTGAGCTTGCCGTCTTGCAAGGACCACAAATGGATTTCCTGATTATTACCGCCCCCAGTGGCGGCAAAACTGCCCGAGAGATCGATGGCTGTCGCCAAAACAATATTGTCATGCCCAGAATATGTTGTTACTCGCTCACCATTCATGACGCGATAAACATGACAATCTCTATCAGCCCCCTCACCAACACCTGACAGCAAAAATTGGCCATCGGGGCTGAAGCTAAGGCTACCTACCTCCGTAGGTTGCTTTGCCAGGGTTTTTAGTAATTGGCCGTTGCGATCATCCCAAAGGCGAATGCTCTGGTCGCTACCCCCTGAGGCGATATAACCGCCTTGAGACGAAGCGGCTACCGCTAGCACTGGACCTTCATGACCACTGAGGCGATGGAGCAAAGCACCGTCCGCGACTTGCCAAAGCCGTAGATCACCATCATCGCTGGCAGTAACCACCCGATCACCATCAGCAGTAAATGCCACGCTGTAAATACCTGCTTGATGCCCTTCAAGGGTGTGGATTGCGCTTTGCTGATCAACATTCCAAAGTATGGCTATGCCATTTTGATCCGTGGAGACTAGATGTTTGCCATCCGAGGAGAAGGCAAGGGCGACAACGACATTTTGATGCCCTTTCAAACGCCCTACGATTTCACCGCTGGCGAAGTCGTAAAGCCGAATGGCGGCCACATCTTCTTTGTTTTCGCCATTGAAGGTAGCCATGTAGCCGCTAGCCGCTAACCAACGTCCATCTGGCGATAACGCCATCGCATAGATTTTGCCGTGGTCTCCGAGACCGGTTTCACCGCGTAGGGTACGGATAGTGCGGCCCTGTGCCACATCCCATATGCGGATGACTTTATCATCGCCTGCTGAGACTAATTGCCGTCCATCGGGAGTAAAAGTAATGGCGCTGATGAGCGCCATATGTCCACCGGGATCCAATTTTAGAGTAGGATTAGATGATTGGGATGAATGGACGACTGATGAGAAAAGAACAATAGCTACACCTACATACCACCGCAAACGGTTAATGTAGTTTGCTGATCTTTTTTTTAAGACCATTGCAAGACTCCTTGCTCTCGAAGAAACCAAGATTTTTATGATTTTTTGTCTTAGAATTTTAAGAATATATAATTTGATGTAATATTCAAGAAAAAGTAGCATTAATATTGACAGATATTATCGAAATGGTAATTTTCACAATTTATATTAAATAAAATGTATAAGCAAAACCGGGAATGTAAAAAAAATTAATATAAAATCAAATACTTGGCTTATTTTATCTGATTAAGGGAGATTAAAACACTATTTTTTTTAGGCAAATAATTGTGTTGTAATTTTTTTTTAAAAAACCAACTATGCAAATATAAGTTTGTTTTATTGAATAAGGGTTCTCTATTAAAACAATAAGGTTCATGGAGGGTGCAAAGTTGCATAACGGCCAAACCAATAAAAAAAACCGTATTTTTTTTACTACTGTGGGTCTGATTTTTACTACTGTTAGTTTAGTAGGTTGTGAATCGTTACCCACATCGTTAGATGGGATTATAGGCTCATCTATTGTGCCAGCATCAGATCCTACTGATCCTTGTAATCAAGAAGTACAAAGTTTTCAAGAAGACGTGGCCCAGTATCAGCCTTTAATTACGGACTCAGAAATACAAATGGTATTTAAAGGCGTAATTAATCAGGTTTCAGGAATAGGGCAAAGTGCAGTCAGCATGCAAGATATTGCCATAAGTGTCGCGCAGGCGTCTCTGAGTAGGATGACGACAGCTTACCTGACAAAACTCACGGAAGAAACGGCGAACAATCGGGAAGCGGTGGTGCAAGGTATTAATGCCGACGCTCGGGCAGATTCTGAAAAACTGCAGAGAACTCAGCGGAAAATTTCTACTTTGCGCAGTTGCCGGGAACGGCAAATAGCCACCATAGATCAAAATCTGGGGGCGCGGAGGATAACCCCACAGAAAGCTGACCAGCAGTATCAGGACGTACAAAGGCTTGTCAATCGAGATAATAAATTTCTTAATAGAATCATGGAGCTATCCGGAGAGCGGGTCAATACTTATGCTGAGGCGGAGTACTACATCACAACGGGTCAGGAGATTGCTAAGGGAGTAAAATTTGCCCAAAAAGGATCTAATGTTCGCAGTGGACCCTCGACAAATACCAGTGTCCTCGGCAAAGTTTCCCGCGGTGAGCAAATTAAGACCGTTTCGCGGATTGCCGATGGGGAGTGGTACGCGATTGATTATCAGGGCCGCCAGGGTTATATCCATGCTAGCCTACTCGACGACCGGCCACCCAGGAAGGGAAGCGGAGTAAAAAAAATAGTTGCCAATCAAGAGAAAGCCGAGCGCGAGCAGGAGGAGTTAGTTAAGTTGGATCGTACTATTGAGCGGCGCAGAACTGGACTTGAAGCTTAATACAGTCTAAATAAATAAAACCAATTAATTAAGCTTACCAATGTAAATAAACATATAATAGCCTCAGACTGGCGGGGCTAGCTTTTTTGCTTTTATCTTGCTCTGCTTTGTCAAGAATATATGACTGGCATGTACATCGAAGGCTACGACATCGAGCGTGAACTTGATCAAGGCGGTATGGCGACCGTCTACTTGGCGCTGCAAAAATCCCTCAAACGGAAAGTGGTGCTCAAGGTCATGGCGCCTGCCCTAGCATTAGATCCGAGCTTTAGCAAGCGATTTCTTAGGGAAGGAGAAATGGTTGCTCAATTTAATGATCCTCGCATTGTCACTGTGTTCGATATCGGTATCTATCAAGGCCATCATTACTTGGCCATGGAGTACCTGCCTGGCGGCACGCTAAAAAAACGGATCGAACACGGGCTATCGCTGCAAAAATCCCTCGAAATAACAAAGACTGTCGCGGGTGCTTTATCCTATGCCCATAAACGCGGTATCGTTCACCGGGATATTAAGCCTCTGAATGTTTTATTCCGGGAGAATCAAGATCCGGTGTTGACCGACTTTGGTGTCGCCAAGGATGTGGCTGTAGAAGGTGGTCCTGATTTGACAAAAACCGGTTTTTCTGTGGGTAGCCCGAACTATATGAGTCCCGAACAAATCTCTAATAAAGTTGACCCAAGATCTGACTTATATAGTTTAGGTGTGATGTTCTATGAAATGTTGACCGGCACTTTACCTTATAAAGGACAAGAATCTGCTGAAGTTCTTGTGATGCATCTGCGAGATCCAATTCCCTCGTTGCCGTCTCATTTACAAGCTTTTCAACCTGTTGTGAATAAGCTTTTAGCGAAAAAACCTGATGAACGCTTTGCAACGGCTGACGACTTTATTGCAGCTTTGGAACACGTTGAACATGGCCTGCAACCGTCTGCTGATTCTCATGGGAAGGCTGAAACGGTTATTGTTTCTAAACAAACCGTGGATGATATAATGATTTCGCCTAATGAGAAGCGCAAAACATCCTCCGCTAAAAGACTCATACTGATCACTGTTTTGCTACTGGCGCCGCTGATGGCAGCCGGTTTTTATTTCTTTACTCCCATAGAGTTACCCAATCCCTTGGCCATTGGCAACAAAACTTCTGAAAGCCGTGTAAATGGGCTGCTAGCAGAGGCTAGACAACTGCGGCAACAAGGCGACTTGGATGCGAGTTTAGTGCGCATTCGAGAAGGGTTACGGCTAATGCCAGAGCACGCGGAGCTGCTAGCATTAAACAGAGAAGTGCAGGAAGCCAAGAGAGACAAGCCGGTGCCCATATCGGAAGACAGTGACTCAGATAGGGGAAATTTGTATGACAATGTAGAAGTCAGTGATGTGGATGTACTGGTGACACACTACTTGCAAAAAGCAGAGGATTTGTATAAAGAAGGAGCCATGGAAGCCAGCCTAGTAGAGATCGACAAAGGCTTACAAATAAGTCCTAATCACGCGGAGCTGTTAGACCTGCGCAAGCTTGTGCAAGCAGAGAAGGGACCATAAGGAGTCGGATACTTTAGGTAAATTGGCCTTTTACAATAGAAAGAGCTTTGCCATGAATCAAGATGACTTAAACATGTCGGTACGGAAGTTTCTCAAGCAGGTTGGTGTTACTACATCTCAACGTGAAATTGAAAACGCAATACAGAAGGCTTTAGAAAAGGGAGAACTTAAGGGAAACGAACGGCTTCCAGTTAGTGTGACCCTTAAAATAGATAAAATCAATTTAACGCATGTAGTCGAGGACGAGATCACAATGGAGAAAGGCGGCGGATAGTGGTCGCTGCATCATCTGTTCCTGGCTAAGCATCCGTATCGTCGTAGCTCTTTAATACTGTTGTCGATGACTCCTTGGAGTCTTCAGAGCGCTTTAATATCACTCGGCAGAGAAATACGCCAATTTCAAACAACAGCCACATGGGTATGGCAAGCAACGTCTGAGAAATAATATCAGGCGGTGTGAGTAACATACCAAAAACGAAAGCGCCTAAAATGACATAGGGTCGTTTGCTGATGAGTGCTTCTGGTGTGGTGATGCCAGTCATCACTAAAATAAAAGCGGCAACCGGTATTTCAAAAGCGATACCAAAAGCAAAAAAAAGCGTCAATACAAAATCCAGATATTTGCTGATGTCCGTCATCACTGCGACCCCTTCAGGAGCCGTGCCAGTAATAAAGGCAAAGAAAATAGGCAGAATAACAAAGTAGGCGAAAGCCATACCGCAGTAAAAGAGCCCTGTGCTAGAGACGATTAATGGCATCACTAAGCGCTTTTCATGCTGATAAAGACCCGGCGCCACAAAGGCCCAAGCTTGATAAAGGGTCCACGGTATGGCAATGAACAGTGCCAGAACCAAACTTAACTTAACAGGGGTAAGAAAAGGTGCCACCGGGTCAATCGCTACCATTTCATGACCGGTAGGCAGTTGTGCTAATAAAGGTTCTGCCAAAGTGTGATAAATAGAATTAGCAAAGGGTGCCAACATTAAAAAAACAATGAGTACACCAATCCCAGCACGTACTAACCTAATACGTAGTTCTACTAAATGGCTAAGAAAGGATTGCTCTTGATCAAAATCAGCCACGTTTGTGATTTACTTTGCTGGTGAGTTAGAAGTCGTGTCTGATTGATCAGACGATGGGGAGGATATCGGAGCCTTTCCATGAGGCAAAGTATTCTTTTTATCCGGTCTAGTGGCATCCGTTAATGTTTCTTGCACTTCTGAATTAATGGATTTGACACGATCTGCTAGCTTTTTTATGTCTTCGCTACCGCTTTGTTGGCTGATGGAATTTTTGATCTCTTCAACTCTAATCTCCCTTTCCACCTCTTCTTTGACTTCACTGACAATACGTTGCGCTTTGCCAATCCATAGTCCCACGGTACGGGCTAAACGTGGCAGACGCTCGGGACCCACTATGACTAGTGCCACAATAAAAAGCAAAGTAAGTTCCCAAAAACCCACATCGAACATGTTGGTTACCTAAACGGTCATAACATGATTGTTTTACTTTGTGTCTGGTGTATTGCTACAGGCTACTTAAACTAAACGTGGCGGTTTTCTTTGTTTAAATCTGGACGCGCCGTTTCATTCTGTGACACTTCTCCTTCAATAACTCGTCCTTGTGGAGAAGGATCTACCTTTTTGTCTACAGTTTGATTATCCTGTTCTGTTTCTCCTTCTTTCATGGCCTGACGAAAACCTTTGATGGATGTACCCAGATCACCACCGAGGGTACGCAAACGCTTGGCGCCAAATAGCAAAATAACGATGGCAAGAACAATCAGGAGTTGCCAAATACTAATACCCATAACTATTTACCTCAAAAAATTAATATTAATTAATTAATATAGAGTAGGTTTGACTAAAGCTATAAACCATCCTCATTGTGAGCGAGAAGCTTTCTCCTGTAAGCCCGATAATCCAAAACGTCGTTGTAATTCATGGAGCACCGCCTCGGGCCCGAGTTCGCAGTAGGACAGCATCACCAAAGTATGAAACCATAAATCAGCGGTTTCATGGATTAGCTGATGAGGATCACCGTTCTTAGCAGCAATTACCGTCTCGGTAGCTTCTTCACCTACTTTTTTTAAAATAGCATCCAAACCTTTTGTATATAGCTGAGCCACATAAGACGTATCGGCATCGGCGGTTTTACGGGACTCTAAAACCACCGCGAGTTGTTGCAAAACATCAGTATTGGCATTATCCATCTTATTTGCTATTTCTATTAATCTGGCCAGTTGATAGCATGGCGTTAGAGTTTTAAAAAGAGATAAAGTGCGTCAATTTATTTGATAATAAAATAAGTTAGACGTAATTGCTTTATGTATTTAAAGACGCACTTCAATACCTTGTTTTTGCATATAGGTTTTGGCCTGCTCGATGGTGTGCTCAGCAAAGTGAAAAATACTGGCCGCTAACACGGCATCTGCTTTACCTTGGACAATGCCTTCCACTAAATGATCTAAATTACCGACACCCCCGGAGGCGATAATGGGAATAGGCACAGCCTCGCTAATGGTTCGCGTCAACTCTAAATCAAACCCTAATTTAGTGCCGTCTCGGTCCATGCTGGTGAGAAGTATTTCCCCGGCGCCATAGTCAGCCATCTTGCAAGCCCATTCAATGACATCAATATAGGTAGGTTGACGACCACCATGGGTAAAGATTTCCCAACGGGGCGTTTCTCCTTCACTGTGTACTGCCTTGGCATCAATAGCCACGACGATACACTGGTTGCCAAAACGTTCAGCGGCACGACGCACAAAATCTGGATCAGAAATCGCCGCTGTATTGATAGACACTTTATCAGCGCCCGCGTTGAGCAAGTAGCGAATATCTTGCTCAGAACGAATACCACCCCCTACGGTGAGGGGGATAAAAACTTCGCTAGCCACCTGTTCTACCACATGGATTAAGATATCTCGCGCATCGGAGCTGGCTGTAATATCTAGGAAAGTAACTTCATCGGCGCCTTGCTCATCATAGCGACGAGCGACTTCCACCGGATCCCCAGCATCGCGAATGTCCACAAAGTTAACGCCCTTAACCACTCGGCCCTTGTCCACGTCAAGACAAGGAATAATGCGTTTTGCTAGGTTCATGATTGCAAGACCTGTGTATCTGGCTTGAACAAACTACCCAATAGCTATCCTCAACCGAGGGAATTCACAAGGGTTTGCGCAGCCGCAAGATCAATATCCCCTTCATAAAGGGCCCGGCCGATAATAGCCCCCATGATACCTTCTTCCTGGACTTTGCAGAGGGCCCGCAGATCATCCAAATGGCTAATACCGCCTGAAGCGATCACCGGAATATTAATAGCGCGGGCTACGGCAGCCGTGGCTTCTACATTGACGCCTTGCATCATGCCATCGCGTCCAATATCGGTATAGACGATAGCTTCAACGCCGTCACCTTCTAAAACCCGCGCCATATCGATCACGTCATGGCGGGACAATTTTGACCAGCCATCCATAGCCACTTTACCATTTTTGGCATCGAGACCCACAATAATGTGCCCGGCATATTCTAAACAGAGTGTCTTAACAAAGTGCGGTTCTTTAACGGCTTTGGTGCCAATAATCACGAAGGAGACCCCGGCATTAAGGTAAGCATCCACCGTATCTGCATCACGGATACCACCACCCACTTGAATGGGTAAATCAGGAAAAGCGTTGGCAATGCGACGAATCACTTGCGCATTAACAGGTTTGCCCGCAAAGGCGCCATTTAAGTCCACCAAATGGAGACGTTTAGCGCCCGCCTCCACCCACCGGCCAGCCATGGCAACGGGATCTTCGGAAAATACTGTTACGTCTTCCATCCGGCCTTGGCGAAGTCGTACACACTGACCGTCTTTAAGGTCAATAGCAGGTATCAACAACATAGCCTTACTCGATGATTTTTGTGTTAATCGTCTATTATTGCCGGTTAACCCGGACTCCAAGAAACAAAATTAGCCAATAGCATCAGACCAAAGCGGGCGCTTTTCTCGGGATGAAATTGCACCGCAAAGATATTGTCGCGGCCAATGGCTGAGGCGAAGTTAAAACCGTAATGGGTAATGCCTGTCTGCAAATCTGCTGTGGCGGGTTGCAAATAATAACTATGCACAAAATAAAAACGGCTGTCCTGGGGGATGCCTTTCCATAGGGGATGAGAAATGGTTTGTTGAACTCGATTCCAACCCATATGGGGAATCTTAAGTTTTTCACCACTGCTTGGGTCTTGTAGATCCTTGGGAAAGCGCACCACTTGACCCGGTAAGATACCGAGGCAATTTACGCCACCGTTTTCTTCACTAAAGTTCATCAGGGCTTGCGGTCCTAAACAGAGACCTAAAAAAGGTTTTTCAGCAGCGGCTTGGCGCACCACCTCCATCAATTGCCAGCGCTCAAGTTCCCGCATACAGTCGCGAATGGCACCTTGACCAGGAAATACAACCCGATCAGCCTGTAAGATATCCGCTGCCTTTTGCGTGACTAAAACCCGTACCTCGGGGGCTACGTGCTCAAGGGCTTTTGCCACTGAGCGCAGGTTACCCATACCATAATCGATGACTGCAATACTTGCCATGGGAACGCTTCGAAATAAGATTAATAGAAAAGAGAGCTAATCAAAGGCTACCCTTAGTGGACGGTATCTTCTGCTGTCCCCGGGGATCTCGTTCTACCGCTGAACGCAGAGCGCGACCAAAGGCTTTGAACACGGTTTCGATGATGTGGTGAGTATTGCGACCGCGTAGGTTATCGATATGCAGTGTAACCTGCGCATGATTTACAAAGCCTTGAAAAAACTCACGAAATAAGTCCACATCAAAGTTACTAACTCTAGCGCGGGGAAAGTCGACATGATACTCCAAGCCTGGACGACCGGAGAAGTCAATCACCACGCGGGAAAGCGCTTCGTCTAAGGGCACATAGGCATGGCCGTAGCGATAAATGCCTTTTTTATCATCAACAGCTTGTCTAACCGCTTGACCTAAAGATATACCGATATCCTCCACCGTATGGTGATCGTCGATATGCAAATCCCCCTTTGCGTGGATGCTCAAATCCATCATGCCATGCCGGGCAATTTGTTCAAGCATATGATCGAGAAAGGGAATACCGCTAAGCAAGTTAGCCTCTCCCTGACCATCTAAATTCACAGTCACTTGGATCTGCGTTTCCAGAGTTTCTCGGGTTATCGTTGCTGATCGTGTCGCCATAATAAGGATGCTGAACTTTACAATTGTTACATGAGGCAAAAACAAAGCATAGGGTGATTGGCTTATAGATTGAATATGATACGTTAATTCATGACAACTCGAATACCCTCAAAAGTGGCTATGGTTTTGTCGCTACTATAACAGAGTCAACTTTCATAAGCGCTGCCATTTTTTAAAGTAATCAATGGCAGCAAATTTGTTTTTTTATTATAGACAGACGCTATGGCTATTTGTGATTGGCCCGAAGGTGAACGGCCTCGGGAGAAGCTACTACACCGGGGTGCCGCTGCCCTATCAGACGCTGAATTGCTGGCCATTTTTTTGCGCACCGGTGTCACAGGTCTTAGTGCGGTGGATTTAGCTCGGGATCTGTTGAGTCAGCATGGCGGTCTACGCCAGCTGTTAGATGCGGATCGGCAAAGTTTTTGTACAACCCGTGGGCTTGGACCCACTAAGTATGTACAGCTACAAGCTGTACTGGAATTGGGCCGTCGTTATCTGGAAGCGACTCTGCAACGGGGTAATCCACTGGAAAGCGTAGCCACCACCCGACAATACCTCGCCGCTCGATTACGTCATGAACCCCATGAGGTTTTTGCGTGTCTCTTTTTGGACAGCCGCCATCGGGTCATTGCTTTCGAAGAACTGTTTCGGGGCACCATCGATGGCGCGTCGGTACACCCGCGCCAGGTGGTTAAACGGGCTATCTATCACAATGCGGCTGCGATCATTTTAGCCCACAATCATCCCTCTGGCGTTGCGGAACCCAGCCGCGCCGACGAGCAAATCACCCTGCGTTTAAAAGAGGTGCTAGGCATTGTCGACGTGCGGCTGTTGGACCATTTTGTGATTGGCGATGGGCAGACCGTGTCGTTTGCGGAACGAGGTTTGCTCTAAACTCATCAGTTGTCATTGAAAAATTGTTGAAACGGTGGAGAGCTGCCTCGCTTCGATGATACTGACTCTCCGACGGGTTGCGCTGGCTCTAGTTTGAATCCTAATGATTGGCTTCTCTGTTCACGTTCAAAACGTTCTATTGAGCTGCGTCGAACGCTGTTTTTGGGTTTAACAGTTGTCGCTGGTAAGCGGGATTTTGGTATTTGGCGCAGTTGTCTCGATTGCAAGTTATGCTGTTGGGAACGTTGCCGATCAAAGCGTTTTTGCAATTGTTGCCTAGAGGATGAGGATGGTTCTCGCTGCGTTTGCTGTTGACGTATTTTTAAATCCAAATTTTGTGCTTCGTTAAAACGTCGTAAACCTTCGGGCTCTGCTACACCAGAATGAACGAGGCTAAAAAAACATAGCCATCCCATTATTTTAGCCACCGTCTTAGGACAGATCTCAATCCACTCTCTCATGGGGGTTACCTTTATTACACCGATAAGCTTAAAGCAGCACTCGGCAAGACATTAAACGGATAAAACAATAGACAAGTAAAAAAGCATCCCTGCCTTACACAAGCGTCGCTGTCATATCCATTTGACTTATCAGCAATAAAAGCGTTCATCTAAAAAATTTTAGTCATAAACCCATGAGTCAATGCTTTATTCAGCATTTCTCTATCTCGTTTTTTTATCCTTCTCCTTCATACCGGAACGAAACATTAACCTTAGCCCGGTAGGCAGTTACTAAATTGTTTTCCACTTTCATATCCAGCTCAGCAATTTCTGCAACGCGCATGTCCCGCAAGCTCTTACCGGCATGCTCAATAGCGCTTTTGGCCGCTTCTTCCCAGGAAGTCGGGCTTGTGCCAATAATTTGAATGACTTTATACATACTACTGTCAGCCATGTTTATTACTCCTCGTTGGTGGTTTTTTCAGACAACAGTAGGCATTTTCTCTACGAAGAAAACCCTACATAGATTAAGTATAGACTTTCAGAGGCAAGCTGCGATGGGGAAGGTGATATGGTTACTAACTTTAATTTATTCTTTGACAAGGAATGGCTGGAGTGTCTTCAGGTTCATCTCAAACCCTTAGTGCCGCAGGGATTGACTGTTTGGGATGACACGCACATCAAACCCGGTTCACAGTGGGAGAAAGAAATCCAACATGTCTTTGATGAGGCGAAAGTGGCGGTATTATTAGTAAGTGCCGATTTTCTTGCATCTGATTATATCGCCAACACCGAGCTGCCTACCCTACTAGCAGCAGCCGAGAAAGACGGTGCTGTTATTCTTCCGTTGATTGTTAGTCCTAGCCGATTTAAGAAGACCACTCTCGCCGGCTTTCAAGCCATTAACAACCCTAACGAACCGCTCATAAAATTAGCGCAACGCGCTCAAAAAGAAATTTTAGTTAGACTTACTGACTTCATCGAAGACAGCTTGAATCCTGAAGACTCTAAAGCAATAAAACGTAGCCATCATTCTAGCTGTGGGTATTGCTTATTCTTTCTGGGCTAAGCAGTACACAACAGTTAATGAGACGCTTTATACCAGCACCATCAATGGTTTGATTACTAAAGCTCATGTTGCACCAGGTCAAATGGTCTTGGCGGGAGCGCCGCTTGTAACTATCGTACCAGATACCATGGCTCTCGAAGGCCATGCGTTTGTTGAAAAGAAAGACATCAGCACCGAGAATGCCGGTCACCCTCTCTCACCTGTGGGATTGGGAAGCCGCTTATGGACGCACAGCGTCATGAGCGGAGCATTCACGATTGTATTTATAAAGCCAAATGGGGCATGTTGGAGCACATGGATCTATTGAAAGACGAAGGGCTCCTCCCTATTCCTCTACAGGATCCTGACCCACAGATTGTTATTCAAAATGACAGAAGCCTGGTTGCGGCTTGATCTTCCAAGCCATCACTGTAGCTAACTGCTTGCAGTGGCTGAGTTTAGTTGTTTGGCTGCAGGAAGGCTACGGGACGTGAAGATACTACTGCTGGGAAATGCGGGTGCAGGAAAAAGCACACTGGCAAGAAATCTTAATGATATATTAATCAATGATTAAGGCTGCAATTTAAACCGATCACTGCCATTCTCCAGCTTGTTAGAATTTGACGAATGTGCATTGAATATGCATACTTCGAGCGATGG
>CAYRGG010000024.1:0-55671 GCA_964423745.1 uncultured Candidatus Competibacteraceae bacterium | reverse complement strand
CAAAGCGCTTCTGGGCGTCGTTCAACGGGGTGTTGAGTAAGAGTTCGGTCATCCCGAGCACACCGTTCATGGGGGTGCGGATTTCGTGGCTCATGGTGGCTAGAAATTCGCTCTTCGTCCGACTAGCTGCTTCTGCGGCGTCTTTTGCTTCGCTAAACTGCTCCACGAGTTCGTGAAGTTTTTGATTGGCTCCAGAGAGTTCTTGAGTGCGAGCGTCAACCTGGTTTTCTAGGCGGGCATTATAGTGGGCGAGTTCTGCATCCCGTTGTTGGATCTGACCCAGCATACCGTTGAAACCATCCACGAGCGCCCCTAGTTCATCGTCTCCATAACGATCTACCCGAATAGAATAGTTACGGGTGGTGGCAATCTTTCCCATGGCTGAGCGTAAAGCCATAATAGGTGCAGAAATAATCGTTTGCAGTCGTAGAGATAGGAAAGCAGCCACCAACAAAGTGGTCGCCATCATACCTGTTAAAATGGTAAAAAATCGCACCAAATTGGCATACAATTCGCGCCAATCAGCGATAAGTTCGACACTGCCGATGCGCTCGCCATCCAGTTCGATTGGTTCACGCAGAATCAACATATCGTCCAGACGCTGGGACCGATTGGTATCCTCTGCCGCTGTGTATTCAGCAAAAACATCGCCACTGGGTCCATAAATGGTCACATGCACAATATTTTCTTTTGCCCTAAGCGCTGATAGTGTTTCCCGTGCAGATTGCGGATCGTTAAAAACCAAAGCAGCGGCGCTATTAGTGCCGATGACGTCAGCCAACGTGTTTAATTGGGTTTGGATTAGGCGCCTAAGTGTAATAGTCTCATTGGCTGCTAAACCGGTTGCCACCATAAACATGGCTATCGTGCTGATCAGCAGCATAACGGCGATAAGTTTGTATTTTATAGAAAAATCTCGAAAACCACGCATGGTTGTTTTGTCCCTTAGTTATCTATGATCCTGGCTAACTTCAACAATTGTGAACTGATGTCGAGATCTGCTTGACGCACTGCCAAAACGTTAATTTCAAACCGAATCCGTTGTCCAACCCTAACGAATCCAATCATACCGCCGACATCGGCGAAACCGCGGATGTCGCTAATCGTTAAAATGGGTGTGTATGACATGGCAGCCAACAGGTCATACACACGCTCCTTCTCCGATTTACTAATAAAAAGTATATTACAGTTTTTATCAGCTACTGCCTGATGGTGAGGCAGTTTGCGAACCGTTAATCGATGATCGCGTATTTTTTTACCCACAATAGCATCAAGGGCCTGACCGAAAGGATTCTCACCAGCAATACATAATGTCATCGGTGAGTTCTCTCGGGTAAAGGCGTTCGAAGGCCATTGGACAAATTTAGCAAAGTTATAAATATAAGCGGCTTTCACTGCATACTCCTGAGCCGGTTGCTCTGCATAGCTTATCGAGCTAAGCAATAGGCACCCCAGCACAAGGCTAGTTAGCATAGACCGAAAGAAGCGCTGTGCAAAACGCCGAGCTGTTCTTTGGCGAGCCAACGGAGCTCTGTTTTTTAAAAAAGCCACTTCACCTGTCCGTAGATACCGCGTTCCACCTGAGTGGGAAAGGTGTTTGCCTCAGACGCAAACTCGAGATGTTTATCATCGATCAAATTCGTACCCACCAGAGAAAATTCTAGATCCTGGCGTGGTTGCCAGCCAAGCCGTATGTCTAACGTGAAATAATCATCGACACGCACCACACCCGACGGAGAAACCGTAGTGATGCCTTTTAATTCATCCACATAACGTAACCATACATCTAATTCTAGGTTATCCCGTATATCAAACGCTGAACGCAGGGACACTTGATGGCGCGGATCAACTTCATTTTCGCCTTGTTCGTCAACACCTCCCACAATGGTGTTGATTTCTGGGCGGAGAAAACTGTAGGCAAGTTGTAGACGCCAGGGGTCTAAGGGGCGCCAGTCGGCGGCCAGCTCGAACCCGTAGAGATCAGCGGTTGCTCCGTTATTAATAACAAGTGGGGCGGTTAGATGGGGTCCGCCGAGGGTGTTGTCGATAAACAGAAGGTTTGGATCAACATCCGTACCTTGCCGCAAACTATCATAGTCAAAGTAGAACGCGGCTGCATCCAGAGACAGGTTGTCCAAGGGCCAAGTACGGTAGCCTACCTCATAGGCAATCAATTTTTCGGAATTGAAACTGGCGTCACCGGTGATGGCGAGCACGACGGGTAAACCCAAAGGTGGCGCCGGGGGAAGCGCGGCTATGTTGACCCGTGCATCGTTTTCGCCCCGGCTGGGGGTGCGCACGGCACGGGACACCGCCGCCCACACCCGATGCTTAGGATGGGGTGTCCATAGAGCACGGACACTAGGTTGCAGTTCCCAGTTGGTATAATCGTTGTGTTCCAGCTTAGTGCCGAGAGTAACCGCCAGTTTGTCATCTAGTAATTGAATGGTGTCCTGCACAAAGGCACTAAACAGGTTCGTATCGCGCTCGCTCGGTGACACAACCGACAACTGCGTATCTGTAAAATCATCGCTGGCGTAACGATAGCCTAGACCCCAAACGATCTCTTGGCGATCGCCCCAACTAATGTTGTGTTGAAAATCTATATCGAAGGTGTCGCGCTGTTCCCGAAGGAAAATCTCGTTTCGTTCCTCCTGTTGGTAGTAGCTTTGCACAGTATATTGGGATGTAGGCGATTGAGTGAACTCCCAGCGCCCCTGCAGAAACCCGCCAGACACCTGGACATTGTCCGATATTGCCGGGTTAAAGGGTGGCGTGAGGGTAGGCACAGTGAGGGTTTGATCGAGACTGCCCTCATAAAGATCTCCTTGCACACTGAAGACGTGCCGCGATGTAGGATCCCAGTCAAGGCGAAAGCCACCCCGCTGTAAATCCCAGTTGTCACCTGAGTCGTCGCCACGTTCGTCCACTAGATCATCCCGTTCCAGGTATTTACCAAACACTCGGTAATAGGCGTTCTCGCCCAGTTGACCCCCGTAGCGCAGCCCCAGGATAGCGCGTTCTTCGTCGCCCACCGTAAGGCTCACCAGTCCGCCCTGGGTATCGGCGGCATGTTTGGTTAAGATATTGATAACGCCGTTAACCGCGTTGGCACCCCACAGGCTAGCGCCGGGACCGCGGATGACTTCGATGCGCTCGATGTCCTCTAAAAGAAGATCTTGAACTTCCCAGTACACCCCAGAGAAGCTAGGCGTATAGACTGTACGCCCGTCGATCAGCACCAATAGCTTGTTGGCAAACCGACCGTTAAAACCCCGCGCGGTAATCGCCCATTTATTGGCATCGATACGCGCCACCTGCATTCCGGGTACCATGCGCAGGGCTTCCGGGACGCTGGTCACGCCCGAGCGGCGTAAGTCTTCTTGGGTGATGACGAAAACGGCTGAAGCCGCATCCGCTAGGGGTTGGGCTTGTCTAGCGGTGGAAATAACCTCTATATTCATGAGTGTTTCAATGTCTAAACCCATTAGATCCATGTCGTCTAAAGCTTCTGCTTGCGCCTCTAGCAAACCTAATAGCAACAAGGTGGTTATCGCGATGCGAGGCCAACCCCGAGTTGGACTATCGGCGCAATGGCGTCCATGACGTGATAGCTGCGGAATTCCTTCTTTGATCATTTTTTCTCCCCCTATGTTTGCCAACAGTTAATTCTTTTGCACGCTTACAAATGACTTTTCTGCTTGTTGGAATAGGAGCGGAACAAGCTCTTCGGCGGGAAGTGGTTTACTCAGCAAATACCCTTGGATGGTGTCACAACCATGAGTTCGCAAAAATTCTAATTGGGCTGGTGTTTCCACACCTTCAGCGACAACGCTTAGGTTTAAGCTATGGGCCATGGCAATGATAGCATTGGTAATGGCTGCATCGTCAGGATCGCTGGTGATGTCCTTGACAAAAGAACGGTCGATTTTCAAGCTGTCCAGGGGGAAACGTTTTAAGTAGCTGAGGGAAGAGTAGCCGGTGCCAAAATCGTCCACGGATAGACCAACGCCCATTTCTTTAAACTGATGCAATGTGGCAATGGTATCTTGAGCCTGGTGCATGATCATGCTTTCGGTGAGTTCCAGCTTCAAGTGCTGGGGAGCTAGATTGGCTGCTTTTAATGCTTGTTCAATTGTATTAGTGAGCTTGCTCTGACGAAATTGTACGCTGCTTAAGTTCACCGCCATCTCAAGGGGTGGAAGCCCGGCGTTAAGCCAGGTTTTCACCTGCGCGCAGGCGGTAAAAAGGGCCCATTCGCCAATGGCGACGATAAGACCGGTTTCTTCAGCCAAGGGAATAAAATCCGCCGGTGATACTAGCCCCATTTTTGGATTCTGCCAGCGAATCAAGGCTTCCACGCCGGTAATTCGGTTGCTTCGCAAATCTAATTGGGGTTGGTAATAGAGAAGAAATTCATCTTGCTCTAGGGCTTTGCGTAAACGACTTTCCAAGTTCAGCCTTTCTAAGGCACGGGCGTTCATGGACTCAGAATAAAATTGATAAATATTACGACCGCTGTCCTTGGCGTGGTACATGGCCATATCGGCATTTTTGAGCAACTGATCCACGTCTTGGCCATCGTGGGGGAAAACCGCGATACCCATACTGGGTGTCACCACCACATCGTTACCGGCCATGTTCAGAGGTTGCGAGACAATTTCTTGAAGACGTTGGGCCACTGCCTCGGCATCGCGGATATGCTGGACTTCGGTAAGCAGCATAGTAAATTCATCACCGCCAAGGCGAGCGACGTTGGTGTCTAAATCGGGAAGGTTGCGAGCCACATAATCGGCACAGCGAATGCCATTTACGAGTCGCTCGGCAACGGCCTTCAAGAGAAAATCTCCCATGGCATGACCGAGGGTATCGTTGATGCGCTTAAAATTATCCAGATCCAGCACGATCACAGCGAGCAGGCGATTGTGCCGCTTAGCGATGTCTAGCGCTTTCTGAAGGTCGCGGGTAAATGCTTGCCGATTGGGTAGCCCCGTTAAGGTGTCATAGTAAGCTAGATAACGTATTTGTTCTTCGGCCCGGCGGCGTTCTGTAATATCTTGTAAGGTACCCGCTACGCTTTGCACTCGTCCGCTAGTATCACAGGTCACTTCGGCTTGTTCATGAACGATGCGGGTTTTCTCATAGGGCCCTACAACCCGATACTCTAAGGTGTAAGCCCGTCCCTCCTGGGCGGCGCGCTGACGAAGTTGGTTGATTTCTGCTCGATCATCGGGGTGGATGCGTTCTAGTAAGTTTTGATAGGTTTGAATGCCTTGTGGAGATAGCCCAAAAACATCACAGACTTGCTCAGAGCACTGCCAATAATTATCAGCGGGCCGCCATTCCCAATGGCCGAGTTGAGCTATACGCTGAGCATTAGCGAGTCGTGCCTCGCTGGCTTTGACGGACTGCAAGGCATTACTAGCCCGCAGCATATAACGAACCCGATGGCTTAGGATGGTCCAGTTAATGGGTTTGGAGGCAAAATCTGTAGCGCCGGCTTCATAAGCGCGGTTGATGGAATCCATATCATCTAACCCCGTCATCATTAATACGGGGATATGGGCGCCACCGGGTTGAGTGCGCAAAGCAGCGCAAGTGGCAAACCCGTCCATGGTGGGCATCATGACATCTAACAACACGATATCCGGTGGGTTGGCCGTAAAAACATTCAGCGCTGGTGCACCATCCTCAGCTTCTTCAACGCGAAAGCCTGTTTGCTCCAGGACCTCACGGGCCAAAAACCGCACGGTCATATCGTCGTCTACCACTAAAACCAGTGGCCTTGAGTTCCCTTCAGTCCTGTCACTCATGGGACCGTCTCCTGGGGTTTTCCTGTCCGTCAGCGGCTAGGCTATAGGGATAGCCTGCTTTTCCTGAGCGATCCCTTCGCGTTCCATTTTGCATCACTGCATTCCTCTGTCCTATTTACTTTGACTTTACTATTGATTACGTATTTCGTATAAATATGTAGCGCTTAAGCGACCTGTGCTAATTCTGCCTGAAGCGCCTGTCGTACTCTGGTAAATTCAGCGTCCACTTGACTTAGCAGCTCATGGACGCCATCTAATTGCTGCTGGTAACCGCATTCTTCCAAGTCTTGGCAGAGGGCGGCAAGCCCATGAGCGCCTAGGTTAGCACTGCTAGATTTTAGACTATGGGCTGCATGGCACAGACAATGACTATCGTTTTTATCGAACGCATCGTGCAGCATATGGATCTGACCGGGCGCTTTCTCGAGGTATAGGTCGACTACTTTTTTTAATAGGCTAGGTGTTCTAGGCCGTTGTAGGGCGCGAATTTTATCTAAACTGTCAGGATTTAACGCTATTTGTGTTTGAGACTGGCCATGATCTAAGCTAGCGGAGTCGGTTGAGCGTTGAGTTTGCTTCGGGAGCCAACGAGTTAGAATTTGTAGGAGCTGTTCCTGTTCAAAAGGTTTGCTGAGATAATCGTTCATACCAGCCTCCAGGCAGGTTTCGCGATAACCTTCCAAAGCATTGGCCGTCAAGGCAATAATAGGGATAGGCGCTCGATGATGAGTTTTCTCCCAAACGCGAATGACCGCTGTTGCTTCGTAACCATCCATTTCTGGCATCTGCACATCCATGAAAATTAAGTCATAGCTGTCGCTAAGTACCCTATCCGCTCCTTCACGGCCATTGGCCGCAATACCTACCTGACATCCCATGTTTTTTAGCATTTCTTCAGCCACCATCTGATTCACTAGATTATCTTCAACAACTAGGATACGAGCGTCGAAAGAGGCATTTTTTGAAGGGGAAAGATGAGTTGATTGTTCACATGCGGGCATGGTCTCGTCTAACAAGGTCATTAGACAATCGTAGAGTTGCGACTGGCGTACTGGTTTACTGATAATTTGGTTGATGCCAGCGGTTTTAATGATTTCCGCAGATAGGGAAAGATCTGTTGAGGTTAATATAATGAGTTTAAGGTCAGCGAGGGTTTTATCGGTTCTAAGGGTTTGCGCTAGATCCAGTCCGTTGATGTTGGGCATAAGCATGTCGAAAATTGCCACGTTAAAAGGAGGCTGTGTATCTTTCTCTTGAAGCAGCGTTAAAGCTTGGGTAGCAGAGGCTGCACTGGTGGGATCCATACCCCAGTTTTTGAGTTGCTGATGCAGTAGCTCCCGATTCGTGGCGTTGTCATCGACAATCAGTACCCGCGTACCTGGTAAGGGGTTGAGACGGTTGCTCATCACTGCCGTTACAGGTGTCTTAGCCGTTTGTGTCTTGAAGCGAGCGGTGAACCAAAACCTTGACCCTTTGCCAAGCTCACTGTCCACACCGATTTCACCCCCCATAAGCTGGGTAAGTTGACGACAGATTGCCAACCCCAGACCGGTGCCGCCAAAACGTCGGGTTGTTGAGAGATCCGCTTGAGAAAAAGCGTTGAAGATGGCGGCTTTGTCCTTTGCGGCGATACCGACCCCGGTATCCGTGACGGCAAAGTGTAACAGAGCGGTTTCCTGCAACCCTTCTAGCACGGATACACGTACCATAACTTCACCATGCTCGGTGAACTTAATCGCATTACCCATAAGGTTAATAAGTATTTGCCGCAATCGTCCCGGATCACCCCAGGCTTCCAGCGGTACATCATCGTCCACATGACAGAGCAACTCTAGACCTTTGCTATGGGCTTGTTCTGCCAGCAATTCGGCGGTTTCTTCGGCAATTTCCTGGACGTTAAAAATAACGCTTTCAAGCTCTAATTTGCCGGCTTCAACCTTAGAAAAATCTAATATATCATTAATGATACTTAGGAGAGAGCGCCCCGAGCGCTGAATGGTTTGCGCAAAGTTGTATTGCTTGCCGGTAAGCTCTGTACCCAGTAAAAGATCGGTCATTCCCAACACCCCATTCATGGGGGTGCGTATTTCATGGCTCATGGCGGCTAAAAACTGAGATTTGGCAAGGCTGGCACCTTCTGCCGCTTCTTTGGCCTGTTGCAGCTTCTCGACAGCTTGGGCCAAAGCCTGGTCCCGTTCCTGGGTTTGCTCCAACATCATATTAAAACCGGTGATCAGTGTGCCTAGCTCGTCGTTGCTAGTTACCGTTGCCCGCAACGAGTAATCTTTGCGGTCAGACACGGCTTTTATGGTATCAGCCAAGTTAGTAATAGGTTCAGAGATAAAGCGCTGTAGCCAAGTCGCTAGCAAATAGGCAAGCACTAGACAAACCATAAAAACGCCGCTGGCAATACCGATTTGGCGTAGGCTATTGTATTTCAATTGGCTGATATCCACTTGAATATCCAATATACCAATGGGGCGGTTGTTAAGCATTATCAGATGATTCAAATCAAGATGATTTTCTCGAAAAAAACTATTGCTCTCTTCATTCTCGGCAATGTTTTCTGTGCCTTCGTATTCGCCTTCCTCGCTAGCAGCAATTTGTTGCAATAATGCTTGGTGCTCAGGCTGTTTGCTGACGTACTCAGCAAATATTTCGCCACTAGGTTTGCGTAGTTGAGCAGCAATAACCTGGGTTGCGGATTGGAGCGCTAAAAGGTTTTCCTGGGCCGTGATAGGATCTCGAAACACCAAAGCCGCTGTGCTATTTTCCCCTAATACGGTGGCCAAGGTCGCCGTGGATTCCACCAGGGCTTGGCGTTGCGCAACAACTTGGCTAAACACAAAAGTCAACGAGGCCGACAACAGCACAAGGCTACTGGTGATAATCGCTACAACGATAATTTTATGCTTTATCGGCAAGTTGCGAAGCGCGGAAATCATTAAAAAGTCCTTGAGTGATCCATCTTTTTATCGATAAATCTCAAATGAGTTTGGCTAGGCGTAACAATTTAGCGCTAATACGTAATCGAGCAGCATCTACAGTGTTTCTGTTAATCACTAGACGCACTCGGTTGCTATCGCGCACCAGACTAATCATGCCGCCTTGAGCGGCAAAATCTTCTCCATCGCTTACGGTTAAGATCCCTTTACTTTGAATCTGCCGGACGGTTATAAATCGCTCACTTTCATCTTCATGAAGAAACAGAATGTGACAATTTTTCATCTCAACCCGCGTGTTGACCCATTGCAAAGTTAGAGGACGACCACCGACCTTCTCGCCATCGATCAGGTCAGTTAACGTATCCACGACTTTGCTACTGCTCGTTACACAATAGCGTATGGGACTGGAGGGGCTTTCAAAGGCGCTGGACGGCCAAAACACAAAATTCGCAAAGTTATAAAGAAACAGAGCTTTAATTTCGTGCACTTGGGCCGTTTGCGCAACACTCGGTGATGTTATGCAAAACGCGCACCAGCAAAGACCAAGTAACAAGATGCATCTAAGTTTCCAGGGTGACAAGGTAGTGGTATGAAATAATAACCCCATGCCAGAACTGAAATCAGGCAGACTTTTTGTGGTAAAGGTTTTTAAAACAGCCATTCAAGTCGTCCGTAAACTTCCCGTTCAATTTTGCTATCGGTAAATTCCTGATGTTGCTATTGTCTTAGGTCAGTCGATAGCCAAGCCCCCATAGTAAGGTATAGCCTCCAAAGGAAGTCAATTGGTGACGAAGTTCGACATCCCAGGTGTCGCGAATTTCGTCATGACGAAAGATTCAAACGCACTGCGATCGTAGACGATCCGATGCATCCTTTTGCTCCTCTGCAAACAAACTTAGCTGGTTGTGACCAAAAAACGTCTCGCTGGCGACGACAATTTGATATTTTCTGCAAAATGTTGAAAGGTGTGCGGGTTTTTTTAAAGTATTTAGGAAAACAGATCAGGCTGCCACCGCTTTAAAAGGTTTGTATGGTGCATTTCCAGCCATTGTAACGCGATGATAGCGGTTGCAGATCGAATAGCACCTGTGTTGAGTAGTACAGTCGCTTCGCGGCGAGACAACACATGCACACGAATATCTTCGTGCTCTTCTGGAACACCCTGTAGGCCATCAACCTGGGTTGTATCGACGCGCCCACAATACAGGGTAATGGTCTCAGAGGTTCCGCCGGGACTGATTAAGTACTCGCAAATGGGGAAAATATCTAATAGTCCGCAACCAGCTTCTTCGCGGGTTTCACGTTGCGCCACGTCCTGTTTGTGTTCGTCAGGGTCGATGATGCCAGCCACGATCTCCATTAACCAAGGATGATCTTGAGTTTGCAATGCGCCGATGCGGAATTGTTCTATCAACACTACCTGATCGCGCACAGGATCATAGGGCAACACAGCTACCGCATGACCCCGCTCTAGACATTCACGGATAATAGGTGGTCCCCAAGCCCCACAGAATAACCGATGCTGTAAGCGGTATCTTTCCATTTGGAAAAACCCACGATAAACGATACTTTTCTCCAATACTTTGAATTTGTAGTCCACGGATTTTTTGTCTCTATGCTTTAAATAAAGGCCAAGATTAGTCCCGGGAATTAATGCACTATCTTAGTCAATGGGTCAGCACTATGTTGGTGCATAAATTCTCGGTCAAATACGGAGGAAAACAGCAACGTTTTGTTTGTAAAGAACAATTTATTTTGGCATGTAATCTGCTTAATAGATAATGCGGGGAGAAGGTGGTATGGCAAGCACCGCACTCTCCACGCATCATTCCTTTCTCGCTCAATCCTCCGCTTAGAGGTGCTTCCCCGGCACCTCTTTTTTATTGCCAAACCCTATGTTTTTTTGATGCTCTGCTGTGATAGCGTTCTGTTAATCGACACTATGCACTTTAATCAGCCATCTAACAGTAAATTTCACCAATCCCATGCGCGTAAGTCTATTTCTTTTCATCGCGTTAGTCATTTCCCCATGGACTTTAATAAGCTATTCTGCTGCTCTAGAAACCGAGATCAGGGTAGGTGACGCTCGTTTTCAAGTGGAGCTCGCCCGTTCACTGAAAGAACGTCAACGCGGTCTTATGTTTCGTTCTCATTTGCCTAAAGGCCACGGCATGCTTTTTATCCAACCCGAAGCGACGCCGGCTGCATTTTGGATGAAAAATACGTATCTTAATCTAGATATATTGTATTTTGATAGTGCGGGCCGGTTAAGGGAAATTTTCGCCAATGTGCCACCCTGTGTAACACCCCGCTGTCCCCTTTATGCCAGCAAAGGTCCCATAAAATATATTTTAGAGATAAACGGCGGCAGTGCAGCGCGCTTGGGAATCTCTCCGGGAGACCGTTTGCGCTTCTCAGAGTAGCTAGCGGGTGTATCTTTTAAAAATAATTTACAGGGAACGGACTGAGGTCAATGAGGCTAACGCTGCAATGGATTACTTACCCTGTCCGGCTTTTCTTCGTCTTTGGTTTGCTCCCACAACTTATCGAGTTCTTGCAAGGATACGTCCTGGGGAGAACGGCCATCTGCCCTTAACAAAGCCTCTATGCGTTGGAAGCGACGCATAAATTTTCCATTGGCGGCTCGCAGGGCGGATTCGGGATCGACCGCTAAATGCCTCGCTAAATTCACACAGGCAAAGAGCAAATCCCCAACTTCCTCGTTAAGGCGAGTTGGATCGTTATGGGTTTCCAACTCCATTTGGATTTCTTGCGCCTCTTCGCTGACTTTAGCCAACACTTGACTGGCAGTCGCCCAGTCAAAACCCACTTGGGCGGCTTTGCGTTGCAGTTTAAGGGCTCGGGTTGTTCCAGGAAGCGCCAATGGAACGCCGTCCAACACGCTTTTCAAAGGTGTCTCCCGCTCACTTTTTTTAATACGCTCCCAATCCGCCGTCTGTTCAGCTTGGTTTTTGTAAACCGTGTCAGCAAAAACATGGGGATGCCGCCGCACCATTTTGTCTATCAGGGAAGTAACGATATCGGTAAAGTTAAAATAGTTCTCTTCGCTGGCCAATTGGGCATAAAACACCACCTGAAACAACACATCACCCAATTCTTTCCGTAACCCTTGCCAATCCTGTTGAGCGATGGCGTCGGCGACTTCGTAAGCTTCCTCAATGGTATGAGGTACGATACTGGCGAAGGTCTGCGCCGAGTCCCAAGGACAGCCGGACTGGGGATCCCGCAGTCGCTGCATAATATTTAGTAATTCATAGATTTCTTGCATAGATAACTCAGTTTTAAACGTCGCGAATTTTTGAAACAGCTTCTAAGTTACCACAGGGCTCTAAGATTCTTGACTACGCTGTTTTGCGTGGGCAGCGAGTCGCGCCATGACAGCGCCGAGTCTTCGATCGGTCAAGTTGCGGGCTGCGCCCTCCAAAACTTTAGCGGTGTTATGTGTGATGGTCATACGCCGTGCTCGGGGAGGTGGGGGTAAGGGTATAGCTGGCGGTGCCACACGGATGCGCGGCGCAGGCACCTGAAAATTTAGTTTTTCGCTGAGTGGTTTCTGCAAACTAGGGAGAATATAACGAAGCCGAGTTGCCCACACAGGAGAGTCGGTTTGCACCACCCAACCCTCGCTATCGAGCTTGGCTAGGGAAGCGTGAGCATGTAAATAAGCGGGTAAATAAGCATGAAAAATATGATTTAATTCAGAAAGCTGTTTGGTTTGTAGAATCAGCTTAGCCACATGGCTTTTAGAGCGCTGCATGTGTTCTTCAGTGGAGCGTAACGTCCTGCGGATAGGGGGTTTAGCGGGTCGAATAGTTAGGTTTTCTTGCACCCCCTCAAGAGTATTCGCTTTTTGAGCAGGATAGGGGATTCTTTGAATGGGTTGTTCGTTGCTGGTAACGATTTCGGTTTTTTTTGTGGATACTGTACTCTGCAGCATCTGTTTTAACTGAGTCGTATGCCGGCGAGCATTCTGACGAGTTTCACTGTTCGGTGTCTTGTTAGACATGAACTTTTATAGGGTGCTAGTTAATAAAAATAATAGGTTTGAGTCATGCCAAAAATCCTATGACGATGAAAAATGCCAACTAAAAAAAATTACCAATAACGTTTTAATAAGGATAAAGTATAGTAGGTTACTAGTGCATAAATAACCATGAGTGTACAATTTTTTCGTTAATTATCCAATAGATCAGAGAATTTTTAAGTGCTGTGATTTATTAGCAAATTAACCCCTAAAAACTTTTAAACTTTTTATTAAAAAAGCAATATATCCATACCCCTATACAATTAGTTTTTTATACATCAAGCACTGTTTCAGAAACTAACCTGTCTACCACTGCTTTGAGGGCTTCCTGACGGCTAGCGCCAGCGTTTAAAGCCTCTTTAAAGGTGCGCACTTGGCGATGAGCGCTACTACCCCGTTTAAGGATTTCCCAGCTGCGAGCAATTTCCCTTTCGCAACCGAAATAATCAGCGTCAACCTGAATCAATTCAAGCATTTCTTCAAGCAGCTCTGAGTAGGGCACGATGCAGCCTTTGCCAAAATCTATCAAGCCTTCATCAAAACCATAACGTTGGGCTCGCCAGCGATTTTCATTGATCAACATGGGTAGATAAATACGCCAGCGTTGATTGTTGCGTCGCAAGCGGTAGAGCATCCGCAACAGGCAACGGTATAGGGCAGCGATGGTAAGGGCATCTTCCAACCGGGTACATACATCCGCGATGCGCATTTCCAAGGTAGGATAACGGGCGGAAGGTCTTATATCCCACCATATTTTAGTGGTGTCCTCGATGACGCCTGCGTTGACGAGAATATTGGCGTGGCGTTCGTATTCTTCGTAAGAGGCAAAAATTTCCGGCAGACCTGTGCGCGGAAGTTCATTGAATACGCTGAGTCGATAAGATTTTAAGCCTAGGTTTTCTCCGCGCCAAAACGGTGACGAGGTGCTAAGGGCCAGCAAATGGGGGAGGAAATAGGTAATTTGGTTCATGAGATCGATGCGTAATTGATTGTCTTCAATGCCCACATGAACATGCATACCGCAAATCAATAGCCGCCGCACTACTCCCTGAAGGTCTTCCGCAAGCATGGTGTAGCGTTCTTTAGCTGTTGGTTTTTGAGCATTCCACTGGGCAAAGGGGTGGGTTGAGGCGGCAATGGGGGCAAGCCCATGACGATTAGCCACGTTGGCCACCGTGCTGCGCAAACGGCTAAGGTCATCCCGAACTTCGTCAAGGGTTTCATGAACCTGGGTGCCTATTTCGATCTGTGAACGCATAAATTCTGGACTAACCTGCCCATGGAGGCTGCTTTCGCATTCGCTCAAGAAGGCAGGTGGCGGTTCAGCGATAAGTTCTCCCGTTTTCTGAACAACTAAGAGATATTCTTCTTCTATACCAATAGTGAAACTGGGTTCAACGGGAGCAATGGAAGCGGCCATGGGTCAAGTCCTCCCCGGCATCGGAAAAAGGGATTTGTTTGTTTGTAAATGGTAAGTTTAGTAGTGGACCACACTATGAATAGATTGATCGGCTAACACTGCCTGCAAAAGATCGCCTAGCCGGTTTGCCCAGTGTTCCCAATTGGCCTCGTTAGCCAACAGATCGTTACGGATTTCAAATTCCACATGGGGCAAACCGGCCGCTCCCGCATGAGTTTCCATGGTAAAGCCCACATCGCGTCCTGAGTACGGAACATTGTCGCCAACGCAAAGCTCGGGATCAGCCTGGAGCCGTTCTAAAATAGGTTCTTTTAGACGCGGATCCCGGTTCCATAGCAACCCCACATGCCAGGGGCGTGGTGTACCGTTTTGTAGCTGGGGGGTAAAGCTATGCATGGCGATCAAGGCTGGCGCTAAGCCATGGCGCCAGATATGCGCATAAGCATTGGTAATGGCATGATGATAAGGCCAAAAAAAGGTTTCCAAACGCTGTTCAGCCTGTAAATCGCTCAAATCTTGATTACCGGGAATTACGATACCGTCGCTGATCTGGGGAATCGATGTAGGATCGCCGGGTGGTCGATTACAGTCGATAATGAGCCGCGAATAGCCACACAATACCGCCACGGCATCTAACCGTTCGGCAAGTCGACGGGTGAGTTCCGCCGCCCCGATGTCCCAAGCAATATGTTGAGATAGTTCCTCAGTGCTCAACCCTAACTGGCCCATACCCTGGGGAATGGAGTTACTGGCATGATCGCACACCAGGATAACCGGCGCTTTTCCGTGGGGATTGAGCAACTGAAAGGGCGCTGGATCATCGGTCCCCAGCAGCGGCGAGAGGGTGCTTAAATGAGAGTTTAACGTTGTATCGTTCATAATAAACAATGGCTAGCATTAAAGTGTCAGACTGTCGGTATAGCAGGAAATGGCTTTATTAGCTATTTTAACAAGATACCTGCTTGGTTATTAAAGCAAATGATTTTCTCTCTTTATGAGTTTACTCATTATAAATTGGCATAAACCTAACAGGATGACGTTTATGCCATATAACCTAGGCTATGGTTTAACGATGTTATCGCTAACCTTGCTGAAGGGAGCAAATCCGCCTTATGATGCGTGGGCAAAAAACCAGGAGATAATTTATAAATGTACAATCAGCGCTCATTGTTTGTGGGATTGTTCAGCTTACTGATAGTGTTCGGTCATGGGTCCGCTTGGGCTGCGAAAACATTGGTATTTTGCTCTGAAGGCAGTCCAGAGGGTTTTAATCCCCAGCTTTATACCGCTGGCACTACCTTCGATGCCAGTTCCCAAGCGGTCTATAATCGCTTGGTGGAATTTAAACGCGGTAGCACCGAGATCCAACCGGCATTGGCGGAACGTTGGGAAGTCTCCGACGATGGTCAGCAATATACTTTTTATCTACGCAAAGGCGTAAAATTCCATACTACTGAGGAGTTTACCCCCAGCCGTGAGTTTAATGCCGACGACGTACTCTTTTCATTCAATCGGCAAGGGGACGAAGACCATCCCTATCATAAAGTGTCCGGTGGCACCTATGAATATTTTAACAGTATGGGTATGGGAGAGCTTATCAAAGACATTGAGAAAGTAGACGATCATACGGTGCGTTTTACCCTAAACCGGCCCGAGGCCGCGTTTATCGCTAACATGGCTATGGATTTTGCGGCCATCTTGTCCGCCGAATATGCCGACCAATTGCTCGAGCAGGGCAAACCGCAACAATTGGATCTTACCCCCGTGGGAACCGGCCCCTTTCAGTTGCTAAATTACCGCAAGGACGCCGTGATTCGTTATCAAGCCAATGAAAACTATTGGGACGATAAAGCACCCATCGATAATTTGATCTTTGCCATTACGCCGGATGCGTCAGTACGTTATGCCAAAGTCCAAGCTGGGGAATGCCATGTCATGCCTTATCCCAATCCAGCAGATCTTGAAGCGATGGCCGAAGACGATAACATCGATCTCTTGCAGCAAGAGGGGCTCAATGTAGGGTATCTAGCGTTCAATACAGAGAAAAAGCCCTTTGATGACAAACGGATCCGCCAGGCGTTGAGTCTGGCCATCAACAAAGACGCGATTATCGACGCCGTTTTTCAGGGTGCGGGTGAAGTGGCTAAGAACCCCATTCCCCCTACCATGTGGTCCTACAACGAAGCGGTGGAGGATTATCCCTATGATCCGGAAAAAGCTAAGCAGTTGTTGCAGGAAGCCGGCTATGGTGACGGCTTTCAAACCGACCTGTGGGCCATGCCGGTTCAGCGTCCTTACAATCCCAATGCCCGCCGTATGGCGGAAATGATTCAAGCGGACTGGGCCAAAGTAGGGGTAGAGGCTAAGATCGTGTCCTATGAGTGGGGCGAATACCTGCAACGCACCATGGATGGGGAGCATGAGACGGTGTTGTTGGGTTGGACCGGGGACAATGGCGATCCCGATAATTTCCTTGCCGTGTTGCTAGGGTGTGACGCCGTTGGTGGCGCCAACCGGGCGCGTTGGTGCCATGAACCCTTTGAGAAGCTTATTCAAGAAGCAAAAACCCTCAGCGATCAGGAAGAACGGGCTAAGCTCTACGAGGAAGCGCAAAAAATCTTTAAAGAAGAGGCCCCTTGGGTCACCATTGCCCACTCGGTGGTTTTTCAACCAGTGCGCCAGGAAGTACAAGATTTTCGTATTAGCCCATTTGGGTTGCATAATTTCTATGGGGTCGATTTAGCTCAATAGGATTCAACGCCACCGATGGTCGGTTTTTTACTCAACCGGTTAGGGGTATTGCTACCCACGTTTTTGGGTGTCACCCTGATTACCTTTGGGTTGATTCACTTGATTCCCGGTGATCCCATCCAGCTAATGGTGGGGGAGCGGGGCATCGACCCAGCCCGTCATGCCCGGCTGATGGCGGAGCTAGGTCTCGATAAACCCCTATGGCAACAGTATTTCGACTACATCGGTAGACTTGTCCAAGGGGATCTGGGTCGCTCCTTGGTCACCCGGGAACCCGTGCTTGAGGAATTTTTCACCCTCTTTCCAGCCACCTTCGAACTTTCTTTAGCGGCCATGGTGTTCGCTATCAGCGTTGGCTTGCCGGTGGGTATATTGGCTGCCATCAAACAGGGTTCCGTGTTCGATCACGCCGTCATGGGGGTATCCCTCACCGGCTACTCCATGCCCATTTTTTGGTGGGGGTTGGTGCTGATTCTGATCTTTTCCGTGCAGTTGGGGTGGACGCCGGTGTCGGGACGGCTTGGACTCATCTACTGGATCGAGCCGGTGACGGGTTTTATGTTGATCGATACCCTGTTGGCGGGTGACTATGCAGCCTTTAAATCCGCTCTCCAGCATTTAGTCTTACCCGCCATTGTGTTAGGCACCATTCCCCTGGCGGTCATCGCCCGCATGACCCGCTCCGCCATGCTGGAAGTCATCCGTGAGGACTATATCCGGGTTGCCCGGGCCAAGGGTTTAGCGCCATTGCGGGTTATCGCAGTCCATGCGTTGCGCAATGCGCTGATTCCCGTAGTGACGGTGATCGGTTTGCAAGTGGGGGTGTTGCTAGCCGGGGCTATTTTGACCGAAACCATCTTCGCCTGGCCGGGGGTGGGTAAATGGTTGATCGACTCTATCCAACGACGGGATTATCCAGCCGTGCAGGGTGGGATTCTGTTGGTAGCCAGTATTGTTATGTTGGTTAATCTGCTTGTGGATTTACTTTATGGCCTGATTAATCCACGTATTCGTCATGCCCGTTGACAAACCCTTGCCTATAATTCGGTAACATTTTTATGGAAAAGTCTACTGCCACTATGCCAGTGGCTCCACCTGGACCGTTTCGAGAGTTTTGGCAATATTTTAGGAAAAATACCGGTGCGGTACTGGGTTTGGGGGTCATCGTGTTTGTGTTCCTGGCAGCACTGACAGCGCCGGTCCTAGCCCCTCATCCGCCCGCCGAGCAGTATCGAGATTTTTTGTTGACGCCGCCGGTTTGGAGCGAAGGTGGTACCTGGCGATTCCTGTTGGGCACCGATGCGGTGGGTCGAGATATTTTGTCGCGTCTGATGTTCGGCGCCCGGGTATCGCTTCTCATCGGATGTATCGTAGTCACCCTCTCCCTGGCGGCAGGTGTCACCTTAGGTCTGGTTGCTGGCTTTTTCCGGGGTATCGTGGAAACCCTCATCATGCGCTTGATGGATGTGCTGCTGGCCTTGCCTAGTTTATTGTTGGCCATTGCCATCGTGGCTATTTTGGGTCCCGGTTTAACCAATGCCATGGTGGCCATCGCCGTGGTGATCTTGCCCCACTATGTGCGCCTGACGCGAGCCGCGGTGATTAATGAAACCGCTAAGGACTATGTGGTCGCCAGTCAGTTGGCCGGTGCTGGGCTGCTGCGCCAGATGTTTATCAACGTGTTGCCCAACTGTATGGCGCCATTGATCGTACAAGCGACATTAGGTTTTTCCACCGCGATTCTCGATGCGGCGGCGCTGGGTTTTTTGGGTATGGGGGCGCAACCGCCCACCCCGGAGTGGGGCACTATGTTAGCCGATGCCCGGGAATTTATTCAACGGGCCTGGTGGGTAGTGACCTTCCCAGGGCTGGCCATTTTGATTACCGTGCTGGCCTTTAATTTAATGGGTGACGGCTTGCGCGACGCCCTAGACCCCAAACTGAAACAGTGATGAACCCGCTTTTAGACATCCAAGATCTGACCGTGGAATTTGGTGATCCCAAGGCGTTGTTTCGAGCCGTGGACCATGTGGAGTTGATGTTGGAACAAGGTGAGGTAGTGGGCATTGTGGGTGAGTCGGGCTCAGGCAAGTCGGTAATGGCCTTAGCGATCATGGGATTGATCGATTTCCCCGGTCGGGTTCAGGCTAACAAGCTATGCTTTGCTAATCAAGACCTATTAGCCTTATCGCCTAGGGCAAGACGCCGCCTGGTGGGCAAAGATATCGCCATGGTGTTTCAAGATCCCATGACCAGTTTAAATCCTTCCTACACGGTGGGCTTTCAAATTATGGAGACCTTGAAGGTGCATGAAGGAGGTGCCCGTGCTGTCCGTAAGCGCCGCGCCATAGAACTGTTGCGTCAGGTAGGGATTCCCGATCCAGAGGGTCGTTTGGGCGTTTTTCCCCATCAATTATCTGGCGGTATGAGTCAGCGGGTGATGATCGCCATGGCCATTGCCTGTAACCCGCGTTTGTTGATTGCCGATGAACCCACCACCGCCTTGGATGTCACCATCCAAGCTCAAATTCTCGATTTGTTGCGGGACTTACAACGTCAGCGGGGTATGGCGTTGTTGTTGATTACCCATGATTTAGCGGTGGTGGCGCAGACCTGTAGCCGAGTAGTGGTCATGTACGCGGGTCAAATCGTAGAGACGGCGCCAGTACCGGAAATCTTTGAAAACCCCCAACATCCCTATACCGCAGCTCTACTCAATGCGTTACCGGAGCGCAGCGCAAGCCGAGCCCGCTTGACCACCATCGCTGGGGTAGTGCCCGGTCAATACGACCGGCCAAGCGGCTGTCTTTTACACCCCCGTTGTCCCTTCGCTATTGAAGTATGTGGGCTGCAAGAACCCGCGTTACGTTGGGTAGACGGACGTCAGGTGCGTTGTCATACGCCGTTGGATGAAGCAGGGAAACCGCGCCATGTCTGAGAAGCTGTTCGAAAACCTGCTGCTTTTCCGACCAGGCGTTGTTATGACGGTATGCTCCGCTGCTCATTTACTATCTGTAAACTGCGCTGCTCGCGTACCGCATGCCTAGCCTGGACAAAAAATCATGGATTTTCAAACAACTTCTGAAACCCCAACAGTGCTTATGGAAGCCCAGGAGCTGACTCGTTTTTACGAGGTCGCCACAGGTTGGTTAAAACCGAAAGGACTTGTCAGAGCCCTCGACGATGTGTCGTTTACTTTACATCCCCATAAAACGTTAGCAGTCGTGGGGGAATCGGGTTGCGGCAAATCCACCTTGGCGCGTCAACTTACCTTGATTGAAAAACCCACCGATGGATCTCTCAAACTGTTGGGCCGGGATCTTATCGAGGCCACGGCTAAGGAACGCCAAGCAGCACGCCGCCAAGTGCAAATGATCTTTCAAAACCCTTATAGTTCTCTCAATCCGCGTAAAAAGATCGGGGTTATTTTGCAAGAACCGCTGCGCATTAATACAAAGGATACCGCCAAACAGCGGGAAGAGAAGGTGCGGGCGATGATGACTCGGGTAGGATTACGACCTGAACACTATGGGCGTTATCCCCATATGTTTTCGGGTGGACAGCGGCAGCGTGTCGCCATCGCCCGGGCGCTGATGTTACGACCAAAAATCGTCGTGGCGGATGAACCCGTCTCCGCTCTCGACGTATCTATCCAAGCCCAAGTTCTAAATTTATTGATGGATCTTCAAGATGAGATGGGGGTGGCCTATGTGTTTATTTCCCATGATCTCAGCGTGGTGCGCCATATTGCCGATGATGTGCTGGTCATGTATCTGGGGCGTCCAGCCGAACAAGGGCCACAGGATGTTCTTTTTGATCGACCTTTGCACCCTTATACTCAGGTCTTGCTGGGTTCCATGCCCCGTCTTGAAACCGTGCGGGAAGCTCACCGGGCGCCAGTAACCGGCGATTTGCCATCTCCTCTGAATCCGCCGTCCGGATGCGCGTTTCATACCCGCTGTGGTTTTGCTACGGAAGTCTGTGCTAAACAAAGACCTGCTTTACGCTGGGTAGCGGGGCGTCATGTGGCCTGTCACCATGCGGAGCGAGTAGGCGCAGTGTAGACGGCAGCCGTCAAAAGTGGCTAGTTGGGATGGGTTTTTTCTGCCATTTTTAGTGATGATTTGCGAACTGTTTGCTGAGGTAACCACTGTTGCAAAACGTCGTACAGCTGTTTGGGGGTGAAGGGTTTGCTGAGATAATCATCCATGCCGATTTTTAGACAATGTTCCCGCTCGCTGGCCATGGCATTGGCCGTCAATGCTACGATGGGTGTATGTTCCCCTGAAGTCATTTCACGCTGGCGGATGGCAACCGTGGTGGCGTAGCCGTCCAGTTCAGGCATATGACAATCCATAAGAATAAGATCAAATACCTCTTGAGTAAGCACATCCAACGCGATACGTCCATTTTCTGCGGACTGAAATTGGCAACCATAGCTTTCCAAAATCGTACCCGCGATCTCTGCGTTGACGGGGTTGTCTTCGACAATCAATATGCGACCTGTTAGATTTTTATCCGCTAACAAGTGAGCATTTTTTAATGGCGTTTCGGCTGAAACAGGCGATACCGCAGAATAATGGTTTAAGGGCACCGTAAACCAAAAGGTCGTGCCTCGACCCAGCACACTATCCAAACCAATTTGTCCGCCCATCAACTCCACCAATTGCTTGGCAATGGTCAACCCTAGTCCAGATCCTTCATGGCGTCGCTGAGTTGGCGTATTGTCCGCTTGGCTAAAGGACTCGAAAATGTGCGCCTGTTGAGCAGCTTCGATGCCAGGCCCAGTGTCTTCAATGGCTATATGCGCCATAACTTGAGAGCTCATACCCTTATCGCTATCTACATCAACGTTTTTCACGCTCACCAAACGAATGACCACTTGGCCGTGCTCAGTAAATTTAACCGCATTGCCCACGAGATTGATAAGAATTTGATTTAGGCGAGGTGCGTCACCGTAGAAGGTCGTTAGCAGTGTAGGTGGTATGCTACAGATCAGCTCCAGTCCTTTGCGGTGAGCGCGTTCAGCGAACAGCTCTGCTAAATCTTCTAATAGTAGGCGCAAATCAAAAGCGGTCTCTTGCAGTTCCAGTTTGCCCGCCTCGATTTTGGCCAAATCGAGAATATCGTTAATGATACCCATCAGATGCTTGCCAGATCGACGCACGGTATCCGCGTAGTGACGCTGTTTATTGGTGAGAGAGGTTGTCAATAATAAATCCGTCATACCCAACACACCGTTTAAGGGAGTACGGATCTCATGGCTCATGGTAGCGAGAAATTGATTTTTAGCACGAGCCGATTCTTCAGCTATTTGGCGAGCCCGCTCTGCCTGCTCTTTCTCTTTGCGGAGGCTAATGTCGATTACAGAACCTTCGTAATGCAACAGATTGCCTGTGCTGTCGTAAACGCCATGGATTGACCAATAACCCCAGAATGTGTTGCCATCGCGACGCTGACCACAGCCTTCATATTCGGACACCTTTTCTTCAGCTGCAAGACGGGTGCAAAAACGGGTTGCTTCACGGGGATCAACAAAGCATTGTTTTAGAGTAACTGTAGTACAGGATAAAAGGGTTTCTGCGTCTGGAAAACCGAGCATCTGAGCCATGGCGCGATTAACGTGAACAAATCGGTAATCCGGCATACATTGAAAAATACCTTCAATGGCATTCTCGTAGAGGGAACGGTATTTTTGCAAAATAGCCAGCGCTTGGTTTTGCGCCTGGACCTTTTCTTGTTGAGTCACATTAATGCGATTGGCTAAGGCAAAGGAAAGCAGCACTACTTCTAGGGCTGATCCGAGCTGCATGGCGTTTTCGGTAAACAGGTTGGTGGGTAGAAGGCCAAATTTATTGAGGGCGAAAAAACAGGTACCGATTAAAAAACAAGCCCAGGCAAAGGTGTAATAGCGGGCGGGTGGATAGCCGCGCCGCCAGGTAAGTAGACCTGCGGTTAAACCTAAACAACAACCCACTAGACTCGTCATCAGCGCCACTAAAACCGCGCTGTGATAGGGTATAAAAAAGGCGGCTAGGGCATTTATACTGCCGATGACAGCTAAAATATAGAGACCTTGGTAAAGCCGTCGGTAATTGCTACCCAGTCTGAGCAATTCGATGGTAAAGAATGCGCCAAAGCCGATGGCGGCGCTTACCGTTACCCCGAGCATTTTGCCGTTTAACCAGGGATATCCGGGCCATAGATAGTGATAGCTAAAACCATGCAAAGTCGCCTGGAAGAGAGCAAAAACTGTTACGAAGGCGACATAAAAAAGATAGCTTTTGTCGCGTACTGCAAGGTAAACAAAGAAATTATACAGCATCATCACCAGCATGGTGCCGAAATAAATGGCTTGAATCAGCAATTCGTGTTGATCGGTGATCCAAAATAGTCGTTCGCTCCACAAAATTAAAGGAACTTGCATGGCGCTTACCGTCTGAACGCGCACATACAACTGTTTCGTTTGATGAGGTTTTAAATCAACAGGGAATAGAAAATGGCGATGCTCAATGGGCCGCCGGGCAAAGGGTTGCAGATCGCCGGTACGCTGAACAGAAAACGCACCATCCTCGGACTGAAGGTATACATCAATGGAATCTATAACGGGATAGGCGATTTCTAAAAGACGCTGTAAAGGTTTGGCGTCACGGTTTTGCAAAATGACGGTGAACCAATAGGCTGAGGACGTATAACCAAAAGCAGGTGTTTTACTTAAACTTTTCTGCCAGCTTTCTAAAGGTAGGGCTTTTTGAACAAAGTCAAAAGATACCTCTCCACTAGGGTCTTCCCAATAACGGAGAAGTTTCCCTAGGGGCTGGCGTGGATCATCAGACGAGACATAAACAATCTCGAATCCATGGACAGTTTGAGGATTTATCAAGCTGCCCAGGATAACTAGAGCAAAAAATACAATAAGCAAGGTGATGGAGTGTTTAAACATGCTTCCTTACCTTACTTGATCGAATATGAGCCTTGGTTTTATTAAAGATTGCTAGCAGATGATTTTTACTGACTATGGCGTGTAATTTAGTGGGGTTAAAAAAAATAAAACAGCAACTTACCCATTCTTCCTGAAAGATAAGTTGCTGCTATGGTGAGTCCCTACTGAGTGCATCCTAGCAGAGCACAGCCTGTGCTTTTGGTTCATTCCTAAACCAGGTCCTTGTCTTCCTAGGTTCCTTGCGTTCGATAACTGTTCCTGACTTATTCCTGAGTAGTCCTTGTTCCTAATTCGTCCTTAATCATCCATAACTATTCCTAACTTTCCTTGGCCATCCCTTGGCAATTCCTGTCCTTGGCTATCCTTAGCCTAACACTCCCTATCCTTAACTATCCTTGAGCAATCCTTGTCTTTATCTCTAGCTAGCTATCCTTAGCTATGACGAATTATTCCAAGCTGTCCTAACTGCTAACTGCGCCTAAATAATCTGTGTCCTATTTGAATTTATCCTCAGCCGTCCGTGACTATTTTTGTCAGTCTGATGCGTCCTTGCTAGCGATCCTTTAAGCTTCCTAATTTAGACATATGCATTTACAATGCCATATTTGTAAATATCTGAGTTGTAATAAGAAATTATTATTCACGAATTTATAGATGAAAAGATATAGAACAGATGTGACAAAAAATGTCCAAATGTGCTGTTCCTAGTCAGCTAGAACAGCAGGGTATGCGCATATACCTAATGTTTTAAGTGGTGCAAATTTTGCACACATGAGCTTGGGTTGAGATATACAGAAATACATATGCAAGGGTGCATAAAAAGTCATGTGGGGAACAAATATTACAAATGTAGTGGGAAAGTGGGTAAAAGCGTCTCCCGTCAAAAACGGCTATCAAATAGGTATCGATGCTTTCGAAGCCGGTGACTATGAAACGGCGATGGTTAATTGGGAAGTTGCAGCGAAACAAGGTTTTGCTGCAGCCCAGCACAATCTAGGCGCCATGTATGAAAATGGTCATGGTGTGCCTAAAAATTACCAAAAGGCCGTTTATTGGTACAGTATGGCTGCGGATAATGGTCACAACGTAGCCCAACATAACCTTGGCGTGCTTTATGCCAACGGACAGGGGGTGCGTAGGGATTATAAAATGGCTAAAGCGTTGTGGCTTGCTTCCGCCCAGCAACGTTTTTTGGCAGCGCAAGTAAAATTAGGCACCCTTCACCGTCAAGGCTATGGTATCCCCAAAGACTATGCTATGGCCTATGCCTGGTACCAGTTAGCTGCCGTGCAGGGAGATGAACAAGGTAAAATCCATCGCAATGCTTTAGCGGAGCAGATGCAACCGAAAGAGCTTGAATTGGCGCAACGCATATTCCGTGAATTTTATGAGAAATACGTGGTGCGCCGTCAGCCCAGCAACTAAACTGGCTGAAAGCAAGTATTACTTGTTCCTTTACGCATCTTGAATAACATCAATCCCTTCTGCTTCTAACATACGAATCAACTGAATGAGGGGTAGTCCAACAAGGCTAGTAGGATCTTCGCCTGTTAATTTCTCAAAAAGAGCAATACCTAACCCCTCGGATTTAAAACTGCCAGCACATTGATAAGGTTGTTCACGATGCAAATAAGCTTCGATTTGTTGCTGGGTTAAATGGCGAAAATGCACAACAAAAGGCGCCACATGGATCTGTCTTCTGCCGCTATCGCTGTCCCATAAACAAAGACCGGTATAAAAAGTCACTGATTGCGATGAAAACCTCCTGAGTTGCTCAATAGCATTTGCATGATTGTCGGGTTTACCGAGAATCTTATCTTTAAAGACAGCCACTTGATCAGACCCAATAATTAATGCCCTGGTTTGCTGAAGAGCGACGGATTGTGCTTTAGACGCCGCAAGTCGAGCCACCAAAACATCACCTGTTTCACCAGGGTAAGGTGTTTCATCCGAGTTAGGTGCAACTATCTGAAAAGGCAATTGCAGGCGTGTCAGAAGTTCTCGACGAAAGGGTGAACTCGAGGCAAGCAGCAAACGACGACCATCTGGTAGGTGAGAATTCATACTAACTACATATTAGTTGTGTAAGTCTTTTGACAGACGTATCCGGCGTCGATATTATTGCGTCCCTTATGCAAAAAAACCTCCCTAAAAAGATAAATCCTTGGCATTTTGCAGTCCAGGGGGGTCGCCTGCAAGGCGAACTCCATCTGCATACCATGGCGCGTTTGCTGTCTTTGATTGACGCGCCGCTAGAGCCCGTAAAAATCGTTTTAGAGGCAGGCATCGACGCACAGGGAACGCACTTTTTTGTCGGTACAATGGAGGTAACTGTTGAATTGGTCTGTCAACGTTGTTTGGCGCCGATGCCTGTGCCGTTAACAGTGGCGTTTCGTTTAGGGCTGGTGCATACTGAGGCGCAGGCTATAAATTTACCGAAAGACTATGACCCATTATTGACTTCAAACAACGAGTTAGTGATTGCTGAATGGGTAGAAGACGAACTTATTCTGGCATTGCCGCTTATTCCGTTGCATGCTGATTTACACCAGTGTGAACGTGAAGGCTTTAATTTGCCAGAAAAAAAAGCAGCAACGGCGCACACTGTCAAACCTTTTGCTGCACTTGCCAATTTAAGACTGAATTCGAACAAAGAGTAAATACCATTATGGCCGTCCAACAAAACCGTAAAACGCGGGCTAAGCGGGGTTCACGACGTTCCCACGATGCCCTTAAAACGCCCACATTGTCTATCGATCCTACCTCTGGCGAGACTCATATACGGCACCATGTTACCCCAGATGGGTATTACCGTGGCCGTAAAGTGATCGAGGCCCCTATTGAGGAAGAAGACGAAGAAGAGTAGGGGTAGAACAGCCTTGACGGGGAGCGTTGTATAACCTTCTCGTTGGTGCTGTTCGCTCTACGCCACTGGCTATTTTACCAACAGCATCCCTTTTACACGATTAGTATTTTTTCATGAGCGGGCATCTTCAATGAAGCGACCTCTTACCATCGCTGTGGATGGCATGGGAGGGGATATAGGACCTGATGCCACCGTTCCCGCTGCTTTGCGGGTGACGCAAGCAAACCGCGGTTCCATCAGGTTAATCCTAGTGGGTAACCAAGACGTTTTGTCGGCAAAGTTAGCAACATTCAAGCATGTCGATCGATCAGCTATTGTTATCCATCATGCTTCTCAGACCGTGGGTATGGATGAATTGCCTTCGCAAGCATTACGGCTTAAAAAAGACTCGTCCATGCGTGTAGCGATCAATTTAGTGCGGCAAGGCGAGGCTGACGCCTGTGTCAGCGCGGGTAATACTGGAGCGCTCATGGCGAGCGCTCGCTTTGTGCTAAAGACATTGTCCGGTATCGATAGACCTGCCATTTGCACCACTATTCCTTCTATATATGGCCATACCCGGGTCCTGGATCTTGGGGCTAATGTGGATAGTAAAGCGGAACATTTGTTGCAGTTCGCCATCATGGGTTCGGTATTGACCTCTGCTGTGGATGCCATTGAATTACCTCGTGTGGGGTTGCTCAATATCGGCGAAGAAATCATTAAAGGCAACGAGCAGGTTAAAAAAGCCGCTAGCTTGCTGAGCAAAAGCAACCTCAATTACATTGGCTTTATTGAGGGCGATGGTATTTTTTTGGAACAGGTTGATGTGGTGATCTGCGATGGATTTGTTGGTAATGTAGCGTTAAAAACCAGTGAAGGTGTTGCCCAGTTGATTCGCCATTACATGACCAAGGAATTTAAGAAAAATCTTTTGACTCGGCTAGCGGGTTTGGTGGCTTTACCTGTGCTACGGGCTTTTGGAAAAAGAATCGATCCGCGTCATTATAACGGCGCCAGCCTGTTAGGTTTGCGCGGTATCGTCATAAAAAGTCACGGCAGTGCGGATGCGTTGGCTTTCGCAAGCGCCATAGAAATCGCTAAGCTAGAAGTCGAGAAAGCGGTACCTGCGCAAATTGATAAATGTCTAACAAATTTTTTTCCGCCTGAGAAACAAGCGCTTTGAAATACTCACAGATTGTCGGAACTGGCGGTTATTTGCCGGAGCGGGTATTAACTAACTTCGATTTAGAGAAAATGGTTGATACCTCAGCGCAATGGATTCTAGAGCGTACCGGTGTGGAGCAGCGGCACATGGCGGCTCCTGAAGAAACTACCTGTGATTTGGCTGAGATTGCCGCGCAACGGGCTCTGGAGGCCGCGGCAGTGGAGCCCAATACCATCGACATGATTGTGCTAGCCACGACCACACCGGATCATGTTTTTCCCAGTGTCGCAACTCAGTTGCAGCAGCGCCTGGGTAATTTTGGCGGTGCGGCATTCGATGTTCAAGCCGTGTGTACTGGTTTTATTTATGCTTTGGCTATCGCAGATCAATTTATTCGAACCGGCATGGTTCAGCGGGCCTTGGTGGTAGGTTCGGAAACCTTTACCCGCATTATTGATTGGACGGATCGGGGCACTTGTATTTTATTTGGCGATGGCGCGGGCGCGGTCGTATTGGAAACAGTGCATACCCCTGGTATCGTATCGAGCCACTTACATGCCGATGGTCGTTACAAAAAATTGCTTTGGGTGCCAGCAGGTGTATCCACAGGTTATGATAAAACGCGAGAAAATGCAGCTTTTGTGGAAATGCGGGGTAATGAAGTGTTTAAGGTGGCGGTCAATTCCATGACCCGCATTGTACAGGAAACCTTGGACGCCAATCGCCTTACCGTGGCCGATGTGGATTGGCTCATTCCCCATCAAGCCAATGAACGTATCCTCGCCGCTACGGCCAAGAAACTCCAGCTACCTCTAGAACGGGTTATCAATACGGTCAAAACCCATGGCAACACCTCTGCAGCTTCTGTACCCCTAGCCCTCGATGTGGCCGTGCGCGATGGCCGGATTAAACGGGGAGACACCCTGCTTTTAGAAGCTTTTGGCGGCGGATTCACCTGGGGTTCCATACTTCTTAATTATTAGTTGAGACCCTTAACTCGCAACCGGCGAGAGAATGACACCATGACATTACCAGGAAAAATTGCCCTCGTGAGCGGCGCTAGCCGCGGTATTGGTCAAGCGATAGCTTATGAATTGGGTAGGCAGGGCGCTACCGTCATCGGCACAGCCACCTCTGATGGGGGTGCTGAGGGAATTACTCACAGCTTCCAAGAACGAGACATTCAAGGCCAAGGTATGCGTTTGGACGTGACTGATCTTGGTTCAGTGGAGACAGTTATTAGAACAGTGACTGACCTATTTGGTAGTCCAACTATCCTTATCAACAACGCTGCCGTCACGCGGGATAATATTTTAATGCGTATGAAAGAAGAAGAATGGGATAGCGTTATTGCAACTGACCTTTCTTCCGTCTATAGATTAAGCAAAGCGGTTTTGCGTGGCATGTTAAAGGCACGCTATGGCCGTATTGTCACGATTACGTCAGTGGTCGGCGTAACGGGGAACCCTGGTCAGTCTAATTATGCAGCGGCTAAGGCAGGCGTTCTCGGGTTTACAAAATCCTTGGCGCGGGAGGTGGGTTCAAGGGGTATTACCGTCAATGCCCTGGCGCCTGGGTTTATCGATACCGATATGACGCGTAACCTATCCGAGTCGCAACGCGCTAACTTGATTGAGGAGATTCCTCTGAACCGTTTAGGTCATGTGCAGGATGTGGCTCATGCCGTCGCCTTTCTCGTTTCAGACGGAGCTGGCTACATTACAGGAGAAACACTGCATGTGAACGGGGGGATGTATATGAATTGATGTGCTTACACTTCCAATACACTGAGATCGCCCAATTTCATATTCAAACTGGCGTCACAACCTATGGTTCAACCCTGGATTTGCCTATTTTGTTTTTCTTACAATAGCCGCGGCAATGTCAATTGATTGCCCAAGTTTACCAGTCGAGGAATTTAAAAATTATGAGTAACATCGAAGCGCGCGTCAAAAAGATCATCGTCGAGCAATTAGGTGTTAAGGAGGAACAAGTCACCAATGAGGCATCCTTCGTGGAAGATCTTGGTGCTGATTCCTTAGACACTGTTGAATTGGTGATGGCCTTGGAAGAGGAATTTGAATGCGAGATTCCTGATGAAGACGCGGAGAAAATTACCACAGTTCAGCAAGCCATCGATTATGTCAAAGCTCATCTAGGTGCTTGAGCTGGGCATCCATCCACGGACGCTAGCTGCAATCGATTCTTTATTTGATTTATTTATCCCCTACTGAAATTAGGGATTATGTAAAGGATATAGAGAAACGATTGTAGCTAGGCGTTTTTTTTATACATGGTTGAGAGGATACCCTATTGGCTAAGCGACGGGTTGTTGTAACTGGAATGGGCATCGTCTCCCCGGTAGGAAATGATATCACCACTGCCTGGACAAATATCCTTGCCGGCAACAGTGGTGTCAGTCCCATCACAGCCTTCGATACCAGTGGACTTCCAGTACGGATTGGGGGCGCAGTCAAAGATTTTAAGCTAGGACCTTATGTCAACCCAAAAGATACCAAAAAAATGGATACGTTTATCCAATATGGTATCGCTGCAGCGGTTCAGTCTATAGAAGATGCGGGTCTTGAAGTGACGGAAGCCAATGCCGAGCGTATTGGTATATCCATCGGTTCAGGTATCGGTGGTTTGCCAGGGATTGAGGAAGGTCATGCGGCATTTTTACGGGGTGGACCGCGAAAAATGACGCCCTTCTTCGTGCCCCGCAGTATTATCAACATGATTTCTGGCAATCTCTCCATCATATACGGTATCAAAGGCCCTAATTTAGCGCTGGTGACAGCTTGTACAACGGCAACCCATAGTATCGGTCTAGCAGGTCGTCTAATTGTCTATGGTGATGCCGATGTGATGATTGCCGGTGGTGCGGAAATGGCAACCACACCCACCGGATTAAGCGGTTTTGCCGCCGCCCGGGCATTGTCCACCCGTAACGATGATCCCCAAGGGGCCAGTAGACCATGGGATAAGGACCGGGACGGCTTTGTGTTAAGCGATGGCGCCGGTGTGTTAGTGCTAGAAGAGTATGAACATGCAAAAAAACGCGATGCCACCATTTATGCGGAATTGATTGGATTTGGCATGAGCGGCGATGCCTACCATATGACACTGCCTTCGGAAAATGGTGACGGCGCTCGCCGCTGTATGATGGAAGCGCTTCGTGATGCCGCCATCAATCCTGATGCTATCGATTATGTCAATGCCCACGGCACCTCCACCCCGTCGGGTGATCGCGCGGAAAGTGATGCTATAAAAGCGGCTTTTGGCCAACATGCTCAAAAAGTAGCGATCAGTTCCACAAAATCCATGACGGGTCACTTATTAGGGGCCGCAGGAGGTGTTGAGGCGATCTTTTCGATTCTGTCCCTGCGAGATCAGGTAGCACCACCCACCATCAATCTGGATAATCCAGATCCCGACTGCGATTTAGATTATGTGCCCGGTTACGCACGGGAAATGCAAATTCGCGTGGTCTTATCGAATTCCTTTGGGTTTGGCGGAACCAACGGCACTGTTATTTTTCAAAAATAACCTCTTCTTTAATCAGACTTCGTTTAAGGATGTCTTGAAAGCTGTACGTTGGTTTTTTACCTTTTTCATAGCGCTATTACTTATCATGGTTCTAGCAGGCTATGTCATTTATCGAGATTATCAGGCTTTTTTGGATACACCCCTTGCTCTACCGGAATCTACTATAGATTTTGCTGTGCCTCGGGGTGCTTCCATGAAAAGGGTAGCGGAAAGCTTGGCGGCAAAGGATCTGTTAACGTCTTCCCTCTACTTGCAAATTCATGCCCGTTTACAGGGACTGGCGCCTCGTATTAAAGCTGGTGAGTATCGCTTTACCTCTGGCATCACACCTCGCCAATTGCTGGACAAGTTGGTGGCCGGGCGAGTTATTCAATATAACCTCACGGTTTTGGAAGGTTGGACCTTCCGGCAACTGCTGGAAGCAATGGCTAACCATGAAAAGTTAGAGTTCACCCTCAACGGCCTTAGTGATGCCGAAATCATGGCCCAGCTTGGACAGCCCGGTAAACATCCTGAAGGGCAATTTTTTCCAGACACCTATCACTTTCCCGCAGGCGCCACCGATGTGGATTTTTTAAAGCGAGCCGCTAAAAAACTCGATCAGCAGCTTGCTCAAGCATGGGCTCAACGGTCATCGGGTTTGCCCCTAAAAACCCCCTATGAAGCGTTGATTTTGGCGTCCATTATCGAAAAGGAAACCGCTGTACCTGAAGAATATCCCCAGGTTGCTGGGGTTTTTATCCGACGCTTGGAAAAGGGAATGCGTTTGCAAGCAGATCCTACCATTATTTACGGTATGGGGGCTGATTTTGATGGCAATATCCGTAGATCTGATCTGCGGGCAGATACGCCCTATAATACGTATGTTCATAACGGGTTGCCGCCTACCCCCATTGCGCTTCCTGGTGCAGGGGCCATTGCCGCGGCTGTCAATCCTGCACCAGGGGATGCCCTTTACTTCGTTGCCACCGGTAACGGTCGTCATGTATTTTCCCGCACCCTAAGAGAACATAATCGCGCAGTCCGCAAATACCAGTTGGGCCAAGGGCAGTAGGGTGAGCAACTCGTTGCCCACGCGGAAAGTCAGTAGCCCGGATGAGGTGTCCCAAAACTAGGAAACACGAGTCTAGCCGGTATTTGATGACCCAATACCTCCCTGAGTTAATCCTACGGGATCTAATAACCGAGCCAGTTCATCTTCCGTGAGGTCAGTCATTTCCCGAGCCACGTCCATCACCGGCCGTCCCTGAGCATAAGCTGTTTTAGCGATGTGCGCCCCTTTTTCATAACCGATCACTGCATTCAATGCGGTTACCAGAATAGGGTTGCGTCCCAATTGTTGTTGTAACCGTTCTTGGTTGACTGTAAAACCGGCAATAGCCTGATCTCCCAGTAGCCGAGCGCTATTAGCGAGCAGCTCGATGGACTGCAACAGGTTATAAGCGATTACCGGCAACATGACATTCAGTTGAAAATTACCCGCTTGCCCGGCTATGGTGATGGTAGTGTCATTACCCATGACTTGGGCGCATACCATGGCGACGGCTTCTGGGATAACCGGATTCACTTTACCGGGCATAATGCTGCTGCCCGGTTGCAGCGCAGGCAGAGCAATTTCAGCCAAACCCGTCAGGGGGCCGCTGTTCATCCAGCGCAAATCATTGGCGATTTTCATCAAGCTAACGGCGGTGGTTTTTAGCTGTCCACTCAACTCCACGGCCACATCTTGGCTACTCAAAGCGGTGAAATAATTGTCAGCAGGTTTAAAGGTGAGTCCAGTTTGTTGACTCAGGGCCTTGGCAAACTTCTCGCCAAAAGCCGAATGTGCATTGATACCGGTACCCACCGCGGTGCCACCCTGGGCCAGGGCGCAAAGCCGGACTAGGGTAGTGTGCAATCTATCTTGGTTTTGGCGAATTTGGGTGGCCCAACCGCTTAATTCCTGGCCCAGGGTGATGGGCATGGCGTCCATAAGATGAGTGCGACCGGTTTTTACAGTATCCTTTAAGATATCAGCTTTGCTATCCATCACTGAGATTAATTGGGACAAGGCTGGAAGCAACTGTTCATAGACACTGAGAGCGGCGCTGACGTGTATCCCAGTGGGTATAACATCGTTGCTACTTTGGCCCATATTCACATGATCGTTGGGATGGACGGGTTTACCCAGGGCCTTGGTGGCCAAATGGGCAATGACCTCGTTAGCATTCATATTACTGCTGGTGCCAGAGCCGGTTTGGAAGATATCGATGGGAAAGTGTTCATCATAGTCACCCTTTGCCACTGCGTGAGCCGACTTCTGTATGGTTTGGGCAATACTTCTATCTAATAGAGCCAGTTCCTCGTTGGTTTGAGCCGCACAGGCTTTGATCAACCCCAAGGCGCGAATAAAACCCCGCGGCATAGGCAGACCGCTGACAGGAAAGTTATTCACCGCCCGTTGCGTCTGCGCCCCATACAGGGCCTGTTCTGGCACTTGTAATTCACCCATACTGTCACGTTCAGTTCGATACTTCATGATGATGTCTCCTTTGCAAACGAGTGCGACTATATTGGCAAAGTATTTTTAAGATGGGAAAAGAAATTAAAGAGTTGGTCCTACTCGGCGGTGGACACACCCATGTCAGTGTACTCAAAGGTTTTGGGGTAAAACCCATGTCCGGTGTGCGGATTACCCTCATCGGTCGGGATGCCTTAACGCCTTACTCGGGGATGCTGCCGGGCTATGTGGCGGGCCATTACACTCATGTCCAGTGCCATATTGATTTAGCCCCCTTGTCTCGGTTTGCCAAGGCGCGTTTTATCCATGACGAAGCCGTTGGGTTGGACCTGGATAAACGGCTTGTTTATCTCGCAGCCCATCCACCCGTCGCCTATGATGTGTTATCCATCGATATTGGTTCCACCCCCGCTGTGGAGCAAACACCCGGTGCAGCGACCCATACCACATGGGTAAAACCCATCGCTAAGTTTACCTCGCGCTGGGAGGCGTTGCTGGCGCAAATCAGTGCAACACCAAAACCGCTGCGTATCGGCGTGGTGGGTGGTGGGGCGGGGGGTGTTGAACTGTTATTAGCAATACATTACCGGCTTACATTTGAGTATCAATCCCGCCATTGGGATCCGTCACAACTTGCTTTTAACCTGTTCCAAGGTGGCGACAAGATTCTACCTGCGCACCCCAAGAAAGTACGCCAAATTTTTAGTCAAACCCTGGCTGATCGGGGTATCCATGTGCTTGTCAATACCCTCATTGTGCGGGTTGCCCAGGATGAGCTGTTTAGTGAAGGTCAGCGCTTTGCTATGGATGAGGTTTTTTGGGTTACCCAGGCAGGAGCCGCTGATTGGTTGAAGGAAACTGGACTCGCTCTGGATGAGCGAGGATTTATCCAAGTAGACGATGATTTACAAAGTATTTCCCATGAGGGCGTCTTTGCCGTCGGCGACATCGCCCATATGGTCAATCATCCCCGACCAAAAGCCGGTGTTTTTGCCGTGCGTCAAGGTCCTCCATTGACAGAAAATTTGCGGTGTATCTTAAACCATCGTCCTACCAAACCCTTCAAACCCCAACGTACCTATTTAACCCTTATCTCCACGGGTAACCGCTATGCCGTGGGATCAAAAGCAGGGTTGACCGTCAAAGGCCCATGGGTTTGGCGTTGGAAGGATTGGCTTGACCGAGCTTTTATAAACGAATTTTCTATGTAGACGTTTTAGTTTTTTTTCACATGACACTTTCAGGACTTACGCAGCTTGTTCCAGAGGACGCCATGAATACGTCCTGCTTCGCCAGCTTGACTGCGGCCATCTAGGCCGCAGACACCTCTTTCACAAGCTCCGCAAGTCCTGCTTGTAAGTGAGTTGTGCGTAAGTCCAAGCTTTTATGTTTCTTTTGTGGCTGGACTTGCTTTGCTAGGAAAGGCGTGGTAGTTTGCTTGCGTTTGCCAGGCATCAGATCCTTTCTAAGGAGACGTTTCATGAAAAGCATTCGTTACCCACATACCGATATTGGAATCGGGATTTGGAATCACATGATTCCGATGAGCGAGTGCTAACTTAGGGGATCTGCCCATCATCAAGTCTTAAAAACCCGCTCATTTAATCCGAGCGGGTTTTTTGTCTTTATACTTCTTTTTTTGTCAATAGCCCGCTCAGCTGCTTCATCACTGCAATGAGAACTGAGTCATGGGCCGTAATTTACTTTGGGAATTGATCAAAAGCCAGGCAGGGCGTTACAGCTATGCCGTCCTGGCGATGTTATTGGCAGTGGCACTGACATTTACCGTACCGTTGCTGGTGCAGGTTGCCATCGACGGGGTGATACGTAAGGATCAATCCGCGCTGCCCGATTGGTTGCCGCTTACTTGGGTTCAGCTCGACCCCCTCTTGCAATTGGCCATAGTGGCTTTGGTGGTTGTGCTGTTAACCGCCTGCGCCGGCGTATTTCAATATCTGCGTAACGAATGTCTGGCCGGTGCCGCTGAGACCTTAGTTCGGCAGCTGCGGGATCAGCTCTATGACCATATCCAGCGGCTGCCCAGCTCATTTCATGACCGGGCCGATAGCGGCGATTTGGTACAACGCTGTACCTCGGACGTAGAGACCTTACGATTATTTTTATTCAGCCAAGTGGTAGAGATTGGCCGCACCGTGGCCTTGGTTGTATTGGTTACGCCGTTGTTGTTTTGGCTTGATGCGCATCTTGCTCCCTATGCGTTAATGCTACTGCCTTTCGTGTTGGGTTTTGCTTTTTTATTTTTTCGTAAGGTACAAGCCCAATTTTTGCTCACGGATCAAGCCGAAGCCCGGATGACCACCGTGTTGCAGGAGAATCTGACCGGTATCCGGGTGGTGAGAGCTTTTGCCCGGCAAGATTTTGAGCAGGCGAAATTTGCCACGGTTAACGCTGCCCACCGCGATCAACACCGGCGGTTAATCCAACTCATCGCGTTGTATTGGTCCACTGCTGACTTGCTCTGTTATCTTCAAATTGGTTTGACCCTGTTTATGGGTGCCGCGATGCTACAAGCTGGAGAATTGAGCGTAGGCACTTTGTTCGCTTTTTTGACCTATTTGGGTTTGGTGGTCTGGCCGGTTCGTCAGCTCGGACGAGTTCTCACTGAAACCGGTAAAGCGGCCGTGGCCACGCGGCGTTTGCAGGAGATCCTGCGGGAACCGGTTGAGGCCGACCGGCAAACAGAAATAGCGGCGCAGCCTTTAACGGGAGCCGTCAACTTTAAAAGTGTGTGTTTTAGCTATGGCGATACCCCCGCTTTAAAACAAGTTTCGTTTAACATCGAACCTGGTCAGACCGTCGCCTTGGTGGGGCCACCGGGATCGGGTAAGTCCACCATCGTGCAGTTGTTATTGCGTCTTTATGATTATCAACAAGGCTCCATAACGCTGGATGGACAGGAGTTAGCGGATATGCCCCGCGCTTTTGTGCGTTCCCAAATGGGGACGGTGCTACAAGAACCGTATCTTTATTCCAAAAGCATTGCCGGGAATTTGCGCATTGGCCGCCACGACGCTGATCAACCGGCGTTGGAACAGGTGACTACCGCCGCGTGTATCCATGACGCCATTGCTAGTTTCAAGGCTGGTTATAACACGTTGGTAGGTGAGCGTGGGGTTACTCTGTCAGGTGGACAGCGCCAGCGTATGGCCATCGCCAGAGCGTTACTGAAAGATGCTCCCATTTTGATTCTGGATGATGCCTTAAGCGCCATCGATAGTCGCACCGAAGCCCGCATCGTGCATACCTTGGCCGCCCGCCGCGGCCGTCATACGACCCTAGTGATCGCCCATCGGTTGTCTTCCATAGTACATGCCGATCGGATCTTGGTGCTGCAAGAGGGTTCTGTGGTGCAATCGGGTAGCCATCCTGAACTGCTGCAACAGGCTGGACCTTACCGTCGTTTATGGCAGCTGCAAGGCACCGTGGATGCAACCATCGAGAAAGACATACAAAAAGTGGTTAAAGCGGGTTGAAATCATGAACGAGGTATTTGAAGAAGTGTCTTATCAAAAGCGATTTGACCTACAGATTTGGCGGCAAGTACTCTGCTACGCGCGGCCTTATCGGCGCGAAGTGGCGCTGTTGGCGTTGTTCGCTGTGCTGACCGCCGCCTTAGAAGTGGTGGTGCCCCTGTTAACGCGGCAGGTGATTGACAGCGTCGCACAACAGGGCAATGAAGCGCCATTACGAGATTACGCTGGTTTGTACCTGTTGTTAATGCTTAGCTTGGTGGTTTCGGTATGGATTTTTATCATCCTGGGTGGCAAGATCCGCACCCACGTCAGTCACGATATTCGCCGCGCCGGGTTTGCCAATCTGCAACGGCTGTCGTTTGCGTATTATGACCGGCGTCCCGCGGGCTGGTTGTTGGCGCGGATGACCTCCGATTGTGATCGTTTAGCGGAAGTGCTGGCTTGGGGCGTGCTGGATTTCATCTGGGGTGGAGCTATGATGGTGGGTATTGCCATTGCCATGGTGGTGCTACACCCTTGGCTAGGTCTGTTAAGCTTAAGCGTGATGCCGCTGCTGTTTTGGCTAAGCGCCTGGTTTCAGGTGCGTATTTTGGATAGCGCACGCTTGGTACGTAAAACCAACTCGCGCCTCACCGCAACCTATAGCGAAGCCGTTACGGCGGCGCGCACCAGCAAAGTCTTTAACCGCGAGTCACAAAACCTTGCTGAGTTTCAACAACTGTCCGGCCGTCTCTACGGCGCGGCGCGGCGTAACGCGCGGCTGGGGGCGCTTTACCTGCCGAGTGTGCTGACCTTGGCGAGTCTAGCCACCGGGTTTGTGCTGGCCGGCGGCGGCTATGATGTGCTTGCGGGAAGCATTACTATCGGCACCCTGATTGCCTTTATGAGCTACATCCGGCAATTTTTTGAGCCCATCGAAGAACTCGCCGCCTGGTTTGCCGAGTTACAGATGGCCCAAGCGGCCGCCGAGCGGGTGCTTGGGCTAATCGCCGCTGATTCTGAGGTAAAGGACAGTCTCTCAGTACGCAATGCCCTAACTCAGAGGCCCCACGGACCAGGACTCGCTGACGACGGTTACCCGCAAACCATCCACCAGATCGAGCTGTGCAGGGTCAGCTTTGCGTATCATACGGGTGAACCGGTATTGCGGGACATCAACCTGAAGATCAGCGCCGGTGAGACCATTGCATTGGTGGGCCCCACCGGTGGTGGCAAGAGCACTTTGGTTAACTTGCTGTGCCGGTTTTATGAACCCACTGAAGGACAAATACTCATTGACGGCGTCGATTACCGGCAGCGCAGTTTGCATTGGTTACAGTCTAACCTGGGTATGGTGCAGCAGGTGCCACACCTGTTCAGTGACACTGTCGCGGATAATATCCGCTATGGCGATCTTAGCGCCAGCGATGATGATGTTATTGCAGCGGCGAAGCTGGCCGGCGCGCACCCGATGATCAGTGGATTACCGGAGGGTTACGCCAGCCAAGTGGGCGAAGGCGGTGGCCGCTTGTCCAGTGGCCAGCGCCAGCTTATCGCCTGCGCCCGGGCTATCCTGGCCAAGTCACAGATCGTGGTACTGGATGAGGCGACCTCCTCGGTGGACGCCGAAACGGAACAGCAGATTCAAGCCGGACTCCGCCAGGTATTAAAGGGGCGCATCGGTTTGGTGATTGCCCACCGATTATCGACAATCCGGGCGGCTGACCGGATATTGGTCATCGAGCACGGACGGATTAGCGAGCAAGGTACGCACCAGGCGCTGCTTGCCTTACGTGGGCATTATTATGAGCTTTATACGCAGCAGAGCTTACGCGAGATAGTTGATCAGGCATCCTGGCAAAATTTATTGACGAGATTAGTGCCGGGTTAGGATTACCGTTTGAGCAAGTCAAGCAAGAGACAACGGTTTTTGTCGCTATTGTACTGTTATGAGGAGTAGATGGAGAAATCGTTGCCTGATAGACCGAACACTTTAAATAAAATCGCGCAAGATTACGCAAGATGTTATACAGAATTATATATACCATTTTTAATGCGAACGGGAATCAACTTAATCTAGTGACCCTTGTCTAATTTAATTAATTTTAAATCCCTTCAAATCCTATTAAGTGAGAAGTAACACCATGAACAGCGTCTTGAAACGATGCTACCAAGGGTGGCGCCCGCATTGGCTAGCATTTATTTGTATTCCTTTCTTAACCGCTTGTATCAGTGAAAGTCAAGAAGCCGCTGACCCGCCGCCGCCTCCCCAGGTAACCGTTGCGGCACCGTTACAAAAACCGGTTGTCGATTGGGATGAATATACAGGTCGGTTTCAAGCCGTGGAACGGGTGGAAATCCAGGCCCGGGTAGATGGCTACTTGGATGCAATTCGTTTTCAAGATGGGCAGATGGTTGAGAAGGGGGATGTATTGTTCGTCATTGACCAGCGGCCTTTCCAGATTGCCTTCGAAGGCGCCCGAGCTGATCTCAGACAGGCTGAAGCGGAGTCGAAACGGGCGGAGAGTGAATTCAATCGATTTCGTCAGTTGGTGGAATCCCAGACGGTTTCAGAGGAAGAATTTGAAGAGCGCCGCCAGAATATGATTGCCACCAGGGCCCAGGTCGATGGGGCTAAAGCCGCTGTGGACGAGGCCAAGCTTAATCTGGAATTTACCCAAGTGAGAGCGCCCATTAGTGGGCGAGTAAGCCGAGATCAAGTAAGCGTCGGTAATCTCATCAGTGGCGGTTCTACCGGGGCTACCCTTTTAACCACCATCGTCTCCGTTGATCCCATTCATTTTTATTTTGAAGCCAGCGAGAGCGAATTACTTAAATACACACGCCTGAATAATAGCGGCGCTCGCCCTGGGTCCCGGGACAAAGCGAATCCCGTATACGTACGTCTGCTGGATGAAGAGGAGTTTGTGCATGAAGGCAACATGGATTTTGTGGATAACGAGGTGGATCAGGGAACGGGTACCATTGAAGGCCGCGCCGTTTTTGAAAATCCACAGGGGATTATTGAACCGGGCATGTTTGGTCGCGCACGCCTCATAGGCAGTGGTGAATACCAAGCCTTGCTGGTGCCCGATGCGGCCATAGGCACCGATCAATCCCGCAAGTTTGTCTATGTGGTTGATGACGAAAACCAAGCCGAAATGCGCTTTGTGCAACTGGGGCCATTGCAGGATGGCGACCTGCGCGTTATTCGGGATGGGCTTGCAGAAACAGACCGTATTGTCATCGGCGGCATCCAACAGGTACGGGCCGGTTCGCCTGTAAACCCTGTGGATGGCGCCATCCAAGAGGAGGATGTGGCGCACAACAGTGATGCCAGCGTGTAGGGTCAAACTCGATGAAATTTTCTCACTTTTTTATTGATCGGCCGATTTTTGCCACGGTGCTGTCAATTCTCATCGTCATCGCTGGCGCGTTGTCATATTTTGCCCTGCCCATCGAACAATACCCTCAGGTGGCACCGCCCACCATTCAGGTAACCGCTAGTTACCCCGGCGCCAATGCAGAAATTGCTGCCAATACCGTCGCCACGCCGTTGGAGCAGGAGATTAACGGCGTCGAAAACATGCTCTATATGCTCTCGCAGTCCACCAATGACGGCAGCGTGACCCTCACCATTACCTTTGAACTGGGCACGGATTTGGATGAAGCCCAGGTTCTGGTGCAAAACCGTGTCGCCATCGCCGAACCACGACTGCCTGAAGAAGTGCGCCGTTTAGGTGTCGTAACCCGCAAGAATTCCCCGGATCTCATGCTGGTGGTCAATTTGTATTCACCGGACGATACCTATGATCAGCTCTATATTGCCAATTATGCCGTACTGCAACTGCGGGATATTCTGGCGCGCATCGATGGGGTAGGGGATATTCTCGTATTCGGCGCCAGTGAATACTCCATGCGGGTTTGGCTCGATCCAGACCGCATGGCCGCCTTGAGCTTGACGGCTGGCGATGTGCTAGATGCGCTACGGGGTCAGAATATCCAAGTGGCTAGCGGTGTTCTCAACCAGCCTCCTGTGCCCCAGCAAAATAGTTTCGAAATGAGCGTCCAGACCCAGGGCCGCTTGGTGGATCCAGAAGAATTCGAGAATATTATCGTCAATTCCGCGGAAAACGGGCGCATTGTTCGGCTGCGGGACATAGGTCGTGCCGAGTTGGGGGCGCAAAGTTACGTCACCCGGGGTTATCTGGGTGACAAACCCGCTATCGCGTTGCCCATCTTTCAACGTCCTGGCACCAACGCCCTGGAAACCGCAGACGAAATTATCAGTACCATGGAGACCCTGGCCCAGGAATTTCCCGCCGGTCTCGCCTATGAAATAGTCTACAACCCCACCGAATTTGTAGAAGAATCCATCGATGAGGTTATCCAGACACTGATAGAAGCGGTGCTGTTGGTAGTGCTCGTTATTATGCTGTTTTTGCAAACCTGGCGTGCTGCCATTATTCCCATCGTGGCTATTCCAGTAGCCTTAATCGGCACCTTTGCGATTATGGGACTGTTCGGTTTTTCCCTGAATAATCTCACCCTGTTTGGTTTAGTGCTAGCTATCGGTATTGTGGTTGATGATGCCATTGTGGTGGTGGAAAACATGGAGCGGAATATGCGTGATGGCATGAGCCCTCGCGAGGCCGCCCGGCGCACCATGGACGAGGTGGGTTCGGCGTTGATAGCCACCAGTCTAGTATTGGTGGCGGTATTCTTGCCGACCACGTTTTTAGAAGGCATATCCGGTCAGTTTTACCGCCAGTTCGGTGTCACCATTGCCGTTTCGACGGTGCTCTCCACCATCGTTGCCTTGAGCTTAAGCCCGGCCATGGCGGCTATCTTCATGAAACCCCATGAAAACGATCCCTGTAATACACCGGCGTCCCTTTGGCGAGCGCCGCTGAAGTACTTTTTTTGCCGGTTTAATACCGGGTTGGCCTGGGTTTCGGAAAAATACGGCTGGGTCGTGTGTCGTTTAGTGCGTGGGGTTAGCTTGGTGCTGGTGGTCTATGGGGGCCTTATGGCGTTGACCGTTTGGCAGTTCGATCGGGTGCCCACCGGATTTATTCCGGCTCAAGATCAGGGCTATTTTATCGTCAGCATTCAATTACCGCCGGGCGCTTCTTTATCCCGCACCGATGCGGTGGTGCGGGAAGCCACTGATAAGCTTCTGGACATCGACGGTGTCACCAACGCGGTTGCCTTTGCGGGTTTCTCGGGAGCCACCTTTACCAATGCATCCAACGCCGCAGCGATTTTTCCAGTGATGGAGGACTTTCCCGCTCGCGAGGCCAAAGGGCTCACCTATGACAGTATCCTAGACGAAATGCGCCAATCCATGGCCACTATCGATGAGGCGATGGTGGTAGTGATTCCACCGCCACCGGTGCGTGGTATCGGCAATGCTGGGGGTTTCCGCATGATGGTGCAGGACCGCCGGGGGCGGGGTTTTGATGTGCTGAATCAGTCGGTTTGGGATTTGGTGGGCGCCGCGAATCAAGATCCCGATTTGACCAGTGTCTTTAGCTTCTTTGAAACCAGCACCCCGCAGCTTTATTTGGACATCGACCGGCAGCGGGTGGAACGACTGGGGGTGCCGGTTTCCGAGGTTTTTCAGGCTTTGGAATTGTATCTCGGTTCCGCGTTTGTCAATGACTTTAATTATTTGGGGCGGACCTTCCGGGTCACCGCCCAGGCTGACGCCCCGTACCGTTTAACGGCGGATGACATTACCCGCATTCGGGTACGCAATGCCAGTGGTGAAATGGTGCCCATCGGTTCAGTAGCTACCTTCGAAGATATCTCGGGCCCCTCGCGGGTACCCCGCTACAACCTCTATCCAGCGGCAGCCGTGCTGGGCGATACGGCGCCGGGTCGTAGTTCCGGCGAGGCGCTAAACGCTATGGAGCGGTTAGCCGATCAGGTGCTACCCGATGGCATCGATTACGAATGGACGGAAATTGCTTTTCAGCAAAAGCAAGCCGGTAATACCGCGATTATTGCGTTTGCCCTGGCGGTGTTATTTGTGTTTCTGTTGCTTGCCGCCCAGTATGAAAGCTGGACATTACCCTTGGCCATCATCCTCATTGTGCCCATGTGTTTGTTATCGGCTATCACCGGTGTCGCGTTAGCGGGGATGGATAACAATATCCTGACGCAAATTGGGCTTGTAGTCTTGATCGGATTGGCCAGTAAAAATGCCATTTTAATTGTGGAGTTTGCTAAACAACAGGAGGATGAGGGGGAAGGATTATGGGACGCTGCTGTGAATGCGGCGCGTTTGCGGTTACGCCCCATTTTGATGACATCCTTTTCCTTTATCCTGGGTGTTGTTCCCTTGGTGCTGGCCACCGGTGCTGGCGCGGAAATGCGCATTGCACTGGGCACCGCCGTGTTCAGTGGGATGATCGGCATCACCTTCTTTGGTTTGTTGTTTACGCCGGTCTTTTATGTCTTGTGCCGTAAGCTGGCGTTGCTGGGGCGTGGAAAGCCACAGGAGCCGCCGCCGCTCCAGGCAGAAAGTCCTTAGATGGTGAATATGAAACTTTATTTCTTGCGACTAGCAAGCAGCCGATCCAACTGATTTGCAAAGGCTTGCCGATCGCTTTGACTGAGGGAAGCGGGGCCGCCGGTATTGATGCCGCTGCCCCGTAAGGTATCCAAGAAGTCTCTCATGGTTAAACGGGCTTTGATGTTATCGACAGTATACAGCTCACCCCTTGGACTCAGCGCCAGGGCTTCTTTTGCAATGACTTCGGCTGCCAAGGGAATGTCACTGGTAATGACTAAATCACCGGTTGACACTCGCTTTACGATCTCGTTATCAGCAACATCAAGTCCTTTTGAGACTTGCAGTGATTTTATAAAGGTTGAAGGTGGTTTTGCTAGAGCTTGATTAGCCACTAAGGTGACTAGAACCTGTTCACGTTCTGCTGCTCTAAACAAAATCGCTTTAATGGCTTTGGGACAGGCATCGGCGTCTACCCATATATTTTTCATTTTCATATACGCACTAATGTTTGAAAAAATGACTGTCGAATTCTACCAACCATCCTTTAAAAATTTTTAATTGATTAACGTCTTACGCTGAGGAGAAATCAACCATGCCAACCCTTTATACGATGCCGGGAACCTGTGCCCTTGCTCCCAATATTGCCATTGCCTGGCTAAATGCGCCGGTCAACATTCATAACATGGCCTATGGCGATCATAAAAAAGACACCTACCTGGCCATCAATCCACAAGCTAAGGTGCCAGCTTTACAATTTGACGATGGTGATGTACTGACCGAGGCGACTGCGATTTTGGCTTTCCTCGGCGCAGAATACGGTTCCGAGGGTTACGCCCGGGACACCCGCTTGGGTCGTAAAGAAGCCGAAGCGCTTTCTTATATGACTAGCGAAGTTCACGCAACTTACGGTCCTCATTTTGCCGTGCAAGCTTTTGCCACCAGTGAAGGTGCGCAGCAGGAAATAAAAAAGGCTGCCTATGAGAGCTTGAGCAATCATTATCAGCATCTTGAAGATACCCTTAGCCAAGCTGACGGTGATTACTATTTGGGCAAACGCACCTTTGCCGACGCCTATCTGTATGTATTAACCCGTTGGATCGAGCAAACTCCGTTGTCGATTGACAATTATCCGGCGCTAAAGGCTCATCGGCAGCGCATGGAGGCAGATGAAGGGGTGCGTAAAGCCCTTGAACGCCAGGGTATGGAGCCGATGTCTTGAGGAATTATTGACCGAGACTCAGGCAGCATCCCCAAACAGGTAGTTCAAATCGATTTCAGTGCTCTCAAAGGGCGGTATGCTTACTTTCTTAAAATCCTTTTGTTCTCGGCATTCTACAGAAAAAGCAACAGCATATTTGTCATCATTAAGTTGATAAGCAATCAGCGTCTTATCTTCGGGTGAAATGACCCAGTAACAAGACACTTTACTACGTTGCAGTAACATAAAATGGTGAAATAAGTCTTTGCGTTCATGTCCCGGTGAAGTGATTTCACAGACCCAGTCTGGTACAACCTGCATGATGCCTGTAGGTCGATGTGGCATCCGTTCTTTACGCCACCCTGCCAAATCGTGGCTAGGACACTGATATTCACTATATGCAACGCTGATTTCAGTCATGATCCACCACCCCCCGGGACCCTTTTTGCGTTTGAAGATAGCAACCTCATCACAGAGACTTGATTGAATCAATGCGTGCTCAGAACGCGCCATTGGACGCTTAATGATTTCACCATCAATCAATTCAACACGTTCATCTTGTGAGTGAACAAGATCCTTTATCGTGTTTAGTTTTTTAGCTTCCAAACTGTCTCCACAGGGAATCAAAGGGTGTTCGTTCTAACGGCAACCGTTCACCATGCCAGCGAAACAATTAACCAAGTGCCTTATGAAAATATTGCCTATGTTCAATCATCGTAGGATTTATCAAAAGACTCTACAACTCCCATAGCCAATTTTTTCGAGCAAATTAAAGCCAATAGATAATAACTATGACAACAATAGAAAAATTTCATTTGGAAAAGACGCTATTGACCCCAACTTTCTAAGTAATCCCTACTCATAAGCAGTGGGGATATAAATCCTAAACGATTATTTCAGTCACTTTGATGAGGAGAAGTTTTTATGTTAGGTGTTGGCCATCAATTCCCAGCTTTTAATCTCAAGGGTGTAGTTTCCAATGATGTTAACTCCGCCTTTGTGGACATCGATAGCCATCAATATGATGGAAAATGGAAAGTCGTATTTTTTTGGCCGAAGGATTTTACCTTTGTGTGTCCTACAGAGATTAAAGCGTTTGGTGATATTGAAGAGGAATTTGCAGACCGAGATGCGCAGGTTTTAGGTGTCAGCACCGACTCAGAATTCGTGCATTTAGCATGGCGACAAGCTAAAGAAGAGTTGCAAAATCTTCCCTTCCCCATGCTCTCCGACATTAAGCGGGAACTGAGCGAAGCATTAGGCATTTTGGATCAAAGCGAAGGGGTAGCTCAGCGGGCTACCTATATCGTTGATCCGGAAAACATCATTCGCTTCGCCTATGTGACGGATTTGAGTGTCGGCCGCAATCCTCAGGAGGTTCTTCGGGTGCTAGATGCTTTGCAAACCGACGAACTTTGCCCCTGTAACTGGCAGAAAGGTGAGGAAACGCTCCAGGTCGCCTAAGGCGCATTACAAACTTTTCTAAGTCTATTGAACTCCCTGTCTTAACTGGGCAGGGAGTTCGCTAAAGCGGGAGGACAAACCATGAGCATAGATGACATTAAAAAACAGATTCCTGACTATGCCAAAGATTTGAAGCTCAATCTAAGTAGTGTGCTAAAACCGGAAGGAGCGCCTGGGCTTACTAACGCCCAAATTTATGGCGTTGCCCTAGCAGCAGCCATTGCTTCACGCAATTTAGCCCTCACAGAACAAATCGAAGCGGCAGCTCGTGAGCATGTTGACGAAGCTACTGTTAACGGCGTTAAAGCGGCGGCGGCCATTATGGGGATGAACAATGTCTATTACCGCTTTCTCCATTTGGTGGACGATAAAGAGTACGCCAGTCTACCGGCACGGTTACGTATGAATATCATCGCTAAACCCGGTATCGACAAGGCGGATTTTGAGCTGTACTCGTTGGCGGTCTCTGCCATCAATGCTTGTGGTATGTGTGTCACTGCCCATGAGCGGGAATTGCGCAAGCACGGTTTAGGTCGCGAGGCGATTCAAAGCACAGTACGCATAGCGTCTGTTGTTCATGCCTTGGCGGTGACATTGGAGTATGAACATGCACCTGAGAATGTGTGAAACAAAATAATGGTTTTAACGGGTTGATTTCTATAACATTCAATAGCCTATAGGGGTTCTGAAAAGCAAAAGTATTTGGTAAGAAATAATTTCTTAGGTCATGACTATATATTTATACATTGTCTAAGAAATTAGTCTGACTTTACTACCGCAGGCATGCTCGCTATGTTTCAAAAATCGGTTTTTTGCTGTGGTAAATCCATAATCTTTTATTCTTTTATTTAATAACATCAAAAACCCAGCACTTTTTGTCAACGCTTTGTCTATATCAGTAGTGCTTCACGCGGGAGTTAAATATATTGAATGCTCAATTTAGGCTTTTCAGTTTTCTTGCCCTGTTAATTATTGCCGCCTTGATGTTTGCCAATCAGGGTTTTAAGCCAAGGACTCAGTCGGCGGCACAGATTCCCTATTCACAGTTTTTGTCGGAGGTGAAAGAGGGGCGCATCGATGAAGTGGTCATTCAAGACCAGACGGTCAAAGGAATTCGCCAGGATGGTAGTCGCTTTTCTACCTACAACCCCGATGACACAGCTTTAGTGGGTGATCTGCTGACGAACAACGTTACGATTATGGCAGAACCACCTGTAAAACCGAGTTTCTTTTTGCAGGTTTTAATTGGTTGGTTGCCCCTTTTCTTGTTGATTGGTGTTTATGTCTATTTTATGCGTCGTGGCGCCGGTGGTTTAGGAGGAGGCATGAATATCAATAGCTTTGGACGTAGTCGGGCGCGCAAGCTTGAAAAAGATCAAGCTAAAGTCACCTTTGCTGATGTGGCTGGCGTCGAGGAAGCGAAAGCCGATGTGTCTGAATTTGTAGAGTTTCTAAAGGCCCCAGATAAATTTAGTGTGCTGGGCGGCAGGATTCCCCGGGGCGCATTGATGGTGGGTCCACCAGGGACAGGTAAAACTTTGTTGGCAAAAGCCATTGCTGGGGAAGCTGGGGTGCCGTTTTTTAGTATCTCAGGCTCGGATTTTGTCGAGATGTTTGTCGGCGTTGGCGCTTCTCGGGTAAGGGATTTGTTTAAGCAAGCTAAAGAGCAGGCGCCGTGCATCATATTTATCGATGAAATCGATGCGGTAGGTCGCCGTCGTGGCGCCGGTATGGGTGGCGGCCACGATGAGCGTGAACAAACCTTGAACCAGCTTTTGGTGGAGATGGATGGGTTCGAAGGGGGTGAGGGCATCATTATCATTGCCGCCACCAACCGTCCCGATGTGCTCGATCCTGCCTTATTGCGCCCGGGTCGCTTTGACCGCCAAGTGGTGGTGCCCCTGCCCGATGTACGGGGTCGCGAGCAAATTCTTAGGGTGCATATGCGCAACGTACCTTTAGCCACCGATGTGGATGCGCGGATATTGGCGCGGGGCACGCCAGGTTTCTCCGGAGCTGATTTGGCTAACTTAGTCAATGAGGCTGCCCTGTTAGCTGCTCGCAGCAGCGAGATTCGCGTGTCCATGCAGCTGTTTGAGCGTGCCAAGGACAAAATTTTGATGGGCGCAGAGCGGCGCACCATGGTAATGAATGAAGAGGAAAAACGCCTTACCGCCTACCATGAAGCAGGTCATGCCATTATTGGCCTGCTGGTTCCAGAGCACGACCCTGTTCATAAGGTGAGCATCATACCTCGGGGACGCGCCCTGGGTGTGACCTTGTTCTTGCCAGAACAAGAGCGGTTGAGTCATAACAAGCGCCATTTGGAAAGCCAAATTACCAGTCTGTTCGGTGGTCGTGTCGCAGAGGAGCTTGTCTTTGGCGCTGATGCCGTCACCACTGGGGCCCAGAACGATATTCAACGGGCCACCGATATCGCCCGCAATATGGTTACCCGCTGGGGTTTGTCGGAAAAGTTAGGCGCATTTGCCTATGGTGAAGCGGAAGGAGATCTGTTTCTTGGTCAGTCTGCAGGTCAGAGCAAAACGTTCTCGTCTAAAACAGCGCATAAAATAGATCGTGAAATTCATGCCATCATCCAGCGTAACTATGGGCGTGCCCGAGACATTCTGACAGCACACATGGACACACTTCACGCCATGGCGGAAGCGCTTATCCACCACGAGACCCTGGAGCGTGATCAGATCGACGCTCTTATGACGGGTGCGGGATCGCTACCTCCCGATGAGGGTGGTTTTGGTCAAACGCCTTCGCCCAAGGTAAAAGTGACCAAAGGCGGGCGACGATCTCGTGGTGGGTTTATCGGTCCCCCTGCTGAACAGACTTGAGTGGGTTGATTCCCTGCTGTTGCCTAGCGTAAGGGAGTACGCTAGGCAATCTAGAATATCCTGGCTAAGTAGCTCGATTTGGAGATAAACATAAATGGGTAAAAAAAAGCTAAAGATTTACCAAGAAGATGCTAAATTGCGGCAGACCACCCATTGGGATTTGGACTATATGACCACAGCCGAGATCGACGCCTTATATGGCATTAGGCGATCTCAGAAAACCCAAGATTTAGCGTCATCCAAAAATGGTACCGGAATTCATGACCGTGATGTCCGTAAAACTGATACGCAGCCTTCATGGCAGCGGCCTCAACGGTCTCCTGGTAAAGCTTTGATTTGGTGTTGTAAAAATTTAGTTGACTTATTCAGGCATAAAAAGAGGGTGTATAGCATAAATCGCTGATTCAGATGATCGACTCACTGACTTTTTAGTGTATTCCTAATGATCTGTTAAACTGCTTTATGTCGACACCTAAACGGGCAATTTATTGGTTTCGCAATGATTTAAGATTACATGATCATGAGCTGTTATCTGCTCAAGCTGATCAATTGGATGTGTTGTTACCGGTATATTGTTTTGATCCACGCGAATTTGATCAGCATCCTTTGGGTTTTAAACGTACAGGTTCATTTAAGACGCAGTTTTTGATTGAGAGCTTAAACGATTTGCGTCAATCTTTAGAGGCACGAGGCTCTGGTTTGTATGTGGTTGTGGCTAAGCCGAAAGAAGAAATACCCCGGCTTGCCCGTGCCATGGATGCCCAGGTGGTTTTCGCCGAGAAGGAGGTGACTGCCGAGGAGGTTGCCGTCGAGGATCGCCTTTCTCAATCCTTAGAAATACCATTACAGACTTTTTGGGGTCGTTCCTTAATCCATCCAGAAGACCTGCCCTTTGTCCTAGCCGATCTTCCTAATGTGTTCACCTCGTTTCGCAAAGCGGTGGAGGCAGACACACCTATACGTCAACCAGTTGCGGCTCCAGCGTCTTTGCCGCCATTACCGGATAATATCTCTGAGAAGCCGTTGCCTAGCTTAGAAGATCTGGGTTTAGAGACGCCGACCAAGGATCCTAGGGCAGTGCTTGCTTTTAAGGGTGGGGAACAGGCGGGGTTGGATCGACTGGCGGAGTACTTTTGGGAGCGTCGTGCGCTTACCCATTACAAAGACACGCGCAATGGTATGTTGGGTGAAGATTTTTCCTCTAAATTTTCGCCTTGGCTGGCCTGTGGTGCTCTGTCGCCACGGCGGATCTATGACGAAGTGCAACGTTTTGAAGAGGAAATTGTTGCTAATGAGTCTACCTATTGGTTGATTTTTGAACTGCTTTGGCGGGATTATTTTCGGTTCGTAGCGTGGAAGTATGGCAGCCGGATTTTTAAGCAAGGTGGTATTAAAGGAAAGGTTGGTCGTTTTAATGATGACAAAAAACGTTTTTTGCAGTGGTGCCAGGGTGAAACGGAAGAACCGTTTGTCGACGCAAATATGAAGGAATTGGCCTGTACGGGCTATATGTCCAACCGAGGCCGGCAGAATGTGGCCAGTTTTCTTTGTCATGAGCTTAATGTGGATTGGCGGTGGGGCGCTGCTTGGTTTGAATCGTTATTGATTGACTACGATGTCTGTAGTAACCAAGGCAATTGGATGTATGTGGCCGGTGTGGGTAACGATCCACGTCCCAATCGGCGTTTTAATATTCAGCGCCAAGCGCAACGGTACGATCCTGATGGTGCTTACGTAAAACACTGGTTACAGTAGGGTGAGCAATTTGTTGCCCACGCGGATGATGATGAATACGGCTAGAGGTGAGGACTGTAGGGTGGGCAACTTGTTGCCCACGCGGATAATGATGGATACGGTTACAGGGATAGAGATTGGGAGGCGGACCTAGGTAGCTCATGCCGGGGGACGCTGTGAATATATCCCTATACGCTTGATGACGGCCATCCAGGCCGCCAACACCCCCTTCACGAGCCACCTAGTCCCGCCTCCTTCCCTCGACGATTAATCTACCTTGACCTACACTCGAAGTTATGCCTAACCCCACCACCCCCAATCCCCATGACCGCTTTTTTAAAGCCAGTTGGTCACGTCCTGAAGTCGCTCGGGGTTTTCTTGCGCACTATCTGCCTGCGGAGGTGTGTGCGGTGCTTAATCTCGATACCTTGAGCTTGAGTAAAGACGCCTTTGTTGACGAGGCGCTTAGAGATCACTACTCCGATTTGCTGTATCAGGTTCAACGCCACAACGGCCAAGGGGCTTATGTCTATGTACTGATGGAGCATAAAAGTTACCCCGACCGCTGGACGGTGTTTCAACTGCTGCGCTATATGGTGCGGATCTGGGAACGGGAACGCGAGAAGAAGCCTGCCCTGTTGCCAGCCATTGTACCGTTGGTGGTGTATCATGGGGAAAAGGGCTGGGAGGCCACCTGGAACCTACGAGCCCTGGTGGATGCGGAGGATGCCTTGAGCGCCTTTATACCGGACTTTCGGTATCTGGTGTGTGATCTCAGCCAGGATGATCTCTCTAAGCTCCAGGGACACGCCACGCTGCAGGTGGCCACGAGGTTACTGAAGTCTATCTTTGACCGGGAGTTTGCCGAGCGCCTGCCTGAGATCGCTGCGTTCTTCCGAGAGGTACTCAAGCAGAGCGAGGGTTTAGGTTATCTACAAACCGTTTTAAGATATATCTCTCAGAGCACAGATAAAATTGACGAAACAACCTTATACACTGTCATACACCGGGCATTGCCCCAAATAGGAGATACCCTTATGCCAACGCTTGCCGAAACCTGGGAAGAACGCGGCCGTCAGGAAGGTCGCCAGGAAGGTCGCCAGGAAGGTCGCCGGGAAGGTCGTCAGGAGGAAATAGCCCATGTACGTGGGGATTTACTAGACATATTAGAAATACGCTTTGGAGCGTTGCCAGAACCGCTTGCGCAGCATATAAAGACGCTTGATGACCTTGCTAAGTTGAGAGAACTACTGAAAACAGCTGCCGCTTCTAATTCTCTAGAAAACTTTCGCAATACAGCGTTGCATTAAAACCATTCAAAAACTGTGGCTGGCAAAGAAAAAACCCCCCTTGGAAAGAGGGGGGGATAGAGGATAGATTTAAGTAGCCAGAGTAATGTTTATAAATTTGTTAGGAACCACCGAATACACTAGGCGGTTGCAGGAAGCGTATGGACGGCAGGATTTGGGTGATAACGCGATTCCAGCGAGTTACGCCAGAGGTATCCACATAGACCACATCCCGGGGTTGCAGTTGGAAATGATCGCCTAATACCAAGGCGGCGGGGGTGCTGGCATCTAGAAAATAGATTTGGGTATCTTCCGGTGTGCCCCGGATAACATAGATACTGCCTGGATCAGAGGTGAATGGATTAACACTGCCGACATCATTAATGGCTTCGGTAAGGGTCATGGTCTGTTTATCCATTAACAAAGATGACGGTTCTAACACCTCGCCGATCACATACACCTTGCGTTCTTTACTGTTAGGCACATGCAGGATATCACCGTCTTGTAGCAAGACATTCCGCACCACATCACCGTCTTTATGGATAGCTAATAAATCGATGGTCGACACGTTATCACCGCGGGTCAGGGTCACATTGACCACGTCGGCATTTTCCGTCGGACCGCCTGCTAAACCAATGGCATCAACCACCGTCATGGGCACATCGGTAATTGGCTTCTGACCCGGCTCTTCCACCTCTCCCGCCAAATAAACTTTTTTGCTGCGGAAATCAGCCACTTTTACATTGACTTGGGGTTTGGTGATGGCGGCCTCTAACGCCTGGGTAATCATGCTGCGGACGGCCGATGTGGTCTTACCAGCCACCTTGATGGTGCCTACATAAGGAAAGAAAATAGTGCCATCCTTGTCGACAATATAACCGGCAGAGCTAGAATCGTCTCCGCTACCCCCACCAGCACTGAATTCAGGATGTTCCCACACCATGATGTCAAGCACATCGCCGCGACCTATATGATACCGATAAGCGTTTTTGTTTTTCTTGACGGCCATTAGTTGGGTTTTCTTTTGGTCTTCTAGCTCTTTCCCATCCACTTGTTGGGAACGAATAAGGTCACTAGAGATGGGCTGAATAGTGACCCCCGGCACATCCGGCGCATCAAAACCCGGCGCAATCGCACAACTTGCGAGGAGGGTTACAAAAACAAGGAAAACACTGCTACGTGCTAAGCTATCCATCAAAACATACTCCTAAACGAGTCCTCGATCCTTTTAAAGTCCTACTCATTAACTACAATAAAGTCATTAAAAAATATTAATTCTTTTAACTGTTTTGATGCCTTGCTCACTCACATCTCGACAGTAACCGCAAAGTGACCGGCGCATTTTGGTATCCATTGGATTATTTTGGTCACTTTAAAACAAATCTACTATAAAAAAGTCATGCTATTTAAAAACAAATACTAATCAATGGGCATTAAATTATAAATTGCGTATTTTGCCACTCAAGCTCATTAATTAGAGAGTGAAAACTAAACGATTTAACGTACTTTTTTAAGGTGGGGAATGTTAAACTTTGTGAAAGCAGGATAAACTAATTCAAGCTGTGTTACGTTTTTTGAACATAAAACTCTCCTTAATAAGGAGAAGAAAAATAAACGTGAAAAAGCGAGTCAGTTTAATCCATTAGCAAGACTTTAGAATACTTAAAAACAACAGCAAGATGCTGATTTTTAATTATAAAATTTAATAATCAAAGATTAAATGAATAACTAAAATCAATAACTCACTTTTTTAGTTGGTTGTTAACGAGCTATTAATAACAACTAAATTACTTATGACTAAACAAGCTAAATTCTTAATAGACACAAATTGGTCACTTTAAAAAAAACCCTATAATAAATTTAATGAATAAACTGACAGAAATTGTCATTAATAAAACCTTTTTTGTATTTCTTTTTTGACAGCCATTGCTTCGACCAACTACTCCAACGCACCCAAATTCCAGTTTTTTATCGACTATTCAATGATTTGTGGTTTCAAGAGAGGCTCACCACAAAAGCTGGCACGGATGCTGCTTTATGTCTAGCGACGGCATCGAAAACAAACTTACGAAGCCGATCTTAAGTAAAAACCCTTTGTTTAACTTGTAAAGCACATTTTATTTTGAAGTAATAATTGAGGAGCAAACTCATCATGGATATGAAGAAAGCACAACAAGGTTTTACCCTGATCGAACTCATGATCGTGGTCGCCATCATCGGTATCTTGGCCGCCATCGCCATCCCTGCTTATCAGGATTACACAGTTCGCGCTCGTGTTACTGAAGGTCTGAGTCTGGCTTCTGCCGCTAAGACTACTGTTGCTGAGAATGCTGCTGCTGCTAGTGGCGACTTAAGCCTTGGTTGGACAAAACCTCAAGCTACTGATAACGTAGCCGATGTCGCTGTTGATACTACCAATGGCGAGATTACCATTCAGTATACAGCCGCTGCTGGTGCGAACGCTACTGGGGACACCATTGTCTTGGTGCCTACTGACTCTAGCGGTGGTGCTCTAGCAATCAATACCCCTCCGGTGGGCGCCATTGAGTGGGATTGCAAAATCAAAAGCGATCTGGAAAATAAATACCGTCCCGCTAACTGCCGTAACTAAAAGACGCGCATAGCAAATCAAAGAAGGGGCTTCAGCCCCTTCTTTTTTTATGTATCAACCCTAGTAAAGGGGTCAATAAAGGGGTCAAGACGCTTGCTTCATGACATAAATAAAACCGAATATAAAGGGGTCAAGTCGCTTGTTTCATAATATAGAAAAATATAAAGTAAAGGTCAAAGAAAGAAAAAAGGGGTCAAGTCGCTTGTTTCATGATACAGAGTTATCTACACTCTCTTCATGCCCAGACCCTAACGCCTTGAATACGAAAACGCCTTTTATCATGTCATGAATCGAGGAAGAAGGGAGGTCATACATGGTCCGCCCCGCAATGCAAGATAAAGGGGTCAAGTCGCTTGCTTCATAATACATAGGGAAAAGTAGTAAAGGGGTCAAGTCGCTTGTTTCATGATACAGAGTTATCTACACTCTCTTCATGCCCAGACCCTAACGCCTTGAATACGAAAACGCCTTTTATCATGTCATGAATCGTGGCCGTGCCCGGCAGAAGATTTTTCTCGATACGCTGGCTGAAGCCCAGCAACGCTTTCACGGTA
>CAYRGG010000023.1:0-61599 GCA_964423745.1 uncultured Candidatus Competibacteraceae bacterium | reverse complement strand
TGGCGGAACCACCCACCGCTTGGCAATACACAGCAGCACAGCCCTGCAAAAGATCGAATTTGGTCGCCAGCTTATCTTCGTGACCATCCTGGGATAGATCGCCAAATTCAGCAATTTCAACTAGAGCTGTCTGTTCCTGGCTTACCGAGTAGATCACAAAGGTCTGAGCTGAACCAAAATGCTGGTTCACTCGTTTCCTGTCTGTAGTGGCAAAGGCTACCTTGAAGCTCGGATTCACGGGGTAGTCCTCAATGGGGTCTGCCACAATCCGCAGATGCCTTTGCAGAGTCATGGTTTGCTACCTCTTGACGATAATCCCGCTTTTGGGAATAGCAGGAATGATAAGGTTCAATCTCGTGATGGGAAGATTCCAGCAGTACATTGGCTAAGTCGAATAGGGTCTGACGGGTACCCCGATAACCGATCCAAGTACGCTGATAAGCGCCGATCTGGTCATACAAGGGAAAACCTGCCCGTACCAAAGGCAAGGCCAGACGCTTGGCCGATTCCGCCGCATGGGAACTGCCGATCACTACTTCAGCGTTATGGGTTCGAGCGAGACGTTCTAGATCTTCTAGATCACCGATTTTAACCTGGACCACAGGCACCTGCTCTAAGATCGGTGTACGACTGGACGCCACTGCCGCCACCACCTCAGCACCCATCTCCTTTAACAGATGACTGAAGGCATTGAGCAAATCCCCGTCGGCTGCTATGGCAAAACGGGCCTGACCTAGCATAAAGTGGGTGTCTAATAGGGTGTCTTGTAGTTGCGCCCGATGCCGCTCCAACCGGGCCGGTACACGACTGCCGGAAATCCCCGCCAAGGTCATCACCAGGTCATCGGTGGCCTTTAATCCCATTAAGTGGGCAAACCGGTGGTCGGGAACGCCAGTGCGTTCCAAAAGTAGATCGGCAGCCCCATACAGTGAGGCGCCCACTACCAGGGTAGCTGCAGCGTCCCCCAAGGTGGCAAAGGCCGACATGGGGGTGCCACCGTTGGTCACAGGACTAAAATCATCACCGGTCAAATGGCCATCCAGGGAATCAGAAATATCTGGGATCATCACCGGATACAGACCAAAACTCTCGATAATATCCTTTAAACTTTCTACGTCTCCCGGCGTCAGTAGTGAACCACACAGCACATTGATCTGTCGCGGCCGCCGTCCGGGACTGGTAGCGCAGGTTTCTGCTGCAGGCACCCAACTGTCGATCATGGCCGTTACTGCCTCGCTGTAACCACTCTCCATACAGCCTTCAAAGTCTGGGGTGCTAACCATCAAGATTTTTACGTCTTGAAATTCTGGGTATTGTGTCCGAAAACTCTTTATAACCCGCTTGACATCCGCCCCCTGGACTTCAGAAATACCTGTGGTTAGCACACCGACAACCGCAGGTTTGGCTTTCTCACAAACGGTTTTGAGACCCTCGATGAGGTTGTCATCGGCGCCCATGATACTGGACACCTGATCCATGGCCGTGGTCTGCAGGGGAATGGGTTCGCGAAAATGCCGTACAAAAAACACCTTGGCAAACGCGGTACAACCTTGTGAGCCGTGGAGCATTGGCATGGCGCGGTCAAGTCCCAGCAAAGCTAGCGTTGCACCGGCCGGTTGACTGGTTTTTAACGGGTTGACGGAGAGGGCCTTACCCCGCTTGATGACCTCAGCCATGGTTAGCCTCGACCGCCGCCCAGGGTGCCGGTTTGCGCACAGCATCCCAAATGGGACTTTCCAAGGTCAGTGCTATTTGGCGAGCCAGTTCTAACATGCCCTGGTAACCGGCGTAGCCAAATTCACGTTCCTGGTTGATATCGAGAAACGGTAACCGAGCCTTGAGAGCGGTATACATATTACGGCCCCCGGCAACCAGCAGATCAGCATGGTACTCACGGGCGGTATCCAATAGCACTCGAGGACTGCCTTCCTCAATCATCTTGGCGTCTTCACCCATCAACTCCCGGATGCGGGCTTTATCCTCTTCCGTGGATTTCTTAGTGCCCGTGGCTACTACCTCTAAGCCTAAATCTTGTAGCGCCGACACCACTGACCAGGATTTAACACCCCCCGTATATAGCAACACCCGTTTGCCCAGCAACCGCTGACGCCAGGGCTCTAAAGCCGTTTTTATCTCAGCCTCTTCCCGAGCGATGAGGTCTTCGGTACGGTCGCTGAGGGTAGGATCACCAATACAATCCGCGAAACTGCGCAACGCATTTGAAGTATCGGTAATCCCGTAAAAACTGCCTTCAAACCAAGGAATACCGTACTGCTCTTGGAGTTTGCGGGCCACATTGATGGTCGCTTTGGAGCACACCACCATACTCACTTCCGCCCGATGCATGGTCTGCACTTCCCGATAGCGGGTGTCACCGGACAAGGCACACAATAGACGCAATCCCAGTTTATCGAACAGGGGCATGACATGCCACATCTCACCGGCGATATTGTATTCACCAATGAGATTAATATCGTGAACTTGAATACCGGGTCGGGAGGGGTCAACGGGCGGCGCTTCCGGCTCCCGAGTGCCTACCACATGTTTTAGCATGGTTTCCCCGGCGATCCGATTACCAAGATTTTTTGTACCGTAAAAACCTGCTGCGTCCACCGGCACCACCGGTACGCCCCAGCGGGTTTCCGCCGCTTTGCAGACAGCAGCGATATCATCGCCAGTAAGAGCCGGTACGCAGGTGTTGTAAACAAACACAGCGGCAGGCGAGTATCCATCGATAGCTTGTTTGATGGCGTGAAACAAACGTTTCTCACCGCGCCCCATGATAATGTCCTGTTCATTCAGATCGGTAGTCATACCGATGCGGAACAGGGTCGAACCTGTAGAACGAGTGCCTCGATTATCCCAAGAGTTACCTGCGCAGGCGATGGGACCATGCACAACATGGGCTACATCGGCAATAGGAAGCAAACCGATTTGCGCACCATCAAAGGCACAACCACCTGCGGTAGCCCCAGGTTTTAGCTTGCCACAACCCGACTTTGATTTGTCGTTGTGGGCACAGGCCGGCTCATTGAGTAACGCAGCAATATCGCTGGCTTTCATAAAAACCTCATCAAGAAGTACATGGGCACACCGCTACCGCACTGGAGGTTGACAAGGTGTACGGCTAAATGGCCAATACGCTAAGCAACCTGCGTAGGGTGGGCAATTTATTGCCCACGCGGGAAGTTGACTTGAAAACACCAAAAAGGCTCTAATTTGCTACTGCCGCGGCTTCCAACAATTCAGATTTAATCTGGTCCACCCACTCTTCAACACGCTCTTCCGTCATATCAGCTTGGTTATCCTGATCGATGACCAAACCGACAAATTCGTCATTGACCACGGCTTTGGATTTTTCATACTCGTAATCATCGGTGGGCCAGGCACCAATTGGATTGGCACCGAGTTTTTTCAACCGCTTGTACACCATGCCTAATGCATCGACAAATTCGTCTGGATAGCCCGCTTGATCGCCTAAACCGAACAGAGCAACCACTTTAGAGGAAAAATCAACCGATTCCAGTTGTGACAAAAAGGCTTCCAAGGTCTCGGGTAGTTCACCATCACCTAAAGTGGGCGTACCAATAATCAGTGCATCATAGCCCTGCACATCTTCCGCAGTGGCCTTTTTCACATTATACAAAGTGATTTCAGCCTCTTCGGCAAACTGCTTTTTGATCATTTTGGATACTTTGCGGGTGTTGCCCGTATCGGTAGCGTAAAAAAGACCAATTTTCGCCATGGTTGTGTTTCCTCTTACTCTCTAAATAAATAATTTTTTCACTCGACGATTTCCGCCAACACTAAACCTGTGGCCACGCCAGGATCGTTAGTCAGTCGCAAACAATGTTGACGGGCATCCACTAAATAAATATTAAAGTTTTCTCGTTCTTGAATCGGATCGACTGCGGTGACATCATCATCCATACAGTATGTAAAGTGCATACCTGGATAATTTGCACGCAACCCGGAGACTGTGTCTTCACTGATACCCTGGGATTCGACAAAACGACTAATTTCGGTCAGTTGTTCTTGAGAAATCACAGTCCTACTCCAGTGTTGGGAACAGCACTTTTATTCTCATTGGCTTGCAGAAGCTTAGCAAGCCAAGGGGCCGGTCGATCCCCTAAGGCGTGCTGCAGCTCAGGCAAAAATTCTGGAATCTCGATTTCCTGGGGGTGCTTGAGAGGATACACCCCGGCATTGATCACTTTGGCGGCTGGTGGACCACCGATGGATACCACATAAAGGATATGGCAATCATCGATGAGGCTTACTCGATAGGCATTTTTTTCGTCTTTAATGGCCGTTTCGGGCTCTTGCACAGGGCGCAAATCGATCATCCGGGCCTGATCTTTGGATACCTGATAGATCAAAAACTGCTTACAGGAACCAAAATGACCGTTTAGGCGTTCGCCACTGTTGGAAGCAAAGGCCACACGGATCGACCCTGGTATATCACCGGCTTGATAAGGCTGAGGTTGCGGCACATGGGCATCCAGCTCTGCCCCCTGCTCACCTTTGAGATAGCGCACAGCCTGCTTAAGGTAAACCATGTCAATGTCGGAGAATTCTCCTTCCTTAGCGTTTTTCAACGACTTTACCGTAACCGTTTCCAGTTTTAGCTCATGAATAGGCACCCCTAACAGATCCACCAACACCGCCATTAAACGCGCAGGTGTGGTTTCAGGTAACGCCCGAGCTGCAAGCCCAATGCGCAAAGCCAATGCGTCGGAAAGTGCCGGATCTCTATTCATAACCGTTTAGCTCGCACGGTAATAGGTAATTTCGGTGGCTCCTTGAACGGTTCCAAATAAAAACGCGAGCCATCGGACAACTGCAACTCACCACCCCAACTATCTGGCCCCTCATGCTCCAGAGACACCACCGTCTCTTCCAAATCTTTTTTGGCCACATAGAACACCAGTTCACCGGCGTCGTTATGGCGCAGCATTACGTTTGGCATAGTGACTATCCTATTGATTCCCCTTTCTTTGTGCTGTTGTCCAAAAGCTTTTCCTATTGTCTGTCTTAATAAATAAACAGCAGTTCCTAGGAGGGAGAATTAACCCCCTTCCCAGGCATATCAAAGGGGAAATAGTGAGTAAACGATCAACGAACTAGGTCAAACGCATAGTCGGTCTCGCCCAATTCCATGGTGTCTTCATCAAGCCGTTCCATCACGCCGTTGACCAACATCTTCAGGATATACATGGCACCTTCATAACCCAGCGTCGTATCACGATGCATATGATGGCGGTCCAAGATGGGGAAGCCGATTCTGATCAATGGAACCTCAAATTCTTTACCCTTATGCAAGGTATCCCGCTGGATGAATTTGCCATAGGAATTACCGATCATAAAATCGGGTTTATCGCTAAACACCAACGACCGCATGTGCCAGAGGTCTTTACCCACATGGACTTCAGCTTGCTGACCGTAAGGGGAGTCTTTCAGGGTTTTGGTCATCATTTTGCCCCAACGCTTATTGGCATTGTGGCAAAGCACATGCAGGGGTTCAGCACCCAATTCCATCAAAAATAGAGACATACCATAAACAAAATCAGGGTCGCCCCACAGGGAATAGCGTTTGCCATGCAACCAGGAATGGGAGTCGGTCATCATATCCACGAGCCGACCGCGCTCTTTTTCTAAAGACTCAGGAATAGGCTTGCCAGTTAACTCAGAGACCTTCATTAAGAAAGCATCGGTGGCGGCAAGACCCATAGGAACGTTTAAGGCTGGAATCTCATGACTCCAGGTCTCTTTGACGTATTTCTTGGTCTTGTTCAACTGCTGTGGTTGCAGCAGCAGCGTGGTGATCGCATTGGGCGCATCTTTGATTTCATCTTGGGTGGTACCCCCGGCATACATACGAAACTCACCATCGGTGGGGGTATCCAAAATTTCTTCAGGATCGCTTAGGAAACTGTAGTTAACACCCATTTCCGATAGCATGCGCTTAATAACGCGATAATTACCGAGATAGGTTTCAAAACCGGGAATGATATTAATCTTGCCGTTTTTACCGATCTCTTTATCATCCATATGTTTGAGGGTGAAATACCGCAGAATCCCCTCCATCATGTTATCCCACCCGGTGGTGTGACTGCCCACAAAACTAGGTGTATGGGCAAATGGCGTGGGATAATCGTCGGGTACGCGACCGTCTTTCTTAGCGTTACCGATAAAAGCATTTAAGTCATCACCGATGACTTCCGCCATACAGGTGGTGGAAACCGCCATCATTTCGGGCTTGTACATAGCCTTGGCGTTTTCCAACCCTTCGAACATGTTTTTCTGACCACCAAACACTGCCGCATCTTCGGTCATGGAATCGGATACAGCGGCAATGGGTTCCCGAAAATGACGATTAAAATAGGTGCGAAAATAAGCCACGCAACCCTGAGAGCCATGCACATAGGGCAAAGTTTTATGAAATCCCAAAGCGCACAACACAGCGCCCAAAGGCTGACAGGTTTTAGCAGGATTAACAGTTAACGCCTGACGCTGAAAATTGAGCTCTTTATACTCTTCTGTGGTGGTCCACTGGAAAACTTCCTCAATCTTCTCAGGGGTATCCGCTTCTTCAAACTCATGTTTGCGAGCAAACGTATCTTGATAATTCTGATCCTCAAAAAGAGGATAGCCTTGTTTAATATTTTCGACGTCTTGGGTCATCACAAAATCCTCATCCGCGTCACTAATCCGTGAACAACGAAACAGGTAATAAATAATTTACTGATCATTCTTTTAGGGTTCTCCTTGACCAGGAGAACCCAATGAAGTTAAGAAAACTATCGTTACGCGACCTTCTCACCGGCATCTTGCACAGCCGACTGCTGCTTCCAAGGTGCTTTTATATTTTGCCAGCAGGGATTATTGATGGTCATGTCCATATCCCGGGCGAATATGGCAAAACCATCATAGCCATGATAAGGACCGGAATAATCCCAGGAGTGCATCTGCCGGAAAGGTAGACCCATTTTGTGGAAGACGTACTTTTCTTTAATACCAGAACCGATCAAATCCGGTTTTAACTTTTCCGCAAAGGCTTCTAGCTCAAAGCTGGTGGCGTCGTCGAAAATCAAGGCACCATCTTGAACCTGCTTAAAGGTACGATCATAGTCATCGTTATGGGCAAACTCATAACCAGCGCCGATTACTTCCATACCTAAATCTTCATAGGCACCAATGGCATGGCGAGGCCGTAATCCACCCACGAACAACATGATGCGCTTGCCTTCCAGGCGGGGACGGTATTTAGCGATGATGGCATCCATCTCTGCCTGATGGGCGGCGATGACTTTTTCCGCATTTTCCTGAATGCTTTCATCAAAACGGGAAGCGATCTTGCGCAAGCTCTCGGCGATCTTGGTGGGACCGAAGAAGTTATATTCCATCCAAGGAATACCGTACTTCTCCTCCAAATGCCGACTAATGTAGTTCATGGAGCGATAGCAGTGGAGCAGATTGAGTTTGACTTTAGGGGTCATTTCAAACTCGGGGATACTACCGTCACCGGACCACTGAGCCACCACCCGCAGTCCTAATTCTTCTAACAATACCCGTGATGACCAAGCATCACCACCAATGTTATAGTCACCGGTGATGGCTACATCATAGGGCGTACCTTGAAAACTATCGTCACCATCCCGATTAGACAGCACCCAGTCCCGTAACGAGTCATTGGCTACGTGGTGACCTAAGGACTGGGAAACACCTCGGAAGCCTTCGCAACGTACCGGCACGACGGGCTTTTTCATTTCCTTCGCATTTTTCTTGGCGACCGCTTCGATATCGTCGCCGATCAGGCCTACTGGGCATTCCGATTGAATGGAAACAGCCTTAGCTAACGGGAAAAGCATATCGATCTCACTGATCAACTTATCCAGCTTTTTATCGCCACCGAATACGATGTCCTTTTCTTGGAAATCGGAAGTAAAGTTCATATCAACAAAGGTGTTGACGCCACTGTAACCGGTGGTGTAGTTACGCCGTCCGGCCCGGGAAAACTGTCCGCAACCGATGGGGCCGTGGGAGATATTCACCACGTCTTTGACCGGTCCCCAGACCACGCCCTTGGAACCTGCATAGGCACAACCCCGTGCGGTCATAACCCCCGGCAGGGCCTTTTTGTTGGCAACGATACATTTATTGGATTTTTCGACGGTGGGATCATTTGCGATCAAGTGCTGGGCACGTTGTTTACCGGTTTCTTCTGGATAAACTTCCAACACTTCTTGAATAAGTTTTTCCGACTCTTCACGATTCATAGCCATGGTGCAATTCCCCTTGATTTAAGCGTTAGCGCTTACTGCTGCTTCTTGCTCTGCGGTCAAGCCGACGGCTGGATCGTCATCTTCCATAAGGCCAAACTCCATCAATAACTCTTCCAATTCATCCATGGTGACTGGCGTGGGAATGACAAACTTTTTGTTATCGACGATTTTTCGCGCTAAGGTCCGATACTCTTCGGCTTGATTGCTCTTGGGGTCATATTCGATAACCGTCATACGGCGAATTTCCGCCCGTTGCACCACGTTGTCGCGAGGCATAAAGTGAATCATTTGGGTACCCAGCTTGGCCGCCAGAGCCTCGATCAACTCGTCTTCCCGGTCAGTTTTACGAGAATTACAGATCAGTCCCGCCAAACGCACACTGCCGGAGTTGGCATATTTCACAATGCCCTTAGCGATGTTGTTGGCGGCGTACATGGCCATGGCTTCGCCGGACACCACGATGTAAATTTCTTGGGCCTTATTTTCCCGGATGGGCATGGCAAAACCACCGCACACCACATCACCCAACACGTCGTAGAAGACAAAGTCCAGTTCCTCTTCGTAGGCGCCTTCTTCTTCTAAAAAGTTGATGGCGGTGATGACGCCGCGGCCCGCGCATCCCACACCCGGCTCTGGACCCCCGGATTCGACACAGCGAATATCGCCATAACCGGCTTTGAGCACATCTTCTAATTCCAGGTCTTCAACGCTACCGGCGTCTGCGGCCATTTGCATGATGGTGGCTTGCGCTTTGGCGTGCAGAATGAGTCGGGTGGAGTCAGCCTTGGGATCACAGCCGACAATCATCACTTTTTTACCAAGCGCGGCGAGCCCTGCCACTAAATTCTGTGTTGTGGTAGATTTACCGATTCCACCTTTCCCATAAATAGCACATTGACGTATAGTCATCTTCAGTTGTCTCCTCATAGCGGACGCAGATTAGCATCGTTACTACGCTTCGCTCGCAAACCCTGTGCCAAGGTGAAAAATACGTTTTAAGCTATTAATAAATAGCGATTTATTAGGTAACCATCGAGAATAATAAACAGGTTGCATGTATGACAAAGGCTGCAATGACTTGTCTGGTTGATGACAATCCCTCCACACACGAAAGATGGCCGCGTCTTCCCAAAACGGCGCGCTTGCCCATCAACCGTTGCAACCTGCCACCTCTGGTACTGGGAAGTTTATCCTTCCAACACCATCCCATTCCCCTGCATTTAGACGGCGTTGCTCAAGTCCATGGGCGGTTTTTTCGGCTGTTGCACACTATTAAAGATTCCGAAAAGCGAGCCCGTCAATTTATGGATTACATGACCGTCTACTTTCGTTTGGAGTCTTTGGCGGAAATGGGGCTATCCAACCATGGCAAGGGACGACTGCGGGGACGAGCGGATTATCTGCGCATGATGCGGGGCTGGGCCTTTGACCCGGACTATCGGGAAGGCGCAGTGCTTAAAGGTTGGGTGGAATCGCGCTTTGGGTTACTGGCACGCTATCATGGGGGTAGCTTACAAAACCCTTCCAGCGATACTTATCTACGTTATGTGGAGACCCGCAGCAAGGGGCTTTATAATACCAATGCTTTAGAAGCGCAGCTGGATCTGCTGTACACCTATTGTCAATACGAGCTGCATCGACAATTTCCGCAACAGACACACCTTACACTTTATCGAGGTTTTAATCGACTGGGCGATGACGAGGTACTATCCAAACATGGCCGCCAGCGACGCATCGTGTTACTCAATAATCTCAGTTCCTTTACGTCGTCTTGGGAACGGGCGGATGAATTCGGGGACCATATGCTTCGTACGCAAGTACCCTTGAGTAAGGTTTTTTTCTATAACCATATGCTGCCGGAGCTACTCAAGGGGGAAGACGAATATGTGGTCATCGGTGGACTCTATGAGATAGAGCGGCTTTCTTAAAAACTGAACTTATGCAAAAAGGGCTTGCGTAAGTGATAAAAAAACGGCCAGCAAATCGAAAAGATCAAAATAGCGTGAACGGACAATACTTTGTCGATGCATTTCGCCTGGCGGGGCCTTATATCAATGCGCACCGGGGTCGAACCTTTGTAATTTCGTTCGGCGGCGAGGCAGTGCTGTATACCCGCTTCGCCAGTCTCATCCACGATATCTCGTTGTTGCAAAGTTTTGGCATCCGCTTGGTGTTGGTCCATGGCGCACGCCCCCAGATCGAAGAAAGTCTGACGCTTTCTGGCCTGTCACTACGCTATGTCAACGGCCTGCGCATTACTGACAGTGCGGCCATGGAGAGGGTCAAAGAGGCAGTCGGACGCACCCGTATCGGTATCGAAGCGCGATTGTCCATGGGCTTAGCAAACTCTCCCATGCACGGCGCTCGCATCCGGGTCGTTTCAGGTAACTTTGTCACCGCTCGACCCGTTGGCATCCGAGAAGGCATCGACTACTGCTTTACGGGTGAGGTACGGCGTATCGATACGCAAGCCATTAAAACCTGGTTAGATCACGATGCGATGGTGCTCCTATCACCCCTCGGCTATTCCTTGACCGGCGAAGTCTTCAATGTCGCCGCGGAAGAAGTCGCCGTAGCCGCTGCTACAGCCTTACAAGCTGATAAACTATTACTATTGTGCGAAACATCCACCCCCTTTATCCATCAAGAAGAACCCTTACGACAACTGAGCACCAGTGATGTTAAACACCTTCTGGTAGATCAATCACATCTGCCCGAAGACAGCCGTCGTTATCTTCAACATGCCTTGCGGGCCTGTAGCAAAGGTGTGCGTCGTGTTCATCTGGTAGACCGTGGCGTGGATGGCGCTCTACTTCAAGAACTGTTTACCCGGGATGGCATCGGTACATTGGTCGCCGCCGATATTTATGAGGATCTGCGCCCTGCCAACATTGACGATGTGGGGGGGATTTTAGAACTCATTCGTCCTTTGGAAGCCGATGGTACTTTAGTGCGCCGGGACCGTGCCCAATTAGAAATGGAGATTGAACATTTCACTGTGGTGGAGCGGGACGGTACCATCATCGCCTGTGCAGCATTACATCCCTTTGTAGAGGAAAAGCTAGGAGAATTGGCCTGTGTCGCCGTTCATTCCAATTACCACAGCCACGGCCGCGCTAACACCTTACTGCAATTTGTTGAGCGCAAAGCGGTCAAGCAAGGATTACGACAACTCTTTGTACTCACCACCCGGGCCGCTCACTGGTTTCAAGAACGGGGTTTTGAACCGGCCGATATCGACGCCTTGCCGGTGGCAAAACAGTCCATGTATAACCTCCAGCGGCGTTCGAAGGTATTTATAAAACGTTTATAACCCCATATTCCTAGACCTTGAACTGAAATTTAATAATTAGCTGAGAGGGGATCGGCAGTGGGTGGTCAGTGCAGGAACCTCAGTAATAGCGATGTGATCTGTCAACACTTTTCCGGATAAAATTTCACACATTCGTGTAATGTCTATTCCTATACTAAAGGATCTAAATAGTGGCTGCGCCAACGAATCCGCTTACCCCAGTGCCGAGGTGCAGATGGCTCTAACAAAAGGTCTACAGACCAAATAAAAAAGACGACAACTATCTTTACAGTTACTGACCACTAACAGGACAGTTACCGACCACTAACGGGGTCACTTTTGACCAGGTCGAAGCGTTGAATAAGCTTTGAAACACACTCAGCACCGGGTTAATCTCTTTGGGTAAAGATATCGTTGTCCTCCGCTGCAAGATAGTATGGGGGGTACTTCTTATCTTACAGCCTAAGGAGTAGTCACATCCACAACAAAGGAGGCTTTGACATATCCAAATCGGATAAACTTAAAGAAGAGATCGGATGGCTTAAGTTGACATATGCTATTAACGCAGCTATTGCCACGATCAGGTCATTAGGCAGCAAAGTTGAACACTTAATCGATAAATGCATTTTGAGCGGAGAGATTGTCCCTGGGGGAGGTCGCGAAATTGTTCTTTTCGGCGCATTAATAACACTTCAATTCAAACTGCCCTCGAAACAACACTATTTAAACGGATTGTTGATGCTCACTAAACCAAATTTGGCTAAAAATAACGTCTGCCTTTTGCTACCTGTCCGTCCTTTCGGCGGGTCAGCTTCAGTGTGTAAGCTCAATCGAGCCGCAATAGTGTAGCTTGTCGAACGATCTTATATTAACCCGGAATCCCAGAGTTCATATCTAGAGGGCAATAGTGCCGTGCTTGACTAGAACAATTATACCTTGTGCGCCGCTTGCCTGGGAATGACGCTTTGCGTTTATTGGTAGGATGCGCGGCGGATTTGCTCAAACACTAATCCGCAGGAGTCCTTGAATGGTAGCCATCAGCACCGTTCGATCACCCCAAGCATTTAAACCCACATATAGTGGTCCCCAGCCATTGTCGTAGCGGTCTACCTTCTCTTCCCTCAGCGAGGAAATATCTAACCAAGTAATTTTTTCTCTTGAAGCGATAGAGATAGAAAGTCGAATATTTCCCATCGCGTCAATACCCTGTAGCCGCCACTGCGGTTCTTCTTCTGTTCCCTCAGAAATCTCTCCCGTCTCGCGGCTGTATATGTAGATGAGACCCGTAGCGGATGACAACTTCGGCACGGCGCTCCAGATATAGATATTGGGATTAGTCCAACGCATACGTAAGCGATCGGTATCCGGATTCACGTCAAACCGGGTCATGCCACCGGTTGGACGCGGACGATTAACAAAAGGATGGGCATAACAGTGGGTGTTGCCCACCCATATTGAAAAGCCGTAACTGACCAACGAATTGTCACAGGCACTATTACCCGGTTCGGCTTCTGGAAAGGCTTCCATTTCACCAATCATGTGCCCGTTGCGACGATCATAAACTACTACGTTCATACGATGGGCGTTATCGCTAATCGCAACATATCGCTCTCCCATCAGCGTTGGCGTGGTGCCACTGCCCGGAGGGGGCAACTGTCCGCATTTGACGATGTTGTCGTTTTGATAGGGGCTTCGCCAAACCATAAGTCTCTCAGGATTGACAAGGATTTCAGCAGGGTTTTCGGGAAAATCAAAGCGGTACATGGCGCGAGATGTGACAATAAAGGCCCCGTCCGGACCCGCTGGAAAGGAATTGTTGATGGTCTCATCCTCTTCCCCATACTCACGGACATCATATTCCACTAGTACGCCTGCTGGAGTAGCAACACCTATTTTACCCAGTCTAGTGGTATACCAATAATGCTCGCGGTGATACCAAACAGGCGCTGTACCTACGATAGCGTCTTCGTCTTGCAACCCAGGAATTTCGATGCGTAAAAATGGTAAATCATCAGAACGTGTATCTACCCGCCATAGTGCACCATCGCTGGCTGGAATAACTGCCTGATCTTGGTTGTCAAGAAAAAAATAAGCCCCACCGGCCGTATTATTAAATAGAGTACCTTCATCGAAGAAAATATTATCGTACAGTTTTTGCAAAGCGCGTGGGCTTAGATTGCCAACCTCATGAACGCTTAACTCAAACCGCCTCACCGGACGAGCAGGCAACACCCGTTCACCAATGGTTTCCAGGGTTCTTGGGTCTAAAACAAGAAGACTAAAGCGGGTCTCCCCTGTCAGTGTCAAGCCGACGAATTGGCTGGGTGCAGGATTGTGAATGGCGCTTAACCATTCAACCACGCCATCAGGTGTACGCAAGCCAAATTCGTGGCGAAGCCCAGATCGGGCGCCAATCGCAATGATCCGACCGTTTAGATCATAGGCCAGCGTCGAGATCATACCGATTTTAGCGGTGCCGCTGCCACGATATTCTTTATAAACAAGCTCTGGCACACTGTCTCCTTCCACGGGTCCCGCTTCAGCAGTCACATCGGTTGCATAAGCATCCTCGTGCATATTGGTTGTACTGCGATTCATATTCGGATGGGGAAGGCATCCTTTGGCTTTAATAAAAGCAAGTTGATCCTGCAAACTCAAAGTTACAGTTTCTGCCGCAGGGTATTTAAAAAGGTCTTTTGCAAGGGAAAGACCGCTTTCTGTGGGTATACCTAGGAAGTCGTGATTGAGGGTATGGACACTTAGCATTTTCTACCTCTTAAGGGCGGTCTTCCAAGGTTTCTATACGTTCTTCGAGGGTGCGTATCTTCTCCTGCATTGCTTTAATGATGTCGACGAGCGAGCCAGGTTCACGCACAGGCCGCAAAGACCGTCGTCTTCGTCTTCTAACTGGAATACCGGGAATGCCAGGTATAGTAGGTCTACCGGGAATATCAGGCCCATCAACTAGATCGCCATCGAGACGAAAAACTGGTAATTCTGTTAGAAGTATGTCCGGCACCGTCGGTTTTTGCTCAAAGGTTGCATTGCCAGCGACATTGAGCGTTTCAGGTAAACTGACAGATCCACACAAAGTCACTCCACCCGGATAATCCATATTGTAATTAATGGTTAGCCCATCTTCTCCATCATGCACTAGGGCGCGGCGGTAGGGCGTACCCTCCTCTCTTCGGCGCCCAGGGCCGTCGAGCATAATGTCCCAGCTGTTTACATGTAACCAGCGTGAATTCACACTGACTTTGTCTTCTTCTAAAGTAATATCACCAAAGGACATACTTAACACCTTATAGTTGAATTGGTTGAGAAAATTTTTTAAACCAGACAGATAAACCTAGCTCCTTACAGTTTCAGAGTATCCAGTAGGCCATGATAACGAGCTTGTGTAAGTTTCATTTTTACGTCAGTTTAAAATTTAACGTATAAAATTTGATGTGAAATAATACCCAGGTTACTGTGAACTATTCACCTTCTCACCAACAAACCCTATAACTATAGGCGCTTTAGTATTACTAACTAGTTGCATGCTAATAAGTTGTGAATGTTGCTCGATATTCTGAATGATGATGCAAGGGTGCATTAGTAGGTGCTACTAGATAAGTTGTGCCTCTAAGTCCGACTTAGGCAATTCGTCTCATAGAATTGCTGATCCATTAAAAAGGTACTATTTCACATTTACCTTGTGAAACACTTCACAGAACAATAAATGCCAAATGCTTTTAAATGAACTTAGGAAATCATTTGAATACTTTTTTCTGTTTTACATATCTCAATAAAAAAACCAATGTGTTTAAAACACGTATAGCAGCGCTAGAACAAGAACACTAAAAGAGATTGCCTCGGCATCGGCGGGCTTACGAGTGTTCGGGATTTATTCTTCAGTCCTTAGGCGGTTCTGCCAATCGAAGAGCTCGCTGTAACACTTAGTTCTTTCACAGAGCGATCAAGACTTCGTTGACAGCGTAAAATTGGGAGACAAATCAAGTGCGAACAAGTTTTCGGCAAATAGCTCAATTTATGGATTCGGTTGAACCACCAAATAGTTTACGGCGGTTATTAGAAATGCATCGAATGGTGGACGGTTCCAATGGATTCGCGGAGGTTTGGCGGCGGCACAATCATCGCCATTTGGTTGAACAATCCTTCTTATTTTTAAACACCTGGCTAATGGACGTGTGGATTTTCCGCGAAGGTCCTGACAGAGGAAAAAAGCCAGCCGTAGAGGATCGAGCACAAGCTATTGGTCGCCAACTAAGCGCCTCAATTGATATAGCGTTACTAGCCGAAGTATTTGAAGACAACGTCAAAGACAATATATTGAGTGCATGGTCTGCAGGTGAACCACATGTAGTAGAAGATTCGCAAAGAAGAACAGGACAATCCAGTGGTCTGGTGACGATGAGCCGAGAATACTTACTCTCAGATAAAGAGGTGTATAGATACAAATTCGAATCTGGTAGTGATCGCTTTGCTGACAAAGGGGTTTTGCTTGCTCGTCTAGACTTTGGATTCGGCGAATCCCAGCTTGAACTATATAACACGCATCTAAATGCTGGTGACGACAGTGCTAGAAAGTTTCAAGTTTTAGAGCTTGTAACTTTTATCGCACGTACCCACGATGAAAACAACATAGCAATTATAGGTGGAGACTTTAATATCGATGGATTAAAGCGGGTTACGGAGGAAGAGGAAATAAGATATGGTGAAATAAAGTATGATAATAATCCGTATTTTGTAATAAGTGGCGGCGGCGGAAGGGGACCTGACTTTAGCGCCTTTGACCCTCGCTTTGCACGTATTATCAACGACAGGCTTGAAAGTGGCGTTTACCCAGGTGGCATGTCCGAGTACGAAATACTGTCGGAGTTATTAGGTGCGCTTGGCTTCCAAGATCTTTGGTTGCAACGGAATGATACGCCTGGATATACCAGTAATATGGATAAACCTGGCGTTGCGCAGCAGATATGTAGACCTGACCCTAGAGACGACGAAGACTTGTGCGATGATTTTGTAGTACCTAGTACGTCTGACGATTTCGATTCGAGCTATCAATCTTCGAGATTAGATTATATTTTCGTGAGTAGACCGGCTGCTGCGCAAACATTTACGGTCGATTTTACCAGACCAAGAAGAACTAGGTACGGAAGAGGGCCAGACGCACCTAACCGGGATGATATAGCATTCTTATCTGATCATGTCGGCTTAGCAACTACCCTACTCGTCGTGCCGAGATAGATTTATTCCTACAGGATTATAGGCCACGTTTTTCATGATCCATCGAAAAAAGCCGTGAGAAGTTCCTATTCTCCCACATTCCCAAACTTTAAACTAATTTTTGCGAATTAGCTTAAGGGTGTGTATCAGGCACGGTAGACTAGACAGTGTAGTCACGAGATAAAAGCTGTATCCTACCCTCTATGAACATGAGGGAAGTGAGAGAGTTGTTAGCACACAGACGTCATGATCTATCGGACAATGTTTGGCATTTGTTAGAGCCTCACTTACCTGGACGCAAAGGCAGTTGGGGGGGGTTGGCGCAGGATAATCGCCAATTTATCAACACGGTGTTTTGGATTATGCGCACCGAAGCCCCCTGGCGAGATCTTCCCCCGGACTACGGGGACTGGAGTAACACCCATCGGCGCTTTATCCGCTGGCGGGATAAAGGGATCTGGGAGAAACTGTTGGCAATCCTCATCGAGGAGCCTGACTATGAATGGCTGATGATTGACGCCAGCCACTGTAAAGTGCATCCCCATGCGGCTGGCGCTCAGGGCGGCAACCAAGACATGAGTCGCACAAAAGGGGGCTCAACACCAAGCTACATCTTGCCGTGGATGCGCATGGTATGCCGCTCCGGGCTATTGTTAAAGGTACAACAGCAGACTGCACACAGGCAAGTCGCCTGATTGAGGGCCTCAGCGCTGAACACCTGCTCGCGGATCGGGGCTATGACAGCAACAGCCTCATCGAGCAGGCCATCGCTCAGGGCATGACGACTGTCATTCCACCCAAGAAAAACCGTAAAGAACAACGCGACTATGATAAAGCGCTCTATAAACTATGACACCTGGTGGAAAATGCCTTCCTGCACCTCAAGCAATGGCGTGGCATCGCCACACGGTATGCTAAACAGACCACCTCTTTCCTGGCCGCAGTCCACATCCGGTGCATTGCGCTATGGGTCCGTATCTTGTGACTACCCTATTTAGAGCATATTTTACCCTTCCACCGTGTAGCAGGTTGCCTGATGAACAGAGCTGGAGACGAAAGACAAGGCGCCAATGTAGATCACCACAGTTTGGTAGCTGCGGTGCGCCAAGACCTAGGGATCAAAGCTAAGCTCAACACCGCCTTGGGAGCAGGGGATCGGCAGCGGGTGGTCAGTGCGGGAACCTCAGTAATGGCATGGTGATGGCCCTGTGTTTGTTGGTCTACAATGTAGCGCAGTATCAGTTGCGCCAGCGACTCAAAGACGAATAGGAGACGTTGCCCAATAAACCCAATAAACCGGTGCGGAATCCCACCCTGCGCTGGATCTTCTAACTCACAAAGGGTATTAGCCTCGTGCGTTTGAGCGGTAAATTCACCCAAGGTGTGCTCACGGTTGTTGTCACTAATCTCACAGATCCTGAGAAAAAAGATTGTACGCTTCTTTGGCAATACCGCCTGTCGGTTATAGGGGCTAATTCCTGGAAACCTCTCCTCAAGGTCTCGGAATATAGGTTACAGCATGACAAGAACGCTTTTCTACTCTTAATCAAATTTTGTAACGGTTTGTCTTGCTCAGTCGGATCTATGCAAACATTGCTTGCTCCAGTTGCTAAACCGGGCGTTATGCCAAAATGTAATATGTCTATCGTCGGAGCCAACATGCATGAATGACCCCCGCCCTCCAAGGCCAGAAACTGCTTTGCTTGATAAGATACGTGCAAAGCGTGCCGAAATAGATACATTTTTGCGGACCATGGAGCCGCGGAGTGAACGCCTTACCAACATCACGATTGTCTGCGGAGCGATTTCTGCAGCTTTAACGGCAGCACCTGCGTTGGGTGGCAGATCTTTGACTGATTGGTTGACTGAAATATTTGGACTTACGCTACCAGTTTGGCAATTGCTATGCTTCGGGGCAATGATATGTTCCATTGCTGTAACGATTTCGACTAATCTGTCTAGGTCGCAAGAAATAACATCAAAAATCATGAAGGCACAAGCCTGCGACGCGAAACTCGAGGGACTTGAAACCCTCATCGAAGTAGGCAGAGTTGATGTTGACAGTGCGTCAAATCAGTTTGTCAATGCATTGACCCACATCACATTCATTTAGTGCTCACTATCAATCGCGATTTAACTTGCACATCAAATCAACGCTATATTGGAGCGAGCTTTTCTACGAATGTCGAGATGAGACGCTTCTTAGCGGTGACAATTCACTTATCAAATATAGGGGACAATATGAAAAAGACCGTGTCGCTTAATACCGCAAAACTTGATTTTGATAAAAAGTTGGATTTTTCCCCTATCACCGCCATTACCGACTTTACCCGCTATGACGACACAGATGGCGATAAGATATTGGACCGGGTACAGGGACAGGAGATCGTTATCACTAAAGAGATGCCGGTTCCAAAAGCAATCATCCATCAGTTTCCTAACTCTGTAAAACTCATCTGTGAGGCTGGGACCGGCTTCAATAACATAGACGTCGAGGCAGCCCGAGCAAAGAATATCACCGTCTGTAATGTCCCTACTTATAGCACGGAAGCGGTGGCGACTTTAGCCATTACTTTTATGTTGAACATTAGCGCTTCTCTCATAAAGCAGCAGATTATGCTTTGTGAAAAAAACTTTGATAATTTCACCAAATATCTCACTGTACCCCACTATGAATTGCAAGGCAGGGTACTGGGTGTTATCGGCGGCGGGGCTATCGGACAGGCCACCCTTAAAATGGCGCTCTCTTTTGGACTCAATATCTTGGTTTACGATCCCGTTCCTAAAGCATCAAATGACAGTCGGATTCGCTATGTTACTCTGGAAGAACTCTTGCAAAACAGTGATTTTGTATCCCTCCATTGCCCCCTTAATGCAAAAACAAAGCATCTCATTAACCAAGAGACCCTGGCGCAGATGAAGCCAACAGCCCATATCATCAATACCTCTAGAGGGAGTTTGATCAACGAAACCGATCTCATTCAAGCCCTTAGAAAAGGTACTATTGCCGGTGCCGCACTGGATGTTCAAGACCCTGAACCCCCCGCGTTGGACAATCCCTTATTTGAGATGGAAAATGTGATATTAACACCTCACATCGGCTGGAAACGCATCGAGTCACGCCAGCGTCTGGTGCAGCTCACTGCAGAAAACATAGCCTCCTTTATAAAGGGAACACCGGTGAATGTTGTCAATTAGCCGGTCAACGGCTAGCCTCGATCTTCCAAGAACAGTCATAGGCGTTTATGGCCTATCTGCTTGACAAACAATCAGCAATTCCTGGTCTCAAAAATAGTTATTTAATTTTAGCAAGTTAATCATAAAAGCTGTCTGAACTTTTCGTAAGACTTCGATGCCCTTATGCTTAAGGGCGGAAGAGTAACGATTGGAGGTGTGTAGCCATGGCAGCTCCCTATGCGCGTTTACGCAAACAGCTTTCAGCCCCTGGTTTACTGACCACTATCCGCCAGTGTTTTGACAAGGTGCCCGAACATCGCCACGCGAGCAACGCCATTTCGCTGCCCAATGCGCTGATGTCAGGACTAGCGGTATTTGCACTGAAATACCCGTCTTTGCTCAAGTTTGACGAAGCCTACAACGAAGGAATTATCCGGCACAATCTCGAAACCCTTTATGGGGTGGGGCGTGCGCCCTGTGATACCCACCTGCGCACGCTCCTCGATCCTGTGGCCCCAGCCGAGCTTCGCCCGGCCTTTCGGGCAGTTCATCGCCACCTCCAACGACACAAAGCCCTAGAATCCTATCACTACCTGAACGGGCACTATCTGGTGTCCATCGACGCCACCGGCCAGTTTGCCTGCAGCGAAATCAGCTGTGACGAGTGTTATACCAAGACCGTCAAAGGCCAGGCCCGCTACTACCATCAATTGCTGGGGGCGGTCATCGTGCATCCCGATCTCAAGACCGTCCTACCACTGGCCCCCGAAGCCATCACCCGTCAGGACGGGGTCTCAAAAAACGACTGTGAGCGCAATGCCGCCAAACGGTTCCTGACCCAGCTACGCCAGGATTATCCTCAGTTGAAGTGTCTAGTCGTCGAAGACAGTCTGGCCGCCAACGGTCCCCATCTCAAACACTTGCAATCGCTCAATCTGCGTTACCTAATCCATGTCAAGCCCGGCGACCATGAGGTGCTGTTTGATACCGTGCAGACAAAGCTCAAGGCCGCTCAGTGCCAGGAATGGCAGTACACCGATGTGCCTAAGGGGGTGGAGCACGGTTATCGTTGGATCAACGAACTGCCCTTGAATCACTCCCATCGCGATCTTCGGGTTAATTTCCTCGAGTATTGGGAAATCGACGCCGATCAACAACGCCTCTTTAGCTGGATCAGCGATTTCAAACTGACCCCTCAGACGGTCGAACCCTTGATGCGAGGAGGACGCGCCCGCTGGAAAGTGGAAAATGAAACCTTTAATACGCTCAAAAACCAAGGCTATCACCTTGAGCACAACTGATGCCTTGGGATGTTGAGCGTTGTTTGGTCACTTTCAATTCGCTCTTTTCCCAGTCTCTGTAAAGAGTCTAGAGAATAACCTTACACGTTTTATAATGACCCAGTCATTCAGTTCAAAAATTCACGATAATCAAAAAACTGAACAACCACTTACTCAAGTAGGTGGGTTCGCGCGGGTCGCAGAGGACTGAAAGTCCACCCGGTATGCGCCCCGCGCTCAAGATTTCGCCAATCCGGCTTGTGTTGCAAAACTAAGCATCGTCAAAAGATCGGTGCTAAAGCTGACCGGCTAAAGCCGGTGGTTTTAACCTTGTGCGTGGAAAATAAATGCAGAATCAATACTTGCAAGCGGCTTAATAGCTCGCGACGCTCGCTTGCCCCCATACTCTCGATTTCCTCTACTAGGTGCGCCACATCAAGCTCATGCAGCCGACCCGTTTTCAATAGCGCAGCTTGCTGTTGCAGCCAGGCGTGGAAATCTTGGTCGTAAGCCGCGATCATGCTATTCTCACAAAGGAACACACACACTAGATAGATATAGGCAAAGCGGCTGAGGAGACCTCTGTTTGCCGAAAGAAACAAACTTCTAGTGTGTTAAATGGTGGGCGACGCTGGGATCGAACCAGCGACCCCTGCCGTGTGAAGGCAGTGCTCTCCCGCTGAGCTAGCCGCCCAAGAATAGCTTGTTATGGTAAGGAGCCTAATGCTTTTCGTCAATATATTCCGCTCAACCACTACGGCGAAAAAGGGATGATTTGCCGGAATAGCTAAATATAGGCAACCTCGACAATCTCATAAGTTTTTATACCGCTGGGTGTCTGCACGTCGACGCTGTCCCCCTCTTCCTTGCCGATGACTGCACGGGCGATGGGAGATGTCACTGATATCCTACCCTCTTTGATATCAGCTTCGTCCTGACCGACGATTTGATAACGGGCTTCGCTTTCATTATCTTCATCCAGCAAACACACCGTACAGCCAAATACCACTTTAGTGGATGCAGGAAGCGTGGTGACATCGATAATTTGGGCATGGGATAACTTGTATTCCACGTCAGCGATACGCCCCTCAACAAAGCTCTGTTGCTCACGAGCAGCATGATATTCGGCATTTTCCTTGAGATCACCATGGCTGCGCGCCTCGGCAATAGCCTGGATAATCCGAGGCCGAACCACATTTTTGAGTTCGCTTAATTCTTCACGCAGCTTTTCTGCGCCAGCCACGGTCATAGGCATCTTTTCAGTCACGTTGTTAACCCTTTATGTAACGCTTGCAAACAATTCACCTCTTCATTAATCAAACAAGCGAGCGCCGCGCAAGCGGCCCGCGCTCCTGCAATGGTTGTGGTATAGCTCACCTTTCGCATCAACGCTTCTCGGCGAATAGAATAGGATGCGGCAATGGCCTGCTTACCCTCGGTGGTATTGACAATCAAATGAATCTCATCGCTTTTTATTTTGTCGACGATATGGGGCCGCCCTTCGCCTACCTTGTGAACCCGCTCACAAGGAATACCGTTTTTCTCTAAAAAAGCTCCCGTTCCACGGGTCGCCACTAAGGCAAAACCATGTCCCTGCAGATCCCGAGCTATGTCGATGATCTTAATTTTATCTGCATCCCGTACACTGATAAACGCTTTCCCGCCCTGCGGCAAGGGATTGCCTGCCGCAAGTTGCGCTTTACCAAAAGCTTCCCCAAAACTTCTGCCTATTCCCATCACCTCGCCGGTGGACTTCATCTCAGGACCCAACAACGCATCGACACCGGGAAATTTGACAAAGGGAAACACCGATTCCTTAACTGCATAATAATCAGGAATCCTTTCTTCCGTTATTCCCTGGGCGGCTAAAGTTTTGCCTACCATACAGCGGGCAGCGATCTTGGCTAGGGGCCGACCAATGGCTTTAGACACATAAGGCACAGTGCGGGAAGCCCGGGGGTTAACTTCTAAAACGTAGACCGCATCTCCCTGAATAGCAAATTGCGTATTCATCAATCCCACCACCTTAAGTTCCCGCGCCATGGCAGTCACCTGTTCCCGGAGGCGATCCAGAATAGTCTGGGACAAGGAAAAGGCTGGCAGAGAACAAGCGGAATCTCCGGAATGCACACCGGCTTCTTCAATATGTTCCATGATACCGCCGATCACCACATCATGTCCGTCGCAAACAGCGTCCACGTCCACTTCCACCGCATCGCTCAAAAAGTGATCCAATAAGACCGGGGAGTCGTTGGAAACTTGCACCGCCTCCCGCATATAACGCCGTAGATCCTCTTCCGCAAAAACAATTTCCATGGCTCGTCCTCCCAACACATAGGAGGGCCTAACCACTAAAGGATAACCGATCTGCCCCGCTTGTTGCACGGCGCTTTCAGGATCCAGGGCGGTACGGTTTGGCGGTTGTAATAAACCCAGTTTATCGATCATTGCTTGGAAACGCTCGCGGTCTTCAGCACGATCGATGGCATCGGGGGGAGTACCGATAACAGGTACCCCAGCAGCTTCCAGAGGACGCGCTAATTTAAGGGGTGTCTGCCCACCGTACTGCACCAGCACACCACGCGGCTTCTCTTTGGCGACGATTTCTAAAACATCCTCTAGGGTCAATGGCTCAAAGTAAAGCCGATCCGAGGTGTCAAAATCGGTGGACACAGTTTCCGGATTACAGTTCACCATAATGACCTCAAAACCGTCTGCCCGTAATGCCAATGCTGCATGAACACAACAGTAATCGAACTCAATACCTTGACCAATGCGATTAGGACCGCCCCCAAGCACCATGATTTTTTCCCGATCACTGGGATGGGCCTCGCATTCCTCTTCATAGGTGGAATAGAGATACGCAGTGCTAGTAGCAAACTCAGCTGCACAGGAATCCACCCGTTTATACACAGGATGGACGTCCAAGGTCTGCCGGAGACGGCGTATTTCGTCCTCTTGGGTTCCCAATAGGGTGGCCAACCGATTGTCGGAAAAACCCTTGCTTTTAAGCCGATAAAGACGCCTTTGATCCAACGCTTTAATACCTTGCTGGCGAATCTCGTTGGCCAACAAGACTAATTCTTGAATCTGGACCAAAAACCAAGGGTCAATTCTCGTTAATTCATAAAGATCGGGCACTGAGAGTCCTGCTCGAAACGCTTCCGCCACATACCAGACTCGCTGGGCTCCGGGTACGCCGAGTTCGTAGTTCAGGGTGCTACGAGCGTCCGGGTCGTCAAGGTTTAGCAGCTCATCGAAACCATCGACACCGATTTCGAGTCCTCGCAAGGCTTTTTGCAGGGACTCTTGAAAGGTACGGCCAATGGCCATGACCTCACCCACGGATTTCATTTGGGTGGTCAGACGGGCATTAGCCTGGGGAAACTTCTCGAAGTTAAAACGTGGCACCTTGGTCACCACGTAATCGATGGTAGGCTCGAATGACGCTGGCGTGGCGCCGCCGGTGATGTCATTACGCAACTCATCCAAGGTATAACCCACCGCCAGCTTCGCAGCGACTTTAGCGATGGGAAATCCCGTGGCCTTGGAGGCCAGCGCCGAGGATCGGGATACCCGGGGATTCATTTCGATAATGACCATGCGGCCATCGTCGGGGTTGATGGCAAACTGGACATTGGAACCCCCGGTATCTACGCCAATCTTGCGCAACACCGCCAGGGACGCATCCCGCATTAGTTGATATTCTTTATCCGTGAGGGTCTGGGCTGGCGCCACGGTGATGGAATCACCCGTGTGAATACCCATGGGATCGAGATTTTCAATGGAGCAAATAATGATGCAATTATCCTGGGAGTCCCGCACCACTTCCATCTCGTATTCTTTCCAGCCTAATACAGATTCTTCCAATAACACCGAGGACACTGGAGAAAGATCTAAACCGTGTTCTACGATGGCTGCAAATTCCTCGCTATTATAAGCGATACCCCCACCGCTTCCCCCCAACGTAAAAGACGGTCGAATGATGGTGGGAAAACCGATCTGGGATTGCTGCGCTAATGCCTGGTTTAGGCTATGGACCATCACCGAATGGGGGGATTGCAGTCCGATTTCCTCCATCGCCTGGCGGAACAGCTCCCGGTCTTCGGCCATGGCGATAGCCTCCTGGGAGGCACCGATCAATTCCACTTGATATTGTTCTAGCACGCCTTCGCGGACCAGATCCAACGCACAATTGAGGGCCGTTTGCCCCCCCATAGTGGGCAATAACCCATCCGGTCGTTCTTGTGCAATGATCTTGGCCACTATCGACCAATGTAAAGGTTCTATATAAACAGCATCCGACATATCCGGGTCTGTCATGATGGTGGCTGGATTTGAGTTCACCAATACCACGCGATAGCCTTCCTCACGCAAAGCCTTACAGGCTTGAGCGCCGGAGTAATCGAACTCACAGGCTTGACCGATGACAATAGGACCCGCACCGATAATGAGTATGGACTTTAAATCAGAGCGTTTAGGCATCGTCTTTGTATCCCCTGAGTACGACTTATAGCGTGCTAATAAAGGTATTTACTGCAAGTTTGAGCATACTTTTTCTTTTTGATACGTACGCATCATAGTGATAAAACGTTGGAAAAGTGGCGCCACATCATGGGGGCCGGGACTCGCCTCGGGATGGCCTTGAAAACTAAAGGCAGGACAGTCAAGCCGTTCGATACCTTGCAAGGAGCCGTCGAACAATGAACGGTGGGTGGCCCGGAGACAACCAGGCAGGGTCGTTTCATCCACAGCAAAACCGTGGTTTTGACTACTAATAATGACCCGTCCGGTGGACAAATCCTGTACCGGATGGTTAGCGCCATGGTGGCCGAATTTCATCTTTACGGTTCGAGCTCCACTGGCTAAACCTAACAGTTGATGTCCTAGGCAGATACCAAAAATGGGCACCCGGATACGCATCAGCTCTTGAATAGCCGTGATGGCATAATCGCAAGGTTCTGGGTCACCTGGGCCATTGGATAGAAAGACACCATCGGGTTGTAGGTTTAACACCTGGGCAGCAGGTAGTTCAGCCGGGACCACGGTCACCCGGCAACCGTGCTCGCTTAACACCCGTAAAATATTGTGTTTGATACCGTAGTCATAAGCTACTACATGATGGGACGCTGTCTGTGGTTGAGTATTACACGCATTACTTGCCAATTGCCAAGCACCTTCAGTCCACCTATAGGATTCTCGAGTGCTGACCACTTTGGCTAAATCCATCCCCATAAGCCCTGGAAAAGACCGAGCAGCCCCTAAGGCTTCTTCAGGATTAATAGCATCAGCAGCAATAATACAACCGTTTTGAGCACCTTTTTCCCGGACAATACGGGTGAGACGCCGGGTATCAATACCGGCAATGGCCACCACGTTGTGGCTACGTAGATAATCATCCAGGGAGCGCTCGCTGCGCCAGTTACTCACCACCGCTGGGCAATCTCGAACAACTAACCCACTGGCAAAAACCGCTTTCGATTCTTCATCACAATGATTAGTGCCCACATTACCAATATGAGGATAGGTTAAGGTGATGATCTGCTGACAGTACGAAGGATCGGTTAAAATTTCCTGATAACCAGTGATTGCGGTATTAAACACCACCTCACCTGTCGTGAGACCATCGGCTCCAATGGATTCACCCCAAAACAGATTCCCATCTTGTAAGGCTAAAAGGGCTGGTTTGCGCAAGAAAATGTCCCCCAGACACATAAAACGGGAGCGATTTTAAAATGGCTCCCGCTTTAGTAAAACCCCAACAAAAAAATCAGTGTACTCGACTTATAAGGACGCTGTTATGATAACGCAGCTACAGCTTTTGAAAGACCCTATGCAGGCTAAAAAAACAGTAGGTGGTCTATAAAAAATTTTAGCGAGCTGCTAGCGCAGTCCTAAAACATCTTGCATATCAAAAAGACCGTTTTGTTTGCTCATGACCCATTCCACAGCCCGCACCGCGCCCTTTGCAAAGGTTTGCCGACTGGAAGCTTTATGGGTAATCTCTAGACGCTCACCCACATCAGCAAACAATACTGTGTGCTCACCAACGATATCTCCAGCCCGCACAGTGGCAAAACCGATGGTTTCCTGACTCCGCTCACCAGTTATCCCCTGCCGACCATAAACGGCGCATTCATTGAGACTTTGCCCTCGAGCTTGGGCGATGACCTCCCCCATACGCAATGCGGTTCCCGAGGGGGCATCTGCCTTGTGGCGATGATGGGCTTCAATAATTTCCACATCCACATGATTGCCCAGCACCTGGGTAGCCAACGACAAAAGTTTAAAACACAGGTTAACCCCAACACTCATGTTAGGCGCAAGGACAATGGGAATGCGCTTTGCCGTCTGTTCGATAGAGGCTTTTTGGGATAGTGAAAAACCAGTGGTTCCTATGACCATCGGTTTGTTGGTCGCTTGACAGATGGCCAAATAATCTAAGCTTGCAGTGGGATGAGTAAAATCAATCACCGCATCAAATTGATCACTTACGTCGGCGAGATTAGCGCTGACAGACACGTTAAGTTTACCGATACCGGCTAGCTCACCCGCATCAGCGCCTAGAAGACTCGTTTTTCCAGGATTTTCTAGGGCCGCGGCACATTGCACAGCGTCGCTTTGCTGACATGCTGCAATGATATTTCTGCCCATACGACCGGCACTACCGGTTACTGCAACTCGTATCATATAGCTCTCTTAGAACCTGTTTTAAAACCTGCTCATATCCGCTGACTCGGCGTTACAGCACCTTCTCCGCTGCTCATTTACCACTTGTAAACTGCGCTGCTCGAAGGTACTGCGCCTTGATTCAGCGAACGTCGCGAGTTTTTAAGACAGCTTCTTATGGAGCGGGTGAGGGGAATCGAACCCCCACCATCAGCTTGGGAAGCTGAGGTTCTACCATTGAACTACACCCGCAATCATTTAATTTTGCCAAGTTTAATGGTATCCACCTTTCCTTGTCACCTGAACAATGAATAACAAATTTGTAAATAATTAATCGGTAGACCATCAACTGCATTGCCCCATTAGTTTACAACGAGTGAGTATGACATCCTCTCGTTTTTAAATGTTATCAAATGGGGAAAAGCGCTATGACTTTTCAATGTTATTTAGAAAGCGCAAACTCTTCTAGGTTAGCACCTTCATCTAAGGCATCTTGTAACCAACGTGGACGCTTACCACGCCCTGTCCAAGTTTGCTTCGGATTGGCGGGATTTTGAAATTTTATTTTTCCAGCCGGTTTGGCCCCGGCTTTAGGTTTTTTCCGCCCATCGTAACGCATAAGCTCTTCAACCGTCATACCCATGTCATCGGCCAATTGTTCTATTTGTCTGCGTACTTGTTGAACGCGGTTTTGCTCTTTTATAGCAACTTCTTGTTTTGCTTTATCAACAAGTTCTTTTAGTTCATCTATGGAATAGGAACTGAGATCAATTTGTTCAATAACTTCACTCATAGCCGCTTATTTACTTCCTTAAAGTTTAAAATACTTATGTCAAATGGCTTCATTCAAAAAAACCATACAATAAGCTTTATAGCTTATTTATCTTTTCAAACTTCACTGCTCGCATATTACAAAGCTCTTAATCGATCTTAGGATAAAGGATTATACGAACAGTCTAAAAATTTATCTATATCAGTCTTTAAAAAAAACTTTTTTAAGTTTATGACATCTTTTTGTTTTAATCTATATGTAAAACTCATAATGTCAATATCTTGATTGTCAAAAGGTTCTTTATTAATCAACTTAAGTGCAGCAAGCGTTTTCTGCCTTTGCTTAGGTTTATTTCCATTAACTGGGTATATCCGCAACCGCCTTTTCAAAACCCAAACAGGTTCTCAATAACAAAGTCTAAATTAACATTTGAAACTAACTTTATGTATTTATTTTAATTTTTGCTTACGAAATACTTTAAAAAATAATTGTATTCTACTTGCTTAGTTTTTTACAGACAGCTTGGATATTATCGGCGTCACAAGAAAAAAACCAGCCTTTCGGTCTGTTACTCAATTCGATATTACAAAGACATAAACACTGGCTTGATTTGACTGTTGGAGGTTTTCATGGAGTTACTGATTCAATTTTCATCAACAACATGGGCTTGATGATTTGTTTATAATCCGCATAATGCTTTTGCCCCCATCACCTGCTTTACTCAAGAAGAGTCATTCTTGTTCTTTTGGCAACAAAAAGGAATATCTTTGACTGAACATCGCATACGCAGCTTTGTAATCCGCAACAGTCGTATCACCTATGGTCAGCAGCGTGCTTTAAAGAGACTTTGGGATATATTTTGTGTTAATCCCAATGTAAACCCCCTTGACCCAAACGCTTTGTTTGAACGCAGTGCAAACATTGTATTAGAAATCGGTTTTGGCAATGGCGCCTCATTAATCACTATGGCTAACGAGAACCCTCAATACAACTACTTGGGTATTGAAGTGCATCAGCCTGGCATAGGACAGTTGCTAATAGGCGCACAAACCCTTCAGCTTACCAACCTGCGAGTCATATGCGCAGATGCCGTAGAGGTATTAGAACACCAGCTTGTCGATAACTGCATAGATCGGATGCACATTTTTTTTCCTGATCCTTGGCCAAAAAAACGTCATCGCAAAAGGCGTCTTATTCAACCTAACTTTATCAAGCTGCTTACTAAAAAACTTAAACCTGGCGCTTGTCTAAATTTAGCTACCGACTGTGAAGATTATGCCCAACAGATGTTGACCACCGTTGAAGCCGATGGCCATTTTGTTAACCTGGCGGGCGCCGGGCAATTTGCACCACGCCCGCCTGATAGACCACAGACTAAATTTGAGACCCGTGGCCAACGCTTAGGCCATAATGTTTGGGATTTACTTTTCAAACGCCGTTAGCGGTACCATAGGCTTGCCGAGGTTTCTGCGAACATGTTCCAATGATGTTACTTACTGACTTTGACTTGAGACTATTCCCTAAAGAGAGAGACGAGCACGTCTATGCAGCGTTTTTTCCTAGCCCACAGCAGTGGCTCTAACTGGCGTAGCTTGTGCGCTGATTGTTGTCATCAACTCAAGGGGTTCCCAGGGACAGCAAATTTAGGATTTGTTTACGTTACTGTAGCCTTAGCGCCCCATTTAGAGGCGCTTTTAACCACCTTAAAGAAAGCTACCGCCATTCCCCATTGGGTAGGAGGGGTGGGTATCGGCATAAATTGCACTGGACAAGAGTACTATGACACACCAGCCTTGGCGGTGATGCTGGGCGAATTTCCAGCGGATGGTTTTCGTATTGTGCCTGGTATTGATGGCACTGATTTTAATCGCTTTATGACAGAATGTCGTCCCTGGTATCTAAATCATCGCCATCACTGGGGACTTCTTCATGGAGATCCTCGCAATCCTGCCGTAACCAGTTTACTAACTCACCTTGCCCAAAAAATTCCCGGTGCGCGTTTTATAGGCGGTCTCACCTCGTCAACCCAAGAAAGCTATAACCAAGTGGCGGACGGCCTCACCGAAGGGGGTGTTTCAGGGGTTTTATTCGGTCCAAAAGTCCGTATTATTGCTAATCTTACCCAGGGCTGCTCACCCTTGGGGCCACGTCGCAAAATCACCGAGGGTAATCTGCATGTCATACACCGTATTGATGATCGTCCAGCCTTAGATGTACTTTATGAAGACATTGGCGAAATTCTAGCCCGTGATCCGAAACGTATTGCTGGATATATTTTTGCCGGACTCCCTATTAGTGGTGAAGACGATTACTTAGTGCGAAATTTGCTTGGACTGGATTTACATAGTCGGCGTGTTGCCATCGGTGATCGCATCCAACCTGGCCAGGAAATCTTATTTTGTAGGCGCGATGGCAACAGTGCTAGGGATGATTTGCGGCGTATGGTGCGGGATGTTCGTCGTCATTTGCCTGCCACTGCAAAAGGAGGCGTGTATTACTCTTGTCTGGGCCGGGGTCGCTATATGTTTGGTGATGATTCGCAAGAATTGCGCTTAATCCGTGCCGAACTTGGAGATATACCCATCGTCGGTTTTTTCGCCAACGGTGAAATCTACCACAATCGCTTGTATGGTTACACGGGTGTGCTAGCTCTGTTCAGTTAGCGCTGTTTTGTTGCGACCCTTTATAAAGATTAGGAGAACGTTTTATTATGCAGTATTGCCAGATTGCCCACACCGAATTAGACGTGAGCCGTATTTGCCTAGGCACCATGACCTGGGGCGAGCAAAATAGCGAGGCCGAAGCTCATACTCAATTAGATTATGCCTTAGAGAAAGGTGTCAACTTTATCGACGCCGCGGAAATGTATCCTGTGCCGCCCCGTCTTGAAACCCAAGGTCTTACTGAAGAATACATCGGTAATTGGCTCAAACAGGGTGGTAATCGAGACAAGGTAGTCTTGGCTAGTAAAGTTACCGGAAGATCACAAAATCTTTCTTATCTACGGGACGGAACCGTATGCCTCGACCGCCGAAATATTGTGCAAGCTTTAGAAGCCAGTTTAAAACGTCTGCAGACCGATTACATCGATCTTTACCAAGTCCATTGGCCAGATCGCGAAACCAACTTCTTTGGCAGCCTTGGCTATGTACCCAACGAAGCCCCTTCCATCCCCATTCAAACCACGTTAGAGGTACTTGCGGAACAGGTCCGTGCTGGTAAGATTCGTTATATCGGCGTTTCTAACGAAACACCGTGGGGGTTAATGCAATATCTGCACTTGGCTGACAAGTATCAATTGCCGCGGGTTGTTACCATTCAAAACCCCTATAATTTATTAAATCGCACCTTTGAAATCGGTCTGGCTGAAATCGCCCACCGGGAAAAAGTGGGTTTGATGGCCTATTCACCGTTGGCGTTTGGCGTTTTAACCGGCAAATATCTGGGCGGTGCGCGACCGCCCAAAGCCCGCCTGACCCAATTTGATCGTTTTACCCGCTATCTGACCCCCGAATCCGTACAACCGGTTAAGGCTTATGTGCAACTGGCAAAAGAACATGGTTTAGAACCGGCGCAAATGGCCCTAGCCTATGTAAACAGCCGGTCTTTTTTGACAGCCAATATTATTGGCGCAACTAGCCAAGAACAGCTGGCTCAAGATATATCCAGTATCGACGTGACGTTATCCGACGAGGTATTGGAAACCATGGAGAACATTCATCATCGGCAACCAAACCCTTGCCCATAAATTCGATATACTAAAGCAACATTAGAACCTGTTTTAAAACCCTGCGACGTTCGCCGAATCAAGGCGCAGCCCCTTCGAGCGGCGCAGTTTACAGGCAGTAAATGAGCAGCGCAGAAGGGTCTGTAACGCTTAAGTCACGGACATGAGCAGATTTAAAACAGGTTCTTACCTTTACCATACTTTTTCAGCCACTCTCACTATCCACTCAGCAGTCATGTGGTTTCAGAAAGAAATTCGTATAAAGGCTCGCGCTAGGGGCTTCCACCTTATCACCGACGAGATACTCCGAGAGCTACCCGAGTTAACAAACATTAGCATCGGTATACTGCACCTCTTTATCAAGCATACCTCGGCGTCGTTGACTATTAATGAAAATGCTGATCCCACGGTACGCCAGGATTTTGAAAACTACTTTAACCATACAGTCCCCGAGAATGAACCCTATTATTTACATCTGGACGAAGGTCCAGATGACTTACCCGCGCATTTGAAAGCGAGTATTCTCGGGGCGAGCCTGTCTGTTCCCATTACCGATGGACGGCTGAATGTGGGAACATGGCAAGGGGTATACCTTTGTGAGCACCGTAATTATGCTGGCAGCCGCCGTTTGGTGGTAACCATTCAAGGTCAAACACTTGATAAATAAACACGTTTTAGTATGAAACTGTTGGTTGACCGCTTATTAGGCAAAAGTAGGAAACGCGTATGAATGTGGAAAAGGTTTTATTCGGTGCTTTTATCCTACTTGCCCTTACCCTCAACTTTGGTTTTGTCATGGGGGATATTGACAATGCCGCCCATCACCATCCCTGGGAACTGTTTGCGGCACTGGTTGTGAGCCTAATTGCGACGGTACTTAAACTGGGAGACCGTACCCACATTGGCGCAGTTCTACTGGCCACCAGTATCGTGGCGGATGTGCAACTTATGGTAGCGGCTATCGTCTGGGGCATCGCGCTAAATATTTATGAAACAGGCAATAATCCGGGGGTGGTGGCCAGTGTCGTATCCCTTGCCGGTGGGGCGCTGGTGGCCAACATCGCCTCTGTGACCCTATTGATGATCGAAACAGTCACCTTACGCCGCTAAACTAATTGGGCCTAGACAGAGATGCATATCGTCTTCTTTCTATTTTTACGGCGTATGCGCGCCCCGTTAATCGTTCTTATCAGCGCTTATACGATTTCTATCACCGGTTTGATGCTGATACCCGGTCAAGATGACCAAGGCAATCCCTGGCAATTCGATTTCTTCCACGCCTTTTATTTTGTCAGCTTTATGGGATCCACCATCGGCTTCGGCGAAGTACCCTACGAATTTACCGTGGCTCAGCGTATGTGGACTACCCTAGCCCTATACCTCACGGTTATTGCTTGGCTCTACGCCATCGGCAACATCTTAACCCTCATCCAAGATGCGGCTTTCAAACGCGCTCTTATAGAGCAACGTTTTACCCGCAGTGTGCGACGTCTTGATGAACCGTTTTACTTAATATGCGGCTATGGGGAAACTGGCAAGCTTTTAGTTAGGGCGCTCAATCGACGCCAGATCCAAAGTGTTGTTATCGATGAAAATAGTAACAGTATAAACGCTTTGGCGTTGGAAGATTTGAGTTTTGATGTGCCTGGGTTGTGTGCCGATGTAGGTGACGCACGGCATCTGTTGGAAGCGGGACTATGCCATCCTAAGTGCGTTGGCGTTGTGGCGCTGACGGACTCGGACGAAGTCAATGTCAAAATTGCTGTTACCAGCAAACTTCTCAATCCTAGCCTCAAGGTTATTTCCCGGGCTGAAATCCGACGCACCGCAGCGAATTTAGCTTCTTTTAATACCGATCATATTATCAATCCCTTTGATACTTTTGCCGATCATCTGGCCATGACCCTACGTATTCCCAGCGTTCATCTACTTTACGACTGGTTAATTCGCCTGCCCAACCAACCATTACATCCACCAGTGACACCGCCGCGGGGCACCTGGGTAGTCTGTGGTTACGGACGCTTCGGTCGAGCCGTCAATCGTTATATGCAATTTGAAGGTATTCCTACGGTTATTGTTGAACCACGTTCCGAACTTGCCCCAGAGGGGGCTGTCATTGGTTACGGCACTGAAGCTGTGACATTGCGCGAGGCAGGGGTGGAAAAAGCCGTGGGTATCATCGCCGGGACCGAGCAGGACGCTGATAATCTATCTATCATCATGACGGCGCGGGAACTAAACCCTCAACTCTATCTTGTCGCCCGGCAAAATCGTAGTAGCAATGATGCGCTTTTTGAAGCTGCTCACCTGGATTTGGTGATGCAGAGCAATCGCATTATCGTTTGGCGCATTCTCTCCTTTCTTACAGAACCCCTGTTAGGTCAATTTTTACGGTTAGCTCGCCACCACAATGATGAATGGGCGATGACCTTGTTGCAGAAAATTCGCGCCACCTGCGGCGATATGACACCGCAAACCTGCTCCATCGGACTCAATGCAGAGCAAGCGCCGGCTGTTCATGCGGCCTTATGTCAAGGTCGCAAACTCAAACTCTGGCATATATTGATGAATCCGCAAGATCGTACCTGTTCTTTGCCTGCATTTCCCCTACTTATCGTGCGTGGCGAGGAGGAGATTCTACTACCCGATGTGGAAGAGCGTTTATATCCCGAAGACCAACTCTTGATCTGTATACAATACAGTCATGTGGGACGCATAACCTGGATCCTCGCTAATCCCAATGTATTGACTTATATAGAGACGGGCGAGGAACGCCCGGATGGCTATATTTGGCAATGGTTATCTGAGTGGCGATACCGGTGGCGACAAGGCAGACTGCCCTACCAGATAAACCGCTGACCTATGGAAAAGCTGGAATGGTGGGCTCTGTTCCCTGTACCTTAGCCTCCGGGTGATGGTTCTTGACCAAATTGGTAATATGATCGACGCGATCTTTGGGAACATCTATTAACATGAGAAGCTGCCCTTGCTCAACAGCATCATGAAATTTTTCCAAATGACTATTAGGTACCGACACACCGATCATACTAGCCACCCATGCCCCCAAACCAGCGCCCAGTAGACTTGTGGCTAGGATGGCACCTCCCCCCAACACCAGACCCGCGGGGGGAAACGTGACTGCGGCGATACCCGCCACTAAGCCGGTTCCTCCACCTACGGCGAGACCTCGCTCCAAGGCAGGCACAAAGTCACTTTCCTCGAAAAGACCTGCCTCGGGGATATGAGCTTTCTCTAACGCATGATGGTCTTTCGCCACCACATGAATATTGCGTTCTTCAATCCTTTCTAGCAGTAATTCATTGACAATGGTTTTGGCGCTTTCCACATCAGGAATTAAAAAATAGAGTCTTCTCATAACTAAGAGCCTCGGGTGGTTGTGGCTAAGACTTAATTTATTATGACCAAACTAGCAAACAAAAAATCCTGTTAGTCAGTATTTATATACGTAATAATCTATACGCAAGTTTCACAGGTTGTATACATTCCTCCTTGCAGCCTATTTATAGGGTAACGATTTAATGGCTATCTAACCAATCTTTTACAGTTTGGATCTGGTCATCCGACATCAGTGCTGGTGCATGGCCAATACCCGTAAACTCTACTAATTTGGTTTTTGGACCCCGCTGGGTCATCATCTCCGCATCGGTACGGTTAAGCACATCAGAGTTGGCGCCCCGAAGCACTAAAACTGAACAGCGCACAGCATCCCAAACCGGCCACAAATTAACATCCTCTAGAATAGTCTTCATGGGCTCAGCAATGCCTGGATCGTAAGCAAATATATAATCGCCATTTTCCAAGCGCCGGGCACTGTGGATTGTGAGATGCCGCCATTGATCATCAGTCAGAGGACCAAACGGGGCGGCAATCATCCTTAAATAGCGCTCCATCTCGGCGATGCTATTAAATTTCACGGGTTTGCCGACATACTCGGCAATCCGCGCCAATCCGGTTTTAGGCACCAAGGGACCCACATCATTCATCACCAATTTGCGAATGGGAGAACCCGGCTGAGCGGCTAAGAGCATACCAATCAAACCGCCCATGGAAGTCCCTACCCAATCCACCGCTTCTGCACCGGTGCGCGCCAATAGAGCTGTCATATCATTCAGGTACTGCGGGTAATTGTAATCTGGCTTATGGGTTAACCACTCACTTTGACCACGACCAACGATATCTGGACAAATCACCCGATAATTCTTTTCAACGGCTGTTGCCAAAAAATCAAAATCCCGCGCATTACGGGTTAGCCCGTGGACGCAGATCAATACCCTTGGATTACTAGGGTCTCCCCATTCAGTATAGTGCACCCGATGAAAACCGTGAGGACCGAGGCCAAGAAAATGTTTGGAAGTCATTGTCATGACGGATAACTCCTTAAGAAAAACTCATAATGATTGGCAGGCTACCGGTCTGACATGGGATGAAAAGACTATAATGGCAGTTGGCAACGCTGATAACAGAGTTATTTATTTTATCTATGAGTTTATTACATTACACCGAGGCAGGTCGGGGAGAAACCCTCATTCTGCTCCATAGTGGCGGGATGACAGGTCAAGAATGGACACCCCAATTAAAATTTCTCGCTCGCCATTTTCGCGTAATCATCCCGGATCAGCTGGGTCACGGCCAAACCCCCATGTTAGGAGAACAACTCACCATCGGTGATGTTGGCCGCCAAGTGATTGCCCTTATGGATAAGCTTGGCATTGATAAAGCTCATTTGGTAGGTTCGTCCATGGGTGGTGCGGTTGCCCTTTGGACGACGCTACATTTTGCCACCCGAGTTCATAAGCTGGTATTGTTTCGAGTAGGCTACCGCAAGGAAAAAACCAGCTTTAGGGGCACCCAAAGCATGGCCGATCCTGATTACTGGCGTGAGCTAGGCTTGCAGGGTTGGCTGAGTAATATCCATAAACCTCAAGGAGGACCAGAAGCCTGGACTTTGGTCATTAATCGAGTTGCCGAGGCTATGGACCCAGCCATTTCGGATCATGCCCACGATTTAGAGGTATTGGGCAGTATTACCCAACCGACCCTCATCATCGTCGGTGATCGGGATCCCGTGGTGCCTCTAGATCAAGCTTTAGAGATGTTTAGACATATCCCTGACGCCAGTCTTTGGGTATTACCCTATGCCACCCATATTACCGCCACTAATACCTGGCGCGCCGACTGCTTCGCCCTTGAAGTTAGCCGTTTTTTAAGACGCCGCACTAAAAAACCAACTTAAGCATTGAGGCGCGCCATTAAACCAGGCAACAACTCTTCGCAACGCCCCGCCATCTTCAAGGTCAGCTCGTTATCGGCTCGGGTGCGGCCGAGATTTATGGCAGCGATGGGTTTGTTTTGTTGTCTCGCGGTTCGACAAAAACGATAGCCCGAAAACACCATCAATGAAGAACCGATAATCAGTAAGGCATCAGCCTCTTCCAGATGGGCATAAGCGCGGTCCACCCGACAGCGGGGAACGGATTCTCCAAAAAAAACCACACAAGGTTTTAAGACACCACCACAGATTGTACAGGCGGGTATTTGAAACTGCTGGAAATCAATATCCTCTAGATCCGCATCACCGTCTGGCGCCTTGTCCACTGTCAACGCTGGTAAATCCGGGTTACACGCATGCAACGCCTGTTGAAATAGGTCCCGTGACAGTCTTGTATGACAGTTCAAACATTCCACGCTGTCCAGGCGACCGTGCAAATCAATCACCCGCTGACTACCTGCTTTCTGGTGCAAGCCATCGACATTTTGGGTCACTAGCTGGTAAACCAGCCCAGCGGATTCCATCTGCGCTAAAGCGTGGTGAGTAGGATTGGGTTGTGCCTGGGCCATAAGGGGCCAGCCCAGCATACTGCGCGCCCAATAGCGCTGGCGTGCCTTTTTGCTGCGCACAAACTCCTGATATTGCACAGGCTGTTTGCGCTTCCATTGACCATCGCCGTCTCGATAATCGGGAATACCTGATTGGGTGCTGCAACCAGCCCCAGTCAATATAAATAAACGTTTGTGGTGGGAAACAAATCTAACCAGGTCATCCAAAAGGGTTACATTCTGGTCGGGCATAAGAGAGTAATAGAGTGGTTACAACTTAACAGAATAGAGATAAAGAAAAATGCTGTTTAAAAAAATAAGACAACGATAACCCATCGAATTCTGCACCATTGTCTGCAAAATTTATTCAATATCTAATATGCCCTACTGCTGCAGCTATGAAATAAGCCGCAGCAGCCAATCTTTGTCCCATCAATTCACCGGCACGAAAAAGAACGGCGCACCTAAATCGCCTGCATACTTGATGGGTGCATAAAGGGGTTCCTGTTCTTGACCTAATTCCGCGGCAGAGGTTTGTACCCGGGTAGACACATGACGGTACAACAGAGGCCCTTCGAGAATATCTTGGTTATTGTTTAACACCTCTAACAGCACATTGGCGAAAATCGAGTGCTCACCTCCTCCACCACTATCCAGAACCGGGCTCAAACCCCCTGAGGTCAATACGGTACGAGAAGGGGTATTGATCATCACTTTCAGCCAAGACACACGTTTTTCATCGGAGCGTCCACCTTCGATGGAGGTGGTGACGGAACGGACTAGAGTACCTGAATAACAGGAATCAGCGATCACCATGATATGTTTGGCACTCATGGTATTTAAAATATCAGTCACTTGAATATTAGAGATCCAATTGGCTGTGCTGGTGGATTCCGCATCGACAGGTAACCAATGGCCACGGGCATTGGCTTTATCTAATTCGCCATGACCTGCATAATAGAGTAAAAAATTCTCCTTTTCGGTGAGTTTTCCTCGAAACTCATTAAGCGCCGAAAGCGTTTCATAACGGGTAGCATTGGTTAGGACACGGGTTTGAAAACCATACCTGTCTTCGAGTAATCTCGCCATGGCCTGGGCATCGCTAATGGCCGTGTCTAAATCAGGAAAATCCGTGTATTCATTGTTGCCAATAATGAGCGCATGATAGCTGCCAAAATTCAAATCTTTTTTAGGTAAAGGGGCATTGACAGATGCGGACGTGGCTTGGGCGCCACCAGATCTTTTCACCAAGGCAGGCTGAGTGCTCATGTCAACACTTGCCTGCTGGACACGCAACGCCCTTAATTTAGAAAGCTCTTTTTGACGGGTCTGCACCTGGGTTTCTAAGCGGGCAATTTGTTTTTGAGTTGTATCCAGTTGTTGATTTTTGCTCATGAGTTCTTGCCGCAACCGCTCCATCTCAGCCTCGTTCCTTGAGGAACGATCCTGTTGTTGTCGTTCCAGCGCCTGCTCAGCTTCCCGAAGCTGCTGCTGCTGAGCCTGTAATAAACGCTTGCGAACATTTAAGCTATCTTGATACTTCACCAACTGGGTTTGCAAATAATCCACTTGCTGTTGAAGAGACTGACGCTGTTGTTCCTCAAAGGCAAGGTCACTCTCCAAACCCTGGGCACGGCGCTCGGCGGCTTGCAGTTCTGCACGTAATTGAGCTTGTTGGCGTTCGGCCTCTTGCTGCAGATAAGCGAGCTCTTGGTTTTGCAGATTGATGAGCGTCTCCTGTTCATCGAGCCGGGTTTCCAGTTGTCCCGCTGGCGCGGCAGCAGCTACCGCTACTGGCTCTGCAGCACGGGAGGCAACCTGTTGTTGCTGCAGCTGACGGCGGGTTTCATCCAATTCTAGCTGCATGGTGGCAACGCTGTTGCGACGGGTCTGTAATTGTTGTTCCGTCTGCGTCAGCCGCTCCCTGAGTAAATCAGCTTCCTGCTCCCGCAGCGTCACCTCTTGCTGAAGTTCATCACGCTCGGCTGAAAAGGTCGAGGTAAAGGCTAATTGATCATCACCAAGGCCAGAGGCTTTGCGGTACCAGTTGAGGGCTGTGGTGGCGTCTTTAGCAACCCCTAAACCTTGTTCATAAAGCGCACCTAAGTTAATCTGCGCACGGGAATAATCTTGCTCGGCTGCCCTGCGATACCATTGAGCAGCTGTAGCGTAGTCCGGTGGCACCCCAAGCCCTCTTTCATAAATTTCTCCCACATAAGTTTGGGCTACGGGATCGCCACCTTGCGCTTGGGGTAACCATACCCGCAGGGCTGTTTTGTAGTCGGCACGATCGTAAGATACATACTCTCCACCGCGAATCTCGCAGTCACTGGCGGCAGTTTTTATAGGTCGACGCGGGGATAAATAAGTTAACTGGGATCCCAGTTTGCGAATCTGACCCGGCAGCAAACAATCCACGATCAACAATCTATCGGGATCTCCTCTAAAAGCCAATGCAGCAGCGCTGGCAGCCTGGTCTGCTTGATTAGAAGCAGGTGCTGCACAGGCATTGAGCAAACCTACCGCTATTAAAAACGACAGGATAGTTTTCCAGCAAATTTTATAGGTACACATGATCGAAAAAACCTTTATGTTTCTATTATTAATATAGACATAGTCAACTATTAGTTCATTAATATTCACTATCTAAAAAACAGTTCCCTGATAACTCAATCATTGAATATCCCTAAGCAAAACCGAACTCTTTTAAAACTGCAAAAACACCATCGATACTCCTATGCGCTGTTGGTCATCAGCACTCTTTTACTGTTGTCCTGCACAACCCCCGTAGAACGTCTAGAGGAACAGGCGAAACAATTTGGTTTCAAACGTGAACTCTGGCAAGGCACTGTTTTTAAACACGTTATATATCGCAATGGTATCCAAGGCGAGAAATTACACGTCTATCTAGAAGGCGATGGCACACCTTGGTTAAATCGCTATCGGATCGCCCCTGATCCCACACCTCGAAACCCCTTAGCCCTTGCTCTTATGGCCCAAGAGAAGGCTGCAAGCTTGTATTTAGGACGCCCCTGTTACCACGGCCAGTCCCAAGAACCTCCTTGCAACCCCTTGTTATGGACTAGCCACCGCTATGGACCTGAGGTTCTCGACAGCATGGCGACTGTCTTGTCTAAAATATTAGCAATTACCCCATACACCGACATGGTGTTGATCGGTTATAGCGGTGGGGGCGCCCTCGCCATGCTGCTTGCAGAGCGCTTTGAGGAGGTCAGCGCCGTGGTGACCATTGCTGGGAACTTAAATTCCCAAGCTTGGACTGCTTGGCATGGTTACAGTCCTTTATATGGCTCTTTTAATCCAGCAACCCGCCCTCCCTTATCACCTGGTATAGTGCAATGGCACTTTGCTGGGGGTCGTGATCGCAATGTACCCCCTGCTATCGTACAGTCCGTCATATCCCAACAGCACAGTGCTCAGTGGGTGGTGATAGAAAAGTTTGACCACCAGTGCTGTTGGCGCCGATTATGGCCCTCTATTCTTGAGCGACTAGGCAAGAAACTATAGTTTTCTTCAGCGACTCTTTTCATCAAAAATCAATACGCCCACCGATGGTAAACAGATGCTCCTCAATATCCCGTAAACCGAGCACTGTTTCATAGGCGACAAATGCCTGGGCCCCACCCTGGAAGACTCCAGCTAGCCCTAGCAGTAGGGTGCCGTAATCCCGATCTGGCGCATCCGTTTCCGCCACCAATTGCACTTGGTTTGGGTCGTTGATATAGGTAGCTTTAATACGGCGGTCGTCATCGGCGAATTCATGCACCCAACCGAGTCGCGCCTGGGGTACTAAAACGCCGAAGCCCGTGCTTACCGTATAAGACACTTCGCCGCCGAGCACGCTCTGAAAAGAATCGATATCCTGGTCTTCTACCCTAAGGTTTAAGCCCTGTGCCCCGGTTTCTTTATAGCCATCGATAGCGACGGTGATATATTCTAAACGGGCAAACGGACCGTAGGTAAAGGCCCCGCTGCTCAAAGAATAACCACCCCCAACACTGACCGCAAACTCATCACTGTCGGTATCCGACTTGGCCGTGCGATCCCGAGGACCTGGAACGGGATTAACAGCCCCTCCACCCGGTTGATAGAAAATACGTCGGTTAAGGTCATAATCGCTTTGACCAAAGCCTACCAAGCCATCCACATAATAATTGTCCCCATAATGGGTTCCGTAAAAACTCAGGTTCCAACCATCGGCTTCCACATCTCCGCCGGAAACAGTAGCAGTGGTGTTAAAATCTGTATCTAAGTCGTTAAAGGTAAAGGCACCCCCCAGCACAAGATTATCCGTCAAGCGATAATCCGCACCGACTGTAATTGCCCAAATATCAAAATCGAACCCGTTCTCGCGCTCAGTGTCTTCCTTTTCCCCCGTACCGATGTTGCCATTGACAAAAATACCGAACTTGCCCCCTAGCAAGTTATCGTCACCGGCTCCTCCACCGCCCTGACCTATACCTTCATAGGGGTTAAAATCAGCATCTGCCCAGCGTTGCCCATCAGCCTTGTAAAGATTCAATCCGCTTAATCCAAAACCCGTCACACCACGTCGCACGGCGGCTAGCCGAGCAATCACGGTGGTGGCATTGGCTGAAGAGATTTCGGTGGCTAAAGCGGCCGCGGCCGCAGCTTCTTCTGTAGCGACTTGTTGCAGGGCTGCGTTAAGCTCTGCGGGCTGTAATCCAAGATTAAAGTCATCTGGGGTGCCTGGAGCTGTTTGCACCAATTCTCTACAACGTTCGAAAAGGTCTTGCTGGAGAGCAGTCCGCTGTTCTAAAGCACTCAAACCACCGCAGGTTCTTTGCACCGATGTGCCTGTATTAGATTGTAACTCGGTAGCTCCCGGAACCTGGCCTAGGGGAAGTGACTGTGCCCAACTGATGAAAGGTGTTAAACAGCAACCCAACATCACTCCTGCCAGTTGGGAGGATCTAACCCAATGGTAGCGAAAAATGTCTGCTCGAAAACGAGACGATACAGCGCCACGATATGTTTTTGCTTTTAGCTTAACGCTGACCGATCTTTTAGAATGCGCATGCATGACAATCTCCTTTTAATTCAAAAATAAGCTGCTAATCTTATACATTATTTTTTTAACTTATTGATTTATAATTATTCTCCGCTGCAACTTAACTTAAAGACATGCGATGATGGCTTTCAAAACAATAACCTTATCGCGCAAACTTAAATGACTTATTTGTATTAAATGAATGTAGACACCCTTTTTAAAAAACACAACCTATTCAATACAATTGAAACTATTGAAACGCAATAGAAACTATTTTTCGACCAGGTACGCACACATTGAACATATACCCGCGCATTCCTCTTCCTAGCCCAAAGGACAGGAGGGGGTCTAGCGGGCGGTCTTGGTTGACCTATTCAGGGCTTTGCGCAAGAATATCTTCTTGTAGCGTACGGAGTCCAGCATGGTTAGGCATCACTTGTAATCCAGTTTTAACCAGTTCTAGACTGGTGGCGTGATCATTTTCCGCTAAGCTATCCTGAGCCATGGCCTCATAACGATTAGCAATGAGTTGCAATTTGTTTTTTGCTTTTGTTTCGCAGGGATCAAGCTCTAAAATCCGTTGATAAACATCAGCCGCATAAAATAAAAAACCCGCTTCTTCGTGGGCTTGGGCTGTTCCCATCAACCCGGTAATTTGTTCTTGTGCAGCCTGCCCAAGGGTTGGACAATCTTCTGCAACAGGGGATATTGTAGGGGCTGGCGCCTGGGTCGACGATGGCGTAGGCAACCCCGTATTGGCAGGCGCTAATAAAGGTAAAATAACATACCAGGTAACGCCTATAGCCGCTACTAAAACGCCTACCAATCCAAAGCCATATAACCAGCGGCGCGTCAACCTTTGTGATGATCTGGCTGGGGCGGCAGATTGTTGCTTTTCCTTTTGTTTTTTACTCCGGGAAGACAGAGTAGGCGCCTTAGGTGAGCGTAAATGCTCGATGGCTTCAACCAATTCCTCGGCGTTAAAGAAACGATCATCCGGTTTTTTGGCCATAAGCCGATCCACCAGATCCTGACAGTGAGCAAGGGGTTTTGGTAATCGTGGAATCGGTTCCTGAACGTGAAGCATGGCGGTGCGAAAGGAATCCTCAGCCTGGTAAGGTCTCGTGCCTGTCAAGATTTCGAAGAACACGATACCTAAGCTATACAGGTCGCTACGGGCATCCACCGGTTGACCGAGGGCTTGTTCCGGACTCATATAGTTAGGTGTACCCAAGGTCCATCCCATGGCTGTCAACTGGGTATTGTCACTAAGACCTTTGGCAATCCCAAAATCTGAGAGCACTGCTGAACCATCTTTTCGAAAGAGGATATTGGCAGGTTTAACATCCCGATGAATAAAACCATGTTTATGGGCATAGCCAAGAGGTTTAGCAATCTGCTCGAGGATCAGCAAACACTCCTCCACCGATAACTTGTGCAGAAGACGTTCCTTTAAACTACCACCCCCTAGGTATTCCATGGCCATGTAGTAATGGTCTTGGAAAACACCGATGTCGAAAATGGTAATAATATGCGGATGACTCAGTTGCGCAATAATTCTGCCTTCCTTGAGAAAACGCTTACAAAAACTGGTATCTGCGCCGAGGGCAGCAGCCATAATTTTTAAAGCTACTCGCCTCTCTAAAGACTCTTGTATGGCGAGATACACTGAAGCCATAGCTCCACTACCTATGGGGGCTTCAATACTATAGCCTGGGATCTGTATGGTCGCTCCCGATGTCGAAGAACTCATTACCTCGAATACCTAACCCTTTGACCAGACACAGCAGTGCTCACCCGATCTGTTTTCCTGTCAGTCGGCCAGCTCATTTAGTAGCCTCGCTGTTGGATTAACGCATCCCGTGCCCGTTCAAAGCGTTTCTCAAACGCTTCTTCTTTTTGGGCTGGAGATAGCGACGGCAATAAGTACCATTTTATTTCAATGTCTCGGCATTCCTCACCTACCTTGGCGGGAGAAGCCCCTGTCTCCCGGCTATGTAAGGATTCAGAAAGCCGGGCAACTTGATATTCCATCCGCGCTTGTGCAAATTCAGGCGGTGATTCTAAGCCAGCGAGCACTTCCATCTGTATGCACAAGTGCTGTTTTTGGTGAAGGGCTTCCGGCATGGCCTGCTGTAAGGTTTGGGATGCTTCTTTATCACCATTAAGGGCCCGGCATACCCGGTCGAAACGCGCTTGAACCGGTTGTTCTAGCTCATCGGGTAATACCGCCAAATTATTCCATGCTTGCTGGGTTTCAGTCACAGCTGTAGGGTTCTCTTCAGAACAATCTGGCGCCAGCAAAATCTTCTCGAGACCCTGACAGAGACTCGCCTTGCTACGCAAGGTGTCTAACTCCTCGTGCGCCTGTTTCCGACGTAGCACCCGTTCGCGCTTTTTCACTTGGACGCAAGCAGCTTCAAAACGCTGTTCAAGGATTTTATAAACAGACTTGTTCACTGGACCAATGGTTCTCCACGCCTCCTGTGCTTCTTGAACCCGACGCATGGCGGATTGAATGGCATCGCTTTCCACAGAGGTCAGCTTCTCAAGCTCTTCGCAAAGGGCCAACTTGGATGTGAGATTCTCCTCGCGCTCCGCTTCAGCCGCCTGTTGCTCAGATTGCCGATGGGCAAAAATCCCATCACAAACGCTACGAAACTGCCGCCACAAGATTTGTTCCTCGCGTCGCGACGCCTGTACCGTGGGTTGCCACTCCGCTTGTGCGCGCTTTGCCCCATTGACAGCGGCTTGTAGATCATCACCCTTAGCCAATTGGCGAATCTTTTCAATCAGTTCTTTGCGGCGTCTTAACTCGTTTTCCCGTTCCTTTTTTAAACACTTATCAAAGCTTTTTAACGCTCGATAATAACGGCGTTCGATGGCTTTGCGATCACCTCGATCTATGGGTCCAATCTTGTAACCTTCTTTGTTCAGTTCCCGATAGGTACGATCCGCCCAACGCCAATCCACTTGATTCCAATCGGTGTTTGCTACCGTTTGCTCGAGACGCTCGCAAAGGGCTTGCTTCTTTTTCAGATTACCCTGTCGCTCCTGTGCCTGGGCATCAAAATAGGCTTGACACGGTTCATAGGCCCGTTCACAGGCTCGATCAAAACGTTTCCACAAACTTCGCGGGGCGCTTCCGCCAGTGCTATCTAACCCTTTCCAAGTATTACGTAGCTCTTTAATTTGCCGGGCAATGTCGAGGGGATCACCAGATCCCTCAGACTGCCGCTCTGCGGCTTCGCAAAGTTGTTCCCGAGCACGATCGGTCCCCCAGCGGCGCCAGCCCCGCAATTCAGCCAGCCTCGGCTGATAGCCATGAAGGCGTCCTTCCAAAGCCTTCATCTGTTTGCGGGATAGCCCAATATTATGGTGCAAACGGTGTTGTGTGCGATCGTAAAGGGCTATGGCATGCTGTAATTCGCCATTGTCAAGTGTCTTTTCAAGCTCGGCTAATAAGGCCTCCAAATCAACCAGTTCTTGATCTTTTTGTGTTGCCTGACGTCGCAGCCGATGCTTTAGCTTATCTAGAAGCGCATCGAAATCACTTTGTAGGGCTGCTGCTAGAGTTTCTCTTTCAGGGCGCTCTAAGGCTGCCCAACGCTGTTTTAAAGCCCTAATATCAGCTTCCAGAACTTCGCTGGGTTGCTGCAAAAGTGCTTCAGTCTGTTGCAAAACCTTGCCAAGCTGACTAGCTCGCTCGTTATTGCGGCGTAAAATGCGTTGCTTATCATGGGCTTTTTGCAGCAATTGATTGAAGCGCGTCGTTAGTCGTTTTGTTTCTTTGTCATGAAGGTCTGCGCAGGCCATCCAGTCTTGCTGCATATGGGTAAGGGTTGTTTGCAGTTCCGATTCCAAAGCTGGGGTTAGTTGTTCTAACCCATCCCAGGCGGACAGTAAATCCTCTAGCTGTTTACAAAGTGCTAACCGTTGCCCGCGACGATTTAAAGCGTCCTGACGCTGGCTGAGAAAACGGTCTCTGGCTTTTTCATACCGGGCTTGCAGCTCGACATCTGCTGGATGCTGCAGCGCTTGCCAGGCTTTTTCTAATTTGGCGAAGCGTGCTGCGCTACTGCCTAATTCGCCATCCCAAGTCAGTTGCTCTAACTCGTCACAAAGTTGTTTTGCGCTAGCGAGACGCGCTTGTTTGGTCTGGAGCGCTTCCAGACGCTCATGGGCTGTACGATAAACTCGTTTGTCACGATGGCGACTTTGTTTGGCGATTTTTTCTAAATGGATGGGATCAACAACGCGTTCTAAAGCAGCGAGTCGAACATTGACGGCGGGATCATTGAGCACTATAGAACTAAGTAAGCATTGGCTCTGGAGACGCGCTATCATGGCCGAGCGTAGCTCAGGTTCCTTACCATGCACAGCGATAAATTCCGTCAATTCTTTATCTAAGGACTGAATAGCCGCTACTCGCACAGCCACTGGAGGACAATCAGCACGTTGACCGGTCAGGATGTCTCGTAGCTGTTGCTCTGCAAACCCACGAACTTGAGGGTCTGTCTCTTGATTAACCTGAGTTTGTAAAACGTCTATCGTATTGATGCGTTTTAGAGCAGCGCAGCGCACCTGGGGATCGAGATCCTGTTGCGCCATCTGCACAATTACAGCATCCCCAACCGTCAGCTCTTGCAAAGCTTGCAAACGAACCTGAGGATTTGGGTGTTGCCATTTGGGTTTAAAAAATCTTTTTAAGATCATGACGATCAGAACCAAGTACTAAATGATATTAAAATAGTTCAGTGTTGTCGTATAGTAAGGCTGCTATCTTACTTATAACTTTACCTGAACCTAAAGCAGTTTACAGGACAAACTAAACTTTCTACTCTTTTTGTTTTTAATGCTTTATTTCAACAAAAACAAGGCAGAGTACCGCGTATTAAGGTATTAAGATGCTAGGCTATGCGGTAACGACCAGGGTACTCCCTTTCAACTGCGGCGAGCGACGCCTGAAGAAACCAGGGTCTACACCCCTACCCTAGAGTAAGATGCGGACTATACTGCCGCGTTTGGAGACGCAACGATGGAAGCCAATCAGGTAAAAACAGCAGCGGACGCCCGTAGACTTGTTGAGCAGCGTAATCTCACTCATGTCACAGTAGGCGTTTTTGACACCGACGGTATCCTACGGAGCACCTGTTTGTCCCGACAAAAATTCTTCTCGGCTTTGGACCATGGCTTCGAATTTTGCAGCTTACTATTAGGCTGGGATAGTAACGATCAACCCTATGATAATGTGACTTTTACCGGTCGCCACACCGGCTATCCAAATATACCCATGCACATTCGGCCGACTACCTGCCGCGAGTTACCCTTCGAGAAAAGCGTGCTTTTTCTAGCCGAGTTTGCACCCCCTGCAGACGCCATTTGTCCCCGGGCTATTTTGCGCCGAGTGCTCAATATAGCCCACGACATGGAGCTAACGCCTTTTGCGAGTTTTGCCTATGAGTTTTATCTATTTGCCGAAACAGCCCGCTCTTTACGGGTAAAACACTATAAAGATTTACAGCCCCTTAGACCAGGCCAACTCGGCTATTCTGTATTAAGGAACACGGTAGCCGGTGAGTTTCACCAAGCCCTCCTAGCCCTTTGCGAGGCAATGGATTATCCCCTGGAAAGTCTTCACAACGCCAGCGGCCCTGGCATGCTGGAAGCAGTCATCAGTGTCGATAACGCCGAAGTAGCAGCAGATAAAGCTGCTTTATTTAAAACCTTTAGCAAAGTCCTCGCCCAACGCAGCGATCTGCTCGCCACCTTTATGGCTAAATGGTCAGCAGACCACCCCGGCTCCAGCGGTTATATTCATCTTTCTTTAAAAGACAGCGATGGCAACGCGCCTTTCTACGATGCTAAGCAACCCCATAATATCAGTCAGGATCTACGTCACTTTATCGGCGGACAGCAAAAACTCATGCCCCAACTATTAGCCATGATGGCGCCCACTGTCAACGCCTATACGCGCCTGCTTTCAGGTTATCCAGCGCCAACAGTAGCCAGTTGGGGTATTGAGAACCGTACCTGCGCTTTGCGGGTTATCCCCGGCGATACTGATTCTCAACGGGTGGAACTCCGCGTAGCGGCCGCCGACGCCAATCCCTACATTGTGTTGGCCGCTGCCCTGGCCTCTGGCCTCTGGGGTATGGAAAATAAAATAGCGCCAGAAGCGCCGGTGCAGGGTAACGCCCACGAGCAAACCTTTTCCCAAGCTTTAACTTTACCCACTGCGCTTTGGGAAGCCACACAAATGTTGAAAATCTCTCAGATGGCTCGGGATTGGTTCGGCGACGCTTTTGTAGACTATTTCACGGCCACCCGAGAGTGGGAAACCCGGGAATTTCAAAAACATATTAGCGACTGGGAGATCAGCCGATATTTTGAGATCATCTAGCCTCTCCCCGACTAAAGTCTTAGTGGAAAGCCACTTAAGTGGTATTTCCAAACTCAGCAAATCAAATCATTATTTTGCCACGACCGTAGCTAGACTTTTTTTATCAACAACGACTCGTGAGGTATAAATAATGTTTGATTTGTTAATGACTGAATGGTTAATGACCCTTTATCCCTATGCAAGAATTGCGGCTACTGCTGTCATGACGCTAATGGTGGCGGCCCTTCTATCCAGGTTGGTCTGTATACCCCTACAAGAAAAGGAAGGCAAAGTACGTCCTAAGTGGAAAGCTCGCATGGCGTTTTTATTGCCCACATCCATATGGTTATTCGCCATCATTTTTTGGGTTTCAAGCTTTGAGATGGGGCTTGATTCACTGACCGAATTTCTCTTCGCCGGCGGTCTAATCATCGGACTTGTCATTACCCCAGCGGGTAGTAACGCCATTGCAGGTTTATTTAATGCCTGGGGCGATGTGTTTCGCGTTGGCGAAATTATCGAAATTCATGGTGCCGTGGGTCGCGTTATCCGACGAGGCGTGTTGAGCACCCGTATGGAAACCCCCGAAGGTAACTTTTACGATGTGCCCAATAAGTTATTGTTGGATACGATGGTGTGCAATTTCACGCGTATTTCGGGATTTCGCATTGAGGTGGTCATACCCATTGATGATTTTAATTTTGATCTACGCAAAACCAAACAGGTGCTGGAGTCCGTGGTGGCGCACCATAAATGGAATCTCAAGGGTCAAAACGCTTTTGTGATGTTTGATGAAATCGCGGCTAATTCCTACAATTTTCGTGTCTACGCCTGGGTGCCTTCCAGATCGGACGTAGTGCCCATGAAGGGTGTATTGCTGGAAGAATGTTACCTGGCTCTGGATCATGCCGGCATTAGCGCAGGTCAAACCAGTTTCTTAGCGACCAAACGCTTTGCAGTTACGGATAGCTGGGACATCGAGCCCGTACAACAGCATGAGAAATGGACTAACCGGCCATTGGCTGCTAGTTAACAACAGTCAAAAGTAGGTTGGGGTGAGCGTTGCGAACCCCAACATTTCAAGCCCCAACCTACACCAATTGCTTGAGTCCCCGGTCCAGATCTTCTTGAAGATTTTCCATGTCTTCTAAACCCACAGAGAGACGAATCAAACTATCACGAATACCGGCTTGTTTTTTCTCTTGCTCGGTTAAGCGCCCATGGGTGGTGGTGGCAGGATGAGTAATAGTGGACTTGGTATCGCCTAAATTACCGGTGATAGACAACAAACGGGTGGCGTCGATGACTTGCCAAGCAGCCTGCTGTCCACCTTGGACTTCAAAAGAAACAATCCCACCGAAATCAGATTGCTGGGCTTTGGCGAGAGTATGTTGGGGGTGGGACGGCAAGCCGGGGTAATAAACATGGCTGACCGCAGGGTGGGCTTCTAACCACTGGGCGAGTTGCAGGGCGCTGGCGCTATGGGCGTGCATCCTAAGTTTTAAGGTCTCTAAGCCTTTGAGAAATACCCAGGCATTAAAGGGGCTCATGGTAGGCCCGGTGGCCCGCAGAAAATAAAAGATATCTTTACCCACTCGCTGGGCATCCCCCACCACCGCCCCACCGATACACCGACCTTGCCCATCGAGATACTTGGTGGCGGAATGAATCACTAAATCAGCGCCTAATTTTAAAGGTTGCTGTAAAGCTGGGGTGCAAAAACAATTATCCACCACGAGCAGACATTCGTGACGATGGGCAAGTTCTGCAAGCTCCCGGATATCGGCCACTTCGGTGAGGGGATTAGACGGGGTTTCTAAAAACAGCAATTTGGTCTCTGGTCGTACAGCAGACGCCCAAGCGGCGCTATCGGTTAAGGGAACAAAAGTTGTGGTGATACCAAATTTGCTCAAATAATTAGCAAACAGTGAGACTGTGGTGCCAAACACAGCACTGGAGGAAACAATATGATCCCCTTGCTTTAGCAGGGTCAAACAGGTGGCTAAAATGGCTGCCATACCCGATGAGGTGGCAATACAGGCTTCCCCACCTTCTAAGGCGGCCAAACGCTCTTGAAAGATGCGCACGGTGGGATTAGTAAAGCGGGAATAGACGTTGCCGGGCTCTTTTTCAGCAAACACAGCCGCCGCTTGGGCTGCGCTTGCAAAGATGAAACTCGAGGTGGGAAAGATGGGTTCTGCGTGTTCTCCTTCGTGGGTGCGTACTTGACCGGCTCGCACCGCTAAACTTGAAAAACCCAACTCATAATCGTCGTTATTGTCTATCATAACCATACACCTTTCGCGTTGCACAGGCACAGCATGACCGCACCAGTCTGTCAAATCAAAGCATCGGGTAGAAGCAACGCAGCCTAGGCCATGGGCATGTGACAAAGGCTAAAATCGGTGTTGTTTTTCTACCCTCGCTTTAGCGATATTTATCAAGCGCCTGCAAGCTGAGAGTTCAAATCGGCGCTAATAGCAGAGTAAGTGACTCGTTGGTATTTGTCAAAATATAAGGTTTTAATAGCGCTCAAAGGGCAGTTGACACAAGATACGATACTTCTAATTCGTTTAAAGCGCATGCAAATCCACGACCTTACTAGCATCTGAGATGTGTTGTGTCTTGACATGGTCATTGCGTTTTTGTTCCAGGCGATTTAAGTAAGCCGCATCGATATCGCCGGTTACGTACTCACCCGTAAAACAGGACGTATCAAACCGGTTTAACTGCAAATTTCCTCGCCGCACGGCCGCTTCCAGATCGTCTAAATCTTGAAACACAAGGCGTTCCGCGCCAATGGCTTGAGCCACTTCTTCCTCGCTGCGGTTGTGGGCAATCAATTCATGGGCAGCCGGCATATCGATGCCATAGACATTAGGATAGCGCACCGGTGGCGCAGCGGAGGCGAAATAGACGCGGCGGGCGCCTGCATCACGGGCCATTTGCACTATCTGAGCCGAGGTGGTGCCGCGCACAATGGAATCATCCACCAACAACACGTTTTTGCCACGGAATTCCAAGGCAATAGCGTTGAGTTTTTGACGTACCGACTTTTCCCGCATCTGTTGTCCAGGCATGATAAAGGTGCGGGCTATATAACGGTTTTTAATAAATCCTTCGCGATACTTAACGCCTAATGTAGAAGCCAACTGCAAAGCGGAGGTGCGACTGGTGTCGGGGATGGGAATCACCACATCGATATCGTGATCGGGCCACACCCGTAAGATCTTTTCCGCGAGATAATCACCCATGCGTAAACGGGCTTTGTGTACTGAAACATTATCGAGGATAGAATCAGGACGAGCGAGATAGACAAACTCAAAAATACACGGAGAGTAATCAGCATGCTCTGCGCATTGCTGGGTAAAAACCCGTCCCGATCCATCGATAAAAATCGCTTCACCAGGGGCTATATCACGCACCAGTTCAAATCCCAGCGCATCCATGGCTACACTTTCCGAAGCCACCATGTACTCCATGCCCTGGGACGTTTCCCGTCGACCATAGGCGAGGGGACGAATACCGTAGGGATCGCGAAACGCTACGATACCGTAACCGATGATTAGCGCTACCGCGGCATAAGCACCGCGCACACGCCGATGTACTGACTGCACGGCGGCAAAAATATCTTCGTGACTAATGGAGAGTTTGCCGCAACGCTGCAATTCATGGGCAAAGACATTTAAAAGAATTTCTGAGTCGGATTCGGTATTGATATGGCGCAGATCAGCGCGAAACAACTCATCTTTGAGTTGTATAGTATTGGTTAAATTACCATTATGAGCTAGGGTGATACCGAACGGAGAATTTACATAGAAAGGTTGTGCTTCTGCCGCATTGGAAGCGCCTGCCGTAGGATAGCGGACATGGCCAATACCCATATTGCCCACCAAGCGGCGCATGTGACGAGTGCGCACCACATCCCTTACTAAACCATTGTCTTTGCGTAAAAATAAACGTTTTTCCTGGCATGTCACTATTCCTGCTGCATCTTGACCACGGTGTTGTAACACTGTAAGGCCATCAAAAAGACTTTGATTGACAGGGCCACATCCTACTAAGCCAATAATTCCACACATAGCAAATCTCGAATGCTTTAGGTAAAAAATACTTACCTTAAAAAGTGACAAGGACTTATGGAAACTTAAAGTTCTCGGCAAGTTCCAGGGGGAAAAAACTCCTTAACCATAAGGCAACTTCCTGAAAATGTAGAAGCAGCGATGAATTAGCCCAGTCGGTATTTTCGGGTATTGGTGTAAGCCCTGCCGATAATACGAGTACAGCACTCACCGCGACACCCCGTAAAAACCCGAAACCAAGACCCAGTACGCGATCGGTAACACTTAATTCGGTTTGCTTACGTATCTGAGCGACGATGAGGTTGACCAATCCACCGATAATCAAAGTAATTATAAATAAAAAACCGAATGCAAGAACTATACGCACCGACGCGATATTAATGTACTGAGTTAAATACGTCGCGCCATCATCGATAAATAGGAACGCCACAATGAATGCACCTACCCATGCACCGAAGGATATGGCTTCCTTGATAAAACCACGCCATAAACCCAGTAAAACCGAGATTATTATAAGCGTTAGGATGATGTAACTCAGCGGCATAAAATCAATTACGCAGTGACACCACCTGTCCGTCAAATCCCAGCGCCCGCAGACGTGCTAAGGTACTTTCCCCCTGACCCCGGGAAGACTGCGGGCCAATGCGCACCCGATAAAGGGTTTGGCCTGCTGTGTCTGAAGATTCCACAAAGGCGTCAAAACCCTGCCCAATGAGCTTATCACGCAAATCATTAGCGTTTTCTTGTTGGGAAAAACTACCCGCCTGTACCACCCAATTGCCTGTCTGGGTCATGGCGGTGGTATCGGCTGAGGCCATAGCAGGCGGATTTTCGGTCCCCGATCGTCCAATCAAATCCACTTGAGGTAAATCCACAGAAGGTGCTGCTGACGATTCTGTGGGCGCCGGTTCAGCCCTTGGCGATTGGCTTATTTCTGGGATTGGCTCTGGGCGAGTGACACCCGGTGGGAGCTGCGCAGCATTAGGATCTACTCTATTGAAGAGAAACTCCTGAGCTGGCGCATTGGGAGAGTCTGATTCAGTTACCGCTGCTGTATTTGGGGACATATCTGGCCTAGTCGTCTCTAGAGTCACAGAGTTCTCTAAAGGGCTGGGAACACGCTCATTGTCAACTACCGCCCTGTCCCCATCTGCTGGTTGAATAGGCTGTGCCGCTCTAAGCTCTGAGGGTAAAATTGTCTCATCGGCAGGGTTAGTCCTCAAATCAACTTGACTATCTAGCGCAGGAGCGGATCCTGCCGAAGACCCAGTGACTAACGGTAAGCTAACCGTCTCATCTTCATCCGGTTCTATGATGGTTTGAGGAGGACGGGAAGGCATTTCCGTATTAGCCACCGATTTATCCGGCTCCTCTGCATCTTTTAATAATTCCGGTATAAAAATCACCGCTAAAGCGATAACGACCACGGCGCCCAATAAACGTTGTTTTAATCGATCTTCCACGCTCTAGTCCCCCATTGCTTACTACTTTTGGGATAGACCGCTAACCACTCTCGTCGATGAGTTCAGAGGCTAACACATGGGCACTGGTATAAAATGAACCGAATACCACAATGCGATCTCCCTGCACCGCTTCCTGTTTAGCGGCACGGCAAGCATCTACCACACTTGGGAAATATGAAATTATGTTCTTAATACCCGCTTTTTTTAAAGCAACGGCTAGCCGCTCCCCGGACTGACCGCGAGGACCTTGCAACGTCGCTGTATACCATCGATCCACACTACCCCGTAACACGCGACTAATACTGACCGCGTCTTTATCCTCCAGCATCGCCACAATAGCCCGGGTATTGCCTGTACAAGGACGATGCTTTAAACCCGCTGCCAATACGCTGGCGCTTTGTACATTATGGGCAACATCGACAATCCACTCAACCGGTCCAGGAAAGATTTGCAAACGCGCCGCCAAATGAGCGCACCTCAATCCTTTGTCAATGGCTGCTTTGCCCACAGGCAGAATCTTGGCGAGGGTGGTTATGGCCATCAAGGCGGCAGCGGCATTGGCCAATTGATGATCGCCTAATAAAGGGGGTAAAGGCAAATCAGTCATACCATGTTCGTCATGCCACCATGTCCAAGTTTGGGTTTCTTTATAAAAACCGTAGTCTTTATTAACCTGGTAGAGAGACGCACCGATATCCAGGGCATGATTTAATAGACTCAGTGGTGGCCTGGGGTCAGCGCATATGGCTGGTCTGTTAGCGCGAAAAATACCGGCTTTTTCAAAACCGATGGCCTCCCGATCCGGTCCTAACCATTCCATATGATCCATGGCAACCGTGGTTACCACAGCCACGTCGGGTTCCACCACATTAACCGCGTCTAAGCGTCCCCCTAAACCAACCTCTAGCAGTGCCACAGCAACATTAGACTGGCGAAAGATCTGCAAAGCTGCCAGAGTGCCAAACTCAAAATAGGTCAGTGATGTGGCGCCGCGAACCTCATCAATTTGCGCAAAACTACGACATAAGGTGTTATCATCCACCGCTTCGCCGTTTACCCGAATACGCTCGTTATAGCGTAAGAGATGGGGTGACGTGTAGGCGCCTACCTTATAACCTGCCGCTTGCAATATAGCTTCGAGAAGAGCTACCGTAGAACCCTTACCGTTAGTACCGCCAACCGTAATGATTTTACAGGGAAGATTATCCAAACCCATACTTTTGACGACGAGTCGCAATCGCTCCAGACCCAGATCGATAGTGCGTGGATGCAGCGTTTCTTGCCAAGATAACCATTGCGCTAAGTTAGCGAAACGCGCTTTAGTCATGACAGGTCAATTCGACTATTTTGCAAACTACTTAAAAACATACATAACAAACTGTATTATGCCAAAGGATTTAATATAGTAGTAATAATCCCCTTTAAGAAGTTGTTTTAAAAACCCGCATAGGTTCGCTGAATCAAGGCGCAGCACCTTCTCCGCTGCGCAGTTTACATAAGGTAAATGAGCAGCGGAGAAGGTGCTGCAACGCCGAGTCAGCAGACACGAGCAGATTTTAAAACATCTTCTAAGGTGCCGGGCGTTGCGTAAGCATCGCCAAGAGTGCAGCAACCCGATCCCGCATTTGCGGGCGCTCGACAATCATGTCGATGACGCCATGCTCTAAGAGAAATTCGCTGCGTTGAAAACCTTCAGGAAGTTTTTCCCGCACCGTTTGCTCAATCACGCGGGGACCGGCAAAACCAATCAATGCGCCGGGTTCGGCAATATTGATGTCACCCAACATGGCAAGACTCGCCGAAACGCCGCCCATGGTGGGATCCGTAAGAACAGAAATATAAGGTATCGCGGCATTCGATAATCGATTTAGCACAGCGCTGGTTTTGGCCATTTGCATCAAAGACGTCAACGCTTCTTGCATTCTAGCGCCACCACTGGCAGCAAAACACACCAAGGGAATACCCTCTGTGAGGGCTACCTCAGCAGCCCTTACAAAGCGCTCCCCCACTACGGATCCCATGGATCCACCCATAAAGTCAAATTCAAAGGCAACGGTTACTAAGGGAATCCCTTTGACAGTGCCGCATAGGGCGATAAGCGCATCGTTTTCCCCAGTGACTTTTTGCGACTGCAGTAGGCGGTCCTTGTACTTTTTAGTGTCTTTGAATTTAAGAAAATCTAGGGGAACAACCTTAGGCGCAATCTCTGTGCGCTGCTCCTCATCCAAAAAACTTTCCAAACGTCTGCGGGCTTTGATGCGCATATGATAACCACAGTTGGGACAGACATTTAAATTACGTTCCAACTCCGCTCGGTACAATACCGAACTGCAGCTATCGCATTTGCTCCATAAACCTTCGGGTATTTGCCGTTTGGTCGCCGTTGCCGTGCGAATGCGAGACGGTTTAAGCTTCTCAAACCAACTAGGAATTTCCATGGGAAACTAGATCCACCTGTATCGCCTCGGTATCCATGGCATGGCGCATAGCAGAGACGAGTTCAGTTACGTTTTTCTGCATCCCTTTAACGTCGCTCATTGACTCCCCCATTAGCGAGACGATAGCGCTACCTACCACCACCGCATCCGCAACCTGGGACACCGCTTGCGCGGTTTCGGGGTTTTTTATGCCAAAACCAACCCCAACGGGAAGATTGATATATTTTTTAATCCCAGCAACCTTATGGGCCACCTGGCTCACATCGATGGCCGAGGAACCGGTGATACCCTTGAGGGATACATAATAGACATAGCCTCGCGCCATCTCTGCGACACGCCGGATACGCTCCGGCGAGCTGGTGGGCGCTAACAAAAAGATCGGATCGATGGCTGCTTTTTCAAGGAGAGTCGTCAACTCAAAAGCTTCTTCTGGCGGCAAATCCACCGTCAGCACCCCATCTACCCCTGCCTGACTGGCTTGCTCCACAAAGGGAGCGTATCCCATGGCCTCGATGGGATTCAAATATCCCATCAGCACCAGCGGCGTGGTACTATTGGTCTGGCGAAACTGCGCCACCAGATGCAGCACACCATGGAGCGACATACCCCCTGCTAAGGCCCGTTCATAGGCTTTTTGAATAACCGGGCCATCCGCCATAGGATCTGAAAAAGGCACCCCCAGTTCTATCACATCAGCACCGGCTGCCACCAACGCATGGAGCATAGCAACAGTGCCATGGGCACTCGGATCACCCGCCGTGATGTAAGGGATTAAAGCTTTGCGGCCGGTTCGACGTAAGTTCTGAAAACAGTTAGCAATACGACTCATAGTAATAAGAAATAAGGCATTACAATTTGATACCGTCCAATGCAGCGATGGTGTTGATGTCCTTATCGCCGCGGCCGGATAGATTGATCACAATGCTCTGCTGCCGGTCCATGGTGGGAGCAAGCTTATAAACGTAAGCCAATGCATGACTGGTTTCAAGGGCTGGAATAATACCTTCGGTACGGGTGAGGTCGTGAAAAGCCGCTAAAGCTTCGTCATCGGTAGCGTTTACGTAGTTCACCCGCCCTATATCCTTAAGCCAAGCATGTTCGGGTCCCACACCTGGATAATCAAGCCCCGCGGAGACCGAATGGGTTTCCCTAATCTGCCCATCGTCATCCTCTAAGAGATAGGTGCGATTACCGTGCAATACACCCGGTTGTCCGGCACACAAGGGGGCGGAATGGCGCCCTGTGGGAACCCCACAACCCGCCGCCTCGACCCCATACATGGCCACGGAAGGATCGTTGAGGAAAGGATGAAACAGGCCAATGGCGTTGGAGCCACCACCGACACAAGCCACTAAAGCGTCGGGTAAACGATTTGTCTTGGCTAGCATCTGTTGGCGGGTTTCCCGGCCAATAACCGCCTGAAAGTCTCGCACCATGGCCGGATAAGGATGGGGACCGGCCACCGTACCGATGATATAAAACGTGTCATCCACATTGGTCACCCAATCCCGAAGCGCTTCGTTGAGGGCGTCTTTGAGGGTCTTGGACCCTGATTCCACGGGCACCACGGAGGCCCCCAAAAGACGCATCCGATAAACGTTGAGGGATTGCCGGTGAACGTCTTCCAGACCCATGTAAATTTCACAGGTTAAACCTAAACGGGCCGCCACCGTCGCTGTCGCCACACCATGCTGACCGGCGCCGGTTTCCGCAATCACGCGTTTTTTACCCAGGCGTTTGGCAAGCAGGGCTTGACCCACCGTATTATTCACTTTGTGAGCGCCCGTGTGGTTGAGATCCTCGCGTTTTAAATAAATTTGCGCACCGCCCAGTTTTTCACTCCAGCGGGCCGCATGATAGAGGGGCGAAGGCCGTCCCACATAATCCCTCAAATCTCCCTCAAACTCTGCTAAAAAATCCCCATCGTTACGGTAGCGTTGGTAGGTTTCGTCCAGTTCCCGGAGAGCTTCCATCAAAGTCTCGGCAACAAACTGCCCGCCATAGCGGCCGAAATGCCCATGACTATCGGGAAACTGGTGAAAATCGACGGTTTCAAGGGAGGTTACGGTTTCATGCAAGGCTGTCACCACGGTTTACACTCTCTATAAACAATTGCATAAGACGGCAATCTTTAATACCTTTGGCGGATTCTACGCCACTACTGACATCCACAGCAAAGGGTTGTACACGTTGTATCGCTTCCACGACATTATAAGGGTCTAACCCACCGGCTAAAATAATAGGGTTTGGCATATTTTTTGGTATTTTCCGCCAATCAAAACGTTGCCCCGAACCACCTGTTTTGTCGCCCCCGTGGCTATCCAGCAAAAGCCCCGCAGCCTGCTGAAAACGCCACCCGTAATCCGCTAGGTCTGTTGCCATTCCCATGGGTACCGCCTTTAGGAACGGAATATTAAAAGAGGCACAATAATCAGGATCTTCATGGCCATGGAATTGCAACATACCTAAGTTAACTTGACGCAACGTGGCCTCAACTTGAACTCTTTCAGCATCCACAAACAACCCAACGACAGTCACAAATGGCGGTAACACCTGCACTATCTGCACGGCAGTGGTCACATCTATAAATCGCGAACTTTGCGGATAAAACACCAAACCAATGGCATCTACGCCCAGTTGCGCAGCCACTAACGCATCCTCGACGCGGGTGATGCCACAAATTTTTATACGTGTACGTCTCATTAGAAAACAGGTTCTTAGCCATCTAAGAAACTGTTTCAAAAACTCGCATAGGTTCGCTGAATCAAGGCGCAACGCCTTCGAGCAGCGCAGTTTACATAAGGTAAATGAGCAGCGGAGAAGGTGATGTAACGCCGAGTCAGCGGACATGAGCCGGTTTTAAAACAGCTTCTAAAGCCCGAAGAGCATAGCATGTTGACAGCGCTTTTCACTGAGTCGATGTTTGATTTGTTGGAAATGATGCTAACGAGAAAATGTTGTTTATTGTTTATTTATATATATAAACAGGGGCATATGCCTTTTCAAAAGGCATTGTGGTTTTTTATTGGTCTTCAGAAAGGTTTGTTAAGTTCCATTTTAAGAACCGCACTCTCGCTCAACACACTTGAATAGTTAGGCTTAAAGCTTATTAGCGCCAGGTTCGTATAGGACCAGTATCGATATGAATTGTACTGCATTTTGGGTAATACCCTATCCCACCGGCTTTAAGAGAGCGGGCTGCGCGATATAATGCGCGAACGGACCGCCCTGGCATGTAAATATCAACGGCTTTTCCATACATATGAAAACTGTTTTTTGCGACCCGTTTGTTCCTACGCCTCAGTCGTGCATTGGTGGCCGGTGAACGATAACCGCTAATAATACGTATAGGATGATTTAAGTAATTCATTTTGATCTGCAGAGCATACAATTGATCGAGCAAGCTATTGTCAAAATCAACTACTTCATCATTATAATGATCCCGCAACGCCCAGTTTATCTCTTTAGAGGCTTCACTTAGATAACCTTTATCGGGTGTCCAATAAACGGTATTGACGGTAGCATTGTTGTCACGGTTATGGAGATACAGGGTGCGTTCTGCAGTGATGGATAGATGCGCCAAAACAGGAGAAGTGACTAACAAACCTGCACATCCTACAGTGAACTTTAAAAAATCACGACGCTTCATCGAAAGTATAGCATGATTATCTTTACAATCACTATCAGCAACTTCAACAATTCCATGTTTCGACATATCGTATTCCTTTACTGATTTGCCGCACGAAAAATTTTAATTCTTCGTTGAAGGACTGATAAATCCTTCCCACTCGGCATCATGCAAGATAGTTAATAGTACTATTTATTAACCACGTCCTTATTAATGTTCCTTTAAAATCTAGTAATCCATATTGTTGGCCAAAAAAGCCGAGGCAGGGGGAAGAAGCCTCGGCAAAATCCAATCACCATAAGGAG
>CAYRGG010000022.1:0-63222 GCA_964423745.1 uncultured Candidatus Competibacteraceae bacterium | reverse complement strand
AATAGCTCAACTCATGCGGATCAACCAGTCCGCGGGTTAGTTAATTTGGTTCGAGGTTATCCGAACCCCCCTTATATTCTCTAAATAATAATGCCAAGCCGGTCGCTTATTATCGCTAACGAGCTTTTTTGAACAGCATCGATGGTCATTCCCGTGGTGTCTACTAACTGCGCATCAACGGCAGATTTGAGCGGGGCGACCTTACGCGTGGCATCTCGAGCATCGCGCTGGGCGATATCCTCAGTAAGTTTCGAAAGACTAGCATCTATGCCTTTTTCTCTCAACTGGTTATAGCGTCTAATCGCACGTTCTTGGGGGGTAGCGGTTAAAAAAATCTTCACCGGCGCATCCACAAACACGACGCTACCCATATCTCGCCCATCTGCAACAAGCCCAGGTGGTTGACGGAAATCCCGTTGCCGTTGCAAAAGCGCAGCCCGCACGCTGGGAAAACTGGCCACCCGCGAAGCTGTGTTGCCGCAATCCTCGCTACGGATGGCATGGCTAACCTCTTCACCTGCGAAAAAAACGGCTATTTCACCGTTGCCCTGGGTATGAAAATCTACTTGGAGGTTTTCCGCCAGTTGGGCAATCTGTGCATCATCTGTCACATGATGCTTTTGGGCCGCTAGGGCAGTAACCCGATAAAGCGCACCACTATCCAATAAATGCCAACCTAACCGATGCGCTAACCAGCAGCATAAAGTTCCTTTGCCAACCCCACTTGGCCCATCCACAGTAATAACGGGTATGTCAGCTTCAGTCATGGCTTGCCGAATAGGTCAATGGACTCGGCCATAGCTAGCTAGTAAGCCGTAATCCGCAGCCCTACCGTTTGGGCAAGTTCAACAAATCCAGGAAACGATGTATCCACCTGACGACAATCGCCCACGGTAATAACGTCCGAAGCGCGTAATCCAGCCATAGCAAACGCCATGGCAATACGGTGATCGCCTTGGCTATCCACCTTGCCGCCCTGCAGTTTGCCACCACAAATCCGGATGCCGTCGGGCAACGTTTCTGCCTCGATACCCAAGGCTCGCAAACCAGCGCTCATGACTTCAATACGATCGCTCTCTTTAACCCGTAATTCCTTAGCGCCAGTGAGTAGGGTTTCGCCGTCAGCGCAAGCCGCGGCGATAAACAGCGCAGGAAATTCGTCGATGGCCAGGGGGACCAGTTCCTGCGGTATCTGTATCCCCCGCAGAGGGGCTGACTCTACCTGAATATCCGCTACCGGCTCATGGCCAATCCAGCGTTCGTTGACAAGTTTGATATGCGCTCCCATCTGTTGCAGAATAGTAATAATGCCGATGCGGGTCGGGTTAACCCCAACGTTTTCAAGCACCAAGCGGGCGCTTTGAGCGATACTGGCGCCCACTAAAAAAAACGCCGCCGAAGAGATGTCAGCCGGTACTTCTAGCCTGCATGCATGTAAACGTCCACCGCCGGTTAAGGTGATGCGTTGGTCATGGTGTTCCACTGGATAGCCGAATCCCTCTAGCAGTCTTTCAGTATGATCTCGGGTGGGTGTTGGCTCGGTGATACGGGTATCGCCTTGGGCATAGAGACCGGCTAGCAAAATACATGATTTAACCTGAGCGCTCGGTACAGGTAACGTGTAATCGATACCCTGCAGCATTTTTGTGCCGTGGATACGCAAGGGTGCAGTGCCACCCGCACTGCTTTCAATACGTGCGCCCATCTGCCAAAGGGGGTCGATGATACGCTGCATGGGTCGCCGAATCAAGGAGCTATCGCCACTCACCACACTGGAAAACGGCTGGCCAGCCAGTACGCCGGTAAGAAGCCGCATGGCAGTGCCTGAGTTGCCCATGTCTAATGTACTGGTGGGCGCTGTTAAACCATCACGACCAACCCCCTGTATGGTGACTCGGCCTGCTTTAGGGCCTTGAATAGCAACACCCATAGCCCGCAAGACAGCCACCGTAGCAAGGCAGTCTGCGCCTTCCAAAAATCCACTAAGTTCACTAACGCCGTCGGCCAATGCGCCCAATAGGACAGCACGGTGGGAAATGGATTTATCTCCCGGTACTCGTAGCTGTCCCTGTAGGCTAGGGCTAGGTTCAATGCGAAAACTAGCGTTAGACATTAAAATTTGATTATCCTTAAAATGGCGTTCATCGATAACGTCACGAAACGTTATGGTAAACCAATGAAAATACGCTCACCGAGCGTGGTTCAATAACCGCGCTGGCAGCGGGTGATACGACCTTATCACCCACGGGATATTCCGGATAGGCCGTATCCAGTAGGCATATCCAGCGAATGGCGCCCTGCACAGAGGGCATAGTGAAGTGAATTGGATCACTATGGGCATTTAACACGATGAATAACGTATCATCGGTTTCCAGTTGGCCGTCGCTGGCCATGTATTTGCCGGCATCACCCGCCAACAGTAAACCGAGGCACCGTGCATTACCATCATGCCAGTGTTCTTCCTCCATCTCATGGCCATTCGGATGAATCCATTTTATGTCTTGTAATCCCGTAATCTCTGACGTGACCTGTCCATGCAGGAAGCGAGAACGCCGCAGCACCGGATGATTGCGCCGTAAATGAATTAAACGCCGGGTAAATTCTAAAAAGCGCCGTTCTCTATCGGGTATGTTTGACCAATTGACCCAACTGATGGGATTGTCTTGACAGTACGCATTATTATTGCCATCTTGGCTGCGACCCACTTCGTCACCTGCCAGTAACATGGGGGTGCCTTGGGCTAGAAAAACAGTCGCTAGCATATTGCGACGCTGGCGTTGTCGCAATTCAAGGATATTTTCCTGGTCAGTAATGCCTTCTACCCCATAGTTGGCGCTGTAGTTAGAGGGATGCCCGTCCCGATTATCCTCCCCATTAATATGATTGTGGCGTTCACAATAGCTGACCACATCGGCCAAGGTAAACCCGTCGTGACTGGCCACATAGTTAATGCTGGCCCAAGGCTGACGACCGTCATGCTCGAAGGTGTCGCTGGAACCTAACAAGTTCGTCGCCAGCTGCGGTAACATACCTTCATCGCCCCGCCAGAACTGACGCACGGTATCGCGAAAACGGTCATTCCATTCCGCCGAACCGGTTGGGAAACTGCCTAACTGATAACCCCCCGGTCCTATATCCCAGGGTTCGGCGATATGCTTTACATGAGACAGAGTAGGGTCTTGACGAATAGCGTCGAAAAAGCCACTGCCCCGGTCGTAACCATAGATTTCCCGACCCAAGGTCGACGCCAAATCATAACGAAAGCCGTCCACCTGCATCTCATTGACCCAATAACGCAGACTATCCATGACCATCTGCAAAACCCGTGGGTGGGTCACATTTAGAGTGTTACCACAGCCTGTATCGTTGATATAAAAGCGCGGATTGTCGGGTTCCAGCCGATAGTAAGAAGCGTTGTCGATACCCCGAAAACTCAAGGTGGGGCCTAGCTGATTGCCCTCGGCGGTGTGATTGTAGACCACATCCAAAATGACCTCGATACCGGCGTCATGGAGACGTTTCACCATATCTTTAAATTCGCTAAGACTACCATCACCCATATACCGGGGTTCAGGGGCGAAGAAGGCGAATGTGTTATAGCCCCAGTAGTTGCGAAGGTCTTTTTCTAGCAAAAAAGTCTCGTCCGCAAAGGCGTGTACCGGCATTAATTCTACTGCTGTGACGCCCAAAGCTTTTAGGTAGGCGACGATCTCAGGATGGCCCATGCCCGCAAACCGGCCCCGTTGTTCCGGTGGTATGTTCTCGTGGCGCATGGTGAAACCCCGCACATGGGTTTCATAGAGAATGGTTTCTGGCCAGGGTATATAGGGATGATGTTTGCCTTCCCAGGAAAAGGTCGGATTGACAACCACGCACTTGGGTATATCGCGGGCGCTATCACGGCGATCAAAAGAAAGATCCTCCTCGGAATCGCCCACCCGATAACCACAATGAATATCAGCTAAACGAAGATGCCCTTTAAGCTGTTTAGCATACGGATCTAATAACAGCTTATGATGATTAAAACGGTGGCCTCGATGGGGTTCATAGGGACCATAAACCCGATAGCCGTACAAGGTGCCGGGATCTATGTCATGCACATACCCATGCCAGACTTGGTCACTGTATTCAGGTAAGACAATACGGTCGGTTTCTTTACGGCCGGCTGCGTCAAACAGACACAGCTCAACCTTTTCCGCATGGGCTGAGAAGATAGCAAAGTTGACCCCACGACCATCCCATGTGGCGCCCAATGGGAAAGGTCTGCCGGGCCACACCGTCCATTTATGGAGATTCATGGCTATTAATTTTCTTGTTTGTTTGATTAATTCAAAGACAACTTAACTTACTGGGTTAAGAGTAGAGTCATCGTCACAACGATGAATACATAAAATGACTCTCATCATCGCGCAACTCAGAAGCACGCACTGCAAAAAAACGCCTACATTACTGCTAAAGTCGCCTAACCGCTACCCCCTTAGTGCTGATTATCGTTGCATATTTTACTAATGAGTTACCTGCCTAAGGTGTGATAGGCATTGGGTTTGGTTATTAGCAAACAAACAGCATCATTAAAAACTCAGCTTTTTTCACGAGCCTTTAAAGTCCTTTGTGGGGAAGTTTTGTATGATTAACAAACTTGTTGTCGTTCAATGTGGAGGTGCAAAATGGTGCAAACGGTGGATGTGATTTTTGACGGCCTGGTGTTTCGTCCCCTTGAACCCTTGGATATAGCCCCGTATACCCAGCTGCGGATTACCCTTTCTATTGATGGTTTAGAATTGACGGATCCTACGGATTCATTATCGGTGGAAGAGACGCATGACGCGGATGAAACCCGCAGTCTTAATCAGTATATTAGTGAAAACTATATTTACAGCGATTTCTATCATTCTGAAAAATAGCGCAGAGGTATACTATGCAAAACGGTTTGCTGGATGAACAGCCCGATAATGCCACGCCGCTTATCCTTGTAGAAGAAAGTCAGTTTTCCACCTGGTTAGAACAGCAGCCACAGACTTTAAAACGTTGGATTGAAACCACTGCCTTTAAAGCAAAACCCCATACCCATTGCCTGGTTTCTGGATCAGACGGTTCCCTAACGGCGGTTATCGTCGGCATCCAATCCAGCGATGATAAATGGGCACTGGCCGGTCTGCCCAGTAAACTGCCCGTCGGCAATTATTATATTGAAACCCGGGAGAATTCGGCGATCGCTTCGCTAGAATCCATGATGGTGGGTTGGGGACTCGGTGCCTATCAATTTACCCGTTACAAAGAACCCAAACGGGAACCGGCTGAGCTAGTTATTCATGGCGCGTGTGACGTAGAGAACGTGCGAAAACCCATTCAGGCCATTAATCTCGTCAGGGATCTAATCAATACCCCCGCCGAAGACATGATGCCACAACATCTGGCGGAAGAGATAAAGATCCTTGGCCAAGAATTCGGCGCTGAGGTCAGGCAAATCGTCGGCGAGGATCTACTAAAACAGAATTATCCCATAATCCATGGGGTAGGACGCGCCAGTGTACACCCGCCACGGCTCATCGATCTGCGGTGGGGTGATCCTACGCATCCCAAGCTGACTTTGATCGGTAAAGGCGTGTGCTTTGATAGCGGTGGCCTTGATCTCAAGACGTCCAATGGTATGCGTCTTATGAAAAAGGACATGGGTGGCGCTGCCCATGCTATTGGGTTAGCCCATCTCATCATGAACACTGGCCTACCCGTGCAACTACGTATGTTAGTGGCGGCGGTGGAAAATGCCGTGGCGGGTAATGCGTTTCGGCCGGGTGACGTATTGCGTTCACGGCAAGGTTTAACTGTTGAAATTCACAACACCGATGCTGAAGGGCGTCTTATCCTATGTGATGCATTGACAGAAGCAGCCGCTGAAAACCCCGCTTTGATGATCGATTTCGCCACCCTCACCGGTGCAGCCCGGGTGGCATTGGGGGCTGAAGTACCCGCGTTATTTTGCAATAACGATGAACTGGCTATGGGACTAATGACAGCCTCGGAACAGGTGCAAGATTTTCTCTGGCGGTTGCCCCTCCATGGCGCTTATCGAGATCTTCTCAACAGTAAAATCGCTGATATTTCCAATGCAGCCAGTAGCCCCTATGGTGGTGCCATCACGGCGGCGTTATTCTTACAGGAGTTTGTGCCAAAATCCCTGCCCTGGGCACATTTCGATTTAATGGCGTGGAACAGCAAAAACCGTCCTGGTCGTCCGGAAGGGGGAGAAGCAATGGGGCTACAGGCGGTGTTTCAGTATTTACGGGAACGGTTTGGTGGTCAGTTGGAGTAGGGTTTTTGTTATCTAACCTATTTTTCTTCAAGGTAGTTTAGTTAAAGGAATTCAAGAAATTCAAGAAATTCAAGAAATTCAAGAAATTCAAGAAAAGGTTAGGGTCAGTTTTGTGAGTCCTAACCTTCAAAACTAAATTTATAATTTGATGTTTATTCTAGTTCTATAACCTTCGACAAATAATGCACTATATGCAAGTCTAATTTTGCGGGAAGTATCTTTTGAGTAACCATTGAATCGTGGTCGGATAGCGTCTGTCGTATCGTCAATCATCCTATACACTAAGTTTTTAGTATTTCGTTTTGCAAAATTGCTTTGCATCAAGGCTTCTATAAAGTCGTTTACAGCGCCAGTTTGTGCGATCTCTAGCGTTTTTTTATCGAGATTGTGTGACAACGTCAATGGGGCAATATCTGTAAACAAACCCAACCATCGTTTATCGATCTCACTGTAGTCATACCACCAGGTTATTAAGTGGCTACGCCGCTGCTGATCGATATAGTCCTGCAAAGCGGTTAAATAACCTACAATAAAGCCCAATATGCTTGCATGATTCACATTCTCCGATTCACTAAGCCTGTGATCTGTCGCTTTGACGTAAGCGTCGGCAAATAATTGCGAGAATGCGCTAATGGTAGCTTCCGAAGGTTTATTTTGACTCAGTAAGATGCCCTGCAATAATTTGGGAATATCTTGATGATAATACTGAGTAAGTTGTGGTTGTATGCTTTGCGGATCGTCTATAAAACGTTTATACACATCACTGGTTGTTTGAAAATAAATAACCTCGTGCGAGACTTGTCTGTCACAAGCCACTAAACTAGCCAAAACCACTAATAACGTAAAGAGTGATATTTTTTTCATTGTTTGAATTATTGATTACGTAAAATCTTTCCACATATTGAGCGCTCGGGTTATCTCCGAGTAACAACGTGGCCGCCCGTATCCAGCCTCGGGTACCGGCATCACTGACTAGGGCTCAAGGCTTTCTCCGATGTCATCAAATTGTTGTAGAGTTCCTCTTTTAAAGGTAACAATGCGGCGTCATCGGACTGGGCGAGGATTTGACTGAGCCGTTTGGCGGCCTTGGCTTTCTGAGTGTTGTCGGTGGGCTTGAACAAGCGCGGTGTAGGTTTGGGTGAGATAGGGATGCAGTAAGGGCGCATCGGACGATGCACCGGACTGAGACGCCTCAGCAGTGTCTTTAGGGGCATCCAGGATGGCTTGCAGTTGCTTGACCGCTTGGGGGTCGTCGGGTGGACGACGGGGTTGGTTAATAAGGGTAGACGTTTGGGGAGTAGGGTAATGGGCTGTCATGGGGCGGATGATACGGGTCATGGGGAAGTCCCTTTCAATAGGTCGATAAACGATGACTATCGAGTGTAACCCTTTCGTCGCTAGTGTCTATCCGACATTCGTCTTAGTACAAAAGTAGTAGATAGATAGCATAATTAAGCAACAAAAGTAAAAGTCTAATCCGTTGGGCAATATGCCATAAAATAGTGCAAAGCTATTGGTTAACCTTCATTTTATGCACTACCCGAGTGCGTCTTATTAAAATTCATCTTTTACCGGACTCCTATTTATAGAGTTTTTCTAGAGTTTTCCAATGTGGCGCGGTTTTTGTCCTATGTAATCTCTAATTTTAAATTAAAGAAGAAAGGCTTCGACCATAATGATTTAAGTTAAACCAAGCTTTTCTTTAACATGGGGGCTTTGATGTCCTCCCTCTTTTAACAGAAGCAAATCAGCTAAATTTATTATGTGTGGAATCTGCGGCGAATTACGTTTTGATCATCAGCCTGTCTCTATGGATGCTTTGCAAGCCATGAGCCAGATTCTTAGTCCTAGGGGTCCAGACAGTGGGGGCGTCTTCCTGCAAAAGGGGATTGGCTTTGGACATCGGCGGCTTAAGATTATCGATCTCTCAGAACGGGCGCAGCAGCCCATGGTGGATAATCTACTCGGTCTAACCATTGTTTTTAATGGCGCTATTTACAATTATCCTGAGCTGCGTAGAGAACTTCAGGAGCGCGGTTATACCTTTTTTTCTGAAGGCGATACTGAGGTTATCCTTAAAGCCTATCACGCTTGGGGCGAGTCCTGTGTGGAAAGGTTGTCAGGTATGTTTGCCTTTGCCATTTGGGAGCGGGATTCTGGCAAGGTGATGTTGGCTCGGGATCGCTTAGGTATAAAACCCCTCTATTATGCCGATTTACCAAATGGTCTGCGTTTTGCCTCTAGTTTGCCGGCTTTGCTGGCAGCGGGTGAAATCGACACAGATATCGACCCCGTTGCGTTGCACCATTATATGACTTTTCATTCGGTGGTCCCTGCACCGTATACCCTACTTAAAGGAATACGCAAGCTGCCTCCGGCAACCGTTATGGTCATCGAAGCCGATGGTCGTCGCCAGCAACGTCAATATTGGGAACCCATTTATGGTCCCCTTGCGGAGGATGAGGGACGCAGTGAAGCCGATTGGCAGGACTTAGTTCTACAAAGTCTACGTACCGCGGTAAAACGACGCTTAGTGGCCGATGTGCCGGTAGGGGTCTTGCTCTCCGGGGGGTTGGATTCCAGCCTTGTGGTGGGTTTACTAGCTGAAGCAGGTCAGCAGGGATTGCAAACCTTTTCCATAGGCTTCGAAACGCTGGGTGACGAAGCCGGGGATGAGTTCCGCTATTCGGATATCGTGGTGGATCATTTTGCCACGGATCATCATAAGATTTTTGTCGATTCCAGTCTTGCGCTGCCTGCACTGCCTGCCTGTATCAAGGCCATGTCGGAACCCATGGTAAGCCACGACAATATTGGTTTCTTTTTGCTATCTCAAGAGGTTGCTAAACACGTCAAGGTGGTGCAAAGTGGCCAGGGCGCTGATGAAGTGTTTGCGGGTTATCATTGGTATCCGCCCATGCTTGAGAGCCAAGCCGCTGTGGATGACTATGCACGGGTATTTTTTGATCGAGATCATCAGGAATACGGTCGTGTTGTCCATCCTCGTTTTGTTGAAGAAGACTACAGTCGCGCTTTTGTCGCCCAGCATTTTGCCCATCCGGGTGCCCAACGCCCAGTGGACTTGGCGTTACGGTTGGATAGCACCGTGATGCTGGTGGATGACCCCGTCAAACGGGTAGACAATATGACCATGAACTCAGGTTTGGAAGCCCGGGTGCCCTTTCTCGATCATGATCTGGTGGAGGTGGCTGCGCGAGTGCCTGCTGAACTCAAAGTAGCCCAAGGGGGTAAGCATGTCCTCAAGGAAGCTGCCCGCGCCGTTATTCCTGCTGCGGTTATCGATCGACCAAAAGGTTATTTTCCGGTGCCTGCACTGAAATACTTGCGGGGATCTTACTTAGATTTGGTAAAGGACGTCTTAAATCAACCGGCTGCCAAACAAAGAGAGCTTTTTCAGCAGGATTATGTGGATAATTTGTTCAAAGATCCAGAGCGTCATATTACCCCACTACAGGGTTCGAAACTCTGGCAGGTTGCCTTATTAGAATTTTGGTTACAATCCCATGGTCTTTAAAGGGTACCGCTATGACATCGCAACGGCGAACCGATCACCGTTTTAATCGTAGCAACTCTCCGTCGCTGCGGAATTGGCAGACTCCTGATGGTCCGGCTATGGAAAAGATGGCAAGGGATGTGGTGGTTGACTGCGGGTGGGGACGTCTCATCTTTGGGCATACGTTTAAGGATAATAATCAATTAGCTGAAGTGCTTTGTGACGAAGAGCCGGGTCGGCGCGATATTGCCCTATATCTGCGCGATCCCCATGTGGTGCTTTCCTTAGCGCCGCAAGAGTTTTTTTTGGATCCTTCCCATACCTATCGGTTATGGATGGACCAGTATCGCCCATCGCAGATGCACGGTAAGAATTTTGTCATCCGCAAGCTACAGACCGAGGAAGACATCGAAGCGGTAAATCGTATTTATGTGGAGCGGCATATGGTGCCGCCGGGTATTGACTTTCTCTGGCAGAACCGTAAATCTCGCGATCTAACCTTTTTGGTAGCAGCGGATACGGTATCCAGTGAGGTGATTGGTACTGTGTTAGGGGTCGATCATCAGCGGGTTTTTAACGACCCAGAAAATGGATCGAGCCTATGGTGTTTAGCGGTGGATCCGCAAACCACCCATCCAGGCGTGGGTGAAGATCTGGTGCGTCACTTGGCGGCGCACTTTTTGGCTCGTGGACGAGCTTTTATGGATTTATCGGTGATGCACGATAACACCCAGGCCATCGCTCTGTATGAAAAGCTAGGCTTCCAGCGGGTGCCGGTGTTTTGTATCAAACATAAAAATCCCATCAATGAGCCGTTGTTTACTGCGCCTGCCCTCAAAGCAAGATTGAATCCTTATGCCAAAATCATCGTCGATGAGGCCCGTCGGCGGGGTATCGCTGCCCAAATTATCGACGAGGAAGGAGGGTATTTTTCCCTCACCTTGGGAGGGCGTTCCGTGGTATGCCGAGAATCCCTCACGGAATTGACCAATGCGGTGGCCATGAGTCGATGTCAGGATAAAGCGGTGACGTTACGGTTATTGCGCGCCGATGGTCTCCGGGTGCCGGAGCAGCAGGTGGCCGCCACGCCCGAAGAAAATTATGCGTTTCTCAAGGTCCAGGAGCGTGTTGTGATAAAACCCGCCGATGGGGAACAGGGAGCAGGCATCAGCGTCGATGTGCGTACTGTAGAGGAGCTTGACACAGCCATTAAAACAGCCAAGCAGTACGATGGTAAAGTTTTACTGGAAAAATTTCATGAAGGACAAGATCTGCGCGTTATTGTGATTGGTTACAAGGTGGTGGCAGGCGCGATTCGCCGTCCTGCTCAAATCACTGGTAACGGTCACCAAACGGTTCGCGAACTGATCGAAAAGCAAAGCCGACGCCGGGCAGCTGCAACCGGTGGGGAAAGCCGGATTCCCTTAGATGCTGAGACAAAACGTTGTATCCGGTTAGCGGGTTATGAGATGGATTCTATACTACCCATGGATAAGGTATTGGCGGTTCGTAAGACGGCGAATCTCCATACGGGGGGTACTATTCATGACATCACCGAGCATCTCCATCCTCAGCTCATTGAAGCGGCCAAAAAAGCTGCTCGGGCTTTAGATATACCCGTGGTAGGGCTTGATTTTTTGGTGGCCTCGCCCATGAAGAACGAATATGTCATTATCGAAGCCAATGAACGTCCTGGCTTGGCCAATCATGAGCCACAACCTACCGCCCAGCGTTTTATTGACTTATTATTTCCCCAGACGGCGCCTGTGATTTAGTTTCATGGATCTTGGAAGACCATAACGGGTCTATACTGGATGAAGCAATAGCAATTTAGCAATGGCAAAGAGGAAACAACGTTTTGGAACGACTTAACATCGATACCGGCTATTTGGTCGGCGTACTCCGTCAAATGTTGGATATTCCAAGTCCGTCGGGTTATACGGATCAAATCGTCCATTTTGCCGGGGAAGAATTAGAACGGTTGAATATTCCGTTTGAACTAACCCGGCGCGGTGCCATACGGGCCACCCTGAAGGGCGAACAGGAGAGCCCGGACCGTGCCGTTGTGGGACATCTGGATACCCTGGGCGCTATGGTGAAGAATCTAAAGCCCAATGGTCGTCTGCAAGTTGTCTCTATCGGTACTTGGTCGAGCCGTTTTGCCGAAGGGGCGCGGGTTACCATCTGCACAGACACTAAGTCTTATCGTGGGACGATCCTTCCCCTTAAAGCATCGGGGCATACGTTTAATACAGAAATCGACACGCAACCGGTAAGTTGGGAGAACTTAGAAATTCGCGTTGATGAAATTTGCAACAGTGACGCGGAATTAAGACGGCTCGGTTTTAACGTCGGTGATTTTGTCGCCATCGATCCTATCCCTGAATTTAATCCCAATGGTTTTATCAATTCCCGGCATTTGGATAACAAAGCCGGTGTGGCGGTGGTGTTCGCCGCAGCTAAGGCGCTGGACGACAACAAAATTTTACTGCCAGTGGACTGTCATTTGCTATTTACCATTTCCGAGGAAGTGGGTTCGGGAGCCTCTGCGGCTCTGCATGGGGATATCGCAGAGATGGTCAGTATCGATAACGCGACACCAGCACCAGGGCAAAACTCTCGAGAATCGGGGGTAACCATTGCCATGGCTGATTCCAGTGGTCCTTTTGACTATCATTTAACCCATAAACTGCTAGGTCTCTGTGATAAGTATGACATCGCACACCAGCGGGATGTATTCAAATACTATCGCTGTGATGCGGCTTCAGCGGTTGAGGCGGGTAATGATTTGCGAACTGCTTTGCTCTGTTTTGGTGTGGATAGTTCCCACGGTTATGAGCGTACTCATATCAATTCACTGCGCTCCATTGCAGAATTATTGACCCTTTATCTACAAAGTCCGCCTACCTTCCAACGTGACCGTATGGAAATGGGACCCCTTAAGGGATTTCCCACGCAACCGACCTGATTCAAACGCCAAGTTGTGCCAAAAAAATCGCCCGGCAAAAGCCGGGCGAAAATACTCATTCATTTTCTCATCTGATTTGTCAAAATCAACGCACGTTCCAGTTAATCAAGAGAGCAAGCAACGTTAGGGTCGAATTGCTGTTTCTTTCACTTTAGCATCCACGAAAGATTCGTATTTCTTAAAGTTCTCTTCAAAAAGCCGCGCTACATGTTTAGCGGTGCCATCATAAGAGTCTTTATCTGCCCAAGTTTGCCGTGGGTTTAATACGTCGTCTGGGACATCAGGACAGGACTGCGGCACCAACACACCGAAGTTAGGATCGGGTTGCATGGGCGCCTCAGCTAAACGACCGTCTAGGGCGGCATTTACCATGGCGCGGGTGTAAGCGATCTTCATGCGTTGACCCACGCCATAGCCGCCACCTGACCAACCGGTGTTGACCAACCAACAATTAACGCCATGTTTCTCCATCAATTCTGCCAACATCTTACCGTAGTGGCTGGGATGACGAGGCATGAAAGGACCTCCGAAGCACGGCGAGAAGGTCGCTTGGGGTTCCTTAATACCCCGTTCGGTGCCCGCCACTTTGGCTGTATAGCCGGACATGAAATGGTACATGGCCTGTTCAGGGCTGAGTCTAGAAATGGGGGGGAGGACGCCAAAAGCATCGGCGGTTAACATGATGATGTTCTTGGGTTGGCCACCGACGCCGGATTCGCTGGCGTTAGGAATGGCGCTCAAGTCATAGGAAGCGCGGGTATTTTCAGTGAGGGATCCGTCGTCTAAATCGAGGCTGCGATCATCCATATTGACGACGACATTTTCTAGGATCGTCCCAAAACGGCGTGTCGTGGCGTAAATTTCCGGTTCGGCTTCCTCGGACAGCCGGATGACCTTGGCGTAACAGCCGCCTTCAAAATTAAATACCCCATTAGGACCCCAGCCGTGCTCATCATCGCCGATAAGGACCCGGCTAGCATCGGCAGAAAGGGTGGTTTTGCCGGTACCTGAAAGCCCGAAGAACACAGCCGTGTCGCCGTCTTTGCCTATATTGGCCGAGCAGTGCATGGGCAATACGCCACGGGCGGGCAACATAAAGTTCATGACGGAGAAGATAGATTTCTTGATTTCACCAGCATAGGAACCACCGCCAATCAAAACCATTTTTTGATCAAAATCCACCAGGACAAAGACTTCGGAATTGGTGCCGTCCTCTTCGGGGATGGCATGAAAGCGAGGTGCATGAATAACGGTAAATTCTGGAGCAAAGTTCTGCAGTTCTTCAGGTTTGGGCTGAATAAACATATTGCGGGCAAATATATTGTGCCACGCCGTTTCATTGATTACCCGCACCCCTAGGCGATAATCAGGATCAGCGCCACAGTAGCAATCCTGGACGTAAAGATCTCGCTCTTGCAGGTAAGATAGCATGCGCTTGCGCAAGCCATTAAAGTGTTCTTGGGAAATAGGACGGTTGACATTATTCCAATCCACCTCGCCTTCGCTTGCCACATTTTCCACAATGAAGCGGTCGTTGGGTGATCGTCCCGTGTGGTGGCCGGTGCGAACTACGAGAGCACCACCGTAAGAAAGCACACCTTCACGACGACGCATCGCTTCTTCAATAAGCGCTGCGGTGGAGTAGTTCCAATGAACCACATCCACATTACGAATGCCATGGTTTTCAAGGCCGTAGTTACTGACTCTAGGACCAACTTGTTGCACGGTTTTTCTCCGTTAAATCTTTAAAAGAGCTGTGAATGAAAGCTAATATAAGCCCTATTATTTTTAACATGTTGAGTTAAAGCCGGTCAAGTTTATACTGGAAATGAATAACTAATAACCGTTGAAAATAAATCAGAAAAATTGATTTTTTGAATAAATTCTATTCGAGAAACAGGATTATTGGTTTTACAACTTTTGTTGTTATGCACTCTTTAAAGACAACTCAACTTGCGGCTTTTACTTTCTATTGTATTTTTAATAAATCGAAAAATTTTTCAAAGGTTACGCAAATAATTGCATGTTACTTTTAATAAAAGCACTATTGATTGTTTGTAGTTAAATAATTTATTTTTGTTTGAAGTTTTATTGTCAGTTTTATAAAATAAAATATTGCCCTAGGTTATTTAATTAAATAACCTAGGGCAATATCCATTAAGATTATCCAAATGTACCACCTCGCCAACCCCAGTTCTCGGCTGTCATGGCAGTAAAATTCAAATAAACGCGATCAGCTGCAACCCCCACATGTTCTTGCAAAGCGGCCGCAAGTTTTTGGGAAATTTCTTTATTCACGCTATTGTTTAAACCGCCGATACTACGTACATCGGCAAAAGCAGCATCACCTTGTTTACCTGCCATCATAATGGGAACTTTAGTCTCCAAAGTAACCATGACGTATTGCTCGGGTTTGCCGATGGTTTCAGCTATGAGCTTAGAAGTGGCGGCGATGAGCGTTTGTTGTTTTTCATCGGATACGGTCGCCGACGTCTGTAGTTTTAAAAGAGGCATGGTTTTACTCCTACAGCTTGTTTTTAAGCTAAATTCAGCAGAATAAATGCAGCGGTGGTACTGGCCCACCGTTGGCCATATCGAGAATACCCGAAATTAATTCATTGCCGTGAGAGTATTTTGCATAATTAAAGAGTTGCTGAGTCTTGGCAATAATATCATCCGTGGTCAAGGGATTTTCGGGATCACCTTTAGCATGTTGACAGCGCATGGTAAACCGATCTCCATTGTTTTGGGTTACCGTAACACTACTGCCCCAGGCTTCGGGATAGGCTCGGCAATAAGACTCTTCAGCCTGTAGAGTGACTCGCCCTCTACACTCCCTGAGAGTCCCTCGCGCCGCAGTTTGAAAACTGGAAAAATCTATTCGATCTTGCAAAAGGGCTGCCGCCACGCAATGTTGTAAGGAAAATTTAGCATGGTAGTCCGATTGTGGATCAGGTCGATCACAGATATCTAACGCCGTCTGATAGGTCTCTACCAGGATCTGATCGATAGCAGAGGGATCTATCTCCCGGCGCAAGGCTTGTGCAGCGTCGATGCTGGGATGGGTGTGGCGGCAGGATGGCCAAGGTTTTAAAGAAGTCTGCCAAAGTTGCCAAGGAGTGTTGGCAAGGTCGCAAATCACCGCGTTGGGATCCGCGTCTGAGCATGTGGCGGCGAAAAAACCCTTAGCGCCTTCTAAAATCGCGGGTGGACCGGTAAACCCCACTTTCGCAAGATCAACAGCCAGGATGCCGGCTTCTGCAGCACGCCCGGCATGAAGGTGTTTACTCATGGCGCCGTTTTCTAAGAATTGCCACAACCCCGCTGCTTGGGTGCCCGCATTACCCAGGGCATGTTGAGTTGCCTCGGCATCTAGTTTAACTAAATAAGCAGCGGCGAGAGCAGCGCCGAAGGGTCCACAGGTGGCGGTATTATGCCAAACGCGATAATGAGCCGGTCCCACCGCCATGCCGATGCGAGTAGCCGCCTCATAGCCATGCAATACGGCTGTCAATAGCGCTTCACCATCCGTGCCTTCCCGTTCAGCGACAGCCCAGGCGGCGGGTATCACAACACAGCCCGGATGTACCACCGAAGCTCGATGGAGATCATCCACTTCCAGGATATGGGCCAAGGCGCCCATTAAAAAAGCACGTCGCCCGGCATCTTCGGCTGCTTGTTCAGCCCAGTGACAGAGCATATTGCCGACTTCGGAATCACGGCCCACCACCACGCTAGCCAAGGTATCGAGAACAAATAAGGCGGCTTGCGCCAAATCCTGTTGGGTGATGGGTTTGGTGTTGATCAGTCGGATCAACTGAGCGGTTAGCGTGGGAGTGGTCATGGGTCGGTTAGCAACTCACTGGGATGCCCTAAACGGGCTTTTAAATTAGTCATACGGCCGCGAGCCCGCACGGTTTTCACTGCCATGGCTAAAGCTTTTAATTGACCGATCAATACCACCAACTGCTTGCCCCGGGTTAAGCCTGTGTAAAGCAGGTTGCGCTCTAATAGCATATAATGCTGGGTTGACAATGGAATGACCACCGCAGGATATTCAGAGCCTTGGCTTTTGTGAATGGTTATGGCATAAGCCGGTGCGATTTCATCTAATTCACTGAGTTCATATTCTACCTGACGACCATCGAAGTTGATGAAAACTAAACCTTCTTCCAGGTCGATGTTTTGTATTTGCCCAATATCGCCATTAAAAACCTCTTTATCATAGTTGTTGACGTTCTGAATGACTTTATCGGCAGGGGCAAAGGTCCAGCCAAAGCGGGTAATTTTAGGCTCCGCTATGGGATTGAGCCATTGCTGAAGAGAAACGTTCAGGGAGCGGGCTCCCAAGCCACCCCGGTTCATGGGCGCTAGCACTTGAATATCCCGAACCGGATGCAAAGCAAAGCGCTGGGGGATACGGCGAGTGACTACCTGAAGCAATTTTTCTTGAATCGCCTCTGGCGTATCTGCTTCGATAACGTAGAAATCCCTCAGTTCGGTTCGCAGGCTGGGCAGCTCCGGTAATTTTCCTTGATTGATGCGGTGTGCGTTGACGATGATTTTGGATTCAGCAGCCTGACGAAATATTTCTGTCAGTCGGATCGTGGTGATCCGCCTTGAGGCGATGGCGTCCGCCAAAACCGCGCCAGGGCCTACTGACGGTAATTGGTCCACATCCCCCACCAGCAATACCGCAGCCTCATCGGGTATGGCTCGTAACAATTGATTAGCGAGCACCACATCCACCATGGAGGTTTCATCCAACACCACCAAATCGGCGTCGAGGGGGTAGTCGCTATCGCGTTTAAAACCCAACCGTTGCGGATCATATTCCAACAGGCGGTGGATAGTCTTGGCTTCTGTATGGGATGATTCAGAGAGTCTCTTAGCGGCACGTCCGGTGGGGGCACATAACAAAATCTTCACGCGGCGGGCGCGTAGAATACGCAAGATACTATTGACCACCGTGGTCTTACCCACGCCAGGGCCACCGGTGATGATGGTAACTTTACCGTTACAGGCTCGCGCTACGGCGCGGCGCTGAGACGCCGATAGAGTGAGTCCGGTTTTGCCTTCCACCCAGGGAATAGCGTTCTTGCTGTTTACCCCTTCCCAAGCAGGTTGACCCTCGGCAAGCCGCAGGAGATGCTTGGCAACCCCCACTTCGGCTCGATAAAGAGGGGCGAGAAATAAGCAGTCCACGCCGTTGATAGATTCCGTGACGAGGCGACCCACTTCGCGTTCCTGCACAATGGCCTGCTCAAGGATAGACCCATCGATGGCGAGGAGATTACTGGCCGCTTCAAGCACTTTTTCGCGCTCCACCGCGCAATGACCCTCTGTAGAAAACTCCTGCAGGACATGGCGTAGACCCGCTTGAGCCCGTAGTAAAGAATCCTGGGGGATACCTAATTGTTGGGCCAAATTATCCGCTGTCTTAAAACCAATCCCGTGGATGTCCAGAACCAGGCGATAAGGGTTTTCCCGGACTTGATCGACGGCATTGTCCCCATAGGTTTTATAAATGCGCACGGCGCGTGCCGTGCCAATACCATGGGACTGTAAAAACACCATGATCTCACGGATGATTTTTTGCTTGGCCCAAGCCGCAGTGACGTGCGCTTTGCGTTTGGGACCGATGCCGGGAAGTTCAGTAAGCCGTTCCGGCGTTTGTTCGATGACGTCAAACACCCGTTCGCCAAAAACCCGTACTAGCTGGCGGGCAAAATGGGGGCCAATACCCTTGACCATGCCCGACCCCAAATATTTTTCAATACCTTCCAGAGTGCTGGGAGGCACCACATGCAGATGGTTAGTTTTGAATTGTAAGCCATAGCTGCGATCGTTGATCCAGGCGCCGTCGCATTCCACATATTCGCCCGGCGCAACGCTAGCGGCAGCGCCGAGGACCGTAATCAACTCTCGCTGACCCCGCACTTTAACCCTCAGCACACAAAAGCCATTGTCAGGGTTATGAAAAGTAACCCGCTCCACGCTACCGGCGAGACGTTCTACAGGGGCAGTGGGCAGCAGGGTAGGTAGGGTAGGGAATATCATTGCCGCAATGGAGTTATCCTCTTACTTTAAGAGGATTAAAATCAATACCATCATCGTAACAATCGAGTCCTTCGTGATGTTTTAGGAAATTGACAATAGCATAGGTAAAGGGGGTTGCTAGAGCCTCATAAACCGACTTAGCTAGCCATTGCACCACAATAGCGGAAACTAACACGTTTGTTGGCAAAACCCCTGCGAAGGCAACCACAAGAAAGACCGCCGAATCGAGACCTTGACCAATCAGGGTTGAGCCGATGGTGCGGGTCCACAGCCAGCGTCCTTGGGTCATTATCTTGAGTCTAGCCAGTACATAAGAATTGGCAAATTCACCCATCAAGTAGGCGAGAAAGGACGCCACTAACAAACGCGGGGTATAACCCAGAATCTGTTCGTAGGCTGTCTGACCATCCCAGAACGCAGCAGGCGGCAAAACCATCGCCAGCCAAATAGCCGCGATAGCCAATAGATTGCAGGCAAAGCCGAGCCAAATCACCTGCCGGGCGCGGCGGTAGCCATAGACCTCCGTGAGCACGTCGCCAATGATATAGCTGATAGGAAAAATAATGATGCCAGCCGGGAGAATCCAGCCGCCAATGTCCATCAATTTAACAGCGATGATATTCGAGACGATAAGAGTGGTTATAAAAGTTGCCACCAACAATATAAAAGCTGTCGAATGGCGCGGAGTGCTTATAGTCATGAGGTTAGCATCCATCGTATTAAGGAAAGGATGTGGATATTTTTGAATTCAGGATAATGCTAGATGTCAAACAAAAAGACAAGGTTAGGACGTATAACGCAAAATAAATTTGTTAACCTACCGTCAAGTGTGCATATACATACGCATCATTGCACAGCATTGAAAGTTAAATTACGCTATAGTAACTTTACAGGACGACTTATCTACATGATCTTCTATGAGTCAGTTGCAAGGGCAAGATAATTCACTGCCCCTAGACAACCCAAATCTCATCCAGCCGATGATTTCGGACGTGGCATTGAAGATAGCTCTAGAGCAGATAGTCTATAATGCCCTGCGTTCGGTACTCATCGGACTTACTTTGCTTTATCTACTGTTAGCTGTTAGCCACTGTTTAGTGCTCCCGAAGGCGATGGTGTTACCTATGATGACCGTCGCGCTGACCACAGCCGCCATTTTTGGTGGACTTTACCTGTGCTTTAATAAATTTCCTCCTGCGCTTCGCTGGACCTATTTCATCGGCTTTACCATTGCCTTTTTTGCCCTTAGTAACAGTCTTTTGCACCTTTATTTATCAAAACAGCCTTTTCAAACCACCAATCTGATTTTGTTGTTATTAGGGGCCAGTCTTTTCATATTGTCTGAGCGATGGTTCGTGCTAATTTTGACCGTTACCTTAATCGGTTGGATAAGTACCGTTTGGTATATGGAGGTAACCGCTGAGATCTGGCAACACTATGGTTTTGCTCTTTTCATGGGTGCCATTCTGGCTACCGTAGTCAATTATGTGCAGATCCGGAACATGGGTCGATTGGAGCGGTGGCGGCTAACCAGTGAACAACAAACCGCCAGACTTGAGAGCGAAGTCATTGAGCGAAAAGCCGCTGAGACAAAACTGCGCCAGAACAAGGGCGAACTCGAAACCCAGGTACGAGAGCGCACAGCCGCGTTGGAACGGGAAATCGTCGAACGTAAATCTTACGCTGCCCAACTAGAACATCTGGTTGCTCACGACAGCTTGACCCAGTTGCCTAATCGCAATTTATTAAAAGATCGGCTTAAACAAGCTATCGCTCATGCACATCGTAGCAACGGTTTGGTCGCCGTCTTGTTTCTAGATTTAGATCGTTTCAAATTGGTTAACGACAGTCTAGGGCATCGCGCAGGTGATTTGCTACTTCAAGAGATTGCTAAACGGCTTACCTTTAGCGTGCGCAAAGAAGATACCGTCGCCCGTCTAGGTGGTGATGAATTTGTTATGGTATTGCAAGGACTTGCTCATTCAGAGCAAGCTGCCCTGGTGGCCCGCAAAGTATTGGAACAGATTCGTCAACCTGTTGCTTTGGATAAACAAGAATTTTATGTCAATTGTAGTATTGGTATAAGTCTTTTTCCCAAGGACGGCAAAAATGTGAGTGCATTATTAAAGCATGCGGATATCGCGTTACACCGGGTGAAAGAACAGGGCCGCAATAACCTACAGTTTTACACCAATGAAATGAATACCCGGTTCAACGAACGTCTAAAGTTAGCTCATGATCTGCGCCAAGCTTTGGAAAGCGACCAACTGAATTTACATTATCAACCGCAAATTGAGTTGCGTAGCGGTCGCGTGGTCGGCGTGGAAGCTCTACTGCGTTGGCAGCACCCCCAATTAGGCGCTATTCCACCAACGCAATTCGTGCCCCTTGCTGAAGAAAATGGCTTAATAGTTCCTATTGGAGAATGGGTTCTGCGCACGGCCTGTGATCAAGCCAAAGCCTGGCGAGATATGAATCTCTCGGATTTACGTATGAGCGTAAATCTCTCCGCTAGGCAGTTTATGCAAGTAAATCTATTGGATCAGGTTTATAAAATTCTCCGGGAAACCACGTCGCATCCACTCCATCTGGAATTAGAAATTACGGAAAGTTTGTTGATGACGGATGTGAAAGAAGCAATAAAGATTCTGCAGGCTTTTAAAGCTATCGGGGTATGCATTGCTATCGATGATTTTGGAACCGGCTATACGTCTTTGAGTTATTTGCAGCGGCTTCCCGTGGATCGGTTAAAGATTGACCGTTCTTTTGTGCAAGCCATTGCCCTTGACTCAGATGTTGCAGCTATTGCATTGGCCATTATCACCATGGCTCACAGCTTGCAATTAAAAGTCATTGCTGAAGGTGTGGAAAACAAGACACAAATAAACTTTTTGAAAACAAACCGCTGTGATGAAATTCAAGGCTATTATTTTTGCCCACCGCAATCCAGTAAAAAAATGACCGCATTACTCAGTGATCGACGCACGTTGGGTTTGCAGCCCGGCATAGTTGAGGGTCGCAACACGACTTAACGTAGCAGACTGGGTTGAGTCAATCACTGGGATAGTCGGAAGGGAATAAACCAATTTTTTGGTGGTCATAGCTCTGTGGTTAACCATTATTAATCAGTGTTTATGGAGTTGCGTTATGTTTTCATGGCAAAAAAAAACATCAATACCTGAGCCAGATAAAGCGCTGCCAGGTCGTGCCCAGCCATTACAGGTCGTGGATCATCATTATGTAAATGGGCATTCTCTGAAACCGCCTTTTGCTGAGCCGTTGCAGTTAGCGCTCTTTGGACTAGGCTGTTTTTGGGGCGCGGAGCGTAAATTTTGGCAGACCACCGGTGTTTATGTGACAGCAGTGGGTTATGCCGGTGGCCATACGCCTAATCCAACTTATGAGGAAGTATGTACGGGAATGACAGGCCATAATGAAGTGGTACGGGTGGTTTTTGATACTAACGAAATAGCTTATGGGGAACTATTAAAAATATTTTGGGAAGCCCACGATCCTACTCAGGGTATGCGGCAAGGCAATGATGTGGGAACCCAATACCGTTCCGGTATCTATGTGTATAACGATGATCAAAAGCAGGCTGCCATCGCTTCCCGGGATGCGTATCAAACCATGTTGAGTAAGCAAGGTTACGGTTCTATTTCCACTGAGATTATCCATGCGCCTGAATTTTATTACGCGGAAAGTTATCATCAGCAATACTTAGCAAAGAATCCCGGTGGTTACTGTGGCTTAGGGGGAACAGGCGTGACCTGTCCCACTGCCGCATAGCCCCGCCTAGCTGAGTTGCTTTTACAAACCACTGACAGTTATTGCGTAAGCTTCAGTTGATTTTTAACGACAAACTTATGGCGTTTGGCAGTGTTGGACCATCTTTTCCTGGTATTCTTGTTGCAGTCTCCGCCGTAGACGCGGTGTGCGTAAAGCCCGGTAAGTGGCGTAATCCCCACTTGCTCGGGCTTGCCGGGCCTTCTGCCGAGCTCCAAAAGAAGTGTTGATTTCTTCCATTAAATTAGAATATTTCGCGCACAATTCTTCATCCAAAGGTTCAGCGTTTTGATCGGGATTACGCGCTTGTTCAGTCTCTTCAAGCTCTTCTGATTCAGCAGTCTCTGCAGGTGTTGTAGCGGCTTGCTCTCGATCAAGATTTCTGAGCATTTCCAACTCTCCCGGACGTAACCCCCTGGGGGATCTGGATTCAGCATTTGTCGGTGTCGGCGCGATATTAAGCTTGCGCTGCTGGTCTGTGGTTTGGGGTGGTGGTGTATCACTGTAATGCACTTTACCCTCTGCATCGGTCCATTGATAGAAATTAGCCCCATGGGTCAGGGCGCCGATGAATACTGCGAGTAACAGGCAAAAAAATCCAAGCAGTTTCATTTCAATACACAATTCCTATTTGACATCATTACACAAAGACTTCAGTCGGTTGAGGATGACTTAAAAAACCGGTGGGGCTTGCACTGAGTCCGTAGGCGCCCGATTGAAACACCACGACAAGATCACCCACGTCTGCCTTAGCTAACTCGAGTCGATCCGCCAGGATGTCCAAAGGTGTGCAAAGGGGTCCCACGACACTGGCGACTTCGCGTGTTTCCCCCTGAACCCGGTTACCGATGATGACGGGATAATTCCGCCGCACCACTTGCCCTAAATTGCCGGATGCGGCTAAATGATGATGCATACCTCCGTTGGTAATCAAGAAGGTCTGTTCCCGGGATACTTTCCGATCCACCACTTGGGCTACGTAAATGCCCGCCTCGCCCACTAAATAGCGCCCTAGTTCAAGAACTGGTTTAGCCTCGGGTTGCGCAGTAGCCAAGTGCTCTATACAAGTTGCTAAATGAGCACCGATGGGGTACAAATCCAGGGCTTTGTCACCGGGAAAGTACGGAATGCCAAACCCGCCGCCGATGTTAAACACCTGCATGGGTTGCGGTGCGCTTTCCGCAAGTCGCAGACCCAGATCAACTATTTTGCGATGGGCCTCCATAAGGGCCTCGGCCCGGAGATTCTGAGAACCCGCAAAGATTTGTAAACCTATAAAATTTACATCCAGATGAGCCATCTGGTTTAACACCGTAGGAACCCGTTCAGCATCGATGCCAAAGGGTTTAGGGCCACCCGCCATCTTCATGCCTGAGGCTTTCAGCTCGAAGTCTGGGTTGACCCGCACGGCAACGTTAGGGCGTTGTCCTTGGGCATCGCCAAGACGGACGATGGTTGCTAACTCATGTTCGGATTCTATATTGATGATCACGCCAGCCGCAATGGCGGCAGCCAGTTCCTGAGGCTGTTTGCCGGGACCGGTAAAACTGATGTGAATGGGGGGTATGCCAGTATCCAGAGCAAGCCGCAGTTCACCCAGGGATGCCACGTCGAGACCGTCCACGGCAGAAGCCATGTAATCCACTAAGGTTGGCATGGGATTAGCTTTGATAGCGTAATGTACTTGCAAAGCAGACGGTAAGGCTTGGCGGAGTAAAGCGATCCGCTCTTTTATGAGGGTTCGATCGTATGCGTAAAACGGTGTTTGGCCAACCCGTTGAGCCAATTGTGTCAGCGGCATACCGCCCATATGCAGACAGTCATCTACTACCAAAAAACGTTTGAGTAGTTCTGAAGTTAACGGGTTATTCATGGGGCGGAGTAATGATGAAGCACATCGTGAAAGGTATCAGCAAGTTGACGACGATCTAGTTTGCCGTTGGGGGTGCGGGGTAATGAAGGTTGCGAGATGACCTGCAAGGGTACCATGTAGCTGGGTAATTGGCGTTTGCAGTGGGTAATCAACAGGGTTGGGTCAAAAGCTTCCGCTTCGATGGGTTTGACCACGGCAACGATGGCCTGGCCGAGGGTGGCGTGGGAGATACCCAGCACAGCAGCTTCCGCCACCCAACCACTGCCATAAAGCACTTCCTCGACCTCTGTAGGGCTAACGCGGTAGCCCGACGTTTTAATCATATCATCCTCGCGGCCAATAAAGTAGAGAAAACCCGATTCATCCATACGCGCCGTATCTCCTGACCAAACCGCCATCTCGGGCAGCGGGACGCCTGCTGGTTGATTAGGGGCTGGACGGAAACGCAGGGCGGTCTGCTCGGGGTTGTTCCAATATCCCAAAGCCACTGAAGAACCGCGATGCACTAATTCCCCCGGTTCTCCTGGTGCGCACAGACTGCCATCTTCCCGCACCACCATGACCTCTGCATTGGGCACAGCTCTACCAATGGAGTGCGGGCGTCGGTCGAGTTCATTAAGGGGCAGGTAAGTGGAACGAAAAGCTTCCGTTAAACCGTACATAAGATAAATGTTTGTCTTCGGTAAGTTGCGCCGTAGCGTCTCTATGGTAAGCCGCGGCATGGTGCCGCCGGTGCTGGCAATATAACGTAAATTTCCCTGCGCCTTTTCAGGCCAGGGTTGGGCAGCGAGCTGTATCCACAGGGGGGGGACCGCTGTGAGTCCGGTGATGCCTTCCTGGGCGATAACCTTTACTACGTCTCGGGCCAGCAAATAATCCATCAGCACAGCCCGTGCGCCCGCAGCAAACGCGGTAGTAAGTTGACTCAAACCAGCGTCAAAACTTAAGGGTAATAAGGCAAGTAATCGATCATCGGCATGGTTTTGCAAATATTCAATGACACTATGGGCGCCACACAACAAGTTGCGGTGCGACAAGACTACCCCTTTGGGCTTGCCCGTACTGCCCGAAGTATAGAGAATCGCCGCCATGTCGGTGTCAATATTGTGGCGTGTCGGTGCTCTATCAGCGCAGTTGAGGAGTGTTTGCCAGCTTAAGGTAACCGTATGGGAGAGCGGGGATAAAGCCTCTTCAGGGGAGTCTATCAATACCAAATAATTGAGATCTGGGCATTCTCGTAAGACCTCTGCAAGCCCAGCTGCTCGATCCCGGGCGGTGACTAATATCCGCACGTTACAATCTCGCAAAATATGGGCGACCTGATGAGGTTTTAGCAATGGATTCACGGGAACGAATACACCATCGGCGAGGCATGTCCCGAACAGGGCAATCACTGTCTCTGGACGCTTAGGTAAGTAGACAGCCACACGCTCTAAACGCTGTAGCCCAAGTTCCTTTAAACCTTGGGCAAAGGTGTGAAGCTGCTGAGCTAGTTCACTATATGTAAAAGTAGTGCGACGGTGTACGATAGCGATAGCAGACCCTCGCTGCTCGGCTTGCTTAAAGACTAAATCGTGCAGTAATTGAGGCATGAAAATCTTTGCAGGCTGGGTATCAATAGCCGATAGTTATGAGTTTTATTGAGGCAGCACAGTTTACCTCTGTGCCCGGGTCCTTGCCATCACATTTGCCGAGTTGCAAGTTATTTTTATTTTATAACCAGTTTTGTATGGCTATCGAAGGATCTGTTACAACATTGCAACAAACTATCATGATGGCGACTTTGAGCGCTATAGGCTATGCTTTTTCTGTGACTATCGTCTATGGCTTTAGGGCATATAGTGTGGGACAAAAAGTAAGACAAACTGGTTGCTGTATTGCTATCTAGGAAAAACAATGGCGGCTTTAAACCCTGTATCCCATTGCCTAATACTTTATTCTACACCGGGGTGTCATCTGTGTGAAACAGCACAGCAACTCATAGTCCGCGTATTGGGTGCTCCTGTGGCTGAGGTGGATATCGCTGAGAATGAAACGCTGATGGCAAAATACGCAGAGCAGATTCCGGTATTACATCGGCTGGATAGGGGTGCTGAAATCCGCTGGCCCTTTGTCGCAGAAGACGTTCAGCGCTTATGTCGCCTCGACCCGTCCAATTGATTGTATTAAAAAGATTTGCGTTTCTATATTAGACATCCAATGGAGAGGAAAGATATGAGTAAAAAAAATCATAAAACCACCTGTTTTTTGTACATTGCCATAGGGGGAGCTACCGCATTTAGCTCACTGGTTCACGGTGGAGCCTTTCAAATCACGGAATTTTCTGGCGAATACCAGGGTTACCGAAATGCAGGTGCAGCAGCCATCGCCAGTACTGCCGCCACGGTATTTACTAACCCTGCTGGGATGATCCTGCTTCCGGGTAGCCAATTCGATGCGAATTTTCACGCCATCGTGCCTAGCTTTGATTTTAAAAATGCCGATTCCACCAATGCCGTGGGGGGCGCCGTTAGTGGTAAAGCCAATGAAGGGGGTGGTAAAGTCGGTTTGGTGCCTAACGTGTATTTCACCCAACAGATCAATGATCGCTGGGCGGTCGGTTTAGGAATCAACGCTCCTTACGGATTACTCACCGACTATAACAACGATTGGATAGGTCGTTACCATGCAATACGCTCAGAACTCGTTAGCGTTAACGTCAACCCAGCGGTCGCTGTTAAGCTTACTGACAAATTATCTTTTGGTTTTGGCGTCAATGCTATCTATGTGGACGTTACCCTGACCAATGCTCTTGATTTCGGTACTTTGGCTTTTCTTAGCGGTGCGCCTGGAGTCACACCCTCGACCCCGGCCTTCGACGGGAAGCAAAAATTAGTGGGTGATGATTTAGCTTACGGGTGGAATATGGGCCTTCTCTATGAATCCAGTCCCCGCACTCGCTTTGGCGTTGCTTTTCGTTCCGATATTGACACCACCGTCGCTGGTGAAGCAAGAATTCAGGGCAATCCCACATTGGCCGCTGTTAATCCTGCTTTTGGGTCCCGGCAACGGGATGCCAATGTGGATTTTACCGTGCCAGGCACTGTCACCTTTGGTGCTTTTCACCAGGTAACCGACAATTGGGACATTATGGCCGGTGTGACGTGGACCCATTGGAGCACTTTCGATGAGATCCGCGTTGAGTTTGATGATGGGGGACCTGATGCTGTTCAGCCAGAAGAATATCACAATGCGGTGCGTTGGTCGGTGGGTACTCAGTACCGGTTCGATAAACATTGGACAGTACGGGCTGGTTTTGAATACGACGAGAGTCCTGTAGATAATAACGATCGCACCCCCCGTATCCCTGATCAAGACCGCTACTGGTTGGCTATTGGTGTTGGCTATAACCTTTCGGATTCCTTCAGTTTTGATCTTGCCTATAGTCATATTATTGTGCCGGATTTCTCCATCGATGATACCGAGGTCACTACGGGTTCTTTAGCGGGCGCTCCGGTGGGCAGCACCTTGTCGGGTGACTACGAAGCCGATGCAAACATCTTTAGCGCCCAGGTTACCTGGAAGTTTTAGAATCGCTTTATTGTCATCGCTAAATAATTGTTAAAAAATACAAAAATAGTGAAACCAAAATTTGTTTTTTTAGTTGTCTTGGGTTTTTTGCCTATTCATCTTATGGCGCAGCAAGGCGCTACGCTTATTGCCAATTTCGATCCGGGAGCAGGGACGCTGGATGCATTACCTTTTCCTAATAACTTATTGTTCAGCGGGTCGCTGGATGGCACCTTAAATATTCCGCTGTCTCCTGATCCGACAGATCCCGCTAACGTCATTGTTCGGGCTTTAAACGAACTAGACGGTTTTTCTACTGTTGCTCCTATATTGGCTACCTTTTCTAATGGTCCCGGATCCGGCAGTAGCAGTGGTATCGACCCGGCAACCATCATTGCCGGGGAGACCGTGCGGTTGTTCGAAGTGCAATTGGTGAATCCCTTTCTCAACCCGGCTGCTGAGAATCCCTTTGCCGTCGAAAGCGTTCAACAGGAGCTAGTACCCAACGCAGACTTTGTGGCTCGGCTGTCTACCACGGACCCCACCGGTAAAACCATCGTTATACTGCCGCTGCGCCCTTTACAGCCAAAAACAGGTTATATGGTGGTGCTTACGCAGGGTATCCAAGCCCAGGATGGCAGCCTTGCAGTGGCGGACCAAACCTATCAATTTGCCCGCTATCGGGGCAATCATCATCGCCCCCTTGTTAACGAAATAGGCCAGAGCAATTTTCCCCAGCTCAGCGACGCCCAAGCGCAACAACTGGTGCGCCTACAACCGTTAGTTTTGTCTCAAGAACGGGCTGCTGCTAGTCAAGGTGTGGAACGGGGCAGCATTGTGGTGAGCTGGACCTTTTTAACCCAATCCATCGGTGACGTACTGGAAACGGTAAGCGCTGATGTAATACCTTTATCCTCCAATCGCCTGGTACCCACCGGCGCCACCACACCTTTGGGTTTTGCCGACGTGTATAGCGGTGCTATGGAGGTTTCCTATTTTCTTGAAGTGCCCCTAGCACCCAGTGAAGGACCGATTATTTTATCCACCCAATGGCGAGGCGGGAATGGTGGTCCGTTAACTCGCTATAACCGGACACCCGTCCCGCCGCAACCCGAAATAACAGTTCCGTTGCTGGTTACAATACCTTCTCTTGCCAGCGGTTTTACGCAACCTGCTTCCGGGTGGTCAGTGGCTATTTTTCAGCACGGCCTGGGTGAGAATCGCACCAATTTGTTGGCCATTGCCGATAGTTTGGCGCAAGTGGGTATGGTGGGAGTGGCCATCGATTTGCCTTTACACGGTATCACCGATGTTAATGATCCCTTTTATGCCGACACGCTAGAGCGCACCTTTAATGTGGATTTGCTGGATAACATCACTCTACAGGCGCCCCCGGATGGCCTGATCGATCCCAGCGGCATTTATTTTGTCAATTTGTTTTCACCGTTAACAACGCGAGATAATCTGCGTCAGGCAACGGCGGATCTGTTGCAATTAACTACAACCGTCGCAACATTAGACATAGACGGCGATGGAAATGTTGATCTGGACGCAGACCGGATTGGGTTTATAGGGCACTCCTTAGGGGCCATCGTCGGTGGACCGTTTTTGGCGGTTGAACCGACAGTGGGCGCGGCAACGCTAGCCAATCCAGGTGGTGGGATCGCGCAATTGTTGGCCAATTCACCAAACCTTGGACCCATCACCAGAGCTGGTTTGGCGCAGGCAGGCATTATGCCGGGTACGACTTTATATGATTTTTTTCTGTTGGCAACCCAGACGGTAATCGATGCTGGCGATCCCATCAACTACGCCAAACAGACGGCTGAAGACCATCCTATTCACATGCTATCCGTGGTAGGGGGTAGTGGCAATCCTCCCTCCTTGCCCGATCAAGTGGTGCCGAATCGTGTGGTTGGTGCACCCTTGTCGGGTACCGCGCCGTTAGCGCGGATCATGGGGCTAACGCCGATTGCTGCCAGCACCACTGATCCCCAAGGTATCCGCGGCATCGTGCGTTTTACCTCGGGTTCCCATCGATCTTTTCTAAATCCCTCAGTGGCCCCCGCTGTGACCCTAGAGATGCAACGAGAAGCTGCAAACTTTATGATTTCCAATGGAACCCGGTTGCCCATTGATAACCCCAGTGTGGTGCAATCAGCGGACTTATTCACGCCTGAGTAAAAAAAACTTACCATACCCCCTTTTCTAACATGCATTAACGGGCTAATCTCTGCGGATAATTTTTTTTCGTAGGGAGACCCGTTTATGCGCCGTCGCCACCCTTGCGTCTAAAAATTTGATGCTATTGATAACCGTTAACAAGCTAGCGTTTTGATTTTCCTGCACTACCATTATCCTATGGATCTGTTCCATTGAATAAGGACTTAAGTCCAACTAAGCTGATAGCAGTTCTTAGTTAGCTGAGAACAGCCATCAGCTTTGTACTATTGAATTAGCAATTTCTGGGTTTAATACCCTTTTGCAGCAACCCCTAGAGGAGTGAGGCACATCATGAGTGATAAGCATATACGCAAGGTGGCCATTTTGGGCGCCGGCGTGATGGGGGCACAAGCCGCTGCCCATATGGCCAGCGCTGATGTGGAGATCATGCTGTTTGAGCTACCGGCGGAAGGTAACAATAAAAACGCCAACGCGGATAAAGCCATCAAACAGATGCAAAAAATGAAGCCTGCCCCGGCGTCTGCTAAGGATCGGCTTAATCTAGTCCAGCCAGCCAACTACGATGAGCATCTAGACGCGTTGCGTAGCTGTGATTTGATCGTCGAAGCCATCGCGGAACGCCAAGATTGGAAGGAAAGTTTGTACGAAAAAGTTGTGCCTTACGTAAATGACCAGGCGATTTTTGCCACCAATACGTCGGGAATTGGCATCAACCTGCTGGCCCAAAAAGTACCCGAAGGGCTGCGTAAGCGTTTTTGCGGCATCCACTTCTTTAACCCACCCCGCTATATGCCTTTGGTAGAATTGATTCCGGGTAATGCCACCGAGCCCGCACTGCTGGATAAACTTGAGACCTTTCTGGTAACTACCTTGGGTAAAGGGGTAGTGCGGGCTAAAGATAGTCCCAACTTCGTCGCTAACCGGCTGGGTGTCTTTAATATTCAAGCCACCATCTACCATGCAGAGCGTCTAGGCATACCTTTTGATAAGGTAGATGCACTAACCGGTAAGGCCATAGGCCGTGCTTCCTCGGCCACCTTCCGCACGTCGGACTTGGTGGGTTTGGATACCATCGCCAATATCTTAAATACCACTTCAAAAGTGCTCACGGACGATCCTTGGAATCGCTATTACGGCGTACCCGATTGGTTACAGGGTTTAGTAGATAAGGGTAAATTAGGTAATAAGACCCGTGGTGGTATTTACACCCGAGGACCCAAAAAAGCCAAGCTTGTATTGGATACGGAGACCGGTGACTATCGTCCTGTGGAAGATCAGATCGATCCGGCTGTCAAAGAGATTCTTGCCAATAGGAATCTTGGCGAACGTTTTGCTGCGCTACGTGCCTCCGATTCGCCCCAAGCCGAATTCCTTTGGGCCATTCATCGGGATGCGTTCCACTACGCTGCCGTGCTCCTGGATCAAATCGCTGACAATGCCCGGGATGCCGATTTCGCCATGCGTTGGGGTTATGGCTGGAAGCAGGGCTTGTTTGAAGTCTGGCAGGCCGCCGGTTGGAAACAGGTGGCGCAATGGATTAAGGAAGATATTGACGCCGGTAAGACCATGGCCGATGTACCCCTGCCCGATTGGGTGATGAAGATCGATGCGGTACATAAGCCGGAAGGTTCCTATGCGCCTGGCGAGGGTGTGTATCGGCCTCGTTCCGATTTGGCGGTTTACAAACGCCAGTACTTCCCTGAATTGGTGTTGGGCGAAGCTCCTCCCAGTCAAGGGGAAACCATCTTTGAGAACGATGGTGTGCGCATGTGGCATCAAGGCGATGATATCGCCATTGTTAGCTTTAAGTCTAAGATGCATGCGGTGGGTCAAGCGGTTATCGAGGGTCTCAATAAGGCGCTGGATATCGCCGAACAGGATTTTGCCGGCTTAGTGATATGGCAAACAAAGCCACCCTTTAGTGCGGGCGCCGATTTAGAAGGCATTGCGCCGGTGGTCATACAGGGTGACTTTGAAACCTTAGGCGGGATTGTCAAAGCGTTCCAAGACACCACTTCTCGGTTGCGCTATTCTTATGTACCAACCGTGGCGGCTGTCCAAGGTATGGCTCTGGGTGGCGGTTGCGAGATCGTCATGCATTGCGATCGTACCGTGGCGGCCTTGGAAAGCTATATGGGATTAGTGGAAATCGGTGTGGGTCTGTTGCCTGCAGGTGGTGGTTGTAAGGAGTTTGCCAAGCGCATCTCCGATGAGACGCCGGACAACAATATGAATCCCTACATCATCAAATACTTCCAAAACATGGCTATGGCTAAGGTGGCCACCAGCGGCGAGGAAGCTAAAGAGATCGGTATTCTCAAACCCAGCGACATCGTCTTGTTTAATCCTTACGAACTTCTCTATGTGGCTAAAGCGCAAGCCAAGGCATTGGCAGAAGCCGGGTATCGGCCGCCCTTGCCGCGTCTCGTCAAAGTGGCAGGTCGCACTGGCGTGGCCACCATTGAAATGGGTATGCAGAACATGTTGGAAGGTCACTTCATGTCAGAACACGATTACTTCGTGGCTCGTAAGATCGCTATGGCCATGTGTGGTGGTGATGTAGACTCTGGCACTAGAGTATCCGAAGACTATCTGTTGCGTTTAGAACGGGATGCGTTTATAGAATTGGCTGGTAATCCCAAGTCGCAAGAACGCGCCATGCACATGTTACAGACCGGCAAACCGCTGCGTAACTAAACCATAGCCCATTAGAAATCCAGGAGGCACGAAGCAGTCATTCATCATCCTATTGGCTTCGTGTCTTCACTTAAACCTATTAGTATTCAGGAGAGCGACAAATCATGAGTAAGCAGGTTCAAGACGCCTATGTCGTCGCCGCTGTGCGCACCCCGGTGGGTAGGGCCCCCCGTGGCATGTTTCAGAAAACCCGCCCCGACGATTTGCTAGCCCATTGCATCCGTGGCGTTATGGACAAATGTCCTGGTCTCGATCCCACCGAAATCAGCGATGTTATCGCTGGTTGCTCGTTGCCGGAAGGTGAGCAAGGGTTAAACGTGGCGCGTACCGCTGCCCTCTTGGCGGGTCTACCCAATGACGTGCCAGGCTTTGCATTAAATCGGTTTTGTTCCTCGGGCATTCAATCGGTTGCCTTGGCCGCCGACCGTATTCGGGTGGGTGATGCCGACGCCATTATCGCCGGTGGCACCGAAAACATGAGCATGGTGCCCATGCCCGGCGGACGCTTGGCGGTCAATCCAAAGATCCTCGAAAATAAAGATATTATTGGTCTTTCCTACGGTATGGGTATCACCGCCGAGCTGGTGGCCGAACGTTGGAATATCTCTCGGGAAGATCAAGATGCCTTTGGGGTAGAGAGTAATCAGCGCGCCTTTGCAGCCATTAAGAATGGCGAATTTAAGGATGAAATTTTACCTTATACCATCGAAGAACATGTGCTTTCCCCCGATGGTCAAACGGTACAGGTGCGCACTAAAGTAGTGGATACCGACGAAGGACCCCGGGATAGCACCATGGAGAGTCTCGGTAAGTTGAAGACAGTGTTTCGGGCTGATGGGTCAGTGACCGCTGGCAATAGCTCACAGACCAGCGACGGCGCCGGCGCGGTGATGCTGATGAGCGAACGCTTAGTCAACAAGTTGGGTCTTAAGCCCTTAGCCCGTTTCGTGAGCTATGCTGTCACCGGTTGCCCACCGGAGATCATGGGTATTGGACCTATTAAAGCCATTCCCAAGGCGTTGGAGATGGCTGGGCTTAAAAAAGAAGATCTAGATTGGATCGAGCTTAACGAAGCCTTCGCTGCTCAGAGTTTGGCAGTGATTCGGGATTTGGGCCTGGATATGGCCAAGGTCAATCCCTTAGGTGGGGCCATTGCCTTGGGTCATCCCCTGGGCGCCACAGGTGCCGTCCGTACTGCCACCACAGTGCATGCCCTGCAGCGTAGAAACTTGCGCTACGGTATGGTCACCATGTGCATGGCAAGCGGCATGGGCGCTGCGGGTATTTACGAACGCGTATAAGATGAATGGGCGGTGTAGGCCGCCCATTTGTATTTGAAATAACCTCGACACAACCACCTAGGGTGAGGTTCTTTATGAAAGATGTTGTTATTGCTTCTGCCTGCAGAACGGCCGTCGGCGCTTTTGGCGGTTCGTTAAAAAGTCTCAACGGCCCTATGATCGGCAGTGCCGTCATGAAGGAGGCTGTCAAGCGCGCCGCCATTGACCCTGGCGTTATCGAGGATGTGCGTTTTGGTTGTTGTATGGAACATGCAGACTCCCTGAACGTTACCCGCGTTGCCGCGTTAATGGCGGGTATTCCGGATTCGGTGCCTGCCATGACTATCAATCGGGTATGTATTTCAGGTATGGAAGCGGTTATCTCCAGCATGGCCATGATTCAAGCCGGTATGGCTGACGTGATTCTTGCTGGCGGTGTTGAGCATATGTCCGGCGTCGACTACACGGTTCCCGGCGCTCGTTGGGGACAACGCCTACAAGACGGTGCCTTAGTGGATTCTATGATGCATGCTCTGCACTGCGGTTCATTCCTATTGCGCGACGCCACGGAAGGACCCCTTAAAGAAGGCTCGCCGGTGGAGATGTTCAAGGGCAAACCGTACATTATGGGACATACCGCCGAATTTGTGGCGCAAATGCTTAATATCAGTCGTGAAGAGATGGACGAAGTGGCGCTACGCAGCCATAACAATGCGGAACGCGCCACCAAAGAAGGAGATTTCAAAGAAGAAATCGTTCCTATTGAAGTGCCACAGAAGCGGGGCAAGCCGCCGCTTGTCTTTGATAAAGACGAGCATTTCCGGCCCGGCATTACCATGGAACAATTAGCGTCTTTACCACCTGCTTTTGTTCCCAAAGTCGGTAAGGTAACGGCGGGTAACTCATCGGGTATTAACGATGGGGCCAGTGCGGTGATTTTGATGTCCGCTGAAAAGGCCAAAGAGCTGGGTGTTACACCCCTTGCCCGCATCCGCGCCACCGGCCTCGGTGCTTGTCATCCCTCGGTGATGGGCGTAAGTCCTGTGCCTGCGGTACACGATCTTATGAAGCGCGACGGAAAGATAAAACTGGAAGACTTTGATTTAATCGAAGTCAACGAAGCTTTTGCTGCGCAATATATCGGCTGTGAAAAAGAATTGGGTCTTAACCGAGAGATTACCAATGTGAACGGTTCAGGCATTGGACTCGGGCACCCAGTGGGGTCAACCGGCTGTCGTTTATTCGTAACCCTCGTGCATGCCATGAAAAAGCGAGGTAATAATTTAGGTTTAGCGACCCTTTGCGGTGGTGGTGGTGTGTCTATGGCCGCAGCAGTAGAAACGCTGTAAAACTAGGTTATTTGTTTAGATAGCTAAATATATAAAGCGCCGAAAGATAGGATATACATTTAATGTCACTGCTTTCGGCGTTTTTCTTTGCTACTGAGCGTCTTATGGTTAGGTAGCAAAAACGCGAAACTGAGGTAGCAGGGAAAACTCAGTGGGTTTATATAGTGCTACTCTATCGGATACCAAACGCAAGATATAATTATGATCATGGGCTTGTATGGCTATTTCAGGTGAATAATAGACGTAATAAGGTTCGCCCTTGAACTTATATCGGCGTACTTCTTGTTTACTTTGCATGATACTGTTTCCTTGAAATTGATACCTAAAGAAAATTAAACATTTTTTATGCCAATAATGGTTTTAGCGGCGTTTGTTAGCCGAAAAATTTTCATTGTCAATTAGTTATGAATTTTAGTGACTTTTCCGTGGTGGATAAGAAGGGAGTTGCCATCTCTATACACCCACCTTTCATGGCGCTGAAATGACTGCACTGTATCAACATTTTTAGGGGTTCCCCAGGCTAGTTCGGCGGCCTCAGCAGGCATCCCAAGCCAAACGATGCCCCGTCGGATGTTCTGAATTTGTTTGTAATTTAGGTTATGGGTTTTTATCCAAGCGTTACCGGCAGCCACAGCACGTTTGTAATCTTTATAAGAAAGTTTTTTTAGCGTTTTGCAACTGGCTGAATAGTGAGCCCATTTTCTTTTAGCCGCATCGGTGCAGGATTCCTGTAAATCTTCTGTCTTTGCATAATGAAAAGAGGCGCAGCTAGTTAAATTGATTACAAAAATCACAGTAAAAATCAGTAAAAATAGGTATTTGAAGTACATTTTTGATTACTCTTAGACCACTTGCGTCTTTGAAAAAATTCATTGTCAAGTGCATAAGTTCGTAACAATGGGCATAAGCTTTATAATTGTTTATTACTTTTGTTTTTTAACATTTCTGTGCAATTAAAATGCCAGTATTCCTACTCCGTCCTATGCTCTCTCGTTTTATTTTGGATGTCTTTCCATTCAAGTGTTACCCAATGGTCTACTGGTTTGGTTTATGAAGAAGATATGGTGATGTAAATGGTCTAAACTTTTGCAGAGATGTTTTGTAACGCCAGGAAATAGATATATGTCGGCAGTTGCATTGATTTGGAGAGAACAATAACCATGAGTTATGAAAACATTTTGGTTGAAACCCAAGGTAACGTGGGTCTGATTACCCTGAATCGTCCCCATGCTTTGAATGCATTGTCCCCGGATCTCATGCGAGAAATTGGCAAAAGTCTCAGTGCGTTTGAAGAAGACGATGACATAGGTGCGGTGGTGATAACCGGGAGCGAGAAGGCTTTCGCTGCTGGGGCGGATATTAGGGATATGCAGGAAAAAGACTATATGGATTTGTTTTTGGCAGATTTTCCCCATGGTCCCAACGACGGTTGGCGTACTTTATACACCGCACGCAAACCCATCATTGCCGCCGTTGCTGGGTTTGCGCTAGGGGGTGGTTGCGAGTTAGCCATGGCGTGTGATTTTATTATCGCTGCCGATAACGCCCAATTTGGCCAACCAGAGATAACCCTCGCCACCATGCCGGGCGCGGGTGGTACCCAACGCCTGGCCCGGGCAGTGGGTAAATCCAAGGCCATGGAGATGTGTTTGACGGGCCGTATGATGGATGCCCAGGAGGCGGAAAGATCGGGTTTAATAAGCCGGGTTGTCTCCACAGCGGATTTATTGAAGGAAAGTCTAAAAGCTGCTGAGAAAATCGCTAGACTATCTCGTCCCGTAGTTTATATGGTCAAAGAATCCGTCAATACGGCTTTTAACACGGGTTTGCAGGAAGGACTGCGTTTTGAAAGCCGCGCCTTCCATGCCACATTTGCCACAGAAGACCGTAAAGAAGGCATGACGGCTTTTATAGAGAAACGTAAACCCGACTTTAAAAACCGCTAACCCATAAATGATGGGCAAAGCGGCGTAATCATTATATGTATGTCTAATGAGGTGAGTCGTGGATCAAGCAACGCGTACTGAATTAGAGGCTGCTGTTTTCCGCCATTTAGTGGAGTATTTGCGGGAACGCACCGATGTACAAAACATCGATTTGATGAACTTAGCCGGTTTTTGCCGCAATTGTCTATCCAAATGGTATCAGGTAGCGGCGGAAGAGAAAGGATTACCTATAGGTTACGATGAGGCCCGGGAAGTGGTTTACGGTATGCCGTATGCCGAATGGAAGCGTAAATATCAACAAGAAGCCACTCCTGAACAGCAGAGCGTGTTTGACGAGGCTAAAAAGCAAGCTCCCATTTAATTAATTGAGGTAAACCATCGTGCCCGGTGATGCGACAACCACGCAGCTTGTAGACCGTTTCAACCGCCATGTTACCTATGTGCGCCTATCAGTCACAGACCGCTGCGATTTTCGCTGCGTCTATTGTATGAGCGAGGACATGACCTTTCTGCCCCGGGCGAGGATTCTTACCTTAGAGGAGCTCGCCTTACTAGGGAGAGCTTTTACGGAACTGGGCGTCACAAAACTGCGTATCACGGGTGGCGAACCGTTGGTGCGCAAAAACGTATTGAGTTTGTTCCAAGCCCTTGGTCAACTGCCGGGTTTGAAAGAGCTGGTATTGACCACCAACGGCTCGCAACTGACGCGCATGGCGGACGACCTAAAGGCCACGGGTGTCAAACGTATCAATATTAGCCTTGACAGTTTAGATTCGGAACGATTTCGGCGTATTACCCGCGTGGGTGACCTGGCAAAAGTTCTTCAAGGCATTGAGGCGGCCAAACGAGCGGGTTTCGAGAGGCTAAAGCTAAATACCGTCATCTTGAAAAACCGCAATCACGATGAAGTGGTGGATTTAGCCCGGTTTGCCATCGATAACGGTATGGATATCAGCTATATCGAAGAAATGCCATTAGGGGTAATTAGCAGTCATGATCGCGCCGAGGCGTATTATTCCAGCGAGCAAATTCGTAACGATTTGGCGCGTCATTTCAATCTGGTCGCCACCACCGAGAACACCGGCGGCCCATCCCGTTATTACCGTATCCCTGGTGAAACCTCGCGGATCGGGTTTATTTCCCCCCACAGCCATAATTTCTGCGCCACCTGCAACCGGGTGCGGGTGACCGCGGAAGGGCGTCTCCTATTATGTTTAGGTCAAGAGCACTCCATGGATTTACGCCATGTGTTGCGGGCCAACCCAGGTGATATGGCGCCTCTCAAACAAGCCATTATTAAAGCCATGGATATCAAACCAAAAGGCCACGAATTTGAGGCGCAACCGATTATTTTTCGTCATATGAACGCCACCGGCGGTTAGTAATAGTGATGAGCGCTAGCGGAACCGAGGGGGCAAATAGCCCGATGAATCAAGATGGGGTTTTTCATTATCATCTGCTGCGTGTTTCCCTGCAGCGTTTTGAGAAGAACTTTGTCACTTTAGATTCAAAAGCTGCTGCTGATGAAGTGCAGCGTATTGCCCGGCAGACGTTTGCGCTGGAGGAAAAGGTTCTGGCCAGCGACGAGGCAAGGGACTGTGTTATCGATGCCCAGCAGTTAACTCAGGCGGTGGCCCAGGTGCGCGACCGCTATCCTGACCAAGCCACCTTTGTCGCCGACCTAAACGCCAATCACCTGAATGAAAAAAAACTCCGTGAAGCTTTGCAACGGGAGCTTGTCTTTGACGCTGTGATGCGACAGATTGCGACCCGGAGCGCCGCGGTCAGCGAGTTGGATGTGCAATCTTACTATCAGCGCCACCAGGAACGGTTTATCCGCCCAGAGACCCGGGAAGCGCGTCATCTGTTAATCACCGTTAACCCAGATTTTGCCGAAAATACGCGCCCCAACGCTTCACAGCGGATTGAAAAGCTAGCAGGCATCCTTAGCAATAATCCTGACCAGTTTGCTGAACTAGCTGCGCGTCACTCGGAATGTCCCACGGCTTTGGAGGGTGGCAAGCTAGGTCAAGTAAAACCTGGGCAGTTAGATGCAACGGTGGAGCAAGCTCTTTTCCAATTGCCAGCGGGCAACGTCAGCCCCATAGTAGAATCCCCCCTTGGCTTTCATCTGGTATTGTGCGAGGGTATCTATCCGGCCCAAACCCTAGCCTTTGAAGAGGTGCGCGAGGCAATTCGTCAACGTCTTATGGCGCACCGGGCTAAACAATGCCAGCAGAGTTGGATTCGATCCCTGTAATACCATTCTCGTTAGTCAGATTTCTCACTGGGTAATTCACCAGCTAGTGCCAGAGCCATTCGCCGTATTGATACTGATAACCGAAAATGCAGACGATGTAAGTCATCTAGTAAAGGGCAGATCGAGCTGATCAAACCCGCTCGTTTTGCGTCAAGTAGCAACCCAATGGTGCCTGTCAGCGGAATACTAAGTCTCTCTGCACGCAAACGTGCTTGAGCATCATCAAGAACGGCTACAGCATCATCTGTTTCCAACGCCAACGCCAATACAGCTATTTCGCCCGCCCCTAGCCCGCTTACCAATGGCGATACCGATGCGCTTCGAGGTGTGCGGATGATGCACCACTCGAGTTGATTCGGATCAGGTAGATCAAGGCCGTATGCCTTACCAGCCGCCAGCTCAGAAACCACAGCGTCTGGTACGATGACATGCCCTACCAGACAGGGAAGTAGCTCAAGCTGACCAAGTTGATGAAGGTACTGTAGGGGGGAGGTATTGCAAATAACTTCAGGCAAGCCGTGTATCCCGTTTCAGCGATTTAGCGTCGTAGGTAAAATTATCAACGCCGTAATCTGCTAAGCGCCACAAAAAAACGGGTTTAGGTACACCTGCCAACTCCGCCGCTGCTCCCGAGGATAGCTGTCCAAGTTCATAGAGCTTGACTGCCGCCGCCATGCGTAGTACCTCAGAGAGTTCTTCGGGTGTTCGGTTGAGCGCCAACAAACTTTGTTCGGGTATATCAATAACGATTTGGCTCATAGTAATTTATTGCAATCAAGTTATTTTTGCAGGATATCTTCTAAATTTGCTTTAACCATTGAGTCTACTTAGCAAGAAAGTTAACCCGCGTTAGTGGCTATCTAATATAAATAGGACTTACGCAGCTCGTTCCAGAAGACGCCGTAAACACGTCCCTGTGGGCTTGATGACGGCCATCCAGGCCGTCAACACTTCTTTCACGAGCTACCCAAGTCCTTTTTTGCGTAAGTCGTGATAAATTTATTTGCATCATTCGATTATTATGCACTGCTGTATCTCTGTGGTCGGTATTTTCTTGCTTGATGTTTGGGATATTTATAGTAAATCTATAGTAGATTAGTAAATTTGATCTAGTTCTCTTTGGGTAGTCTTGTCGAAGCAAGGACCTATCAAAGTGGCTGTTAAACATCGCATCATAGTCACCGTAGGAGTCCTCATTCCTCACGACGAGGAGGATGTCAACTGTTGTCTCAACCCACTGAGAAATGAAGATGCCGTATCCGTGGAACCTAAGCTATGACTATAGATTACGGTATATTCCATCACCCGTTGCACATATTTACGGGTCTCAAAAAAAGGAATTGTTTCAGCCCAAATATCAGCGGCGATGGGTATGGTGTCTTCCTTTAACCACTGGGTCACTCGGCCGGGTCCGGCATTATAAGCAGCCGTCGCTAATACCGGATTATCCTGAAATTTATCTAAAGTATAACGAAGGTAATGCGCCCCAAAGCGAATATTGAGATCAGTATCTAGCAGTCGATATTGACTGGGTAGGCTAACCTCTAAAGTTCGGGCAATACGCCGACCGGTAGCCGGCATAATTTGCATCAGCCCTAGGGCGCCTGCGGGGGATCGAGCATCCTTTTGAAACGCGCTTTCCTGGCGCATAACCGCATAAACCCAAGCGGGATTGATGGCGTTGTTACGCGCGTTAGCCACCACCTGTTGGCGATGGGGCAGGGGAAAACGCAGCGCCAGGTCATCCCAGTATTTTGCTTGGGCCAGTGTTAAAATCACTTGATGATGCCAGTTCCAGTCATGGGCTAGCAGCGCTGCTGCTTTGAGGGCCTTATCATCAAAACCCGCCATGGCATATTGCCATTCTGATCGCCCCTCCTGTACGCGGCCAAGAATATAGAGTTCTCGAGCACGCTGTATAGCAGGAATTTTTTCGATGGCTGCTAGCTGTTTTGCGGATACTGCGACGGGATTGTTGTTGAGTTGATAAGGTAGTTCCAGGCGATCTGCAGCCAGAAAACTATAGTAATCCCGTTGTTTCGCCGCTTCCTTATAAAAGCCCTGGGCATCTTTTTTCTGGCCAGTGGCTGCCAAGGCCCGGGCCCGCCAATATTGCCAGCGGGGTGTTGACTGTTCTTCTGCCGTCAGTTGATCGAGCCACTGTAAGGCTAATGACCAATCTTCACGCTGCAAACTCACTCGTACGCGCCATTCCCGTACCTGTTCATCCACAGCGGCAGGCGGTAGCGCAGTGAGCCGCTTTAAAGCGTCTTTATGGCCACGGCTAGCCACCAAAAGCGCCAGCCGACGCTCGATGTCCATGAGTTTATTACGGGGTAAGTTATAACGACGTTGTAAGGTATCCAATGCGGCGGCGGCTTGCACCGAGTCGGATTGGCTCCAGCGATAGACACCGTGGATAAGAATGGGAAGTAGCCGAAGATCACCGCTCTTGAGACGGTTGGCTTGCAAAATAACCCGTGGATTACTATCGACGCTTAACCAAAATTCCGCAGCCCTGCGGGCGTCACCGTTCATTAATCCTTTCAAATAGCTGGCCAAGCGTCGCTCCCGATTCCCCATGGCCAGTGCAAACCGTTTCCAGATGCGTTCAGGGGTAAAGCCACCCTGGCGTTTCCAGAGGTTAAATAGGGGATCGCATACATTAGGGAGGGAATGGCCCTGTAGCCACAAGGTTTCAATATCCCGCAAAGCCGCCGCTTGTTGACCGGTATTAAGCAGCGCCCGGCGATACCAACAGGTGAGAGTGTCTTGGCCGGTGGGCTCATAATCCTCAAGAAAAGTTTGCCAACGGTTATTTCTGGCTAACTGTTCAAGCCAGTTGCGGCGCAGCCGGGAGGCCAAAGGTGAATCGTCATAGGTCTCCAAAAACGAACGAACATCCGCGACAGGATAGCGTGCAAGGCGGTTTTGCAGGTCTTGATACACCAAGTAAGGATATAAGGGATAGTCTTTTAGGGTAGCAAAATTAACCGGCAAGCCACGCTCCATGGCGCGGTCAGCAGTTTTAAAGGCAAGCCGTTGGGCGCTGAGGGATAGGGTAGTCAAACCCATCAATGGCCAAACCCACAGCAAGGTAAACAAGAAAAAGCGCCATTGTTTAGGGTGTTTTATGGTAAATGACCTTGGTGATGTTAGGTAACAAATCCGCAAAAGGTGAAAAATCCTGTCCATCGATAAGCATCACTCAGTTGACAGTCAAGTAATAGGCGTAAAAATCGAGTACGCGAGTGATATAGGTTTGTGTTTCTGCATAAGGCGGTATGCGGTGACCGTATTTAATGACGGCATTTTCTCCCGCATTATAGGCAGCTAGGGCCAGTACCCGATCATTATTAAATTTATCTAATAGCCAACGCAGATAACGGGCTCCCCCATGCAAGTTTTGCTCGGGGTTAAAAGGGTCAGTGACACCAAAACGCTGCGCCGTGCCCGGCATAAGCTGCATTAGTCCCATGGCCCCAGCATGGGATACAGCGCGGGGATTAAAACTGGATTCGGCGCTGATGACAGCATGCATCAAACGCGGGTCGAGACCGTGTTGTTTGGCAATACGTTGAATATACGGGGTGAATTTTTTGCGATTAGCATTATTGATACCAAAAGGTTTTTGGCGACCTTTACGGGACGCTAATACGGTAGATTTGCCCTGGGTTAATGGAATTGTGCCCTGTTTAGAATTTCCCATGGCTTTGAGGGTTTTCGGGATGCGTGTTACGCGAATAAATTTATAGGCAGGATCGGTGACCGGAACATTGGTGAGGTAAGCATTACCCTGGGGATCGGCATAGACGTAAATATCTCCATAACAAGGTAGCGTGAATATCGACGACAAAACCAAGCATTGCCAGAGCCATCGGCCCATTGAAACTATCTCCCTAAATTAAACTTGACTAAACTAAATAATCCCCATGAGAGGCAAATCGCATTCCATAAAAACTGTCGCAGCAAAAAACTCGACAAGATTAACACGCTATTGGTTCCTATGCCCAGAGGTACGTAGAACAGATCTCCTATCTGATATAGTAAAAAGATAAAATATGTTGCATATGGTCATAGAGCCAAACAGTGTAGAGTTTCCAAACCACCGTTAACCTGCTAAAAATAGAGTATGTGCAGCGTTTTTTAGCGAGCGCTTATGAATCAAACAACCCCTGTAACTCAGACTGATAATTCGACTGCTAGTGCATCTGCCGGGCTGTTTAATCGTACTATGCAGAACATCCGCGAGGTGTGGCGGGATGTGGCGGATAGAACCAGCGGCATCTTTGCCGCGTCGCCCAGCCCAAACTTGCCCGAAAAAGATATCGAACCTATCAAAACCCAAATACGCGATTGCTTAGAGGGGCGGGGCGGGGAAGTGTCCGCTCGCTCCCGGGCTGCGGGTTTGGGGCGTACCTATTTGTCCCTCGATGCCCAAGGCCGCAAACGGTTTTTGCAGATTATCGCCCATGAATTTGGCGTGGATCGCGCCGCCGTTAACGACGCTATGACTACCCTGCGTAAGCCAGAACTGGATGCCGCTGGCGTCATCAAGGCAGAGCAAGCCCTGCGTAAAGCTTTGCGACCGCCCTGGTTACGGTTGCTTACCCAATTCAACGGGCTCCCGGAAGGTGTTCACTTCCTCGTGGATCTACGGGCGGAATTGTTGACCTTTTGCAAAGACGATGCGGCCTTGATGGCGTTAGAGGGTGATCTCAAACAGTTGTTAACCACTTGGTTTGATGTGGGTTTTCTGGAGCTGCGCCGGATCACCTGGAATTCGCCAGCCGTCTTGCTGGAAAAACTCATCGCCTATGAAGCCGTGCATGCCATACAAAGTTGGGATGATCTAAAAAAACGCCTCGATTCGGATCGCCGCTGTTTTGCCTTTTTTCATCCCCGGATGCCCAATGAACCGCTGATTTTTGTTGAAGTGGCTTTGGTGGATGGCATGGCCGCCAATATCCAAGCACTGTTGGATGAGGATGCTCCAGTGCTTGATCCCAGTGCAGCCAATGCCGCGATTTTTTACTCCATCTCCAACACCCAGGCCGGGTTAGCCGGTATCAGTTTTGGCAATTTTTTGATTAAGCGAGTGGTGGATGGGTTGACGGATGAATTTAAGAATCTTAAAACCTTTGCGACTCTGTCCCCTATTCCTGGTTTTCAGCGTTGGCTGGATGGCAAATTTGCTGTCTCCGATCAGGGCGCCGATGTGGAGCCCGAGCTATTGCTACCGGCTGAACGTAAGACCTTGGATAACTTGAATGAAAAATACATCAAAAAAACCGCAGCCAAAGGCACAAACCGGCTTAAGGCGCTTTTAACATTACCGGACTGGTATGCAAAGCCAGAAGTCGCCAAAGTCCTTAAAACGCCCATGATGCGTCTCTGTGCTTACTATCTCGCGGAGGAGAAACGTTCCAGAGGAATCGCTTGTGATCGGGTGGCGCATTTTCATCTATCCAATGGCGCCCGTATCGAGCGGCTTAACTGGCTTGCCAATATCTCTTCGGAAGGTTTAGCCCAGTCCGCCGGTATCATGGTTAATTACCGTTACAAACTCAGTGATATCGAGAGTAATCATGAAAGCTATACGGGTGAAGGGCGGGTTAATGTATCGTCGTCGGTAAAAAGTCTATTACGATCGTAATTTGAATAATTTAATCAGCAAGGTTTGGTAAAGCTGACTCAAGAGATCTAATTCCTGCACCGAAACACGCTCATTGAGCTTATGAATGGTCGCATTGATGGGCCCCAGTTCGATGACTTGAGCACCTGTGGGCGCAATAAACCGTCCATCGGACGTGCCGCCGCTGGTGGAAAGGGTTGGGTCCACATGGAGGGTTTCTTGAATTGCCGAGATGGCTGCTTGCACCAGTTCGCCTGGTAGGGTTAAAAACGGTTGCCCAGACACTTGCCAATCAAGGTTGTACTGAAATACCTGTCCGCTTTTAACTTCTTCGTTGAGTAACTGGGTATCGATGAGGGACTGGACGCGGGATTGTAGCCTGTCCACCGTTGTCTCCGGTGAGAAGCGAAAGTTAAAGCGAATTTCCGCTTCCCCTGGAACCACATTGACGGCTCCCGTGCCGCCATGCACATTCGATATTTGAAAAGATGTGGGTGGAAAAAACTCATTGCCTTGATCCCAAACTTCCTCGGTTAAAGCGCTGATAATCCCGCCTAAGACATGGATAGGGTTTTGCACCCGTTCGGGATAGGCTACATGGCCTTGTACGCCCTGTAGTCGCAAAATACCGTTTAGAGAGCCTCGGCGGCCATTTTTAAGGGTATCCCCTAAGCGTTCATGGCTGGATGGTTCCCCCACCACACAATAATCGATCTTTTCCCCACGGGCTTCCAAGTACTGGATGACTTTCACTGTGCCGTCTTCCGCCACCCCTTCTTCATCGCTGGTAATCAAAAAACCGATGGAGCCGCCGTGATCCGGGTACAAAGTTAAAAACTGCTCACAGGCCGTCACCATGGCCGCCAGACTGCCTTTCATGTCGGCGCTACCACGGCCCCAGAGAAAACCATCTTGCACGGTTCCTGCAAAGGGTGGATGTTGCCATGGGTCCATAGGCCCTGGGGGCACCACGTCAGTGTGGCCGGCGAAGGCACATAAAGGCGCTGTGTCGCCACGCCGTGCCCAAAAGTTATTCACCGGTCCAAAGGGTAATCGTTCTATGCTAAAACCCAAGCGTTCCAAGCGGGCGATCAAAATGTCTTGGCAGCCGGCATCGTCAGGGGTGATAGAAGGTCGCCGAACCAGATCTATAGCAAGGTCGAGGGTATCAGACATGGGCGCTTAGTCCCGGAGCAGTTCGTTGAGACTGACTTTCCCCCGGGTTTTGTCATCCACTTGTTTAATGATAACGGCACAATAAAGACTATGGCTGCCGTCACTTGCGGGTAAACTACCCGGCACCACCACCGAGCCTGCGGGAACCCGGCCATAGCTGATAGCGCCCGTGGCGCGGTTGTAGATCTTGGTGCTCTGACCGATATAAACCCCCATGGAGATAACCGCCCCTTCTTCCACCACAACCCCCTCGACGATCTCAGAGCGAGCGCCGATAAAACAATTGTCTTCGATTATCGTAGGGCTTGCCTGAAGGGGTTCCAACACGCCACCAATCCCCACACCCCCGGAAAGATGCACATCCTTGCCGATCTGTGCGCAAGACCCCACTGTCGCCCAGGTGTCCACCATGGTGCCGGTGCCGACAAAAGCGCCGATATTCACATATGAGGGCATCAACACTACACCGGGGGCAATATAAGCGCCGCGCCGCGCTGCCGCCGGGGGCACCACCCGCACGCCGGCGGCCAGGAAATCGTTTTCACCGTATTCGGCATATTTAGGGGGTACTTTATCAAAATAGTTGCTATAACCATCGCGAATGACAATGCTGTCTTTAATACGAAAATACAGCAGCACCGCCATTTTTAACCATTGATTGACAATCCAGGCATCGCCTTGTTTCTCAGCGACCCGGGCTTTCCCCAATTCCAAAAGACCTAACGCTTCTTCTACAGCTTCATAAATAGGGTTTGGGACATTATCCGGTGAAAAAGCACTCCGTTTCTCAAAGGCGTCTTCAATGGTTTTTTGTAGATCTGTCATAGGTTATTCCTCGTCAATCCGGTTAGAAAAAATGGCCATCTGCGCTACCGTCCGTTTGAGAACCTGTTTTAAAAACGCCGCGACGTTCGTTGAATCAAGGCGCAGCCCCTTCGAGCAGCGCAGTTTACAGGCAGTAAATGAGCAGCAGAGAAGGGTCTGTAACGCAGAGTCAGCGGACATGAGCAGATTTTAAAACAGGTTCTAAAGGTGAGCTTGTGCCAATTAGTACTGCCATCCTAACCTAGAAAGTCATGAGGGGGTACAGTCTGTATGACCTCTTTCAAAGGAAATCGGTTGATAAATTAACCCAATCGCAACCCATGTCAAAATAATGACGATTATAGTCAGAAAAGTGACGGTTTAATAAGTTATATAAGATGTAAATATTTAAACCCATGATTTCAATGGTTATTGATGTGTTGGCATGATTGTTCCTTATATAACGAGTGCATTTTGTGGCGGCTCTAGAAGCGTGTATGGCGTCTAGCTAAATAAAGCTTCGTTTAGAGCACTTAACGATTTTATGTAACTACTCATTAGTAAAGAGGATGGAATGAAATTTATACAAAACAGGATGAAAGCTACTTTAAACACAAAACTGACGGCCCTGTGTGCCGTTTTTGTGTTAGGTTTAGGTGTGGTGACCGTCACCGGATGGTTGTCCGCCAACCGATTGGGCAACTTTTTGGATCAAATCTCCCACAAAGATTATCCGGCGGTGCGTGCAGTGCTGGAGATGGAGATTGCCCGGGTTGGTCAGGCTGACGATTTAGCCAGTTATCTTGCTTCTCAAAACGAGGACTATTTGCAACAGTGGCAACAAGGCCGTGAAAACTTCGAAAAATGGCAGGCTGCCTATGGGAACGTCAGCCAAAGCGAAGCAGGAAAAGCGTTGCTGGCGGAGATCGATCGCCTGGACGATCAATACGATCGAAAAGGCGACGCGGTTGTTGCCCTTCTCAAGGCTGGTCGTGAAGCCGAAGCCAACCGTGTATCCAGTAAAGAACTGGGACCTATTGAAGAGCAGATTTTTAAACGTCTCGATGAAATTAAAGTACGCAATATTGAAGATATTGAACAAGGTGGAGAACAGGCCGACGCTACCCTTGTTCAGGTGCGAACGTTATTATCGAGCCTCCCCTTGACTATTTTAGTGGTTGCCAGTGTATTGGCGTTTTTCATGGCCCGGAGTATTGTCAAACCCCTTAAACGTTCCGTTGACGTGGCCGAAGCCATCGCCGGGGGTAAGCTGGATAACACCATCGACAGCGGCGGTCAGGATGAAACCGGACAATTGCTACGCGCCCTGGCTGATATGCAAACCCGTCTCCGCGAACGCATCGAGGCCGAGCGACGCGTTGGGGAGGAAAACAGCCGGATTCGTCAAGCCCTGGACAATGTCTCCTCCAGCGTCATGGTAGCCAATGCCGAGCACGACATCATCTATCTCAACGAAGCGGCTGAGGAATTATTCCGCGACGCCGCGCAGGACATTCGCAAAGATCTGCCGCGCTTCGACGCCGCCCAATTAAAAGGCGGTAATATCGATGTGTTTCATAAAAATCCCAGCCACCAGCGCAAACTGCTGGATGGCATGACCAGCACCCATAAAACCGAAATCCAGATGGGTGGGCGCACCTTCCGGTTTATCGCCAACCCGGTTGTGGATGAAGACAACACCCGGCTTGGCACCGTCGTAGAATGGGCCGAGCGCACCCAAGAACTCAAAGTGGAAAAAGAAGTACAAGGACTGGTAGAGGCGGCCATCGCCGGTGATCTCAGCCAGCGCATCGACGCGACCGGCAAAACCGGCTTCTTCGCCAAACTCAGCAAAGGCATGAATGCCCTGGTAGAGATCAATGAACAAGTGATCACGGACACCCAACGGGTCTTGGCGGCGCTCGCCCAAGGTGATTTGACCACCACCATCAGCGCCGATTATCGGGGTATCTTCGAGCAACTGAAAAACGACGCCAACGCCACCGTGGCTCAACTCACTAAGGTCATCGCCCAAGTGAAAAACAATGCAGGCTCGGTGTCTGCCTCCTCACAACAGCTCAACGCCGTCAACGCCCAGCTCGGTGGCACGGCTGAACAGACCAGCTCCCAGGCCAATGCGGTCTCCGCCGCTGCCGAAGAAGTCAGCACCAATATCGAAGGGGTAGCCACGGCTGCCGAGGAGATGACCTCCTCGGTGCGCGAAGTGGCCAATAACGCCGCCCAAGCAGCTCGGGTGGCCAATGAGGCGGTGCAACTGGCCAATCAAACCGACACCACGGTACGGCAACTGTCCGCCAGTAGCAACGACATCGGCAATGTGATCAAGGTCATCACCTCCATCGCCGAGCAAACCAATCTGCTAGCCCTCAATGCCACGATTGAGGCGGCTCGCGCCGGTGAAGCAGGTAAGGGCTTTGCGGTGGTGGCCAACGAGGTCAAGGAACTGGCTAAAGAAACCGCCAAAGCCACCGAAGAGATTGGTCAAAAGATCGGCGCTATTCAGGGTGACAGCACCCAAGCCGTGGATGCCATCGCCAATATCAACAAGATCATCAACCAGATCAGTGATTTTCAGACCACCATCGCCTCGGCGGTGGAAGAGCAAACGGCCACCACCAACGAGATCAGCCGCAATGTGGCGGAAGCCGCCAGTGGTAGTGGTGAGATTGCAAGAAATATCACGCAAGTGGCCCAAGGCACCCAAAGCACCTTGAGCGGGGTGACTGAGGCGCAGTCGGCTGCCGATGAGCTAGCCCGCATGGCGGCTGAACTACAAACCCTGGTGGAGGGTTTTAAAGTGGCTGAGGCAGGTGCTTCCCCGCATAAACCTGTACGCACCGCTGCCTAGTCAGTAAGAAGATTACTCTATCTTTTAGGCTAATCCTAACCAACGGGCGCCGATTAAACTTAATCGGCGCCCGTATTGTTATTGAAGGTTTTGCATTGGTGCTTAGTAATTTTTTTTTCAGCAATTACTTTGCTGTCAGCTACTCTATATCGCATTATATGGCTTTGAATGCCACATAAATATGTAGTACTTTAAGCCCCATGCGAGCGATCAAATTGTTTCACAAAAAGAAGTATATTTATTTCAAGGGGTTGATCAATTAGTTCAAGATTTCTGGAAGGATGTAAAGAGGTATGGCAATGACTGAGCGACGAATATTGCATATTGAGATTTCCTCAGCTGAGGAGGCGCTGGGTCAGTTTGCCGATATTTGGCATGAAGCTGAGCAGGGTGATGAGATCAAGCCATTCTATAGTGTTGGATTTGAAAGTATGGCGGAGCTGATTTCTACACTGACCCCGAAGCGCTGGGAGTTAATCGAACGTCTATATCGTGACGGTTCAATGAGTATCTACGCATTGGCGAAGCTTTTACAAAGAGATTATAAGAATGTTTATACTGATGTGCGGGTTCTTTCCGAACTGGACATTATTCAGACCACAGAAGACGGGAAAATAATGGTTCCCTGGGATGAAGTTGAGGCTCACTTTAAATTGGCGGCTTGACTATGAGGTGGCAACTTACAACCCAAGGCAATAGAAAATAGCTAAGCTGATCGACTTAATAAAGATGCTTTAGAAGAGCCGAGTTTATCATTTCTCTTCAAGCAAGCTGTGAGGAAAACCTGGCTTAATTTTAAATTAGTAGTAGCCAACTTCTTTTTGATGACGCATGGCCAGAATGGTGACGACCTCACCATCAAAGCGATACCGGGTTACATAGCCGCTATCGCCAAAATCGATGAGCAATTCTCGGTATTGAGGTTCCATGTTCTCTGCGGGCCTACCCATTTGCGGATGCTGCCCAAGTGTTTGTATGGCCTTGCTGATAGTCGCCGCGGCTCGCTCGGCCGCAATGGGATTCTTTGGGCGCAAGAACGCCCGCAACCGTTGCAGGTCGCGGATTGCGCCGGGGGCATAGATCACTTGTGGCATACGGGCGCGGGTAGTTCGTTTTCAGTGCCCCAACTGGCCAGCCACCTATCAACCTCTGCGGCAGTCGCGTGTAAGCCGGTTTCCTGATATTCCTCCCACGCTTTGATAGCGTCTTGCCGGAAGGCTTCCCGCTTTTCCTCGCGCTCAACGTATTGGCAAATAGCTTCACGCATGACCCAGTGCGCAGTACGGTGACGTGCTTCGGCTAAATGCTCAATTCTGGTACGAATATCTGGGTCCAGTTTTACAGATACAGTTTTAGTGACAACAGATGGCATGGCGCTTTCTCTTTTGGTGTTACCTAGTAGTAATAGGCGTTACTCTAACATACTTTATGGGAGATGCGCATACTGACTTGGTGTTTTGTCTTATCATTACATGTAAACCGAAAGTCGACCTTCCCTGCCATAATTTTGGTTTTCACGGGGTTTTAACCTGTCAAAATAAGTAGTTTTGTCCTTTTATATTTTTGCGCTTTTTTTGTTGTTTTGCTAGCGTTAGTGTGAACTTACATTTGCCGATGCTAAAACTTAATAAACTACCGATGGCTACGAATAAAGAGCAGCTGGGACATCTTGTCGATCGCCTGCAACATGCCTCACCGGAGCAGGTCGAAATAACCAACCTTCCTGATGGAGGCTTGGTCATCCATCTTTATGCTATAGCCCCGCGATCCAAACCGGCCGAGGGTAAAATAGGGAAGTGGGCAAAAGTGGCAGAAGAACTGGCAAACGAGAATTTACTTCGTGACGGATTAGGTGATGAATTGAGAAAGAATGCCCGTCAATTTCAGGAGAATTTTGTTCTTAAAAGTCCTTTTGATACCATGGAATGAAATATCTGCCGCCCTCATCCTTCGTTAACTCCATTTCCAAGGTCAATAATGCGCGTTTTCGTTCAAGTCCACCCGCATAGCCCGTCAGTGAGCCGTTCGAACCGATGATGCGGTGACAAGGGATCACGATGGACAACGGATTGCGCCCAACCGCCGCTGCGACGGCACGCACAGCGCTAGGCTGACCAAGGCGTTCCGCCAAGGCTTTATAAGATAAGGTTACGCCGTAGGAAATTTCCCGTAGCGCTTGCCATACCTGCTGCTGAAATAGCGTACCCTGTAAGATAAAAGGAACCGTAAACTGTTGCTTCCCGCTATGAAAATAACCTAGCAGTTCTTCTTGAGCTGATTGCAGAGTCGGGTCATTATCCCGGCGTTCCCATAAGCTATTTTGAGTAGGAAAATGTTTCTGGCCGATAAAATAAACGCCGGTTAACTGATCAGCGTGTGCGGTAAGGCATATTGTACCCAAGGGTGTTTGAAAATCGCTAAATATCATGGCTTTGTGGTCTCCAATGAACGCCAAAGATGCAAAGTGGCGTAAGCACGCCAGGGTCGCCAGGTTTCTGCCAGAGCTAAAATACGTTTGTGGGATGTTTCACCAAGGGCTTTGCGGATGCCATAATCGCTATGGGGAAAGGCATCAGGCCAAACCAAGGTGCGCATGGCGATATACTGAGCTGTCCACTCACCAATCCCCGGTAACGCACGCAGCGCCTCAAGCTGTCCTTGAAAATCCCCATGGGGTTCGAGGTTAAAGTCACCCTGGGTCAAACCTTGGGCAAGGGCCAAAATAGCTTGACAACGTTTGCCGGTGATACCTAAAGCGGCTAATACGTTTAACGATTTAGCCGCTATGAGGTCTGCTGAGGGAAATGTCCGATTAAGTTCTTGAAAAGGTGTTTCAATGGGTGAGCCGAACTGGTGCGCAAAGCGTCCGGCCAGGGTGCGTGCTGCCTTAATGGTCACTTGCTGACCGAGGACAGCTCGCACTGCCATTTCAAACCCATCGAACGCGCCCGGCACCCGTAATCCCGGTCGCGCTGCCGCGAGACTGCCCAACTGAAGTTCGATTTCGTCGGGATGACAAGTCAAATCAAAAAGCCGTTTGACGCGACCGAGCACTTGGGGTATTACACGACCTAGCGATGCTGAAAGTTGTACCCGCAAGACGGCTTTTTCGGGTCGCTGAGAAACCATCAGCCATCCCCGTTGTAGCGTTCCTCGTGGGTCTAATATGGCGACTGTGCGATAGTAACTATTTGAGATAACCGCCTCCACACCGACAATGGCCCGATGACCCAGAAAATCCATCTGTTCAGACCAGGCATAGGGTGGTCGATAGGCCAATTCAAAAATTAATGTTTCGGCAGGGGTTTGCTGGGTGACTTGACGTATGGCTGTAGGCTTCAGTCGATAACGACTTTGAAACAGACTATTGAATCGGCGCAAACTCCCAAAACCCGCTGCCATGGCGATGTCGGCCATGGGCATGGCGGTATCGGTCAGCAACCGCTTAGCCAATAATAACCGTTGGGTTTGCGCATAGGCGCTGGGTGTGACGCCAAATATGTCTGTAAAAACCCGCCGTAAATGACGATCTGAGATAGCCAGCCGATGGGCTAAATCGTATAGATGGGTATCGGTTAAAAAACCGTCATCAATCAGTTGGGCAGCTGCATGGGCAAGGCGATCCGCTGCATCGACGCTCGCTTGCCCTGGCGCCAGTTCTGGCCGACATTTTAGACAAGGGCGAAAGCCTGCTTTTTCAGCGGCTGCAGCGCTGGGGAAAAAACTGCAGTTACTCGCTTTAGGTTTTTTTACCCGGCAAATAGGTCGGCAATAGATACCCGTGGACGAAACAGCCACGTAAAAACGACCGTCGAAGCGGTGGTCACGGCTGCATAAGGCGTTAAAACAACGAGTATGGTCCAGTAGCATAACGCCATGTTAGTGACTCTTGGCGAGCTTGTCTCGCCATTTTCGGACATGCTATTTTGGGGATTAATCGGCGACTGAGTATGGTGGTGGACTGTAGACCTAATTAGACAACATTATTTTCTAAATAAGCCAAAAAATTCTTTAAATCCAAAGGAATAATGTCAATACCTAGGCGTTCGCAAAAGCGTCTTTCTTTTGGCGTCGCTTCGGGTAGCAATATCCAACCCCTGGGGTCGCCAGCACCGTAAGTAATATCCGACAGCACCATCCGTTCGGTGTCGCGTTGAAACCGCAAACCTAAAATAAGATACTGCTTATTTCTGCGATACTCTTTTAGAGAGGTAGGGATAGCAAAACCCCCCATCAACTCTGTGATGTAATCCACAAAATCCGCATCCGATGCAATAAAGCTAGGCTCAGGACGAGGTGTGCCCAGAGGTTTAAAAAGCACCGGTCGAGACAGATCCACCGCGTTTTGTTCGATTTCACGATAGCTATTGCCGTCATAGGCGTAAATACGAAACCGATAATCCCGGGCGCTGATACGGGCGACGCCAACAATCAGTGTGTGGGGTGTGTCCTGATAAGAATCTTGTAATTGTGTATCCCGATTGATGTCAACCACATAGGGTGGTTTAAGGTATTTTAATTGCTCATGGAGCGCTGCTCGGCTCCAGATAGTTTCGCCATAGGTTTTGACTAACCAGTTGTTGATAAAGCGGCGTCCCCGTTTGAGTTCTAAATTCATGGCAGCCCGGGAAAATTCAAACATCAATCGTGGGGCCATGGGTTTGCCGTTATTCATGGCCAGGATCAGACTGTCACTATCGGCTGGCATGGGTTCGCCGGTTTTCGAATTGACGACATCTGCAAGGACACCGGGTCCCAGATAAGGAACCACACCGCCATCCCGCAACCCTGCAATAACTTTTGTTAATATCGCTTCAAACACAAATTACCTATAAAATATTGATATTAGCTACAAAAATAAACCACGCGAGTAAATGGCAACCGTGTTTGATTGCTACTCGCGTGGAAGAAGCGACAAAATTTAGTTGTTAATCACTCGCGGTCTTCGATCAATCATTGTCATCGTCATTATCATCGTCGTCATCGGCATCGAATTTACGTTGGGGTACCGTTTTCGGATCCACAGTAATGGGTCGGTAAATCTCGATGCGATCTCCCTCATTGAGAGGACCGCTGAGTTTTGTGATTTTGCCAAAAACGCCTACTTTGTGTTTGTCCAGATCAATGGCTGGAAAGCGGTTTAAAATACCCGATTGCAGAATCGCATCTTCTACGGTGCTACCCTCCGCTACTTCTAGAGAAAGCCACAGTTGTTGATCCGGTTCTGCATAGGCAACGCCAATTTGCATAATATTAACCTCCTATTAAGCTAAGCGGCCGATGGGGATTTGTTGATCGTATCAGAGACGCTACGTCGTTGTGACAGGGCTTGTAAACGCTGGTCTAAGATACGCTTGCCCGCCAATAAAAAACCCAACACTAGAAACCCCCCTGGCGGTAATAACATCAGTAGAAAACCCTTGTAATCGGACAGTAGAGTGATTTCTAGAAAACCAAAGGTTTCTCCCAGTAAGAGCGAGGCATTGGCAAAAAGGGTGGCGCTGCCGAGAATTTCTCGGCAGGCGCCCAAGAGGACCAACACCATGGTAAAACCCATTCCCATCATAAGACCATCCAACAGCGCCGCCGGGACCGGTTGGCGGGAGGCGAATGACTCCGCACGACCTAGAATGGCGCAGTTGGTGACAATCAAAGGGATAAAAAGTCCAAGAATTTTATGTAATTGATGAAGCCAGGCATTCATGGCCATGTCCACCAGGGTAACGAGGGTAGCGATCAACAACACAAAGATGGGAATACGCACTTCTTGGCTGATGATGTCCCGGAACGACGACACCAATAGATTGGATGCCAGCAGCACCGCTGTGGTAGCCAATCCCATACCGAGCCCATTGGTAGCCGTGCTGGTCACCGCCAACAGCGGACATAAGGCTAACATCTGGGCAAAGACTACATTGTTATCCCACAAACCGTCGCGAATGATGCGCATGTTATCGCTCATGATGAGTGTTCCTGAGTGCTATTGTTAGAGGCTGCGGGGACTACTGCATCGGCGCCTTTGGGTTTAGTGACTGACCCCACCTCAGTGGATTCATCCAGTAACTCGGCCCGGTGAGCGGCAAAGAACTCTAAGCCCTGCTTGACCACACTCACCACGGTACGCGGTGTAATGGTAGCTCCGGTGAACTGATCAAACTCGCCGCCATCTTTTTTGACGGCCCAATCTTCTTCGGGTGGGTCCCCTAAGGAGCGGCCGTCAAAACTCAAAATCCAATCGGATTTGGATAATTCCAGTTTGTCGCCCAGGCCCGGTGTTTCCGCATGGCTGACCACCCGTACCCCCAGCACTTTGCCATCAGCATCCACAGCCATCACCAGTACGATGGTGGAACCTCCATAACCCGCCCCCGATAGCTCATAAGCTACGGCTTGGACCTTGTCATCCCGGCGAGCTCGATAGACTTGAATACCGGGTGTGCCTACCGTAACAGTATCTTGCAATAAATCGTTATCGTGCAGCTTCGGTGGAACCACCTGGGCCAAAGACATTTGTAAGTCTTCCGCTAACCGCTCGGTGATGGCGGCGCGGGTGACGCCATCGCCAATGGCAATGAAAGCGCTGGCCAGCAAGGCAAAACCACCCAACAGCAGCGTAGAGTAACTAAACTTGCCACGGTATTTTTTGATCCAATCGATCATGTTTTACCTATTCCTGCCTATTGACTACTGGAGATTCTGAGATTTAGGCGGCTGGGGTTTGCCGCTGCGGGTACGGCCATAGATCCGGGGTCGTAGGTAATGATCGATAACCGGTGTAAACCCATTCATCAGTACGATGGCAAAAGCCACACCTTCCGGGTAACCACCCCAGGTGCGGATCACATAGGTCAAGGCCCCGCAACCCGCGCCAAAAATTAGTTGACCCCGAAAGGTGGCGGGGGAAGTCACCGGGTCGGTGACGATAAAAAAAGCCCCCAGCATAAGACTGCCCGAGACTAAATGAAACATAGCGTCCGGGTAGCGTTCTGGTTCGATAAAATGAAAGATCGTCGCCAAAATAGCCACCGCACTGAGCATCGCCACCGGCGCAGGCCAGGTGATGACCCGGCGCCGCAATAAGTAGATACCGCCCCCCAGAATTAATAAGGCAGATGTCTCACCCAGACTACCCGGTACATGACCTAAACCCGCAGACAGCATACCGGGAGCGCCCGCCATGGCCTCACCCAGGCTGTGGTCCTGTCCCAATTCGGTGCGCACATGCCCCATGAGGGAGGCCCCGCTCATCCCGTCCAAATCCACTAAACCCGCAAAGGTAATGGTCAGACTCTCAAAAAAGCCAGGGGCTGCGCCGGAGAAAAGCGGTTGCGGCTCGACCCAAAAGGTCATCTCCAAGGGAAACGAGACCAACAGGGCAACCCGAGCCAACATGGCGGGATTAAAGACATTTTGGCCGATGCCGCCGAACACCTGTTTACCGATCACCACCGCGAAAAAGCCGCCCACTGCGCCAATCCACCAGGGCGCCCAAGGAGGTAGCGACATGGCCAATAACCAAGCCGTTAACAGCACAGAACCGTCCATCAAAAACAGGCGTACCGGTTTTCCGGCTAACCACAGGCTGAGAGCCTCGCAGAAAAGGCAAGTCAGCACCGTCACGGCAAACAGATTGATGGCGGGCCAACCGAACAGAATAAAGCCATAAAGGGTGGCTGGCAGTAGCGCCGCCACCACCATCAGCATAATCCGTGGCACGCTATCGGTGGTGCGGGTGTGAGGGCCGCTGATGGGTAAAACAGCACTCATACGTCAGCCTCAGCGCTTGCTGCTGCCTTCGCGGCAGCTTTTGCCTTTTTAGCCGCTTCGCGAGCCTGCTTCTTGGCTTCCCGTTCCGCTTTACGGCGTTCCGCCGCTTCTGCCTGAAGCCGCGCCTCTCGATCCAGACGCGCTTGGCGCTGCTCTGCTAAACGTTTAGTTTCCTTGGTCTTTTGTTCAGCCCGTTGACGATTGGCCAGTTCGCCCTTGGCATAACTGATGTAGTGGACGATGGGAATGTGGGATGGGCAGGTATAGGAGCAAGAACCGCAGGCGATACAGTCGATCAAGCCGTAATCCAATGCGCCTTGGAAATCCTCACTGTGGGACCGTTTCCAAAGTTCGATGGGCAAAAGACCCACTGGACAGGCATCGACGCAACGACCGCAGCGAATACAGGGCATGGTTGGCCCTGTATCTACCTCGTTATCCGTCAACGCCACAATACCGTTGAGCCCTTTTACGATGGGTACATCCATGCTGGGCAACTGCTGGCCCATCATGGGACCGCCCATCAATAAACGAGTCGCTTTTTCCAGGGAAATACTGCAAAAATTTACCAGTTCCGACACCTGTGTACCGATGGGAACGTCTAAATTCATGGGATCATCAACGGCGCTTCCGGTCACCGTGACGATGCGGGAGAGTAGCGGCCAGCCGCGGCGTAGTGCTCGATGGACGGCTTGGGCGGTGGCTACGTTATGCACCAGGACGCCGATATCTGTACCAAGGCCGCCGGCGGGTACTTCCAACCCGGTGACGGTACGGATCATTTGTTTTTCTGAACCCATGGGGTAGCGGGTGGGCACAGCCACTACAGTGATTTCTGAGTAATGCCGGGCCGCTTGGGTCAGAGCAGCCAAGGCTTCCGGTTTATTGTCCTCTAAGACGATAATAATCCGTTGCGCCTTTAGGGCATGGCGCATTAAGCGAGCGCCATCCACCACTTCGTCAGGCATTTCTCGCATCAGGCGATCATCACAGGTTAAATAGGGTTCGCACTCGGCGCCGTTAAGGATCAAGGTATTTACCGCGGTTCTGTGACCGGCGCTTAACTTGACGGAGGCTGGAAATGCTGCGCCTCCCATACCCACGATACCGGCAGCCCCCACCTGGGCGGCAATCTCTTCCGGGGCCAAAGCGAAAGGGTCCGGCGCTGGCGATAGATCGATCCATTCTTCTAAACCATCGGTTTCAATCACCACGGTGACCACGGGCAGGCCAGAAACGTGGGGTGCGGTGCCTGGGTCTATGGAGACTACAGTGCCGGAGCTGGGGGCATGCACCGGTGCTGAAATAGCACCTTGCTGACGAGCGATGACTTGCCCCTTGAGGACCCGGTCACCCACCTTCACTTGACTGACAGCCGCGGCGCCAATGTGCTGTTGTAAAGGTACATGGAGCCGTTTGGGCAAGGGCAGGGGGCGGATCGGTTTATGGGCAGTAAAATGCTTTTCGGGATTGGGATGAACACCGCCCTGAAAATTGAAAAGCTTCAAGGGAAAGTCTCCTTAGAAAAATAGTAAATTAGGCAGTGGCCTGCGCTGTGGATAGCGGTTTAGACCAATACCAGCTTTGCAACGAAGGGGCGATGGGAAACAGTTGTAGACACTCCGTAGGGCATACCGCGATACATTTTCCACAACCCGTGCAGGCGTCTTTGATCACTGCATGAATTTGTTTAGGGGCGCCGATGATGGCGTCGGTGGGACATTCTTTTCCGCAATGGGCGCAGCCGATGCACAGGTCTTCGTTGACTTTAGCCAGTTGGGGAACACTGTCCTCAACCGCGGAAAGATCAACGCTTACCCCCAATTTAGCCGCTAAATTTTCTACCAAAGCTTTGCCCCCCGGTGGGCAGAGGGTGACAGGTGCTTCTTGAGCCGCTACTGCCTGCGCTGCTGGCGCACAACCCGGATAACCGCATTGCCCGCAATTGGCGCCCGGCAGGGCTGCTTCTATTTCATCCACCAGAGGGTCACCCTCAACCCGTAGATAACGAGCTGCAATGCTTAATAAAAAACCTAATCCAAGACCTAATAATGTGAGTGTTCCAATAGCGGCGAACATAGAGTTATACCTCTTTTGATATGAATATAATGACCCAATAGCGACTAGTTCGCTGGGAGACCTAAAAATCCCATGAAGGCAAGGGATAATAGCCCGGCTACGATCAGTCCAATGGGTGTCCCGCTAAACGCGCTGGGCACGTTGGCGAGGGCGAGCCGTTCGCGCAACCCGGCAAACATGACGAGCACTAGGGTGAAGCCTAATGCGGAGCCAAATCCGTACAACATACTTTGCACAAACGTGTGTTCCTGCTGCACGTTGAGCAGAGCCACACCCAGTACAGCGCAATTAGTGGTAATGAGGGGTAGAAAAATGCCCAGCACCTGATATAAAAGCGGGCTAGTCTTACGGATAAACATTTCGGTGAATTGGACGACGGCGGCGATCACCAAAATAAAAGAAAGAATGCGCAGGAAGCCGATATCCAAAGGAATTAATACATAGTGTTCTAGCAACCAACTGGCGATGGCAGCCAGAGTTAGCACAAAAGTTGTGGCGAGCCCCATGCCTAAAGCAGAATCCAGCTTGCTAGAGACACCCATAAAAGGGCATAAACCAAGAAACTTAACCAAAACTACGTTGTTGACCAACGCGGTTCCAAGTAGGATAAATAAATATTCGGACATGGGTCATCATCCCCAAGACAGTCTGTTCACTAACAGGTCCAGCAGCAATTGTGCCAATCATTCGGCATCTGAGTTTTTTAAAAATGTATTAAATAAATCAAAGGCTTGATATTTTTTGTTGAAGAGATTGCAAGGCTGATGTCACACTTGCGACATTTCTTTTAAGGCTTAATGGGTGGTTTGTCGGGAACATCGCAAGACCGATAGTTTCTATTACAAACATGAGGTAATCTTGTTGCTTGTCTACCCTATTGATAGAACTCAATCCTAATCTATCGATTAGTTAACTAGTTGAGTAATATGGAGCGATTCGACTTTGTAACGATTGTACGTGTGAGGTTGACGTGATCTTTATATCTTGGCATGAATGGTGCCGAAAGTTTGGCAATCTCAGTTAACCACAGTGAGTGATGACCCATGATTGACGATAACAGCCTCCCTGGATCCGTTGCAGATATTTTCCAAGAGGCGAACCAAGCCCTTATTCAAGGTTTACCCCTATGGGTATTTGCCCGGGTGGCGGAACAGCTCCCAGTTGCCGTTTGTATTTCCGATCTGGATTCTAAACTGGTTTATGCCAACTCTGCCTTTAGTGAAATCACCGGCTATAGCATTCAGGACGTCATGGGTGAAAAGGCATCGCTGCTTTCTCATCAATGTACACCGGGCCGTGTTTATGAACAGATGTGGGATCGTCTGGTGCAGGGTAAATCCTGGACTGGGTTGTTGGTAAATCGGCGTAAATATGGCGCTGTTTACTTAGCTGAATTAACCGTGGCTCCGCTGATGGATGAGCACGGTAAAACCGGTTATTACCTAGGTATGCACCGGGATGTCACCGCAGTACATCGATTAGAGCAGCAGGTGGTCAATCAAAAGGCGCTGATCGAGTCCATGGTGGATGTGGCGCCCGCTGTCATCGCGTTACTCAATGAAAACGGCCAGGTGATTTTTAATAATCATGAATATAAAAAGCTCTTGGATGCCATGCAAGGACGTGAGCCCGCCAAAGAGTTTCTGCAGGCATTGCGGGAATCCATGGGTGCTTTTTTTCAACGGGAACGTCCTGTCAAAGAATCCTTTCAAGATAAAGAAGTCAGTTTCGAACCGGGGGGGAGTGCGCAGACCCGCTGGTTTTCTTGTTCTGGCATTTGGTTTCGCGAGCAAGACGATAGCGCTGATGCGTTTTTTAAACCGGTTCGACAAACCTATCTTTTACTGATCGCTACAGAAATTACCGGTGTCAAGCGTCAACAGGAAGCCATGGGCACTAATGCTATGCGGGCTTTGATGGCTGAACAGGAGCGGGTACGAGGTATGCGGGAAACCCTAGAGGCCGCCATATTTCAGATGCAAGGTCCCATGAATTTGATCGCCGCTGCCCATGATATGCTGACCCGGCGCGGCCAAACCCAAGATATGACGGCATTGCAGAGTGTTCTAAGCCAAGCCCTTGGCACTGGACGCCAATCCCTGGCCAAGTTACAGAAATCCATTCCTGAAGTACCTCCCGAAGCGGTGACACCGGTGAATATCAATCAATTGTTACGAGAGGTGTTGAGTCTGACCACGGAACGGTTGCTGGCTAGCGGTATTGTAGTGGAGTGGACGCCAGCGCCGGTGTTACCCGCAGTGCCGGCTCGTGAAGGCCGCTTGCGCGGTATGTTTAAACAATTAATAGATAACGCCTTGGATGCTATGGAAAGTTTCCGTTCCAAGCGCCGGGAGCTACGTATTGTGACAGCTACCCAAGAAGAAGATTTAGTGATGGTTTCCATTGAGGACACAGGACCGGGCGTACCTGAAGAACTGCGCCTGAAAATCTTCGAGCCGTTTTATACCAGCAAGGGCACCGCTGATCGTATCGGTTTAGGTCTAGCGATGGTGCAGGATGTGGTCAACGAGCACCGGGGCATCATTACTATAGACCCGGATTATGCGGATGGTTGTCGGTTTCAAGTTCTCCTGCCTATGGCGGCCCGTGACCGAGGATCTGAGGCGCCATGAGCGGACCACCCGTATTCCAAACCGGCAGCTTGGCTGTGCGACGTTCCGAGCTACTGGAAATTGAATTGGAAGCGTTGTTCCAGGTAAGTCAGGTGTTGAGTCATCCCTTTAAGCTGCGGGAGACACTGCAAGAGTTACTGCGGGTGTTGCATGAACAAGGCGGGATGCAGCAAGGCATGGTGTCGTTGTTGGAACCCGACAAAGGCGAATTGCTGGTGAGCGCTGTGTATGGTCAAGACGTGCAGCAAGGCAAAGAAATCCGTTATCAAACCGGTGAAGGGGTTATTGGACGAATTTTAGAGCAAGGGAAAACCCTGGTGTTAGAACGAGTCGCCGATGATCCTGGCTTTCTGCATCGGCTGCGGCTTTACGACCTGCAATTGCCGTTTATCGGTGTGCCTATTTTGGTAAGTCAAAATCAACCGGCGGGTGTGTTAGCCGCGCAACCCTCCTGTAGTGACGAGCTGCTCTACGAGCGGG
>CAYRGG010000021.1:0-64229 GCA_964423745.1 uncultured Candidatus Competibacteraceae bacterium | reverse complement strand
CAGTTCTTTCCTGTAAATAAAGCAGCAGCCTCGCCTCATTGAGGTCTCCCCCAACCAGACAAAACCCTAACTTCTTGCGCTAGCCCTACCTTACCTCTAATAAAGAAACGTAAAACTAGCTCGCCGCCTCGATCGCGCTCGCCAAGTACCCTCACAAACTATCTGTCTAAAATGTTAAAGAGCATGACCCCATGGGCCAAGAAGGGAGAGAATTATACGTCTTCCAAAACTTTTAGCAACCCCATTATTATCTATTTTCGGCAATCGACTTTGCCTTCACCTAAATGACTGTTACTTTCGCAAATCGACGTTTACCCACCTGATAAACATGACTAGAGCCTAACGACAATTGAAGGTCAGAATTTTCGAGACGTTCTCCATCGATTTTAACGGCGCCCTGCTTAATCATACGCAAAGCTTCCGAAGTGCTAGCGGTCAGGCCCGCTTCCTTGAGTAGATTTGCAATCGCCAGGTTATTACCATCCCGTGTGCTCACCTGATATTCAGGAATATCCGCAGGCAAGACACCTTTTTGGAACTGCTCAATAAAAGCTGCCAAGGCCCTTTTTCCCGCTGCGTCTCCATGAAAACGGGCGACTAGCTCCTCGGCAAGGCGAAATTTGATGTCACGAGGATTAAGACCCGCCGCCACTTCTTTTCGCCACCCCTGAATCTTGTCCATGGGACGGAAACTTAAAAGCTCTAAAAAACGCCACATGAGTTCGTCGGAAATAGACATGAGCTTACCAAACATCTGCTCGGGTTCATCCCGTATGGCGATGTAATTGCCCAAGGATTTGGACATCTTCTGGACGCCGTCTAGCCCCTCAAGAATGGGCATCGTTAAGATGATCTGAGGTTTTTGCCCATAATGTTTCTGCAGCTCACGTCCTACCAGCAAGTTGAACTTTTGATCGGTCCCCCCCAACTCTATGTCAGCCCCCATGGCTACCGAGTCATACCCTTGCATTAAAGGATAAAGCAACTCATGAATGGCAATCGGTTGCTCACTTGAGTAACGTTTACTAAAATCATCCCGCTCTAGCATACGGGCTACAGTGTAGGTAGAGGCCAACTGAATAAAATCCGCTGGCTGCATTTCGTTCATCCAGCTAGAATTAAACAAAATAAGCGTTTTTTCTGGATCTAAAATTTTGTAGATTTGTTCTTCATAAGTGCGAGCATTTTCTATTACCTGATCTTGGGTTAAGGGCTTGCGAGTAATATTTCTACCGCTTGGATCGCCAATCATGCCGGTAAAATCGCCGATCAGAAACATGACTTCGTGGCCTAGCTCTTGGAACTGGCGCAATTTATTAATGAGCACTGTATGCCCTAAGTGCAGATCAGGCGCAGTAGGATCAAAACCCGCCTTTACTCGCAAGGGCCGCCCTTCTTGAAGGCGTTCTATGAGATCCGCTTCATGAATTATTTCGTCTATTCCTCGTTTGATTATTTCTAATGCCGAGTTAATTGAGTTCATTCATTCCTCATTTATAGATAAGACAATCGAGTAAAGACTTGACAGTTTTCCAAAATATCGACTTAATTAGGCAAAAAAGTTTAAGCTAAAAAACCTGCCTGGATCGCTAATTGACACCGTTTTCTATAAGTAAATTACTTGACGAGAAATAAGGAATTTTAAATGAATCTATTTTCTCTCGTATTTGCAAAGATACGACCCATTAAAGGCTATCATTTCGCTATTATAATGGTTGTTGTCATTGTGACGATCTTAAACTTAAGGTTATCGCCGGCGAATGTTGAGGAGCCGACAAAACTAAAGTCCATGTCTCTTACTCTACCTCAACCATCAATTCAGGAAAGACTTCAAGACGACTCTCAACAAACATCTCAAACCCACTTGCCTGCTGATGACAAATCACAACCCACGGCCCATCAAATTCGTCCACCGCAAACCGACCAAACCCCTTGGATGACCACGTCTGTAAAGCAAGGAGACAGCTTAGCAGTTATTTTTTCACGACTGAATTTAACAAACAAAGATTTATATGCTTTGATCTCGTCCTGCAGCGAAGGTGAGGCATTAGCTAAATTAAAACCTGGTCAGACCTTTAGAATACGTACCGATAGGAATGGCAAGCTCCTAGAGCTTGTTTATGAACAAAATAAGCTTACTCAAATGCGTTTTATTCGCACCGGCGACACGTTCAAACCTGAGCCCATTGAGCTTGCCCAATGGGCAGAGAAACGCATCGTCTTTCGTAGTGGTACGATTACGCACTCTTTTTACCACACCGCTTTACAAACCGGCATGCCCCAACCACTAATCATGGAACTGGTGGATATCTTCCGATGGGATATTGATTTTGCTTTGAATATTCGCTCGGGCGACAGCTTCATCGTAGCCTATGAAGAACTGTACTTAAAAGGCGAAAAGATTGGCGATGGCCATATCTTAGCTGCCGAGTTTAACAATGCAGATGAAAATTACCGGGCGGTGCGTTACAGGAATTCCCAAGGCGAAGCCCATTACTATACGCCCGACGGTCGTAGTCTACGTCAGACATTCCTGCGGGCGCCAGTAGACTTTCGGCGCATCAGTTCCCATTTTCAAAAGGAACGTTTGCATCCCATTCTCGGCGTAAAGCGTCCTCACAAAGGGGTTGATTATGCAGCAGCGACGGGTACGCCTATTCTAGCAGCGGGAGATGGCACGGTGGAGTTTATCGGCACTAAAGGGGGTTATGGAAAAACCATAGTTTTAAAACATGACGAACGTTACACCACGCTCTATGGCCATATGTCAAAATTCCAAAAAAACTTGAGTCAAGGCAGTCAAGTCAGTCAAGGGGATGTGATTGGTTATGTGGGCATGACCGGTATGTCCACAGGTCCCCATCTACATTATGAGTTTCGTATCGATGGCGAACATGTAGATCCAGTAAAAGTGAAACTTCCCCGGCCGACATTAGTAGCGGCAACAGAAGATTTTCGCCGTCAAACAGCGCCTTTACTTGCCCAATTGGACACCTATCGGCGCACCCGCCTGGCCATGCTCAACGAACTTTAACCGTCTCATCTTTGCCAGTGTCAGCATGACTGTGTTATTGATAGGCTTGATGTCAGGCACCAGCATGGATGCTGTTGACGCAGCACTGGTTCAGTTTACCGACGACACACCAGAACTCCTGGCAAAATATAACCAGCCTTTGCCGTCTGCTTTGCGCACAGAACTTCTTTCCTTAGGTCAACCTGGCTTCGATGAATTAAATTGCGCCGCTCGTCTGGATTCCAGCCTGGCTCGCTTGTTTGCCGAAGCCGTGCATAGCCTGTTGGAGAAAAGCGGCATGTCGGCTCATCAAATCCGCGCCATCGGCAGTCATGGCCAAACCATTCGCCATGCACCAGAGGGTAACGAGCCTTTTACGGTGCAAATCGGTAATCCCAACCTTATTGCAGAGCTGACGGGAATCACTACTGTGGCGGATTTTCGTCGTCGCGACATGGCGGCGGGAGGTCAAGGTGCGCCCTTAGCCCCTGCTTTTCATGGGGCATTCTTCCGTCATCCGAATGAACACCGCAGCATAGTCAATTTAGGGGGCATGGCAAATATCACAATACTGCCCAAAGACCCTCAACAACCCGTTACCGGTTTTGACACCGGGCCTGGCAACGCACTTTTGGATGCATGGGCTTATAAACACTTAGGGACGCCTATGGATCGTGACGGTGTTTGGGGAAACCAAGGTGAGATTGTTACTGATTTATTGGCACATTGTTTAGCAGATCCCTACTTTCATCTGCCTCCTCCCAAAAGCACAGGTCGAGAATACTTCAACCGGGAATGGTTAGAGAACTGTCTTGCGGCTCAGAAAAAATCGGCTCCTCCTGCCGACGTCCAAGCAACGCTGATTGAACTCACAGCACGTTCCGTGGCTGATGCCATTAAAAACGTTGCTAAAGAAACTCAACGGGTATTGGTGTGTGGCGGAGGTGTGCATAATGCGGCGTTAATGACAAACCTACGCAAGCAATTTTCCAAAATACCGGTGGAATCCACGGCGGTCTACAGCGTCGATCCTGATTACGTGGAGGCGGTGGGATTTGCCTGGCTTGCAAAGCGTAGGCTTGACAATCAGCCAGGCAATTTACCTGAAGTCACCGGTGCGCGGGGTTTAAGGATTCTAGGTGGCATATACCGCGCTTAAGAAGCTGTTTTTAAAATAGCTTCTAAAAAACGTTGCGACATTAAACAGAGAAAGACGACCCACAACCACAGGTTGTGGTGGCGTTGGGATTACGAATCACAAATTGAGCGCCCTCTAAACCTTCTGAATAGTCAATTTCAGCGCCTGCCAAGTACTGATAGCTCATGGGATCCACTAGCAACTTGACCCCGCATTTTTCCACCAACGTGTCGCCATCGTTGTAATTTTCATCGAAGGTGAAGCCATATTGGAAGCCGGAACATCCGCCACCGCTGACGAATACCCGTAGCTTTAACTCAGGATTACCTTCCTCTTCGATTAAAGTCTTTACTTTAGTTGCCGCCGCATCGGTAAACAAAAACGGGGGTGGCATGTCAGACAACGTGTTTTCAGGAACAGCACTCATGAACAATCACCTCTTCAGTCACGTTTATATAATGGGTAGTATGGATTTGTTGACCATTTTAGTCAAGAATAGTGCTCATTATCCAGAGAAATCGAGATAGATTAAGGCAGCAGCGCCATATGTTCTAAACCAGCCGTTTCTGAAAACTCGAACATGAGATTCATATTTTGTATAGCTTGGCCGGCTGCCCCCTTCACCAGATTGTCAATCACTGCTAACACGACAACCCGATTACTATCAGGCGCCCGATGAACAGCCAGTCGGCATAGGTTATTACCTCTGACACTGCGGGTCTCGGGATGAGAACCCTGGGGCAGCACATCCACAAAGGGTTCACTGGCATAACGAGTTTTAAACAGGCTTTGCAGATCCACATTTGATTGCGTCAGCACGCTGTAGAGGGTCGCGTGAATACCACGGATCATAGGTGTCAAATGGGGTACGAATACAATATCTACAGGTTGGTCAGCTATGGCAGTGAGACCTTGACGGATTTCAGGAAGATGGCGATGTCCCGCCACCCCATACGCCTTAAAATTTTCACCGGCTTCACAGAGCAAATTTCCTACGGTTCCGCCTCGACCCGCGCCGCTAACTCCTGATTTTGTATCTGCGATGAGGGAGTCAGGGGCTACCACACCGGCTTCCAATAGCGGCAGCAAACCCAACTGAACGGCAGTGGGGTAACAACCGGGATTGGCCACCAGACGAGCACGCTGAATGGCCTGACGATTGACTTCTGGCAACCCATATACAGCCTCTTCCAACAACGTGGGACAGGCGTGGGGCATACCGTACCACTGAGCCCATTCTTCAGGGCTGCGCAAGCGAAAATCCGCGGCTAAATCGATCACCCGCACCCCTGCCTCAAGCAAACTGGGCACTTTTTGCATCGCTGTTCCATTGGGCGTGGCAAAAAAAACCACATCACAAGCTTTTAGCACCTCCTCACTAGGTTCCGTAAACACCAAATCTGTATGGCCGCGTAAGTTTGGGAACATGGCGCTAACCGGGGTGCCCTGTTCAGAACGGGATGTAATCACCGCTAATTCCACATGAGGATGTCCAGCCAGTAACCGTAATAACTCGACCCCTGTATAACCTGTTCCACCGACAATACCCGCTTTAATCATAATCCTGCCCTAACTGTCATAGACGAAACGAATAGCCCATAATAAAAAGCATCTATTTATCAGATTATCAGATAGCAAGTATTTATTCTTCGCCCATGGTTGCCAAACGTTGCTGACAAATAAATTTAATCAAATAGCAGGCCCTTATCTAGAGAGTCTCCATTTACGGCTTGCTAGCCGCAAGGCCGGACTACAGCTTGCTTTATTAGGCATAGTCAGCGGCTGTTTGGCCGGTTTGGCTATGGTTGCGTTTCGTTTAGTGATCGATGTTCCCCAAGTGTTTTTATTGGGTGCAGATAATCCTGACGACTATGAAGCACTGCATCCCTTGTTGTATGTGCTATTACCCACCTTGGGAGGTTTAGGGGTAGGACTTTTGTTTGAACGCTTGAGCGTGCTTAGTCGCCCTGTGGGTGTGGTCCATGTACTCGAGCGACTCGCTTATGGCGAAGGCAATCTACCCATAAAAAATGCCGTCGTACAATTTTTTTCCGCGGCCCTATGCATTCTCTCAGGGCACTCTGTGGGCCGTGAAGGACCCGCCGTGCATATGGGCGCCGCCTGTGGCAGCTGGCTGGGAAAAACTCTCTATTTACCCAACAACAGCAACTTGATTTTAGTGGGTTGCGGCAGCGCAGGCGCCATCGCTGCAGCCCTCAATACTCCCCTAGCTGGGGTGGTATTCGCTTTGGAAGTCATCCTAGTAGAGTATACGTTAGCGAGTTTTACGCCCATCATTCTCGCCGCGGTCAGCGCCACAACGGTTTCCCATGCCCTATTGGGTCCCCCGCGTATCTTTGCAGAAGTGCCCGCCTTACCCATGAGTGCGTTAGGTGAATTGGTTTATGTGGTGTTTATGGGTATCGCTATTGGGCTCATATCTGCATTTTTCGTGCGACTGTTAATTTTTTTTTCTCAGCGCTTCATGACCATTGCCATTTGGTTACGCATGACACTAGCGGGGACACTCACGGGGCTATTAGCGCTGTTGGTTCCAGAAATCCTGAGTATCGGTTACGACACTGTCAATGACACCTTGCTGGGAAATCTAGAATTATCGCTATTACTGACCATACTGGCGGGAAAACTGCTCGCAACCGCTTTGGGACTCGGATTGGGTTTGCCGGGTGGCGTCATTGGACCCTGCTTAATGATGGGCGCTTTGGCTGGAGGTGCAACGGGTACTTTGCTTGCTTTAACCTTAGTGGATCACACTTCGGCACCTAGCTTGTATGCCATGCTGGGCATGGGCGCCATGATGGGCGCCACCTTAAACGCCCCGCTGACTGCGCTGATTACTCTGGTTGAATTGACCGTCAATCCCCACATCATCTTGCCCGGTATGCTGGCCATCATTGCTGCGGAATTAACTAGTCACTATGCTTTTGGCACACCCTCTGTGTTTAAAGCGCTTATGCAAACCCGCGGTTTGAATTTGAATTATAATAGCGATCCCCTGTCACAGTTTCTCAGGCGGCTTGGGGTAGCCCATGCCATGAATCGGCAAGTTATGCGGCTGTCCGCGCAACTTCCACCAAGGCAATTACAAAACGTGCTACTAGCCAAACCCAACTGGGTTGTTATCCATGGTGCTGAAAGTGGGTTGTTATCGGGTGATGAATTGTTGACTCATTTAGAAACCCAGCAATTGGCACCGGATGAAACTCTAGATTTGACGACATTGTCGGTGCGCCGGATCACTGCTGGGGTCATATCGTCCCAGGCCACCTTGGAAGCTGCACTGCGCAAAATGAACCAAGAAACCGTCGAGGCTCTATGCGTGAAATCGCCTCAAGACGAGCGTATTTTAGGTGTTGTCACAAAAACCGATATCGAACGCAGTTATCGCTTACCGTTAAATTAAACTAAATAACTACCTGCTGGTGCTGTTTATTGTCCTAAAAGGCAATTCAATCCATTAATAGTTTATTTGATTTGTGAGGAGCTTTTTTTGGACGCTATCATAACTTCACTGGCATTGACCCTTGGGGCCGCCTGGGCTAGTGGTATCAATCTTTATGCTGCCATGTTGGTGTTGGGCTATCTGAACATGACAGGCTATATTACCCTTCCCCCGGATCTACAGTTTTTAAGTAATGAGTGGGTACTACTCGCCGCCGGTATTATGTATTGCATAGAATTCTTTGCCGATAAAACCCCTGGCGTGGATACGGGTTGGGACACCCTACATACTTTTATCCGCATCCCGGCAGGCGCTATTCTTGCCGCCAACGCGGTAGGAGATACGTCACTAGGCACAGAACTCATCGCCGGTTTAGGGGGTGGTTCTTTGGCGGCAGCCACCCATGCCACAAAGGCGGGTAGTCGCGTACTGATCAACACATCACCCGAACCTTTTACCAACTGGGGGGCTTCTCTCTCCGAAGATGTCCTGGTGGTCGGTGGATTGTGGCTAGCTTTATATTATCCCTGGGTATTCCTTATTTTATTGGTACTTTTTTTAGTGCTTTTAATTTGGGCTTTACCCAAGCTATGGCGAGCCATTCGGCAGATTTTAGCGAGTATCAGCCGTTTTTTGGGCAGACGACAATCACCCCCACCCCCGCCAGCAGCATCGTGATATACCCCTTGTGTCCCGCTCTCGTCTATATAATCTTTCAAAGAGGTCTTCAATGTTTCCTCTCTGGCTTAAAGCCTTCCACCTTATTTTTATGGTGACTTGGTTCGCGGGATTGTTTTATCTACCCCGTCTTTATGTGTATCACGCCATGAGTGAAGACACCATCAGCATTGAGCGTTTTAAAACAATGGAACGTAAACTATTTTATGGGATTATGACGCCGGGAGCCGTCATTACAGTGCTATTAGGTTTGTGGATGCTTACCACACCTAGCTATAGTGTTTATGTCACTGCGGGATGGCTACATGCAAAACTGCTGCTTATCGCGTTGATGGTGGGTTATCACATCTGGTGCGGTAAATTGTTGTCGGCTTTTAAATATGACCGCAATCAGCATAGTCACGTATGGTTCCGTTGGTTTAACGAAGTGCCAGTGATTTTTTTGGTAGGTATTATTTTGTTAGCTTCCCTAAAACCTTTTTAATAGATAAAGTCAAGGAATTTTGCTAACTTAGTTAATACTCCGTTCCATATGATATACACCATCTTTAAAGCGGTTAAAGAGCACACTCACAAAAGGATGTTCAATGGGTTTACCGGAGTCATCAGGCTCTAGATTACGCTCAGCCACATAGGTTTCGTGGACATTGTTATGCACTAACACCCGATACCAAGGTTTGTCTTTGGGAGGACGGCTTTTGGCCATTTGATTATACCATTCCTCGGTGCCTTGAAATTGGGAATCCACATCGAAAATAACGCCGCGATACTCAAATAGCCGATGCCTTACCACTTGCCCCACAAAAAATTTAGCATTTTGCACGGTCATGTTTGCCCTCATCTGCCATAATATGTGTTTGAAGAAAGCAGTTTGTTTGTTTTCACGTTAACTAAAACCCTATGCCGCTTCCATCATTATGCCTAACACCGCAGAGGTAGACCAAGCTGCAGGAGGCTTTCTATGTGTAGATTTGCTGCCTACCTTGGCCCGGATATTCACCTCGGGCAATTTTTATTTGAGCCGTCCCATAATTTGTTAGTCCAAGCGGCGCAGCCGCGGGAAATGAAATACGCGAGATTTAACGCCGACGGTTTTGGTATTGGTTGGTTTAGCGACGATGAGACGCCCGCCGTCTATACCAATACACTGCCTATTTGGGCAGATGCAAACCTTCCTCATCTAGGTCGCAGTCTTTATGGTAATCTGTGGTTAGCAGCTGTGCGCAGCGCGACATTGCCTTTTACAACCCACTTCTCCAATACCCAACCTTTTCACGATGAACAGCTGCTTTTTCTCCATAATGGTTTCTTAGACAACTTTAGCACGCTACGACGAACTATTCGTGATTTCCTTGAACCCCATATTGAGGCAGACATACAAGGTACTACAGACTCTGAACATTTGTTTGCGCTGCTACGCCATCTCTTGACGGACGATACCGAACTGAGCATTGAAGACGCTTTATTGGATATGTTTGACTTGCTGGAAACATGGCTAGGGGAAGGTGTTAGTTTATTAAATGTTGTGGTTTCTGATGGCGAGCGGATTTACGCCGTTCGCCACGCTGTTAATGCAGAATGCCCTTCCCTCTACTATGCTGTTGATGATACCTCTTTTCCCAAAGGGCAACTGCTGGCGTCAGAACCACTCACCGACTCACAACCCTGGGAATCCATGCCTGAACATCATCTATTAACCCTAGATCCTGTAGAACCACCAGAACTCATTCCCCTATAAAAATCTCGTCATAAAGTTACTTATTGTCCATGGTTAGAAAAGATCACCCACTGCCGATGGCGCCTACCGATTTACCCGCTACTGTGGCACGAGCGTTAGCCGAGGATATCGGTGATGGCGACCGCACTGCTGCTTTGATTCCAGCAACAGCTCAGGCGCAAGCCCAGGTTATTTGTCGAGAGTCTGCCGTCTTGTGTGGCCAGCCTTGGTTTAACGCTGTTTTTGCACAATTGGATGATCGTGTGGGCCTGGATTGGCAAGCCACAGAAGGTGATGATCTAAAACCCGATCAGTTGGTATGCAAGTTAGCCGGTCCAGCCCGAACATTGCTCACGGGAGAACGTACTGCTTTAAACTTTTTACAAATGCTGTCTGGCACCGCCACCTTAGCACGACGCTATGCGGATACGGTGGCTGGGACTGGAACCACCTTGCTGGATACCCGCAAAACTATTCCCGGTTTGCGTCAGGCGCAAAAATATGCGGTAAGCTGCGGGGGTTGTGGTAATCATCGCTTAGGTCTATTCGACGCGGTGCTTATCAAAGAAAACCACATCATGGCAGCAGGTTCCATCACCCAAGCGGTCACTACAGCTCGACACCTCAATCCAGACATCACCGTGGAAGTAGAAGTAGAAAACCTCGATGAACTTCGCGAGGCGCTTCAGGTACAGCCTGACGTTATCATGCTGGATAATTTTGCTCTAGACGCCCTGCGTCAAGCCGTGGCAATCTCAGCAGGACGGACTAAACTAGAAGTGTCTGGTAATGTCAGTCTTGAACACATAGCTGCCATTGCGGCAACTGGCGTGGACTATGTTTCTGTAGGCGCCCTTACCAAAGATATTCGCGCCATTGATTTTTCAATGCGTTTTACTGTTCTATGACTGTCATGGAGTAGCCATGAGAGTATCACTAGATTGTCATAGAACCTCTCTAAGCTTTGATTTTACCTTTAAATCAAGAGGGGAGAACGCTATGATGAGCCATGCTTTAGTCATTGGTACTCGGCATTTAGGGCGAGACCATAGTGCGGTGGATCACTTGCGTCAAGAAATCGCCTTTTTTGAAAGCCGCCTTACCGAGCTACGCGAACCTGATGAATCTCCTGAAACGCGAACCTTACGCAGAGCTTATCGTGCTTTGCTCCAGGAACGTCGTCAGCAATTAGCCAGTTATGGCAAATTATGTCCTAATTGATTCTTTTGATAGAGGCCAGCAAAATAATAAATCTATGACGATACGGACTTTTGAAGCCTCGCAGCCTCGTATTTCAGCAACGGCTTATGTGGATTCCACGGCGCTTGTCATTGGAGACGTGGAAATTGCCGCTGACAGCTCTATTTGGCCCCTCTGTGTGGTGCGGGGGGATGTACAACGCATTCGCATTGGCACCCGCACCAATATCCAAGATGGCACTATCGTTCACGTTACCCACGACAGTCGTTTTTGTCCGGGTGGTCAGCCTACCCTCATCGGCAATGACGTGACTGTAGGACACAAGGCTTTATTACATGCCTGTACTATTGAAGATACGGTGCTCATCGGTATGAATGCCGTGGTTATGGACGGCGCTGTCGTGCAATCCCACGTTATGCTGGGTGCCCATAGCGTGGTGTCCCCAGGCAAAGTTTTAGAGAGCGGTTATCTCTATGTGGGCAGCCCTGCGCAACAAAAGCGACCTTTAAAGGATAAAGAACTGGAGTTCATAACGTACTCTGCTGAAAATTATGTCCGATTAAAAGATCGTCATGTATCATCCTCGGTCGTTCTTAAATAGACATTTGAACAAGAATTTAGGGAAGCCTTAAAGAATAAAAATTCAGCAAGATGACGCTTTCATCAGTAAAATAGTTACTGGAAAACCAAACAGGAGTTTAACCTTGATGACTGGCACCGCCTACGAGAAAGATGTCATCTTATGGTCGCAAGAACAGGCAAAATTACTGCGTTCTGGACAATTTGACGCATTGGATATAAAGCACCTTGCGGAGGAGATTGAGGATGTGGGTAAAAGCGAAAGGCGGGAACTGGCTAGCCGGATGGCTGTGCTTCTGACCCACTTGCTAAAATGGCAATTTCAATCAGGCAGACGTGGATCAAGTTGGCAACGAACTATCAAGGAACAGCGAAAAGCCATTGCCTTACACCTCAAGGAAACCCCTAGCCTGAAAACTTCCTTAGAGAATGTTGATTGGCTGAGTGCAACATGGGCTGATGCGGTCGCAAAGGCTACCGAAGAAACAGGCTTAGACGTATTTCCAGAAGATTTGCCGTGGACAGTTGAAAAGGTGCTTTCTCAGGAGTTTTTTCCTGACCAATAAATAAAAACTGTTTGAATAAAAAGACTCTTGGTAGCTGATTCGGACAGCGGAGAGATACAGCCCATATCCTAACTACTCTAGGTTAAAGTTTACGGTACAGATTTTCGTACAAGGACGTGAGCAAGTTTTTCTGTTGCGCAGGCTAACGAACTTTTAGCCTTTACACAAATTTCTTACCCACAAAATTCACTGCTATTAAAAGCGTCGATGATCGTTGACATTTTTTAATATGTCCATTAGTCTGGACATATGGATATACAAGAAGCCATTATCATGTTCGACGCCCTCTCTCAGGAAACCCGCCTGAGAGCGTTCCGTTTACTGGTGCAAGCAGGCCCTAATGGTTTGGCCGCTGGCGCTCTCAGTGAAGAGCTGGGTACGCCCCATAACACCCTATCCTTTCACCTCAACCACCTATCGAATGCTGGCATCATTTCCTCACGCAAAGTGGGGCGTTCGGTGATTTACTCCGCCAATTATGATGTTACCCGGGACCTCATCGCCTTCATGGTCAAGGATTGCTGTAGCGTCGAATTTGCCAGCATCCGCGAGGACAGCAAAACCGGATGCTCGATTATCGAGCTTGCCAATTGCTGTGAACCCCAACACACAACCAAAGCATAAGGTCATACCGATGAAACGAATGCACATTCATGTGGATGTAGAAAACCTCGCTCAAAGTATCAAATTTTATAACACACTGTTTGGTACAGAACCCGTAAAAACCAAGACCGATTATGCCAAGTGGATGCTTGACGATCCCCGCATCAATTTTGCCATATCCACCCGTTCGGGCAAGGCAGGTGTTAATCACCTGGGTCTGCAAGTTGAAGAAGACCGGGAACTGGATGAACTGCGGGAGCGGCTCAAAAGTGCAGACATGTCCGTCTTTGATGAGGGCGAAACCCTATGTTGCTATGCTCGCTCCGACAAGTCGTGGATAGAAGATCCCTCCGGTGTAGCCTGGGAAGCCTACAAGACGATGGCAGATGTTCAATTATTTTCCAGCGAGGCTGCTACAAAGGATACAGCTTGTTGCATACCGGAAACAATACCTCAACCGGATTGCGGCGAGCCTTCTGAGAAGACTACAGGATGTTGCAGCTAATGAAAAATGTCCTGGTTGTTTGTACGGGTAATTCTTGTCGCTCGGTCATGGCCGAAGCGCTCGTCAATCATTTGGGTAAAGGGCGTTACAGGGCCGTGAGTGCTGGCAGCTTTCCGGCTGGCTATATTCATCCTAAATCCATCGAGACATTACATCGTCACGGTATTGAAGTCGATAAACCGTACAGTAAATCGTGGGATAAGTTTGCAGGCCAACACTTTGATCTGGTCATTACGGTCTGTGATCAAGCCGCCAGTGAAAGTTGCCCAGTATTCATGGGTAACTATACAAAGCTGCATTGGAGCACACCTGATCCCGCCAAAACCGAGGGTACCGAAGAAGAGATAGACGCGGCATTCGATGAGGCGTTTGAAATGCTCAAAGCCCGGGTAGAGAACGAATTATTATGAGCACTGATACTATTATAAGCACTGATACCGTTTCGCCCATGGGATTGTTCGAGCAATACTTGTCATTATGGGTTGCTGTCTGTATTGCGGCGGGGGTTGGGCTGGGGGTTACCTTGCCAAACCTCTTCGAGATGATTGCTGCAATAGAATATGCCAGCGTCAACCTGGTGGTGGCTGTCTTCATCTGGGTGATGATTTATCCCATGATGGTCAATGTGGATTTTAGTTCTTTAAAAGACGTTGGCAAGAAACCTAAAGGCTTGTGCATTACACTGGTGGTGAATTGGCTCATCAAACCCTTCACCATGGCCGCCCTAGGCATACTCTTTTTTCAATATGTCTTCGCTGGAATGGTCGATCCGCAAACGGCCAAGGAATACATCGCCGGAATGATATTGCTCGGCGTGGCGCCCTGTACCGCCATGGTGTTTGTCTGGAGTCAACTGGTGCGCGGCGATGCCAATTACACACTGGTGCAGGTCTCTATCAATGACATCATCATGGTGTTTGCCTTTGCGCCGATAGCAGCTCTCCTGCTTGGCGTTACCGACATTGTGGTGCCGTGGGAAACCTTGTTGCTTTCCGTTGTGCTCTATGTGGTCATTCCATTGGCGGCTGGCTATATAACGCGCAAAATGTTGGATGGCTCCGGCAATGAGGATAGTATTAGCCGCTTCACGGGAAAGGTCAAACCGTTCTCGATCATGGGACTTTTGGCCACAGTCATTTTGTTGTTTGGCTTTCAGGCTCAAACTATTCTTGATAAGCCCATGGTGATTGCTCTGATTGCTATCCCGCTTCTGATCCAGAGCTATGGCATCTTCATCATTGCCTATGGCTGGGGATACCTGTGGCAGGTACCGTTTAATACAGCTGCCCCTGCCGCATTAATCGGCACCTCCAATTTCTTTGAATTGGCTGTGGCGGTTGCGATCAGCCTGTTTGGCCTGAATTCCGGTGCTGCTCTAGCCACTGTGGTGGGGGTTTTAGTCGAAGTGCCTGTGATGCTGTCACTAGTGGCATTCGCCAATCGAACACGCCAGCATTTTGCCTAAGTCGAGCCATTCCCCTCCATGGGTTAGGTTGGTTTAATGTAGGAGAGTTGTAGACATCATGCAATTCATTATTGTGTCACACAACCGATTAATTTCGTATCTACCGTAGATAACGCATATGCGAAAGCTGTTTTACTAGCAACATCAAAAAATAAGTTTTGCTTTACACTAACACTGAAACAAATAAGACTCCCTGGTTACTCAAAGAAAAGTCATTCTTGTTTTGTAACACAGTTTGGTTAGCAAAGGGTTTTCTAAATGTCGGATAGAATTGAATCTAACACCACAATGCAGCCAGGCTTAGCGCAGTCGATTCCACTGGAGCGTACTGATGCGTCTCGTGGCCAGTACCGTGGCGAGGAAGTGATACAAAACTTAGATCCTATATCATTGCTGCAATCGGCAGCCGAAGAACTGACTTTTGAAGCTAGCGAGGATGTCGAAGCAAAAGAAATTGAGGAACGGGAAGTCAAGACTTCCCACGATACCGATAAGCGTATCGAAGCCGTGGAACGGGTCATGCGTGAACTTAACAAATTACCCGATTTGCCGATTGAAAAACTGCGCCGCTTTATGAGTCAACTTATGGCGCAGCGTAATCAATCATCGGGCCAGGTTCTAAAGCATGTGCGGCGGGAATTTTCGGATGTTTCTCATCAGTACACCGCCTTATTGTATGCCCGCGAGAGCTTATCTAAAGATTCCGACAACAAAGAACTCGAAAAGGCACTCGGCGACGCTATCGATCAACTAACTCTTGAACATGGCCCTAAGATACGCGCTGGGCTCAATGTCTCGGTGACAGCCCAAACCTTTGCTGATCCCCAGTTGGGCGATATTCAGCAATTACGCGATTTTTATCGTGAAACAGTGATCGGTTTTGACAACCTAGCCGACACTTACGCGAGTGTTATTGACAAATACGGTGAGCAAGATTTTCCCAAAGCATTAGCTTTTCTACTCAAAGCAGCTGGCGATGATTTTGCTGCCAAAGGGCCATCTCTACCCAAGCTTGAGTTAAAAACGATCATCGACGACATGTACCGTTTGGAAGTACTCACTGGCTTGCAGGAGGACAGCCAGACACTGGTTACAAAGCTGCACGCTCGCACCACATCCCTGCGTCCAAATTATTCCGGACATCAGCTGATGCGCAGTGTTCTCAAACTTAAAGAGGAGCGCTGGTTGAGAGCTGACCAAATCAGTGCTTTAGGCCACGAAATGGGTCTTAATGACGATGAAATTGATTCAGTCATTTATTTTTTGCGGGAGTTTAAAGATTTGGTGCGCCGAGTCCCTTTAAAAGCCTATCAAAACCCTGGTAACCGGGAAAAATTGCTCGACGCTGTTCAGGAAGCTCTGGACGATGCTATTGAACGGGAAGAGGAATGAATTGGGTTGAAGATGTAGTACGCGATTTCGGTCGCAATATGGGCTTTGACGAACTTGCCCTTAGCGACAATGGAGTACTTAGCTTAATATTCGAAAAGCGTGGCGCATTTTACATCGAGTACCTTGAAGCTGAGGAAGTGATACTCATTTATCTAGTCCGTCAAGTGTCCACCTATGCTGATGGTGAAACTCTACGCACTGCCTTACGCTTAACTCACTATCGCGAAGGCCATCCATTAACAGTGCAAGTCGGCCTCAAGGGAAAGGATACGTTAGTGTTTCTGAGCCGTTTGGCAGCTCGGGAGTTTAGTTTGCCGCTTCTAGAAAACGCTTTTGAATTATTGAATGAACTGCATGAACGGACATTCACCTAACAAATTTTTTATTGTGTTTTACTCAGGAAAAACTGCATGTCCATTGACAACGCGCGACTACTCAACTTCGATACTGGCATTGAACGCATCATTCGCACCAACAGGGAAGCAACCGCTACAAAACTTCCTGAAAATAGCTCGTTGGGACCAAGCGGACAAGCACTGCGAGTTCGTTTGGACGAATTTTTAAACACTCCTTCATTAGATCAAAAATTACGCAGCACTTTGCAACCCACTATCAAGGATAAAGCCCTGTTGGTTCCCGAGCGCTACTATAGTTTGCTCGATCAGGCTCAAGCGCGTTTGCAAACTTACGCCCAAAATAACAAGGATCCTATATTGGGACGTACAGCTGAATTGCTTAACGCGGAACAACGTTTGAGGGCGATGCTCGGTAATTTCCGTAGTTTATTAATCAAAGCCTAGGGTAATGCCCGAGGAGGCCGAGCGTGACACGCTTTTAGAGCCAGAACAACATGATGTTCTCAATGTGTTGGCTCATTTTTACTTGCAACACGAGCAACACGAGAAAGCCATGACATTATTTGAAGCGCTCGCAACCCTGTCACCTGAGAACCCAGAGGTTGGTAAAGCCTTGAGCTACACTTACCTACAAATGGGTCGCTTCCAAGATGCTCAGAACGTTGCTGAGGATCTAATACGTTCACTGCCCCCTTCTTCGCCAGCTCTGGCGCCTATTTACCTGATCCAAAGTAAAGCTTTATGGGCGTTAGGACGTATCACTGAAGCCCAAGCACAATTTCAACACTATCTCACTCTTGAGAAGATGGATCAGGTATGAATTTGCAAGTAATGCAGAACACTTTAATCGCCATTACACGGCGTAGCGACATAATGTTGGCGCTGCTGCTGGTGGCGATCATCTTTATGATGATTTTGCCCATGCCAACAGGCGTGGTGGATACCCTGATCGCACTTAACATGGGCGCGGCGGTTATTTTGTTGATGATCGCGGTTTACATCTCTACACCTTTGTCATTTTCGGCTTTTCCTTCGGTGTTGCTGGTTACCACCTTGTTTCGTTTGGCGCTGTCTATCACCACCACCCGCTTGATCCTACTACAAGCTGATGCAGGCAGGATCGTGGAGACCTTTGGCAACTTTGTCGTTGGCGGTAACTTGATTGTCGGCATGGTGGTATTTTTGATTATTACTATTGTTCAATTTGTAGTAATCACCAAAGGCTCCGAGCGTGTGGCCGAGGTTAGCGCACGTTTTTCCCTGGATGCGATGCCGGGTAAACAGATGAGTATCGATGGCGACATGCGCGCCGGTGTCATCGACATGGACGAAGCCCGTCGCCGTCGCTCAGTGGTAGAAAAAGAAAGCCAGATGTATGGCTCGATGGATGGTGCCATGAAATTCGTTAAAGGCGATGCTATCGCGGGACTGATCATCATCGTGGTCAATCTTTTGGGAGGTATTGCCATCGGCACATTACAACGAGGTTTAAGTGCCGAAGAAGCTCTTCATGTGTATTCCATACTTACCATTGGCGATGGCTTGATTGCCCAGATTCCAGGGCTATTTATCGCTATCACTTCAGGTATTATTGTCACTCGAGTAACTACCGAAGAGTCCACTAATCTGGGGTCTGACATCGGTGCTCAAGTGCTGGCACAACCCAAAGCTTTATTGATCGGCGCAGCGCTGTTGGGTGGTTTTGCCCTTATTCCTGGTTTTCCATCAGGGGTTTTTATTGTATTGGGACTGATAATCGGTGGCGTCGGCATGACTTTGCAGGGTATGGCCCGCAAGAATACCGATGCCGCAGAGCAGGGCGATATGCTGTCAGCTACGACTGCTGCCATACAGCAGCCCACCTCTGCCAGCGAAGGGCGCAAAAAACTCAGCGAAAAAGAAGATTTCTCCCTGACGGTACCGCTGCTAATTGACGTTGCCAGCTCGGTGCAAACAGCGATCAAACCTGCGCAACTCAATGAAGAACTTTTGCAAGTGCGGCGCGCGCTTTATTTAGACTTAGGGGTACCGTTTCCCGGCATACATTTGCGCTTCAACGATCAACTGACTGCTGGCAGCTATTCTATCTTTCTCCAAGAAATTCCCATGGCTCAGGGCAAGCTTTTAGACAAACACCTATTTGTCCGAGATCAACCTGAGAACTTGGAATTGCTCAGTATTCCCTATCACCAGGATGATCCCTTCCTGCCCAATTTGCCAACCTTATGGGTTGAAGAAAGCCACCGCGATACTTTAGAAAAAGCAGGCGTACCAGTAATGGAACCAGCACGCATTCTAACCTACCATCTATCTTTTGTATTGAAGAAATATGCCGAAGATTTCGTTGGTATTCAAGAAACTCGCTATCTGCTTGATCAAATGGAACCACGCTTTGGTGAATTAGTCAAGGAAGCGCAGCGCATCCTGCCGTTGCAGAAGATCACCGAGATCCTGCAACGGCTTGTCTCTGAAAACGTCTCTATTCGCAACCTACGCGCTATTTTGGAAGCGTTAGTGGAGTGGGGACAGAAAGAAAAAGACACTGTACTGCTGACCGAATATGTACGTAGCAGTCTTAAGCGTTATATCAGCTTTAAGTACGGCAGCAAGCAAAATATCTTACCCGCCTACTTGCTTAGCCCGGACACTGAAGAGGCTATCCGCAGTGGTATTCGCCAAACTTCATCTGGTAGTTACCTAGCTCTAGACCCCGGGACTACCCGCCGCTTCGTTGACCATATTAAAGCAGCCGTTGGTGACTTGAGCCAGCACACCAGCCGCCCGGTATTAGTGACATCTATGGATATCCGGCGTTACATCCGTAAGCTGATCGAGCTGGAGCTATACGAACTGCCTGTCATCTCCTATCAAGAGCTGACTCAGGAAATCACTATCCAACCTTTGGAACGGGTCGATCTATAGCTGCATAGCTGCTATAAGTATGAACTAGGAACTACTATGCAACGCTTGAGCTATATCACCGATATCATCGAAGATACCCTAGATAATGTTCAACTTCTGGAAATAAAAGGCCGGGTAGTACAAGTCATTGGTACTATCATCAAAGCAGTGGTACCACAAGTGCAGATTGGCGAACTGTGTCGTTTACAAACTCCTGGTGTAGATCATGAGCTGCTAGCTGAAGTGGTAGGCTTTGCCAAAGATGCAGCTTTGCTGACCCCGTTAGGCGATATGTATGGTATCTCGGCTAATACCGATGTCATTCCCACCGGGCGTAGTCATGAAGTCGGTGTAGGCCAAGGGTTACTTGGACGGGTAGTGGATGGAATGGGTCGGCCTTTAGACGAGGATGTCAAAGGCCCGCTACCGATTGATGATCATTACCCGGTTTACGCCGCTGCCCCTGACCCCCTGACTCGGCGTCTTATCAATCAGCCGCTACCACTGGGGTTGCGTGTGCTAGATGGGGTGCTTACCTGTGGTGAAGGCCAGCGCTTGGGAATTTTTGCGGCCGCTGGTGGTGGTAAGAGTACTTTGCTCGCCATGTTAGTTAAAGGCGCTGACGTGGATGTAACTGTCATTGCGCTAATTGGCGAGCGCGGCCGCGAGGTGCGCGAGTTTATCGAGCATGACTTGGGCGCAACTGGCATGAAAAAGACAGTTATCGTAGTAGCGACTTCAGATAAGACTTCCATGGAACGCGCCAAAGCTTCCTTCGTTGCCACCGCTATCGCCGAGTACTTTCGAGATCAAGGCAAAAAGGTGCTGCTGTTGATGGATTCAGTAACCCGCTTTGCTCGCGCCCAACGAGAGATTGGCCTTGCCGCCGGCGAGCCGCCGACCCGACGCGGCTTCCCGCCTTCAGTGTTTGCCACCCTACCTAAATTGATGGAACGTAGCGGTATGAATGACCGAGGTTCAATCACTGCACTTTACACAGTATTAGTTGAAGGTGACGACATGACTGAGCCTGTCGCTGATGAAACCCGTTCTATCCTCGATGGACATCTTATTTTATCGCGCAAACTGGCCGCTGCTAATCATTATCCGGCCATCGACGTGCTGGCCAGTGCTAGCCGTGTCATGGGTGCCATCATAGGTCCCGAACATCGGGCTGCGGTGGGTCGTTTACGCGAGCTATTAGCTAAGTATGAAGAAGTCGAACTACTCGTTAGAGTTGGTGAGTATCAGCAGGGCAGTGACCCGGTTGCTGATGAGGCTCTGGACAAAATCGATACTATCCGTGGTTTTCTGCGCCAGCGTACTGACGAATTTATGCCTTTCGAGGAAACGGTAGAGCGTTTGCAGATGCTCGTCAATACCTGAGATTAGGTCAGTTGGGCGCTATTTTACAAGATTTATATCGTATTAAAGAGCTACGTGAATCTGGCGCACTGACTAAAGTACGCAAGTGTCGACGTTTTGCTGAGCAAAAAATGTGTGAGCGCGATGCATGCGCTAAAGAATTGGCTGACTACAAACACTGGCGGCCGCAGCGCGAGGACGAATTGTTTATGCAGTTGAAACGCCAACCAGTCAAAATGCAGGGCATTGACGATTACAAAGCCGCGCTTAGTCTACTTCGCGAACGAGAAAACGTTTTAGTGGCACAGCTTGAACAGGCAGAAAAAGCCTTGGCAAGCTCGCAAGCAGCCCTCAACGAAGCCCAAATTCAGCATACAAATGCTGTCAAAGCAAAAGAGAAATTCGCGGAATTCTTAGAGGCTTGGAACCTCGAAACCGAGCGACAACAAGAACGCAAAGAAGATTTAGAGATGGAAGAATTCCGCGTTAGAATTCTTACAATGGATGAAGAGGAACTATCCGATGATTAAATCGATCATCCAGTCTTTAGGGCTAGTACAGCGTAAGTTACAAGAAACCAGTGCACGTTCACAACCACAGACCGATGAGGGTTTAAGCCAACGTGCGCAAGCCTTTGCATCCGCGCTACACAAAGACAACGATACGACTGAAGAAGCCTCAACCACAGATAAATGCCTGCCTGATTCTGGTTATCAACGCTTCTCAAACGACCAAAAAACGGTTGCACACTCGGCACAAGCTACCAATGGAGGAGAGGTGGCTGTTTCACATCAATCAATAGCAGCCGATCAATCTCAAGAAAATACCGCATCGGCAGTTACAGCTATGGGAGATGCGATTTTACAAAGCTTGCAAACACGAGTGCCATCGGTACCTTCCCCAGAAACGGTCGAAGCATCTCATGCCGCTGCTGAAACGCTCAACGAGCGGATGCAAAAGTTTGCTGCTAAAGTGTTAGTGGCAGATCCTGGGAGCGGCTTACGAGAAGTCCGCATCACCTTGAACAAATCCTTCTTAGCAGGCGCCGAAATCCGAATTCGTCACGATCAGGGCCGACTTAACATCGATCTCGTGGCCACCACAGCGGATAGTCAAAGCTTCCTTAATAGTCATAGCAGTGAGCTACAACAAACATTGCAGGAACGTTTGCATGATGAGGTCGCTGTCCATGTGCAATTGAGTGACAGCAACCACCATGAGCAACAAAACGATGGTCGCTCCCGTCAGCAGCGCAATGTTTATGAAGAGTGGCGACGGGACTCTGAATGATACATTTACCAACACTTTCTCAGGTTGAGCTGGAATATTATAACTGTATTGCTTACAAAAGCGGCAATAAACAAACCATTGATTTACCTGTAATCATCGATGGAAATGACTGGTGGTTACACTTGTCTATAGGTATTCAAAAGTTGCCGCTGGTCCCATGGAATCTGCGTTTGCATGCTGCTGAACAGCGCTGTTGGATCGGTTTTGGCGAAGGTCTCTTGCAAGAGCTTAGTTGCGCTTATTTGGCGGATATGCGTTGGGAAGAAGTACCAGATGATTTGCGTATGGCGGTGATCGAGACTTACCTCGCTAACCTATTAGAAAGCGCTGAGCAAATGCTAAATATGCCCCTGCAAGTGAGTGAATTTCTAAATCAACCACCAGCCGAGCTACCGCCTGTTCGGTTAGCCTTTTCATTGACTCCGCAGACTCGGCAAATGCCGCGAATTGATAGTTATTTGGCGTGTCCTGAAACGTTAGTAGGGGTGTTTACTCAAGCCTTGACCCAGTTGCCAGACGCTGTTCGAGACTGGCCGCAACTACCCATAGCCGTACACTTTGAAGTGGGTTCAAGCCAGTTGTCTGTGGGTGAGTTTGCTGCTTTAGAGCCAGATGACTTGATTTTCCTTGAACGGGGTCCATGGTTGGAAGACGGCTCAGTGATGATTCGACTAGCGGCTAATTTTGGCTGGCGGGCCAGCGTCGAAGGAGACGTCTTAACCTTACAAAGCTTGGAGATGGGCATGGCTGAAGAAGAACTATTCGAAGAGGGCACAGCCCCTTTAGAAAGTCTGGATGAACTTCCTATAACGTTAAGCTTTGATCTAGGGCGGCAAACCTTGCCGTATAAAGAGATTAAAATGCTGCAGCCGGGTTATACGTTTGAATTAGCCAAAACTCAGGAAAAACCCGTTAATTTACGCGCCAATGGTCGCACTATTGGCAAAGGTGAGCTGGTGCAAGTGGGGGACTATTTGGGAGTACGGGTGATCGAACTCTATCCACACGACAATGACTGAACTCCCTGATCCTTTAACCCTGATTCTTGTACTATCGCTGCTGTCGCTAGCACCTTTTCTCACTATCATGTTGACTAGTTTTGTCAAAATTGTGGTAGTGCTGTTTTTAATACGCAATGCTATGGGTATTCAGCAAATCCCACCGAATATGGCAATCAATGGCCTGGCATTGATAATGTCCATATTTGTGATGGCGCCTGTAGGTTTGGATACCTACGACGCAATGGTCGGTTTAGGTGAGATTAAGCTGGACACGACAGCCGATCTGGAAGCTGTGGTCACGACCGGTATGGGTCCAATCCGTGACTTTCTGGACAAGCATGCTGAACCGCGGGAACGAGAGTTTTTTATGCAAAGCGCCATTGCATTGTGGCCTGCAGAACGGGCTGCCCAGCTTACTCCAAACAGCTTACTCATTTTGATTCCAGCGTTCACAGTCAGCGAACTGACTTCGGCATTTGAAATCGGATTTTTACTTTATCTGCCCTTTATTGTTATCGATCTGATTATTTCTAATATTTTATTAGCCATGGGTATGATGATGGTTTCGCCAATGACGATTTCGCTGCCATTTAAATTATTGCTGTTCGTTTTATTAGACGGTTGGTCGCGGCTGCTCCAAGGTTTAGTTTTAAGCTATCAATGACTAAGGCTGATTGTTTCATGAAATGAGTACCGCACAGTTGATCGATTACACAGGGCAGGCACTAACGTTAATATTGTTTTTGTCTCTACCCCCGATCATCGTCGCCGCATTGGTCGGCACTTTGGTGAGTTTGTTCCAAGCACTGACTCAGATTCAGGAGCAAACCATTTCGTTTGCTTTTAAACTGGTAGCCGTGATCGTCACTATCGCTCTTACTGCGCGTTGGTTGGGTGATGAACTGTTCGACTATGGGATGAGCGTGATGCAAGTCCTGCCCCAGTTGTAGTCATGCCGGTACTTGACTTAGAAGAGGCGTTACGTCACTGGCTACTGGCGTTTTCTCTGAGTTTGCCGCGTTTGTTGATCGCATTTACCATATTGCCATTATTGAGTGCGCAAATCTTACCTGGTATGACGCGTAATGCCGTGCTTGCCAGTATGGCCCTGGTAGTGCTGCCAGTTGTTGCAGCTGAAGCCCCCTCCGAGCCACCTTCCGCAATGGTTATGATCGCTATTGTAATGAAAGAAACTTTCATCGGTATAGTGATTGGCTATACAGCAGCGATTCTATTCTGGGCGGTGGAATCAATCGGTTTTTTTATCGATAACCATCGTGGTGCGACCATGGCGAGTTCCTTAGATCCAATGACTGGTGATCAGACCTCGCCGTTAGGTGTGCTGTTGACTCAGGTTATGACAGTACTGTTTTTTATTGGCGGTGGATTTCTGATTTTTCTAGACGGCTTGTACGAAAGCTACCGGCTGTGGCCGGTCTTCTCCTTTTATCCTGAGATCAATTTCCAGGCAACCGCGTTTTTTTTAGCGCAACTCGATTTGCTGATGTATCTCACCGTGTTCCTAGCAGGACCTGTAATCACTGCAATGTTCTTGTCCGAATTTGGGCTTGCCTTAATCAGCCGTTTTGCTCCACAGCTTAACGTTTTCTTTCTTTCCATGCCGATCAAAAGCGGCGTAGCAACCTTTATATTAACCGCTTACATCGCTGTACTTATATATTTTTTTGAAGCTCAATTCCGCCAGATTGGCACTCTATTTCCTAAGCTTAGCGTACTGCTTCAATAAACAAAATGGATGAGCAAAACCTGTGGCCGAAAAAACCGAACAACCAACACCAAAAAAACTTCGCGATGCACGCAAAAAAGGTCAGGTAGCCCAAAGTAAGGAAGTGATTTCGGCGGCCGTACTGATCGGCATATTTGGTTTTCTCTGGGCAAACCTTGGCCATTATGTGCAATCTTTGCAAGAAGTGCTGGAGATGCCGTTAGGTCTGTACGACATGGCTTTCAAGGACGCCATAAAAAAACTTTTTGATTTGTTGCTCAAAGAAGCCACTTTACTAGTACTGCCACTCTTTGGCGTAGCGGTCGTAATAGCGCTATTGGCAGGCTTTGCCCAAGTCGGAGTGTTGTTGTCGCTTCAATCAATCAAGCCCGATTTAAAAAAGCTTAATCCGGGGCAGGGTATCAAAAAGATCTTTTCCATCAAAAATGTTATTGAATTGGTAAAGTCAATTATCAAAATTGGGTTTCTAGGTACTTTGTTGTACGTCGTCATCAAGGGCGGCCTCAGAGACCTAATGAAAGTGCCCTATTGTGAAATATATTGTTTGACGGATGTGCTCACTGCATTACTCAAACAAGTCGTACTATACACCAGTACTGCATTTATCATTATCGCGGCGGCGGATTATGCGTTTCAACGTTTCCAATACATCAAGCAGCTCAAAATGAGCAAAGACGAAATCAAGCAAGAATACAAGGAAATGGAAGGTGATCCTGAAATCAAGGGCAAACGCCGCAGTTTGCAACAGGAGTTAGCCATGGGCAGCGGCTTGGAACAAAAAGTGAAAAAATCCTCTGTCGTAGTGACTAATCCCACGCGGCGCGCCATCGCACTGTACTACAACGAAGGCGAGACGCCACTGCCGGTGGTCACTGTCAAAGGTGAAAATCTCATCGCCAAGCGCATTATCGAGATCGCCCAGCAGCAAGGCATACCGATCATGGAAAACGTCCCATTGGCCCATGCTCTCATGGAGCAGGCCGAAATCGATCAATATATTCCCAGTGATTTAATTGCCGCGGTCGCCGAGGTACTACGTTGGGTGCAGGAACTGCATCAGCGCTAAGAATCCTCTCAAGAACGATAAAACTTTTCTGCGCTAACTGTTACCCATTACGCATATTAATATGGCTAATATAGGTATCAACAAATGCCGCTCCCTGGTGTCAATACTATTACCGCGAAGGGTCCCCTAATCACCCCTGGGACCGATCACGATCTTCAGATAGAACCCCAGTTCCACGCTTTCTTGCAAAATCATAGCTTTAAAGATGCTCCCGTGCCGCAGCCACTCGCTGGGCACATTCAGCAACACATGGGCGACCGTAGCCACGTCGCGCCTAAAATCATGCCGGCTCGTACTTTGCAAGATTCAGCGAATCGTTATAAGCACACGTTGCAACAGCGTGCGCGCCATCATAAGAATGCTAAAGGAATCGGTAATTTTTTTAAAAAGATAAGGCATTTAGGCAAGGAGAACCTCAAGGAAAACTATGCTAAAGAGGTTGGGGAATTGGCCTTCGTTAATATTCGCGAAGCTGACTCAATCAAGAACCTCAACCTGAGCGAAGAAGCTAGGGAGGGTTTGATTGGGGAACAGGCTGAGGAGGGCTTCGAGGGCGCTCTTCTAGGAGCGGCGGTGGTTACAGATGGATTAAAAGTCTATGATGGCGCTAGAGCTATCCATAAAGGCCGAAAATTGGTTGGCACTTATCAAGACAAAGTCAAAGAATTTCAAAACCTCTCCAATAACCTTGTCAGAGATGTCGATCAATACAACCAGCTTATGGGCAACGCCATAAATAACTGTGGCGTAATGGCAGGGGCGGAAAACGGCATCGATCAACGTTTACAAGTCCTCCATCAAAAAATAGATGGCATTACCAAGGACATAAATAAGTTAAACACAAAAATAAATGAAAAAAAGAATGCTTATGAAAATGAGCGAGTTCCTTTCAAACGTGAGCCTATTCACAAGGAAATTCAACGCCTTCACGAAGAGTTAACGAAGCAGGGAAATACGCTGCGCGAGACTAAAAAGCAACATAGTGAATTGAGCGCACTTAAGCAAAAGATAGAGCCGGTGGCCAAGCGCTTAAGCGACCCAGATCTCCAAGTTCGGATCGCGCGCTTGGCGGATGAGGCCAAACAACTGCACACCAGCGCACTGCTTGGCCAGCGTCAAGGTAAACTGAGTCAGATTTTAGGTACTACGACGGATGCAGGCGCTCTGGCCGCTCACAGCACTAAATTAGCTAACGTTGTTATACCTGCCCTTAAAGCTGTTGGTCATGCCGTTTTTGCTAAGGTGGCCTCAGCTGTTATGGTGCCTATTGCTATTAAAGGTGGGGTTAAAAACGCTTATATGGCTCACCGCTATCGTACTTTCGCTAAGAAGGCAAAACGGTTACAAGCTCGCTATCGATTGGATAACAAACCTGAACTGGCAGCTATCGCTAAGTTAGTTAGGCGTAAGCAGCGTTTCGTCGGCCAGGTAACCAGTGCAGTCAAAAATTTTCTTAAGGTCGGGGGAAGCGGAGTGTTGGCTGGGGCCGGGATCGCTGGTCTTTTCACTGCAGTACCCGCTGTGGTCAACCCAGTCGGATTGGCTTTGGTTGGCGTCTCTGTCGGGATTGGTCTTGGCTATGCAGCCTATAAAATTTATAAACACGTAAAAACGACGCGACGTGTGCAACGCTGGCAACAAGCGTTGCAAATGGATCCGAACAATTATCAACCAGGGCAAAACAAAAAGCTCGATCAGTTGATTAAGCGGCACGGTCTGGATCCCAATACCATAACCCCGCCGCGTTTGGAGAAATTGAAGAATGATGCCCAGATCAAGCTACTGAGCAACGATGGCGACTTTGCTGCTCGACGACTTTTCGATCGGATTAGGGCTGAAGGGGTACAGGGCGACAACGCCCTGGCAGCAGATTTTCTCCGTCAATTCGGTTTTGATAATCCTGCGTTGAACGCCCTTAAAAATACCCGTGCTGATAAACATAACGATGCTATTAAGCTGATTACCGAGCGTCTGCATCTCGCTGCTGCTTGACCTTTTTTGGAGACCAACATTATGGAGCAAACGCCACTTGGCTTGATCGATCAGGATCTGCGTGAAGAGGGGTTTGGTACCCATCACTTAGTGGTTGACGCGGACAACCAGTATGAGCGATTACTCGTCATGCTTGGTCGTGATGAACACGATCGCGATTATTTTTTGCAGTTGGCATTTGTCAATGACATCATGAATGTGTTGGGGCAACCGGATCAGCCTGAAAACGCTTATCTACTGCAATTCTCTTCGGAATTTCCCTTCAAGATTAAGATTGAATCTTTCGCCGAAGCAGCGCGTCTGCTACTTATCCTCAATCGCATACTGCCAGTTGGGGCGTTGGGTTTGAGCGAAGCAGACCAAACGCTCAATTACAACTATGTTTTGGTGCTTCCTGATCGTGAGGTAGACGATGTAGTAGTCACTGAAATCGTTGATATCGCCATGTTTTTTGTTCGCAGTTTCGCACCGTTAATTGAAGCGGTCGCCACTGGCACCCGTAGCCGTGAGGAGGTCGTAGAGGAGTTGAAGTCCAAAGATCTGGTGGTGCCCCCTATCACTCAATCTAGTGCGCAGCAGCGCCCTGTCATTATACAAGGGTAAGGGTTATGTCGACAGATCCCACACCTCCCACCCTCATGATCGATCACTGGTTGCAGGCTTTGGGAAAAGCCACAGGGCTTGCTCATCTGGCATTGAATGAAAAGGGTGTCTGCGCTTTTAAATTTGATGACAGCGTTGATATCGTCATTGAAGTGCCGCCCGAGGGCGATACCCTGTATCTCTACGCGGCGATTATGCGCGATATAAAAGCTGACCTAGCAGTTTACGAGCAGTTATTGCGTCTTAATTACTTGGGTCGAGAGACAGGTGGAGCTACCTTTGCCCTTAACCAGCGCGATGCCTCGCTTATTTTGTGTTTGATTCGGCCTTTAAATTTGTTGGATTCGGCGCGGTTTTTCACATTATTACAAACCTTCATGGAAGCGGCGAAAAAATGGCGTTTGCATTTCGATAGCTTTATTGCATCCGATGCGAAGGACTCTGAAGAAAATCCTGCAATAGATCCACGTTCCTACGTGTAATAAATAGTCGCTATAGGGATAACATTAGTGAATACCACCAGCGTTATTGACCGGCTTGCTCCTTGGCTGCAGTTACTTCCTGAAAAATCACACAGTAATGAAGATGGCACTTGTCGTTATGAGTATCCTGGGTTTTTCACGCTTACTTTTGATGTCGTCATCCAGAATGAAGAACAATTACTGATTTACACTACGTTGGCTGCATTAAATGCAAAAAATCGCTTAGTGTTGTGTCATAAGCTACTGGAATTGAACTTTTTTTGTCAGCAAACCGATGGCGCGATGCTTTCTCTAGCTCCCCATAGCGATGACATCATTCTTAGTTATGCACACCCTTTCGCTATGTTGGACGGTGCGGCATTTGTTGCATTAATCGATAATTTTCTCGCCACTGCCGCGCGTCTCAAGCAATCCTTAGCCGATGGCGACGACAAGCCACCAAACCAAATGGGTGATGAGGACTTGATCCATAGAAACCCGCAGTTATTGGCCTGAAGCCAGCTGCTTACTAAGCCAAAACCAGGAGAACAATTTATGTCAGTGGAAGCTCTGCAAAATTTGCTCGGAAAATTTGGTCAACGCAGCAGTATTGCTAATTTGCAAGCGGACGAAAACGGTTTTTGCCGCTTAGCTTTTGATGACAAGATCGAGGTGGACCTTAATCTTGAGGAAGAAGCGGAGTTGCTGTTCTCCTGCCGGATTGGCCAATATCAAGAAACGTATTCGCAAGCCGTATTTCAAGAATTGTTGGAAGGTAATTTCTTCTGGCTCGGCACCGGGGGAGCTACCTTAAGTATCGATTCATCAGAAAATACGGTTTATTTGGCATACCAAGAAGACATGGCACAAATGGACTATGCCCGCTTTGAAACATTATTAGAAAACTTTATCAATACTGCCGAATATTGGATGGGCCGATTACAAGCCGTTGATCAAGCCATCACGACCGCACCGTCTGAGACCGATGCCTTGACTCATGTTTCCACGGGCATACGCGTTTAGCCTACATCACCGTACAAATCCAAACTTTGGAAATAATTATTATGCCTAGACTTGATAACATCTCCAATATCACTGCCAAGCAACGGATTATCTATAACGGCATTAGTGATAGATTTGAAGCGGATAGAACCAAACCGGGCAATATCTTTTCCCGCCGGGCAGATTGGAAAAACCGCTCTAATGAGCAGATAGAGTCTAATAAAAAGACGTCAAGAAACTTTATCATAGCATTAAGAAATAAATTCGGTGATCAGACCGCTAATTGGGCAAATAAACAATTACGGACTCATCTCGCTAAAGGTCGACCTTTGAGCGGACGGCGTGCCCAGATAATTATAGCCAAAGCTGAGACTTTCAAGACCAAAGCAGTGCGGCAAAACACGGCTCAGCTAAACCGAATGGCTGACACGATGCTAAAGCAAGCGACTCAGACTCGCTTTGGCGTACCTGAGCCATTGGTATCCGCTCAGCGGCGAACCCAGATGCTGAACGCAATTAAAACAGCTATTAGAGAAGCGGCGGATTTCGGTAAAAACACTTATTCTGATGCGGCGGATTTTCAACAAGCTTTCCAAGATGTAGCCAACACAGCTTTAAACGGTTTTTATGCAGAAAACGATGAATTATCGAACTTTTATCAGTTGCACAACTTGATACCAAAAGGCGCAATAGCGCACAGAGAGGAAACCTTATTTGATCGAGTAATACCTCAAGCCTTTGGCAAGGATTCACAGGAACACGTCCAATTGGATAGGGACACTCGCATTATTCTAAATATAGGTGACTCACTTTATGAGCACGATCTTACTAATGATAATCTGCTTCGCTTTAAGGTGCATTTGCACAATCAAATAAAAACGTTTGATTCACCGGATTTATCCAAAGCAGTCGCTCAGCCTAAAGCAGCGAATGTGCTAAAAGCAGTCAAAGCACAGGCGGAAGCGCTCTTAAAACAAATAGATAACGACCTTGGGACAAACGCGCTTTCCAAGAAAAGCACTCAGTTTTTACTCAAGGTTTTGAGCGAGACGGCAGATATCCAATCACGCATTGAAGACCCTACCAATCATGCTGCGAAAATTTATGGTGCTCCTGAAGCTATTCATGAACTCCTAAAGAGCCATATAGAATCGCTTAAGAAAATCGACAGTGAAATAGACGCTGGCAAGATAAAAACCGTCATCGCGGAAGTCAAAAAAAATACGGATGAGACACTTGCAAGTTATGAGGCCCTTCTTAAGAGCTTAGCACCGTTTGACGCTCCGCTTACCGCCATTAATGAAACAAAATCGGTAATACATAGAGATTACGAAAACCCATCAATGACCATCGATCAAAAAGCGAAAGAACTGCGCTTTATGCTCGATAAGCATACAGAAAAGCTTGGGAACATGGCTGCTGATGAACGCAACCATGGCAACGATGAACAAGCGGGACTGATCGATTGCATCCGCTCTGATGTTATTCTTCATCGCGCAAAACTCAACGAGTCTATGGCTTCCTAATCTAGAATACATCAACTGCTAATTTCAGCAGTTAACTTATTGATTTATAAAAAAGCAGCGTCTAGGCTAATACTCACCTGAGGAGACATACCCATGTCTTTGGTAATGTTTAAATCGCTACTCACCGATCTTGGCCAGCAACTGGGTATTCCTGATCTGGCTGCAGCAGAAGATGACGGTCACTGTGCATTGGCGTTGCCTGACGATCGAGTAGTCGTCCTTGAATACGATGACGCTATCGAAGCAGTCACATTGTTTTGTGAGTTAGGTACTATCGAATGTCAACACGGCGAAGTAGTGTTACTGGAATTACTCAATGCTAATGTGCTATGGAGTGGAACCGGAGGCGCTACGCTAGGGGTACACCAGCAAAGTGGACAAGTCACCTTGGGCTACCGCGTGCCGGTTAAAGCCCTGGATACAGAGCGATTCTTACAAACCATTGAAGAATTTCTCAATGGTATCGATCATTGGCGACAACGTCTCGATCACCATAATCATAATCCCATCACCGATGACGCCGCTGCACCAAACTCAGGCGCTGACTGGTTAAAAATTTAGAAGGCAACCGCTATGTCAAAAATCGACGGTTATTTTAGGATTGGAACAAATGAAAGATTACAGGATTCACGAGTTACTTATCGACCGAGCGAAAGGCTATTAGTCGCTAAACATAAATCGTTGTTTGGTCGAGTCGTAGGTTTTGTTACTAGCAATACGCTTAAAAATAACAAAGCAGCCTATCGAGATTTTAAACATGCTTTAACACAGCAATACGGTGATCTCGGGGTTCGTGCCTTTGGCCTTATCGATGCCCGGGCCCAGGCTGGAAAAGATTTACGCGGTCGTGACATCAAGGTGGTGCAAGAATATATCCGTGACGTTAGTACACCGATTATAAATAATCGGGCAACGGATTTCGCATCTTTCACTGGCCCCGATTTCAAGGCGTTTCTTGCGAAACCAGTCCCTAGCCCAGGGAACCCTGCTGAAATAGCGCAATTAACCGCTACCATGGACCAAGCTGAAAAGCGCGCCAATGATGTGATTGGGTTAACTGCAGCCAATACAGCGGTACATAAAGAGGCGGTGGAGGTGCGTGACAACGTCCGGTTGACCCGTCTTATCCTCGAACAAGACAAACTGTTGCATGATAAGAAAGCACCCTTTTTAAAAAACGATCCCAATGCGGTTGTGCGTCATCAAACGGCCCGTGGCATGGAGCGTTTGTACAGCTATAGCGAAGTTAAGTGTAGTTATGAGGAAGCCGTCGCGTTGATTCGCACCGGTATTGCGCCGTCACCCGCTGTGCGGATTGGACACTATTCTGGCGCACGGGGTGATGAAACCTTCAGCGATGCTAACGAACGGTCAGCGGTTGAGAAATTTAGTTCTGGCAATTTCAATGCGGTTGCTAAAATTACCTATAAAAACGGCAAAGAAGTTATTTATCAGAAAGCAGCTGAGGAACAACCTGAGCTTCCTCCTCCAGCAGGAGAAGGTATACAAACAGGAATCCCACGGGATCATGCGCGTTATCCCCATCGCGCTGTGGCGACTTCCAAACTCGCCGAGCTTCTAAAAACCGATGAGCACTCCCTGGTACCTAAAACCCATTTCGGTCTCCACAAGGGTCAATTGGGGATGGTTATGGATATAGCGCCCGGCAAAGAACCCATAGCTGAAAAGGCTATTCCCTTGCAAAGTAATTCATTATTACCTATTCCCGGTAATAATAACATAACGCTAAAAGATCAAATCGATGTTTACATAAACATGGCTAAATCCATGTATAATCACCCTACAAAAATATTTATAAATGCACGTGACCTGGCTAAGGCTGATGGTATAACAGATTTGAAGCTTCCTCTAAAACCTAATGGGGATTTTGACACCAGTCAGTGTTCAGCTGTTTACCAAAAACAAGAGGGGTATAATATCCATTTTGAGGATCCTGTGTTTCAACGCCAGACTAATCAACTTCAGCTATTGGATTTTCTGTGTGCACAAATAGACCGCCATGCGCGTAATTATTTTGTCGATATCGACGCCAAAAACCGGCAAGTGAAAGGGGTTTATGCGATAGATAATGATCAGGCCTTTGGTAAAAAAATAGAAACCGCCAACGACTATACTAGTTATCAATGGGCACTAGAATTACCACCGATAGTAGACAACGCAATGGCGGCAAAGATAAACGCTTTGGACAAACAAAAGCTTGATAATAAACTCGGCGATTTATTGACCGGTGAGGAAATGGATGCCTTAGGTGCACGGCTTGATGTGCTTAAAAAGCACATCAACTCGCTGCCTGCGGATAGACGGATTGATGCTGATCAATGGGGACCTGCCACAGCGAGACTACAGACTGATCGTGACACAAGTTATTTCGCTCGTGAAAAACAAAAGTTCGCCGCTGAAGGGCCCGAAAATTTATTACCGGTTTATGCTGCTAAAGTGGGTAAAGACAACCTGAAACGCCAGGGAGTATCCGTATAATGATTACTCCTCACGCTATGAGCGATTACTTCCAGCAGCAAAAGCTGCCCTCCCCGCCAGTGCCTACCAGCTTGCAAGGCGCACTGACCCAGCAGACACCTCACGTCTTTGGCACCGTACAACTGCAACACGATCTCTACGATCTGGGTCATTATCTAAAAAAGGCCAACGATCCAACCGAGGATTATCTATTGCTCGGTCATGGCGGCCACGGCATCCAGTCCCATGCCATGCATTATTATTTGGTGCAAGGTCCATTGGCGGTGTTTCTGCAAATCCAATGTGGTAGCGCTTACGGGGATTTAGATAAAGATGCGTTACGACTCACCCACTACTATGGACAACTGGAAGCGCTGCTCAACAAGACACTCACAGCCACCAATGCAAGCAATAAACTTGCCTCCGGCCAGCGGTTGATCGTTTTCGAGAGCGATTTTGCAGGCAACGGTTTAGCCAAGATTACCGATCTCAACGACCCAGCCAGTTGGAAAAAGGCAGTATTCCCCGAAGCTGATGCCGATAGCGGTCACAGCGATGCATTGAGTGTTGCCCTAGCCTTGTTAGGAGCAGCTTGATTTCTCCTATTTGCAAATAAAAATATTATTGTTGTGTAGGTAAAAAATGCGCATTTGGAAAATTTTGACTCTGCTATCGTTGCTGGCTGCTTTTCCGCTGCTTACAGCGCAGGCAGCCGTATGCACGGGCGGCCCATTACCCCCAGGCGAGGGCAATGAGCTAGAGGTCACTGGGCTTTGCACGGTAGATGCCGGCACTTACCATTATGGAGACATCAATATCTACGACGGTGGCGCTCTGGTTTTCGATGATGCGGTGATCGATTTCTGGGCTAGTTCAATCCTTATAGAAAATGAGGGCAGTCTAACCGCTGGCAGTCCCGAAAATCCCATCGGCACCCAAGGCGGTGTAGTGACCTTGCATGTGTATGGCGCCGATCAAGGTCCTAACGGTGTTGGGGTTGTTTGTAAAAGCGATGTACATTGCGGAATCCCTGAAACCGTCTGGAATTCGCAGGGCGCTGTCATGGTCGAATTGCCAGGCGGGGTAAAAGATTATTTTTATAAGTACATACCCTTGCCGTTGGACGGCGGCGATGCCAACGGGTATTTCGGGTACAAAGTTATTGGGGTGTCTTATGGCGGCAGTTTAGAACTGTTCGGTAAAAAAGGAGCCAGTTTTGATAACAACAATCCGGCAGATTCCGGTACGAGTTGGGTGCGGCTCGCAACGGACCCCAATGACAGCAACGACAAGGGTTTAGATCCGGGTGAAGATGTCTTGTTTTTGGATCGAGTCGTTGATTGGCAAATTGGCGATGAGATCGTTGTCACAACCACGGATTATTTACCAGGCCATTCTGAACAACTCACCATCACCGGTGTCAGCGGCGACCGCCGCAGTGTGAGCGTTGCTCAGGCGGCGCACTATTTTCATAATGGCCGCACCTACGACTTGAGCAGAGTGCCCAAAAGGCTAGGCTTGGATATTGAAGTTGACGGTCAACCCGCCGCTGAAACCCGGGCGGCGGTCGCTCTCCTGACACGCAGTATTCGCATCGTTTCCGAAGGGGAAGCTTTCAACGAGCCTTTTCCCGAGGCATCGGTATTGGTTGATTCAACCGAACAAGCCGGCGCACAGCATCCCTATTATTTTGGCGCCCATATGATCCTTCGCCAGGGGATAAAAACCGCACGGATACAAGGCGTCGAATTCTATCAGATGGGGCAAGGTGGGCGTATGGGACATTATCCTGTCCATTTTCATGTCACGCGCAAAACCCCAGCCGATACCTTTGTCAAAAACAGTTCTGTTCATGATTCCATGACCCGTTGGATTACCCTCCATGGCACCCACGGTGTGACGTTAGCCCGTAACGTGGGTTATAAATCGATTGGTCATGGTTATTATCTGGAAGATGGCACTGAAATCAACAATAAATTTCAATCCAATATTGGTATTTTCGCCCGTGCTGCGGTGGACAACAGTCAAAACCCCCGCAAAGTGCCAGGTATCCTAGCCTGGACAGAAGACAAGCGGCTCACCGACAAAGTCCCTAGCCACTCTGATTATGCGCATCCTACGGTGTTTTGGATGCTCAATACCTGGAACGATTTTGAACACAATATGGCGGCAGGAGCCGGTGCTTGCGGGGCCTGCTATTGGCCGTTGCCCGCTATCAACAGCGGGCTTTCGACAAAGCAAAAATGGGACTCTTACGCGTCCTTGCAAACCTTCCCAGACCGGGCTGGGGCGACACCGTTGAAAAAGTTTCGCGGCAACTTTTGCAGCACGGCGATGAATTCATTTAACACCACCTCGAATGTCAGCCCGTGTAATGGCTTGGGTGCGCCTGATGTTGATACCCAGCTTGAGCCGATCGTCAATCCCTTGCTACCTGCCCCGAACCCCAACTGGACCGAGGAAACTTTTTATCCCCGGGTTGTACCGGGTGGTCTGAGATTTCCCACCCGCTGTGATGAAAATTCACCGGGGGCCAAATTAAACCCTAACACGGGAGAGCTGGACTGTAGCAATGTCATCCGCTGTTCAGAGGGTCATAAAGAAGGGTGTATGGTGACCACCCTAGATCACTACACCACCGCCTTTCACTGGGCCGAGACAAATTTTTCGGCGATCTGGATGCGTCCCCAATGGTTTTTGGTCATTAATAGCGTCATTTCCGATGTGCAAAGTGCAGGTCTTACCTTTGTTACCGGCGGGGATTACACGAAATCCTCGTCCATCGATGGCAACTGGCTATTAGCGCGCAAAAACGTGTTCATCGGCAATACCCAACAGGACAATCCGCTGGCCTCTCACGCAGGACCGTTCAACCCAAGGGGATTATCCTGTGATAATGAGCGCGCGGCCAATTATTGTCTGTCGCTAGACGAGGGCATCACTATGCCGCTGAGCAGTTTTGCCAATAATCAACGCCTGTTCAATCTCTATGACGGCCCCGCCCAGCAGGACTCCAACGCGTATCTGGATATCACTAAAACCCACGTTGAAGATTGCCAGTACGGCAATGGCAACTGTTTTGACAGCGAGTATATGTATGGCAAGGTATTGGGTATGCCGTTCGATGCAGATACTCAGCAATGTTTTCTACCCAATGCCGCTATCGCCTGGAAGCAACCTAACGGGTTTTATTACCCACCCTCGTTTCATTCCACCAATCTGTTTTTCGACGACGTTGACATCCGTCATTTTGTCATCGAACCGTTGTTCTTACCTGGCACCCACGAAACCGACGATGAGGCGGTTAAACAGAACTACTGCACATTTAACGCGACCGGCTCGTTCACGGGTTTCACCAGCATTGACCGGCAAACCGTATTGAACGACGATGACGGCTCCCTGACAGGACTGGCTGAGACCATTTCGGTCAACGAAGACCCGTTTTTCAATGCCCCTGTGGAAACCATTGAATGCAAATCCGAAGGTACCGCTAAAACCAGTCCCTATCAGTATGTGACGACGGCGGTCTATCCGGATTGTGCCGCCCGTGGCAACTGCACATCCCAGTGGAGCCGGGTGTGTACCGGTCAAAGCTGTTATGGTGTGCCATTGTACCGACAGCTTTTAACCAGTAACGAACGAGCCGAAAACAAAACACCCAATATTCGGCTGATGGGTCAGGCAATCTGGCAGCGCAGTAATCTGACACCCAATCACGGTGTGTTCTACATTGATACTACCGTCAGTGAAGACCAGCAACGCCAAAGTGGCGCCAGCGATCTCAATGTCTTTGAGGCCGGAGAGACGTATTATGTGTATTTTGTCTATGCCAAACCAAACATCCGGCAAACCTATCAAATGTACGTTGGCAAAGACTTTGATATGACGACGCTAAAAGCGGTTACGACCCCCTTAGCTAGCGCCAAACTGACTTTCAATGATGAAGCTTGGCCCGAGACCTGGGAAACTCAACACGATGTTGAAAGCGGCCTATTGAGGGTCACTTTGGATATGGGATTTGACGTTTTCAAAGACCGGTTTAAACAGGCTGAACAAAACAGTTGCCAGCCAAAAAGCTTTTGCCAATGGAATACTCAAAAAAACCAGTGCGCCTGTTCAGCACAACTGCAACAGGACAATCCGGAACTCTACGCCGAGTGTATTCAAGACGATCATGCCATTTGCGCCTGGTCAGTGGTTGACGTTGATTGCCCGGAAGGTGGCTGCTTCGGTCTTGCTGTGACTTTACCTACTTCTTTTGAGACCGATCCGGCCAGCGATCCACGCCCGCCAGCGGCGTGTTATCCGGTCAACGAAGACTGGGATGTGGCTTGGCAACATGCGCCGCCCGATCTCGCCGGTTCTTGTTTTAATCCTCCCTTAAAGGATACGCAGTTTTGCGACCTGCAAGCCACTCCGCTCTCTCAGAAGAGAATCATCACCGGCACCCCCCGCGATGAACGGCTGATAGGTACCCGAGGCCCCGATATCATCCTCGGTCGCGAAGGTCACGATGTGATTATCGGCCATGGTGGTGATGACTGGATTTCGGGTGGTGCTGGCGACGACAAAATCTCAGGCCGCGCCGGCCATGACACCCTCTACGGTGATGCCGGCAATGACACCATCTCAGCCGGCCCTGGGGATGACCTGGTCTTCGGCGACGACGCCGAAGGCGATGCCAGTATTCATGAAGGTCACGATTCCCTTGACGGCGGTCGGGGTAACGATGAAATCCATGGTGGCCGGGGTAACGATGAAATCTATGGTGGCAAAGGGAATGACCTGCTCATGGGCCACTCTGGAGATGACATCGTTAACGGTAATCAAGGTGAAGATACCTGTCTTGACGACGCTGCCACGGTGAATTGCGAAGCAGATTTTTGACCCTGCGTGTCGATTATGCAGTGGTTGTGTCGGTCTTTTGCCCTTCGCCGCGTCTACGGCAGTGTCGATTTTGCGAGTCTGCGTTACTGTCAATTCCATGTCCTATCCGCTGATCTTTTTCCCACCTCAGTGAGGTGAGTAACGACCCCTGTAAATGTTCCTTTTATACGGCTTCACCTAGCCACCCTCTGAAAGCTTGTCGGAAAAAAAGTTCAGCAAAGTTTTACTTTAAGTTCTAAGAATATGTGTCCTTAACATATCTTTTATCTATTATATGTATAGTAGGTAGTAATAGGTGGTGTTTCGCTCAAGAGTGTTTTGTCTAATATGTTATAGCGTAACCAGTGTCGTAACCCTTTGAGAAAGGCCGTATCGTGATGGTGAGTTATAGTTGAGCATTGTGAGAGCACTAACGTTTTACGCACTAGCCAGCCGTTGACGTAACGTATTTTTGCTTTGCTCGATTTTATAGCCATTCGGTGGCAGACCGACGCGATGCTGACAAACACAATCACAGCAGGGCTAGTTACCCTTCTTAGTGAAGCTATATTTAATTAATTGAAGGCTGCCACAATACGGGCACTACAAAGTGATACTGACGGGTGACGGGTATAGGACTCTACTTATGACGATAACCATAACGTCTTACCTATAACACTAAATACTATCACTGAAGCGTTGCATGTGGGAAGGGTATTGCTTGAACGAGAAACTGTCAAAAATAGGAGGCGAAACTCAAGCTTTTGCAAAAGAGCTTGATTCAAATACTTTTGAAAGCCATCGTAAACGGCTTTTTTATTTCATTTTGCGTCATGTTAATCATCACGAGGAAGCAGAAGATCTATTGCAAGAAACCCTTTTGCAAGGGCACCGTAGCATGGCCGGATTTCAAGGCCAATCAGCCTTATCCACTTGGCTGACCGGTATTGCTCTGAATTTAGTTCGTAACCATCTAAACCGTACTCCCGAAAAACGCTATCAGTTTATTAATGATGAAGCTATTTTGGAAAGTCTTAGTGAAGGTGATACTACGATCAAAGCAGTAGAGACGCAGGTGCTATACGAGCATTTTAAAGAGGACCTAAAAACATTACCAGAAGAACTACGCGAAACCCTTATGTTGGTTGCGGTGCATGAGCTTTCTTACGAACATGTTGCTGAACACCAACAGATAAGCATTAGCAATGTTAAAAACCGAGTGTTCCGTGCTCGGAAAATACTCCGCAAACGTTTGCTTGAGTCCTGATACCTTGTCTTCATCAGCACCCGATTGTGTTTATGCGGCCTTGACTGCCGAGGGTATTATTTTGGCAGAAGAACGCTTGTTCGAGCACAGTGCGCTGTTTGCCGGTTATCGCTTTGAAATTGCCCAAGCTGAAATTGTTTACCGAATGCATGATCCTCAGACAGTTGTGATTATCCGTTACCGCACCCATCCCCATGATCGCAAGAACCTCGCTAATCCGTTTCGTGGGATGCATTGGTTTTTACAGTTTTTGTGCCGTTCTGAACTCGGTGTTAAGCGGGTCATGGGTTTGGTAGACACAACGCTTTATCAAGAACAAGGCGGTTTGACAGCCGAGCGTTTACTGCATGTTTATCAGCACCATATGGGTGGCAGATTAATCGATTTCGACGGCGCTCGCTGGGTATATCAAGATCTGGTCGATTACCGCTCACCACGCAGGTAAACACTGCTTTAACCTTTGTTGGGAATTGGTTACTGACTACATATTATCAGTTCTTACCCTCGGCTTTGAGTTCATTGATGGCTACTCCATAGGCCGCGACTCTATACATGTTGATTTAGTTGGGATCACTATGCTCAGCCATCTTGGCTATTGCCTGTTCGCGGGAGACGACGATGGTCAAAATTTTATCAAAACCGCTCATGCTGAACACTTCACGCACGTTATCATTCAAGCCGCATATGACTAGCCCTTTACCGCTACTGCGCGTTTGTTTGGCAGCCAACAATACAATTCGCAGACCAGCACTACTCATATAATCAATGGCGGAAAAATCGAGTATCAAATTGGATGAGGTTTCAGCCAATATGGCGCGCAACTTTTTTTCTAACCCCGGGGCAGTTTCTGAATCGATTCGTCCTTTAGGTGCGATGATTACACTGTCATTTGTTCGTGTTTCACCAATTAGCATTTCTCAATTACCTGCTTTTTTTGGGGTTTCACCGCTTTGGCTTGAACACCCCGGCAAACATTGTTTTACAATCACTTGGTTGTATCCTTGATAGCGTTGATAGTCAAGTTGATCGGCATTCTGTTGCACCAAATATAAACCCAGCCCACCCAATGGCTTATCCTGTAAAGGTAAAGCCAGATCGGGCAGAGCAACGGTAAGCGGGTTAAAAGCCTGACCATTATCGCGAATCTTGGTAGTCAAATAACATTTATCAATTTTTACATGGAGGAGAACTTCAGGTATAAATGTTGATAATTTATTGTCATAACCATACGTAAAAATATTAGTAATAAGTTCTTCGATTATTAGGATTAAATGAAACTCAAGTTTTGACGGTACCTCGTGAGAATTACAAAACGCTTCTATTTTGTTGCGTACTTGCTTGAATTGCGATTTATCATTCATCAAAACGCAAAGTGAGTTTGAGGAAGATACGGCCATTTCTGAACTCATGTTCCGCACTAAGGATCTGTAACTCTAGGAAACTCGCTTACAGTGCTTTCAGATAGAGTTTGCCCTGCAGTACAAAGTAACTGAAATAGTCTTAGTTTCATTGGTTTTTTAATTAAAACTGTATCTCATTACTAACTATTTACGCGAGATAGTTACTTACTGGAATAAATTTATTGCATTTAGTCATGATGCCACCAACTCTAGCACGCGATCTGGAAAGCCTCTCGAGGAAACTCGCTAAGATTCAAGACCCATCTGCGTTCGAATATGCGTGGCTGCGCAATGCGGGTGTTCTTACATCGTCCCTGCAAGGCCCTTTAATATTTACCACTCTTGCTGGTCTTGCAAATGAAATTATTTTGCGGGATGATCCGCAAGCTATAGCTGCCCTTAGTCAAAAACTTAAAGATTTATTTTTTACTTTAGGCGCACCGCAATCTGAAGCGGAACACTTAGCCGATTTAATCATTGTCACCCACACCGCTGTGGTCGTTGTTGCTCTGACACTTCTCAATCTTAACGCCGACTTTGCATCTTGCGATCAGACGCTTGTGAAAACGATAGCAAACCGAGCAAAGCATGGATTACTAAATCCTACGGATTTGCAAACGCAGACACAAGCATCTGGTGAAAATATTAATAAGATGTTGGAGGTGCGCAGTGAGTACATTGCTGATCATCTTACCGAAATCCTTAACACAGCTTTAGCTGCCTTGCGAACATCAGATATCAAGTTATCCATATCTCGTTTTAGAGACCACTCCATATGAGTGATGGGTACTAACTTTTCGGTTGAGATAGTTACTTATCCATTAAGTTTTAAGATTTGTAAATTAATGAATAATCAAAGCAAGAGAAGATTGTGGAGATTGTAAGCTTGATGCAACAACTTGCTCCTCGATTAGGGCTTTCTGAAGCCCTGGAGCCTGACGCACAAGGTATTTATCAAATAGTGTTTGATGATGCTTTAGTGGTGCGTTGCTTTCAAAGTGGTAAAGAGCTGTTTATCTGCGGTTCAGTGGGAAAACTGTCCGATAATCCACGTCAAGTCGAAGAAAAATTACAACACGTACTACGTTATAGTTTGGCGCGAATTAAAGAAAAAGCCGAAATTCTGACTTTGGAAGATGATCAAGAAATGATTCTTTATCGGCGTATAGCTACCGAGGGCTTACAGGTAGAGACACTGCATAGAATTCTCGGCGCCTATGTCAACAGCTTAGCATATTGGAATAAAAAATTTGTTGATGAGCCATCTCGTTCTGGTTCAGCGTTGCCTTTTTTGTTCCCGTGATTGCGACATAATGAGACTTTTTAACAGTTTGTTCACTGCGACACTTGGAGTGTTGATCACCTTAGCTAGCATTTCTGTGTCAGCTTCCCCCCGGTGGTCAACAGAACCTTTTTCTTATTTTGCTGAAAACGCAGAGCTAACTGATGTTTTACGCAGTTTTGCTTCGACTGAAAATATTCCAATTAAATTTAGTGAAAATGTGCAAGGCACAGTTAATGGCCGCTTTCACCAAATGGCGCCAGCCAAATTTTTCGACCACTTACTTAAAGCATACAATCTAGATTGGTATTACGACGGTAAAATACTTTACGTCTATCAATCCGAGGAAATTGAAACAGATCTCATCAACCTAAATTTTTTTCCTGTGCAACGCTTTCGAGAAACCCTAGATCAACTAGGTGTTCTTGACTCACGTTTTGTTTTCAAAACCCTTGAGGACGAAGGCATCGTTTTTATGTCCGGGCCACAGCCACTGATCAATTTGGTCAAGGATTTGGCGAAAGCCCTTGATGCTAGCTTAGTAGCCGGAGCCAAAGCACAGAGTCGCGTAGTTTATCGCTGGGTTGACGAAGACGACCGACATCACTACACGACTGCGCCACCCCCGAAAGGAGCGCAGTTAGTCAAAACACTCAATATACAATCCAATGCTTCGACTATGAACAACTTATCAAAACAGGTTGAAGATTACTCGCGTTATCTAGAAGCATTGCGTAACCCGCAAACTAAGACATTCACTGAGATCAAACAGGACGAGGTTGATAACAACAGCGCAAGTGCGCTTGTTGAGTCCAAATCACCATGAACTCTGCCAATCAGGACTACATTTTAAAGTTTTTCTCTGGTCCACACATTGGCGCTGAAGTGCTTCTGAAACAAGGTGTCTATACGTTGGGGCATGACCCGGAATGCGACATCGTTTTACATGATGAAGCTCTCGCACCACGCGCTGTCCAGCTCACCATTAGTCCAGATGGTGTAAACGTGTTGCCTTTAGAACAAACTGTGTCTATAGAAGATAACAGGATTGAAGGTGACACTTCGGCTGCGTTCCACCAAATAATAAGTTTGCTGACAATCTACTTTGCTATCGTTCCCGAAGGCGAAGTTTGGAAGACTATTCAACTGCCGTCAGTAGCAACGTATTCAGGGCCTGATCAGGTTAGCAAAGATGACTCCGAAAATGCCTTTGAGACCGCTTCTAAAAAAGAGGATACAAACAATCTCAATCCGTCGCTAGCTCCTGATCCAGATTCGATAGGGGAGTCAGGGGCTGTCCCAGCGGATCCAAGTACACGCCATAAGGGCTATGGGTTGCTTTCCTGGGGTGGTATTGGGATTTTGCTATTAGTATTTCTCATTTTTTTTCTATACAGTCATATTTGGGCTAGTAATAAAGAACAACTGCCCGTTAATGGGTCTGATAAAGCGCTGAACAGCGAACAACAGATAATGGCACTGCTGCAACAGTTAAACCTGCCAAACGTTAGTGTCGAGAGACTTGAAAATGGCCGTCTCAAGGTGCAAGGTTATGTGGCGGATGCACTTACGAAAAGGCGCCTGTTTGTCAAATTGCGTGATATGAATTCACGCATACGGGCTAATGTGTGGACACCAGATGAATTAGTTGCTTCTGGTCGTGAAGTTTTGCATGGCCTCGGTTTATCCTTAGAAGTGAACTATGGCAGCACAAAGCAACAACCTGGCACTTTAGTTTTACAAGGGCAAATGAGTAATCAAGCAAAATTAAATGACGCCCTTAAACTATTGCGTCGTGACATCCCAGGTTTAAAAAAGCTTGAAAATCAAGTGATGATTACTAGCGCTAGCCAGAAGCCGTCTCACCAAAGCGCCAACGCTGGATCAGCATCAGGATTGCCTCATTTAGAGATTCGCAGTGCTAGCTTCCGTCCAGTACCTTATATCGTTACTCGAGACGGTAGCAAATACTTACTAGGTGCCAAACTATCTGGCCACGTCATTGAGGCTATTTACGAGGATCGAGTCATCTTATCCCGTGATGGTCAAAAGTTTACTCACTACTTTGGGAGAGGGTAATGGTCGAAGAAGCTATGGATTTGTTAGCTTTGGAGGAAGCCTTGCACAAGGACGATGATGGGAGTTTGCATAATCAATTGTTGAATGAATACAACGAACGAGCTAGACATTTAAAACAGACTATAGATGCTGGAGTGACATCGGCAGAATTTGAACGTTTGCAAAAACTGCGCTTAGCTATGGAAGCTGCGGCGACGACGGTGGATAGACTATGGCAGCGCTTTCATTCGAAATAACTCATCTTTGATAATTGAGGAGTACAGCAATGGGTCTTGATTTTGATTCGGTCAATAGGGGCATGGGTAAAAGTGTCAGTGACATGCAAAACAAGCTTGATGGTATGTCTAAGAACTTAGACCCTACCAATATACAAGATATGCTGAAATATCAGCAAGAGATGGCTAAATGGAGTGTTGCCGTTGGTGTCGAAAGCACTACTATCAAATCAATTACCGACGCCTTGAAAGGTATAACACAACGTATGTAGTTGTCTTTCAATCGTGTGAATGACAACGACTTTGGAGGGATTATGGAGCTTATAAGCGAGCAAGACGTTAGACAATTGGCCGAAATAGGATTTGCGGCTGCTCGTAACAGCTGGGTTGATGAATCACGAACTATTTTTGAAGGGCTTGAAACCGTCCGTCCGGACAGTGAATACCCGCTTATCGGTTTGGCGGTAAGCGAGATGAGTGCTCGTCGTCATGATGAGGCAATAGTTATTTTGCAAAAAAAAGCATTGAAATTAAATGCGGAAAGTTCGATGGCACAAAGCTTTTTAGGTTTAGCGTTAAGGTTGGTTGGCCGTTCCCAGGAGAGTGAGCGATGGCTCAAGCAAGCGGCTAGCAGCGACGATGCCGAGGCAGCCGCAATGGCACAGGCTCTATTGGCTGATTCTCCAAAATAGTGCTTAGCCTGTGATTAACAACACTGGCGTAAAACAGGTTACTGAACGGCTTACTGAACGTCTTGGCGATGCCGCGCAACCTACCCCTGATAAAGCTAGCGGCAATGACATCACCCGTTTTCAGCAAGCGCTAGCTCAACCTGAATCTTTGCAACCATCAGGGCCGGATCAACAACCTTCACTTGATATTAAGTCAGGCGAGGGTATTGAAGCGATCAAGGGCAATCCCGGTGATGCCATTCTACGCGGTTTGGAACGGATGCGTTCTGAGCAACCCCAGACTTTGGGAGTTAATTCAGTTGCTAACACTAATGGAGCGAGCCTACCTTCTGTGCAGGAAGTATTCCAGTTGCAATTCGCATTATCTCATGTAACGTTAGCAGAAGGTCTTATTAGTCAAGTGGCTAGTAAAGCTTCGCAAGGTGTCGGTTCTTTGCTTAAAAGCCAATGATATTTAGATGTTACGCTTTTTATGCAAAGTTTGGACATAAGCTTAACAAAGGCTTGGTAGTGCTATTGTTGATTCTGTTATCTGCTTGTAAAATTGAACTTTATACCAATCTATCGGAGCAGGATGCCAACGCAATGTTGGCGATCTTAATGCAGCACGGCATCAGCAGTGAAAAGTCAATTGATAAGGATGGCGCTGTTTTGTGGATTGAACAAAGTCAATTCGCTGATGCTATCGATTTACTGAAAGCCCATGGCTATCCTCGGGACCAATTCGCCAGTATTGGTAGTGTTTTTCCTCAGGAGGGTTTGATTTCTTCACCTTTGGAAGAGCGTATCCGTTATATCTATGCATTATCTCAAGATGTTGCTGAGACCCTATCGCAGATCGAAGGTGTAATGACTGCTCGGGTACATGTGGTGCTACCGGATCAGCGTCCTTTTGAAACCACCGTTGCCCCTTCATCAGCAGCAGTATTTATTAAATACCGTGAAAATTCTAACCTCGAAAACTTTGTGCCGCGTATCAAGTCGATCGTTAACAACAGCATTGAAGGCTTAACCTATGACAATATATCGGTTGCGCTATTTCCTTCTTCAACTGATACGCTTGATATGTCAACGCCTACATTAACCCGTGTTGGTGGCGGTATTTTACAAGTTTCGGCGACCGATGTAACCCGTTTCTGGATATTGGTTGGCGTTTTACTCATGCTACTGCTAGCGGCATTAGTAGGCAACGGAGTCTTATTTTGGCGCATGCGCAAAGATGCAAGACAGCGGGCTAAAAATAGCTGATTCACAATTTCTGCAAACGTTCATTGGGAAGCCGGCGTTACTTAAAGAGGTGCTGGAATTCAATCTACGGCCTATTCATTACATTCATCCAAGCTGGCTCGCTGAACTACCCCATGCTGTGTTGATAGCGCATTTGCGATCTTCTCCACGCGCTACAATGTGGCTGTCACATTACCTGCTTAGTCATTGGCGTTTGGAGCAACGTTACTGGTGTGATTTCTCCACCCCCGTTGTGTGCCTTGCTTTGGCTGAAGCTGACGTATTAGAGAAGCTAGTACTCTATTTGGGTTTAGTGTTAAATATACGTTACATACGCCAAACGGTAGAACGAGACAAAGTGCGAGTTTTAAAAGAGCGAATTGGTGAAGAAGCTTTTCTGTTTGCTCTTAAACGAGCGCCTTTTTTGGGATTGGGCACACCTCCTTCCGCAACAGAACTTTCCACTTCTCTACCCCCTGAGGATTTCCATCAAAAGGTAAGGGCTATAGGGCTACACTGCTTAGCATCGACTATGGCTGAGTATACCGATCCCAGTTTGATTCAGCGGCTATTGTTCAAGTTTCCCAAAGCCCATCAAGCTGATTTTATCATCATCCCAGAGTTGCGGGAACGCCCTGACATTATGGCTTTGCCAACTAAACTATTGACCAACCTGGAATCTCGATGGGTTCATTTGTTAAATGCTTAAGCAACAAAGCTCTTAACCTAGATCCAAGCCGAAAAGTATTAAAAGCTAAGGATTATCTTGCCTATGGCAACGCTAAAGCCCTACTTGAGCAAGCTCAACAAGATGCTGAAACGATGCGTACTCAAACACAAGAAGCTTTTGAAGCTGAAAAACAGCGTGGTTATCAACAGGGTCTGGAACAAGGCAAACTGGAGATAGCAGAGCAAATGATTGATACTGTTAGTAATACGTTGGAATATCTCGCCAGTATCGAAAAGCAGGTTGCGCAGATTGTAATACAAGTTTTACGCAAGGTATTAGGAGAGTTTGACGATGCCGAGTTAACCTTACGAGTAGTAGACAATGCTTTGAACGCAGTACGTAACCAGAAGGAAATTACTTTGCGGGTAGCGCCTGAACAGGTTGAAGCTATTAACAGAAAAATTCATACCTTGCTTGGCAATTATCAGAGCATCGCTTTCGTTAAAGTCACCGGTGATAGGCGCCTTAGCCGGGGCGGTTGTATTTTAGAAACTGAAATTGGTGTCGTCGATGCAAGCATCGACGTCCAGCTGCAAGCCCTGGAGCGGTCCTTAGCTAAATGCTTCAGCAAAAACGGTACAACAAATTAGAATTTGAATTTGCCATACCGTTATCGTATGCCTAATCCCTCTAAGTAAAAAATATCAGCGAATATTGCCGACAATTTTCTCTTGCAGTTGGCTGAATTTCTGCAGTAGGTTGGTCATCAGTTCCACAGTTTGATTACGTTTGTTGATCAAACCTTGAAGCTTAATCATATCTAGCTGAGAGTTACTTGACTCCTTATCAATCTGAGTCTTGAGATTCTCGGTTAACGCAGCATAGGAGCCGTCTTTGGATAAACTAATAGAGACATTGACAGACTTTACGGTGAGTATTGAACCGTCAGGCTCTTTAATCTGCTGGCCAGGTGAAGGAATCGGTTGATTAAGTGAAGTACTATTATTGCTTCCATCTATCGGCAGCGTCTCACCATCGGGATACTTTAAACTACCTTTAATGTGGACAGTTTCTTTCAGGCTATCAGCCAAGCCGTATTTTTCCAAAATGTCTATGGTTTGTTTAGAGAGTTGGCCTTTGAGATTTTGGCCCTTTTCATCTTTATCTGGCTTGAGATTACGCACCTCTTGCAGCGCGGATTGAATCTTCTGGATTTCAGCATTGCGGTCTTTCATATCTTTAACCTGTCCACTAACCACGTTATCGAGCGTAGTGGCACGCTGGTAAGAAAGCGATAACATTACTGTTTCCAAATCACCGCTTGATTGTGTGTCTAGATTGGATAGATACACCGATGAAGCGCTGTTCAATGAACCAATATTGGTGTCTGACATAATTATTTGCTCCTTTGTTTAGACTGAGAAAATACGGTTCATAACTTGATTATTGGCGCTTTCGATATCAGAAAGTTTTGAGCGAATTTGATTCATAGAATCACGCATGTGCTGCACCAATTGATCATCATCCTGGATTGCATACCCTTGTTTTTTCGCCTTAGCATCGAGTTCAGCCTTATCCGCCTGCTGGCCTTCAGAAGCAGAGTCCAAACCCGCTTTGGCCATCGCCCCACCCCCTTTTACAATTTCTGTCAACGCATTCCATTTTGCCATGGTTCGCTGTAACTTCATTGCATTATACATCCGTGTTCCTTCTACTTGGTCGGATTGCTGCTTTGCGGTAGTATCATCTTGATCCGTTGTAGCCTTGGTTTGCGATTTATTCTTTTGCGACTTATCTACTTGGGTTTGTTGATCTTCGGATGGATTATCAGCCAACAACTGTTCATCGGGAACAATGCTTTCTTCAATGGTCTCAAGGGAAGAAGAGCGACCAGACATATCCTGCATTTCAATAGCTTCTTCGTTATTTGTAAAAAGCTCGTTTGCGTTAGGTCCTTCCTCTCCTTTCAAAAGCGCCGATGTCTCGCTTGACGGCGCTTCAGAATTCATCTCAGCTTTACCGGATTGGAAGGAGCCAAGCATACTCATCGCACCGCCGGCGATTTGGGTGCTGCCTGAGATAAGCCCACCAATCATCGCCAACTTAGCCGCCGAACGAATCTTTTCTGCAGCTTCATGCATTGTCTGCTGCTCCAATTGACGTTCGGTTTGACGCGCTTCCCGCAACGCCTGATTCAATGAATTACTGGTCTTGTGCAATAATGTCATCAAACCTGTTATATCAAATGCACCACTATCATTTAGACGATTAATAGCGCCACTCAAATCATTGGGTTTGACCGTTTGTGGAGAGGGTAACGTAGGCTTACCCTCAGTCATGAGCATGGCACCTTTTCGAGCGGCGAAATCACTGTAAATATCGTTTTGAGTCGCTGCGGTTTTACCCGTTTTTTCACTTTCGGCAACGATATCGAAATTTATTGGGGTGTGGCTGCCTATCGCGTCTATCATTTTTCAATCTCCAAAATTAGTCACTTAACTAGCCAAGGGCGTCTTGCAAAGCCTCTATTCGGCTCGCAATGGCAGAGTTAGCCGATGAACCGTGTGCAGCAGCGTCATTGAGTGCGATATGTGCATCATGCATCCAGCCGAGGGCAAGATAGCACTCTGCTGCCCGTATCGCCACCATAGGGTCATCTTTACCGGTCGCTGCCGCCAGATTGTAGGCGAGTACCGCACCTTGGTAATTTTTCTGAAGTTGCCGGGCAGCACCAAGACCCATCAAAAAGCGCTCGCTGCTAGGCTCAAGCAAACATAGCAATTCAAAAGCCTTTTCAGCCTCTAGGTAGTGACCCTGGTTGTAAAGGGTGTAAGCAAGATTATAAATCACCTCTAAATCGGCAGGTTCAAAGCGGTTAAATTGCTTAAGCTGGTCATTGATTTCATGGACTTGCTCACTAGGGGTGGATACACTAGCCATGCTGAGTTTCTCCTTTTGCAATTTTATACAGTAGTGATGCGTCGATGAGTGGTATCCGCCTGGTTGAGAACCCCCATCACCACATCGGTGCTTTCCTGAAGCTCTTTCATGATTTCCTTGATCCGATCTGATTCGTCTTGAAGCATCTGCTGTAGTTTGAGCATATCTTTCTGCAATTCCTTGGCATCAGCCTCAGCATTGGCCGCATCTTTTTGTAGCACCGATTGGCCCACACCTGCGGCACCGGCTCCTACCGTGGCTGCAGCGTTCATAGTTTGTGCGCCAATAGAAACGAACCGTGATACCCGCGCCAGTTGTTCAGGAGTAGACTCGGACAACTTAGCGAACAGTGCGCCGAGTTTCCCGCCTGCCTGGGCGGTGGAAGACGCTGCCGTACCGATGCCAACGCCAATCGCCGCTAAGGAAAACCCAATAGACAAGCCCATTGAAACCCACGGTGCGTCCTTCTCAGGAATACCCATTTTCTCAAGGTTATCGGGTGAAATCAGCGTTGTCGCAAGCTGTGCACCCACCATCACACCTACCGCCGGGCCTGCGGCTGCTCCAGCACCTGCCGAAGCAGCAACCACAACGGCTGCCATAATAGCAGTAGCCACAATCTGGGCCGCATGTTCACTTAACCCCAAATTTTGTAGTCCTTTGGCTATACCACCGATGGCTTTGTCCATCGCGCCAGTTTGCTGCAGTGTCATCACCGCCATCATGGTGATACCACCTACCAACAAGGCGGTTCCGGCTCCACCCGCCAACGTCAGTGCCGCACCGGCAATAACCATTGCCGCCGCCGCAATCCAGCCAAAAATCTTGCCAAAAGTGCCGGATTTCTTTGACTTATGCATCTTCTTGATGTTTTCTTGAAGTTGCTTTATCCGCTCTTTAGCAGCGTTGGCTTTTTGATCCTGAATGTTTTTGATATCCTCGCTTGACGTCTTCATCCGCGTTTGCTGAAGCTTACTACGCATGGTATTTAGCATCACCATCAGGTCGCTACCGCTGAGCTTGGGGGCTGCTAACCCCATGCCGTCAGCACTGCTGCCTGCACCCCCTAAGGAACCTTCAGAGGTGATTGGCGCATCTAAAGAAAGTACAGAGTCGTTGGTTTTGGGGCGAGTTTTGTCTATACCACTGGTGTCTGTATCTTGATACAGATGGGATTTATCACCCGTGCCGCTGATGTTATCGATAGCCATGTTTAGCTCCCCTTGCGGTGCGCAATGCTGTTCATGATCACTTCGGCTCGTGCCTTCAGTGCCTGATGTTCAGTTTTATCACCCGCCCAAAGCAGAGCTGCGCTAGCACCGCTTTCAGCTTCTTCAAGCTGTCCCAATGCTAAATAGCACTCAGCGGCGCGCAGCGCTGGCACTGGATTTTCCATATCATGGATGCCAGCCATGGCATAAGCCTTTACAGCTAACTCGTAATGTTTGAGCATTTGCCGACAACCCCCTAGGCCAATCCAGAAACGTCCCTCGTAGTGATCCAATTGACAGAGAAACTCAAACAATTTTTCAGCTTTATGGTATTGGCCCTGATTGAACAGATTGTAAGCGACTGCATAAGCGGCATCGGCTTCCTCGTCGCTGATCTCGGTGAAATCTTTTAACGTATAGCCGCCGGTGAGCACGGCCTCAGTAAGTTGTTCTAAACCCTTGAGGTCTAGCTCAAAATTATCGTTGGCAGTCGCCATAATGTATCTCTCTCCTTGGTTTTATGCTGTCGCAATAGGCTGAGGCAGTTGCAATATCAACAACCACCCCAGTGCAAACCAAATTTAACGGATATTACCGACAATTTTCTCTTGCAGTTGGCTGAATTTCTGTAGCAAATTGGTCATCAGCTCAACCGTTTGATTACGTTTGTTGATTAAACCTTGCAGTTTGATCATATCTAGCTGAGAGTTACTTGATTGTTTGTCGATTTCGGTTTTGAGATTCTCGGTCAACGATGCATAGGCCCCGTCCGAGTTAAGTTTAGTATCATCATCTGTTAAATTGTCCTCCAAACCATACTCTTTTAGAGTGTTTAGAGTTTCTGTGGACAAAGGAGGATCAAATTTTTTACCTTTCTTATCTTCACTAGGTTTCCTTGAGCGAATTTCCTGTAAGGCCTTTTGAATCTTCTGAATAGACGCATTACGGTCTTTCATGTCCTGAACCTGTGCTTGAACAACCCCGTCCAAAGTATTGGCACGTTCATAAGACAACGACAGCATAACTGTTTCTAAGTCGCCACTGGCGCTAGTATCCATATTGGAAAGAAACGTCTGGGAAGCGCTGGTATTAATACCACCAATTTCTGACATGACTGTTTACCTCTCAACTAAAAAAAATAAAAAAGATTTCAAAAATTTATAATGTTAAATTCGGATGTGTCCTGGACGTGGCCCTTTTGAAGGTCGGCTGCTAGATGAGTCTGGTAAAGACTGCTTTGCAGCGTCTTCGACTTCGCGTCGGGTTTGCTGCTCAAAATCCGCGAGGGTATTCTGCAATTCACGTTGCGAACTGGAACTGAAGCGTTCTCCTCCTAGAAAACGTCCGGTGTCTTCCGAATTGATACCAAGTTGACTTTGCAAAGAGTGTAATTTCTGTTCGCTTTGTTCGTTTTCTTGCAGCAATTTTTCGATCATTGCCGTGGTCTCAGATGCTTTGGCTTCAGCATCAGTTTCTTTGGAGATCGCTGTAATACGTTCGACTTGTTCAGCAGTGAGCAAAGATCCACTATGCACTTCTTTCGCTTCTTGATTTAATGCGTTCATCGCATCTTTAATATCACTATCTTTAATTTGATCCACTGTAAAACTCCTCTTCTGCACGGTTGCTGGGTAGCAGTAAATAGATGGTTGATATGAAAAAATTTTTCAAATAGATGATCACGCAACGTTACAACTCGCTTTGTAATGACCCATTGGGGTTTGGTAGCCGATGGTTGAGTGGCATCTTTGACGGTTGTAAAACACTTCAATATAGTCAAATATCCCCTGACTTAGCCTCCTCTCGATGTTGATATGATTTAGGATAAATCAACTCTGTTTTCAACATATGAAAGAAACTTTTAGAAGGTGTGCTATCTTAGTAATTCTATTTTTTTGACCCATGCTACAAATGAAGCCATAGTTCTTGAGTGTATGCTGGTACGACTCAGAGACATGTTGACTTCCATGATCACTGTGAACCAACAACTCCTTCCATGGCTTGCGTTTTCCGACCACGATCATTGAGGCGTCATCGACTAAGGATGTCGTGATGCGCTCTGAAACTGCCGACATAGGCTGTATTTAGCTAATCCACTTGGAATGCTTGATCCGGTCGATTCGGTGCAACAAAACGATCATCATTGGCGTTGACCAAAGTTTCAATTCGTCATACAGGTATTCATCCTCAATTCGACTCACCCTCTGTAGTTTTGAACGATGGTATTTGTATATCCAAGGTGGATTTGAACGATGGTATTTGCATATCCAAGTATGTAGCGTACGCTTACTGAGACCCAACTTTTATGCTGTCTTGGATAGAGGCTAATCGCTTTCCACTACCAATTTGCTAACTCTTTAAATGATGCGGTATAGTTTTCTTGTCGTTTTTAAGCTCTCATCGGTACACTCTCTTGGTAACTCTCAAGACTACTTGAGTTTGTGTGTCCGAACTATTTAGCTACTGCAGGTTTCACTGAATCAACAATTCACCACCTGTTTGAAAGACAGTCTGGTTGCGCCAAGTGTGTTATTTAAGTAACACAGAAATAAGGAAAGTTTTTTCTTGCAGAAGTTATTTATCCTTCTGCTAAGTTAAAAGAGGGATTTCAAACAATTAGCAATGAAATACGAGCCAAATCATCGTTGCTACTGCAAACAATAATTGACGACTGGAAGGTAAAGCGAAGCTACGCCGTATAAAGACCAATGTTTTGGTAAATAGTACTGCAAGCAAGTTTCATAGAACTACAGACCCTTGGTGCGCAACATAACTTACCAATATGAACCTTCGCATTCGCATCACATGGGTTGCTTGCAGTTGTTATGTCATCGTTGCACTATTGTTAATCTTAGATGGAAGGATCCGCGAGCAAGCGGTCATGGACCGTTTTGAAAAAATGCTTGCTGAAAAACACTACGATGCTTGGCGGGAGCTGCAAAGTTTTGAGCTAGAAAAAATAACAGACTTAATTCCTGCTGTGCTTCCCTATGCCTCTAGATTACAAGCATCGACCACCCCTTTACCAAACGACTCAGGTTTTGATGCTTTATTGCGCCGTCTACAAAGGGGCAAATTTCCGATTATTTTAGAATTAGCCACCATGGACGGTAAACTGTTGTTTACCACTGCGGAAGGTGCACTGAAATCTCCCTTACTATCGGACGAGCTAGCAAATATTGCTGCCACTACGTTGAAACCGGTCATGGGCCTAGCTTTAACAACAAAGAATAACCCAGTGTTAGCGGTCGTATCTCCTTTACCTGCGAATGGTTCGCCAAAGATTATCATGGCGCTCTATGTGAAAAGTTTGGAATCTTTGCTAGATATATTCGCTGAAAGCACTAATTTTGAGGCTTTTTTCGTTGTCGATGGCGTAGTTAAATACACTACGATGCCAGGGTCAAAGCCACTGATCATGGAGATTAAAAACACGCCATTTGATTCACAACAACTGGTAATTATTGATGTAGACGAGCACTCCTATGCATTAGTGCAACTACCACTGCACGACCTATATGGTAAGCCTTCAATAAAGCTTATCAGTGTTGAAAACGTTACCGCTGAACAGCGTCAGCGGCGATTGCTCGCTGTTCTAACATACGGATTCGCGCTGTTAATTATGGGCTTGTTCCTAAGCTTCCTCTATAAGCATATACGCCGTGCTTTTGCTCCATTAAATGCTGTCATCGACGTGTTGAATGCCCTAGCTCAAGGCAATAGCAATGTCACTGCGCCTGAATACACTACTCAGCGTATTGACAATGACGAAATTGGCCGCCTGCTAGCCACAGTGGAAACTTTTCGCAGTCACCAGCAGGCGCATAATCAGCTATTACGCCTCCGTCAGGAACTGTATACTGCAGCGCACATTCAACATGCGATCCTGCCAAACAAGTTTCCAAATCAGGCTAAATTCGATCTATTTGCTGAGCTGCACACCGCACGCGAGGTCGGCGGAGACTTTTATGATTTTTTTGAGTTGCCGGATGGTCGGATAGGGCTGATCATTGCTGACGTTTCCGACAAAGGCATCGCAGCCGCACTATTTATGGCAACTTCACATGCAATGCTGCGCAGTACGGCGCTGATCATGCCAGAGCCTAAGCTTTGTTTAGCGCACGCTAACGATGCTTTAAGCCGTGATAATGACGCGGCAATGTTCGTGACAGTCTTCTACGCTGTGTTCGACCCGACCACCGGGCAATTAGTCTATACTAATGCTGGTCATAATCCACCGCTATTGTTAACAGATAAGGTACATTCTTTAAAGAGTACCGATGGCGTGGCTTTAGGGGTGATGGAGGGTTTATCATATTCGCAGCAAAGCGTGATTCTGGCTCCAGGTACCCGTTTGTTACTTTATACAGACGGTGTCACCGAAGCGATAAACGCACGCCAACAATTGTTCTCGATGGATCGGTTAGTATCACTCCTAAAAAACAACGATCACAATGTACGGGATCTGATACAAATGATCATTGATCAAGTACGAAGGTTTGCAGGAGATACTCCACAATCTGATGATATCACTCTACTCGCATTACATTATTTTGGTGAATCGTCTGATTGATTAACCGCACGATAGGTCAAACACAGGTTTCTCTCGTAGTCATGTATAGCTGTGCTTGGAGGGATAGCCTATCGGGTTAAGGCATACCTCCTTTTGGCCCATGCTCGCACCCCGAAAGTTGCCACGCCTCGAAGTGTGGGCCATGCTGTTACCCCGATGCCGGAGGAGGTAAAATCTCACTACCACGGAAATCGCGAAGATATAAAACCAACAACAGCATGGACATTTAAGGATGCTAATAGCAAACGAGGGAGTGAACAATTCATAGATTTAGGATTTGATAAAGAAGTTTTTCCGAAGCCTAAACCTATTGGAACCCTAAAAAGATTTATTCATTTGTTATGTCCACCGGAAGAACATTGTTTAGTATTAGATTTTTTTCCTGGGTCTGGAGCATTAGCACAAGCTGTGTTTCAACAGAATTTGGAAAAAGGTACTAATGCGCAATTTATCTTAGTTCAGCTACCTGATCATAATGAAATATCTAATCTAGCAAAACATGGAGGATTTAAAAGTATCTCGTATATTGGTAAGAAGAGAATATGGAGATCTGCGCTAGAGATAAAGAAAAAATTCAACAAGATTAATATCGACCTTGGTTCTAAGAGCTTTAAACTAGATCGTTCTTGCTTCAAACTCTGGAATGGTGCCACTGAAGACATTGATGATACCGACTTATTTCAACAAATAGAATCTCATGCCGATCACCTCTCGACGCCGTCAATGCGATTGCCGATCTGTTCGACGAACAGCCGTTTGGCCAAACCAATTTTGAAATTAGCGGCAATACTGCGCTCGGATTGGCACTGATTGACCATGGCGTCGGCAATAACATATTGCTTGACGATGGGCAGTTACTGGTCAATGTTCACAAGATTCAGGAACGCAACGATATCCAAAAGGTAAAAAGTCTTCAGGGGCGGGAATTTTCCATCGAGGAGGCGTATGATCTGGGCTTGGTAAAACGTATCGAAGTCGCGTCGATTCAGCCCGATGACAACTTTGCTGACGCCTATGTGAAGCTGCTGAAAACAGATAACAAGAACGGTATCAAGGCGCAACTCGAAATCTACAAAAACAGCCGTTCCATTCCCAAAAAGCAAAAAGTTTGGGTGCGTCAGGGCGATGACCTCTATCAGCTCTCCGGGGAACATTTCACCTATCGAAATGGCTTTGTAATTCAGAACATCGACACCACGCCCGGTTACGAGCAGATAGAGTTTAATCAGGGTCATTTTCTAGTACTGGGGCAGGCGATTGGCGGCGCTCAGCAGGATGTAAAGAAGAAAACTACGAATTATACCCTACCAGCTTGATCCACCCGTCGAAATACGTTTGTAGAGACGCTGAAGGAATAAGGGTGTGACTTATCTTATTGATACCAACGTCATCAGCGAACTCTGTCGAACCAAACCTAATCAGGGCGTGTTAGCTTGGGCAGATGACGTCACTCAATTCGCTGTGTCCGTCATCAGTGTTGAGGAGATCTTCTTTGGACTGGCTTGGCATCCAAATGGGCGAGTGCTGAAGTGGATGGAAGTCTTCTTCCAGCGCCATCAAGTCCTGCCGATTTCCCAGAACATCGCACACTATGGGGGTACACTACGGGGTCAACTTACCGCACGAGGCATCATACGAGAGCAAGCCGACATGCTCATTGCTGCAACGGCACAAGCACATCAGCTCACCCTCGTCACCCACAACACGCGGGATTTCCAGAATTGCGGTATCGGCCTGTTGAATCCTTTCAACGGCAGCGGTCCTTGTTGTCTTAAATAATCTTAACCCCAGCTCTTTTACTAGCAGAAATTAGTTTTTGGTCCAACGTTGCAAGTGGCAACCTGAGCCGCAGCGCGAGTTCAAGGTACATGGCATCGTACACCGACAGCTTATGTGCATTCGCTATAGGAAGAACGGTATCTATTACCCTTGCATAGGACTCTACATCAATGTCAATTGGTAATGCGTTAAGGTCATCGCGAATACGTGGCCAGTCATCCTCGGTGATTCTTCCTCGGCGTGTTGCCACTAACAACACGTTTCCTACCTCAATTGGCCAGAGTACTGGCACAACCGCACTGTTCTTTAACAGAGATTCAAGCAAAGCATCGGTGGACTGATTGGCTTCGTCAGGGAATATCCATGCCATCGTTACCGAACAATCCAGCACAAAGTCCATCAATATTGACGTCCGTCCTCAATCATTTTCCGGACGGACAAGCCCTCTAAGCTATGGATTTTTTGAAACGCTTTGAGATTATTAATAGCCACACGAACTTTATCGAAATCGCGTTGTTTAAAAGGGACCAGCTCGGCCACGGGATGACCGTGTTTTGTGATCACAAAACGTTCGCCTTTTTGAACCCGTTCCAGCAATTTGGGAAGATGGGTTTTCGCTTCAAATGCACCGACTTCAGCCATATTTAATGAACCCTAAAAGTTAGACTAGTTAAAAACCAGTCTAGTAATGTTCTGCTGTTGCGTCAACAAACTAGAATATTTTTATTTTGAACATTAAGCAGCTGAGTCGGCTGTTCTACATTATCAAGAAATTTTTCGTCTAAACCCCTTGCTTGTTTTGGTAAAAAATAGCTGCTTCTATCATTTCTTCTTCCGCCTCAGGAAGAAAATCAACCATCTCTGGAATGATTAGCTTAAGTCCTGTCATAAAGACATCACCCTTTCGCCAGCTGTCCACGCATCTCCGCCGCGTATTGATCGGCGTTAAGCCCAACCAACAGGTGCAACGTCTTACCCGCCAACTGCATGATCCCTTCGACACCCGCAGAGCGCAGGGCGGTTTCATCGACCGGCGTGTCATTGTTGAGTTCTAAGCGCAGGCGGGTCTCAGCGCAGGCATCCACCCGTTTGATGTTAGCATCGCCACCCAGGGCTTTGATAAAGGCTTCGACCTTTTGAGCCGCTTCCGGATCCCGTAGTTTGGAAACAATACCAGTGGGCTCCTTGGCTACTACGGGCGAGGGTTCTTCCACCTCATCCGCCTCAGGACCCGCCACTTTAAGATATTCTGCTATATCGGTCTTCAGGTTTTCGGATTGGGTGCCAAAGATAGCCTGGACACTGTTCCCCACCACGACGACACCGGAAGCGCCTAAAGCTTTGAGTTTGCTTTGATTAGCTTTGGTTATATCGTGTACGCTGACCCGTAAACGGGTGATGCAGGCATCCAACGCACGAATATTACTTTTGCCACCAAAAGCCAGCACCAGCTGTCTGGCAAAATCGTGGGCCACGTTAGTTCGCACCTCTGACATGGACACCTCTTCCTCCTCGCGTCCTGGGGTCAACAGGTTGAACTTAAGAATTGCTATGCGAAACACCGTGTAGTACAACAGTGCCCACAAGGGACCTAACCATAGAAACCACAACCCACGAGTCGACGGCGAAAATAACACGATATAGTCGATGAGACCGTGGGAGAATGTCATGCCGTGCTTGATGCCCAGTTCGATACAGACAAAATAAGCCCCCGCAGCGAGTACGGCGTGAATCAGATAAAGAATAGGGGCAACAAAAATAAAAGAAAACTCGATAGGCTCGGTAATCCCAGTAAGAAAAGAAGTGAGCGCCGCTGAAATCATGATACCGCCCACTTTGGTTCTATTTTCCGGTTTAGCGCATTGCCATATAGCCAGAGCAGCGGCGGGCAAACCCCACATTTTAAAGAGATAACCGCCCGCCATATTACCGGCGGTGGGATCACCGGCGATATAACGTTGTATCTCCCCGCGGATCACCTCACCGGTACCCGGCACCGTATACTGACCCACTTCGAAGAAGAACGGCACATTCCAGATATGATGTAAACCAAAGGGGATCAGCAGACGCTCAATAAAACCGTAAATGGTGAAGGCAAGCTGGGGACTCCCGGTGGATGCCCATTCAGAAAAGGCGCCAATGCTTTCCCCGACTGGCGCCCATACAAAGCTAAGGATAGCGCCCAAAAAAATGGCCGCAAAGGCAGTGACGATGGGCACAAACCGTTTGCCGGCGAAAAATCCCAGATAGGTGGGTAATTTGATACGGTAATATTTATTAAACAAAAAAGCTGCGACACCGCCTATCAAAATGCCGCCGAACACGCCGGTATCCACGGTTTGATAACCCATCACGGTCCTGATGACCGGTTCTTCCGTATAACCTAAAGCAGGAGCAACTATACTCATGGTGGCCAGCATCACTACATAACCCACCACAGCGGCCAGGGCTGATACCCCGTCGTTTTCGGTAAATCCAAGGGCCACGCCGATGGCAAAGATAATGGGTAGATTGCCAAAGATGGCCCCACCGGACACTTCCATAATCTTAGAAACAAGTTCCGGTAGTATCTCAAATTGGGCAGCCCCCACACCCAATAGAATACCAGCGGCCGGTAACACGGCCACCGGTAACATCAAGGCTTTACCTAGTTTTTGCAGATTGCCAAAGGCGGATTCTTTAAACCGACTGACAGCCGTTGCACTGCTCATGGCTAGTGATCCTCATTATATACGGTAGGCAAATTAAGAGTTATTCGACATCCGGGCAAAGGTTGCGAACCTCCGCTGCGGTGTCTTTATGCAGCGCCTCTTCGGCCAAACGTTGGCATTCGGCCAAAGTGAGCCTGCGAATTTGCGCCTTAATGCTAGGAATTGTGGGCACACTGACGCTCAGCTCATCGACGCCTAAGCCCAGCAAAATGGGTACGGCTTGGGGATCGCTGGCGATACCCCCACAGACACCAACCCATTTGCCAAATTTATGCGCGGCATCAACGGTATTCTTGATCAATCCTAGTACACCGGGATTTAACCCGTCGATAAAGGGCGCCAGCATGGGATGGCCCCGGTCCATGGCCAAGGTATATTGCGTCAGATCATTGGTGCCGATGGAGAAAAAGTCTATCTCTTTGGCAAACTGCTCCGCCATTACCGCAACCGCCGGCACCTCCACCATAATACCCACGGGAATGGGGTCTAAGCCTAACTTTTGCCGTTCCTCTTCCAACATGGCTTTAGCGGACCGTAGACCGGCCAGATGCGACACCATGGGGAACATCAAATGCACCTTACCGGTCTGAGAGGCCCGCAAAATCGCGCGCAGATGAGTTCGGAAGATCTCTGGACGATCCAGCATAACGCGAATACCGCGCTGACCTAAGAAGGGATTATCTTCTTTAGGAATGGGCAGATAAGGGAGCGGTTTATCACCCCCCACGTCTACAGTGCGAATAATGAGAGGATAATCCTGACCTAAAACTCCGGCAATCTCCTGATAAGCCTGCAATTGTTCCTCTTCGGTGGGGGCCGCCGTGCGTTCTAAAAACAAGAACTCCGAGCGCAGCAGTCCGACCCCCTCACCCCCCAGAGACATGACCTTTTTGGCGTCAGCCAGACCGCCGATGTTAGCCACTACCTCAAATCGATGATCGTCAGTGGTTTGGGCCGGTTCCATGGCCGTTTCTAAGTCAGCCTTGCGTCGCGCCGCTATTTTTTCTTGGCGTTGTTTGATACGGGTAATTTCATCAGCGGAAGGATTGAGACGTAGGCTGCCCTCGTTGCCGTCCAGAATCACCGGGGTACCGACTGGCAGCTCCAGAGCCTGGGGTTCAATCCCCGCCACCGCAGGGATATCCAGGGAACGAGCGAGAATAGATACGTGGGACGACGCACCTCCGGCTAGGGTACAAAAACCTAACACTTTAGTACGATCCAGATTAGCCGTGTCCGAGGGTGTTAGATCTTCGGCCACCAAAATGGTGTCTGGCGGCATTTTTGGTTGCTCGGGGGCGGTGCCTGTGATCAGCCGCAATACCCGCCGACCCACGTCCCGTAAGTCGTTAGCCCGCCCAGCCAACAACTCGTTTCTTAAGTTGGCGAGCCGGTCGGCATGGGTAGTGTAGGCACGCCGCCAGGCAAAACCCGCGCCCTTGCCCTTAGCGATGGCCGCTTCAGCGATATCCATCAGGTCGGGGTCTTCTAATAGCTCCTGATGGGCCGCGAAGATGGCGGCTTTGGCGGGCTCAGCCTGGCTATGGAGCTTGGCTTGCAAAGCTTCTAGTTGAATCTTGGCCTCCTCGATGGCTTTATCCAATTTTTGCTGTTCTTCGAAAGGCTCGCCCTCGGCAGCTTCTTGAACGTCGATCTCGCTATGACGCACTTGAAACACATTACCCACCGCGAGACCCGGTGAAGCGGCTACACCCATCAATAAATTAGGATCTTGGGAACGGGGCTGGGGAGCAGGTTGCGCATCCGTAGAGAGGCTGACACTGGCGGGGGCCGACACGGGTGTGGCGCCCTCGTCTCCTAACCCTTCTCGTAAAGACGGCACTAACTTACCAATAGCAGCTTCAGCGTCCGGCCCCTGAGCAGTTAGATGGACCTTATCGTTTTGAGCAATCTCCAGTCCCATAATAGCCACCACGCTTTTGGCGTTGGCTTTGTCATCGCCCCGTCGCAACCGAATATCAGCTTTAAACTTTTTAGCCATATTGGCCAATACCGCTGCGGGACGAGCATGGAGACCGGTGGGATTAGGAATCAAAATAGCTTCCGAAGTAATAGGCTTACCCGCGCGTTCTTGCTCTTCATCTTTAGCGCTTGCCAATGTCAATTCAAGAATAATGTCCTGACCCGCCGTTACTGTCCCGGTATGGGGCTCGAACTTTGCCACCTGATCACTGTTGGTGATGACAATCTGCGTTAACAAGCTACGGGCATGGGTGGCGATGTAGTCTGCGTCGAATTCGATCAGCGGATCACCCGCTTGCACCTTGTCGCCATTTTTTACTTTGGGCGTAAATCCCTCGCCCTTGAGGTCGATGGTGTCAAGACCAATGTGCATCATCACCTCAAGTCTGCCTTCGATGGCTAGGGTCACCGCATGACCCGCGGAGTGTAGCTGCACCACCTCACCGTCGCAGGGTGCTAGCAAACATTGATCGAGGGGATCAATGGAGATACCGTCACCCACCATCTTTTGCGCAAACACGGGATCAGGCACCCGCTCTAAGGAAATCAAGGGGCCTGACAAAGGCGCCCGGAGAGCTATCTTATTGCCTAAGGGGGATACTGGTATGTTCTTTATGGAGGGCACTACGGATGCACTGTTCATCGTCATCTTCCCTTTATCTCATTGCTCTTTAGTAAAGTGTAGAGAACAGAATGAAAAAAATATAACAATATTTTTTTTGAGGACATGTAAACCAATACCGTCCAATACTGAGCAGCTTGCCCAAAGCATTATCACTGTCGTGTATAATTTGAAAGAGATCTTCCGAACGAAGCAACAAGAAATTGGTTGCTTTTTATTTTATATCAACTCCCAATACTCTATGGGGAGTAATTATGGAACCCGCAAAAACCCTATCCCGATACCGACTCACTATAGAGGACTTCAAAAAGATCAGTAAAATCAGCATTTTTAAAGAAGATGACCGTATTGAACTGCGCGAAGGGAAAATGATTAAGATGGCATCCATTGGTGAAAAGCATATGGGCGTAGTTTTATGGTTAGATAGACTTTTTAATACTCGTCTTTCTAGGCACAAAAAAACCTGCATTTTTGCAGGCTTAGAGATTCTTTCGGATGTCATCGGATGGTGAAATGGTGGCTTGGCTACCCTCGAATTATAAGGATAAGCTATTGATAGTAAATATTTTATTTACTAGGCTATTTTACTGTTACCGTAAAAGTTA
>CAYRGG010000020.1:30242-64560 GCA_964423745.1 uncultured Candidatus Competibacteraceae bacterium | reverse complement strand
AGACAGGTGATGCGGCGTATAAAATCAGTGGCGGCCGAAATGGCGGGCAGTTGGACCCTGATACGACAAAGTCCATGGCGGATTTGGTGACCTATCAGGCGCTTGCCCTCGATTTAAAATTGCTGCTCATGGAGGGGGCAGGGAAAGCAGCGGTATTGACTACGATTAAAACCCTCTCGAAGGCTTTTATTAAAATTGGTATTTTTGCCGATCTGGTGGGGTTGTTGGCGAATTTGGCAGATTTGGCCGCCAATTGTAAAGATCCGGTTGTCACTGCGCTGATTGGGGTGGGTATTGCGGGGGTTGTGATGGCGGTCACTGCAATAACAGTTTTTTTGATTATTCCTTTTATTGGGTGGATAGCCGGATATGCAATGTCGCAAGTGATGAATCTTGCTGTATTGCCTTTTATGGTCAACGCAGCCAAAAAGTCTAAGTTATGCACTGTGACTCTGTCGTAAAGTAGGTTCGTAATTAGATAACAGGAAACACGAAAGATGCAGGCTAGCACAAGGCATCTCCTTGGAATTTTAATCGGTATTATAGTTTTTGCTTTTATAAGTTATTTTGTGTGGTGGGCTGCAGAATCATCTGGAGGTATATGCACAAACAGATATTCCTTTCCAAGAGGTGATTGTATTAGGTCTGTACCTATTGATGATCCTCGATTTTGGGTAACTTTTTGGAAAAGAACAGTATTATTAGGTGGGGTTTTTATTTTTGGGGCTATATATCATTTTTTTAAATTTCTGATTGAATTGCGCAAAGAACGCAGCGCAGGACACGAAGAATAGCATTTAGTAAATGAAAGTGACGAGGGGGTCAAGGAAAAGGGGTCAAAAGGGGTCAAAAGGGGTCAAGTTGCTTGCTTTATAATACATAGTACGAGAGCCCTGGCGGCGGGGCTGGAGGTCATCACCCATACGGATGCTGGAAAAGGGGGTCAAGTCGCTTGCTTCATAATACATAGCACGAATAGGTTGGGGTGAATGAAATGAACCCCAACCTACAAACCTAACTGGCCGGCTTTAAACGGGTGATCCCGCAACTGCGGCTCGATGGCGGCTAGACCCTTTAGCGCTGCCTGCTACTCTGCCGTCAACAGCGGATCAACCTTATAGTGTGATGGTACTTATGGATTGTTCATGCAGGCTCATAGGGCTTGACATCAATTTGATCGGCCTTTTGTTTTGCATGCCACAAGTCATATTCCATTTGCATACGCATCCACACGTCAGGACTACCACCAAAAGCCTTGGAAATTCTAATGGCCATTTCAGGAGAAATCCCGGCACGGCCATTAACAATAGCATCGAGTGTTTTACGAGCAATACCGAGAATTTTAGCGGCCTTTGTAATCGACAAGCCAAGTTCATTGATCCAGTCTTCTCGCAAATGCTCGCCGGGATGCGGGGGATTTTGCATCAGCATTTTTAGATTCCTGCTAGTGATAATCAATCAAATTCACGTCAAAAGCGTCTGACTCCTCAAACCGGAAAGCAACTCGCCAATTACCGGAGACACTCACAGCCCATAAACCTCTGAGATTGCCTTTAAGCGGATGTAGCTTAAAACTGGGGGCGTCTACCTCATCAACCGTCCGAGCCGCGTTTAACCGCTGCAAGACACGACGAATTTTAGCCACCTGATCGGCCCTGACTTTGCTGGTATCGCCCTTTTCAAACAGATGCTTGAGTCCACGATGTTTAAAACTCTTGATCATAGTTGACAGTAACTTAAAACGTTTCTAGGTTCAATTTGAACACACTATTCAACATACCTCAATAACCCCTATCATCTCCCCGCTAATGTCCCTTAGATCTGCAAAAGCTGCCCCTACATCGTTGTACAATCTGGCCTTAGAGCTGCTACGTCAAAATTTGGGTATCCTCCCGTTCCCGCTGACGATCCTTGGCGATGCGTTGCTGATAATACTCAAAATACCCTCGGATATTACAGTTCTCCTGCCGGGCCTCGGCCAGGGCTGCTTTGAGTTCCTTTAAACGCGCCGTCGCCGCTTCCACAAGTACAAGCTGAATTATGCGAAGCGGTGTTTCGTGGCGAGGGTTTGATTGTGGTCGGAGACCACGACCAACGCAAGTGGAAAGGACTCGTAAAAAGGGGGCAAGTTGCTTGCTTCATAATACATATAGCAAAACCAAATAAGACTGATCATATTATATCTGACCTAAAGAGTTGATCCACTGAGCAGTGAGCTTGTTTGCGGATCGCCTTGGCTTGCGCCCACTTATGTTCGATGGGGTTGAGGTTGGGCGAGTAGGCAAGGAGGTATTCGAGGAAAAGGGGTCATATATGGTCCAAATTCAGTGCTATCTTCAGACACGGCTAAAACTGATTTATGGGATAACGCTTTTCAAAATTATAAACATTGCCCATTTCTTGCATAAAACACAGGAAATGAGCCGTTTGTTTATATACCCCAAGTCGTTACCAACTCATAAGTACTTGCCTATAAATTATCCGGTGTTATATCAGGAACGCTGTGAATACGTCCATGTACGCTCCATCGCCGTCTCCCAACGGCGAAGGCCCTTCCATAACACCGGATAACTTAGGGCGTTTTACTTAAGACACAGGAGATTAAGCACGTTTTTTGCTGAAATGCTGGATTTGAGCCAACCGGTTTACTTCAAGGAAAGAATGAAAAGGAATTTAGTATGTTACTTGCCATTATTGCCGTATTACTTATCGCTGTAGGCGTTATCCTGACCCTTGTCAAAATACGCTACCCTAAGCAAGGATCGTCACCGACTGCTGGACGTCCGAAGACCGAGGACTTGATTAAAAGTCTCATGGGTCCAGTGCTTTTGGGTATTGGGCTGGTGATCGCCATGAGTCGATCTTTTGTCATTATTGGTCCTGATGAAGTCGGTCATCTGACGAAAATTTACTTCGGCGCCAACCTCAAGTCGGGTGCTATTATCGCGGCTAACGGTGAGAAAGGCCCCCAGGCGCGTACATTGCCGCCGGGTTTTCATCTCATTCCTCTGGTGAAAGTCATTTACGATATCCGTAAAGTGCCTTGGATCGAAATTCAGGAAGGCAATTATGGTTTATTGGTGGCCCGGGACGGTAAATCCCTGCGTCAGGGTCAATTTCTTGCCGATGCGTGGTCAGAAGAACAGTTCGACGACATGCTGGATGCAGAATATTTTCTTAACAACGGTGGTCAGAAAGGTCCTCAACTCAGTGTGTTAAAGCCAGGTCGTTATCGGCTCAATCAATTTTTGTTCGCCATTAAAGAAATGCCGGCTGTGGACGTGCCGGCTGGACGTGTGGCGGTGATCCGATCAAATGTGCAAAGCCGTAGCGATTGTCCTAATTTTTTGACTGTTTCTGATGGTAAGCGGGATGACCAGGTAGCTGTTCCCATCGTACCTAAGGGTTGTATCGGCGTTTGGAACGAACCTTTGCCTCCGGGGCGTTATTACTTGAATCAAAAAGCCTTTGTGCCTACTTTAATTCCTACTCGCATTCAAACCTGGGTTTACAAAGGCGGTTACACAAAACGCAGGATTGATTTAGAGATTGGCGATGACGGCAAGATTCTGCAGCGGGAGTTTAGCCAAGAGGTCCCTGTGCCTAAGCATGCAGCGGATGGAGCCATCAACGTGCGGGTGCAGGGATGGACTGTACCGGTAGAGATGCGTGTTGTGGTTCAGGTGCATCCCCAAGATGCCCCCACGGTGGTGGCCTCTGTGGGTAATTTGGAACAGGTGGAAAACAAGATTGTCACACCGGCAATTCGGGATATTCTGCGCACCATCGGCGGTGGTCAAGACTGTCAAATGGTGGCGGGGAAAAAAGTATGTCAAGAAAGGCGGGTGCTAGACTTTATCGAAAACCGAGAAACGCTGACGGCTCAAGTGGAAGTCGCTGTTGCTCATGAAGCCCGTAAAGCCGGTGTCACTACCCAGGAAATCCGCATGGGCGAACCGGCCATTCCCCCGGAGTTGATGGTCGCCCGGTTGCGTAAACAGTTAGCCGATCAATTACAGGAGACCTATGCTCGGGAACAAATCGCACAAAAAGAACGTATCAAAGTGGAACGGGAACGGGCTACCGCCAATCAACAACAGATTTTGGTCAAAGCTGAGATTGAAAAACAGGCCGCCGAGTTTAAAAAAGAACGTGCCCGCCTAGAGGGTGAGGGAGAAAAACTCCGGTTAATCGAAATCGCCGAAGGCCAAAAAGCCATGACCCAGGTATTGGGTGAAGATCGTACCCTACAATTGCAGATGCTCAAAGAGATGCTTAGCATTGCCAAAGATAATCCAGATATCATCAAGGTGCCTATGGTGCAGGTTTTAGGCTCGGGTGGCGCTAGTCTAGAGGGTGCTGCGGCAGTGCTAGGCGCTAGCAACTTTGGGCAAATGGTGCAAAACCGTAGCGCTAACAGTCAGTCGTCTAAGCCTACTGATCGTCGTGAAACACCCTCCAGTGCTTCGCGTAACTAATACCAAGTCAATAATAGGCGTGGTAGCCAATATTTAAACGTTGTTGGATTTTTTTATAGGGGAGCGACGACGGACTAATTCTGCGAACTCTACTGCTGGTAAGGGCGGTCCATAGAGATATCCCTGGGCCTCGTCGCAGCCGTTGCTGCGCAAAAACTCCATCTGGGCCTGGGTCTCGACCCCTTCTGCGACTACTATCAAATGCAGATGGTCTCCTAAGGAAATGACGGCACGGGTAATTGCTACATCATCGGGATCTTTTGGAATGTCACGCACAAAGGACTTGTCGATCTTGAGGCGGTGCAACGGAAGACGCTTCAGATAGCTAAGAGACGAGTATCCTGTCCCGAAATCGTCGATGGCCAGCATCACACCCATGGCTTTTAAAGCAGCTAGGATGCCAAGTGTCTGTTGCGTCTGTTGCATGATCAGACTTTCGGTAATTTCCAGTTCTATATAACAGGGTTCTAATCCTGTTTCCTCTAGTACTCGCTCTACTGTGTGGGTAATTTGCCCCCGTGCTATCTGGATACTAGATATATTCACCGCCATTCGCAGGGGTGGCAAACCCTCGTTCTGCCATCTTTTGGCCTGGGCGCAGGCGGTGCGCAAAACCCATTCACCCAACATTACGATCAACCCCGTGGATTCGCATAGGGGAATAAACTCTCCTGGAAGAATCAATCCACGCTCTGGATGTTGCCAGCGGACTAACGCCTCGGCCCCTATCACCTGACCGTCAAAAAGGTCCACCTGAGGTTGATAATAAAGGGTAAATTCCTCACGGGCCACGCCACGACGCAAGCTCGACTCTAGAGCTAACCTTTCAAGGGCTACGGCGGTGAGTTCTTTAGTATAAAAATGATAGCTGTTGCGACCCTGGGCCTTAGCTTGATATAAAGCGCTGTCGGCATTTTTAAGGAGAGTCGTGACATCCTGTCCATCATCCGGGAATAAACTGATGCCAACGCTGCCAGTTACATAGGCTTCATGTCCATATAATGTAAAGGGTTTAGCAAGCACCTGGAGGGCTTTTTCCGCTACCACGCCGGCATACTTAGGTTCCTGCAACTCCTCTAACAGGAGGGTAAACTCATCACCACCCAGTCGCGCCACCGTATCTTCCTCACGGACCGAATCCCGTAGACGCTCTGTTACCGCTTGCAGTAGCCGATCACCGGCCGGATGACCGAGACTGTCGTTGATGTTTTTGAAATGGTCTAGATCAAAAAATAAAACAGCGACTCGTCCACCTTCACGGCGGGCCCGCTCCAATGCATGTTCCACCCGGGCTTGGAACAGTAAGCGGTTGGGTAAACCGGTCAGTGGATCATGGTGAGCCAACTGTTCGAGCTGTTTTTGAGACTCCTTGAAGTGGGTAATATCCGAGAACACACTCACATAATGGGTCACTCGACCTTGATCATTGAGTACCGTGTTGATCGTAAGCCATAATGGAAATGCTTCACCCGTTTTGCGGCGCTTCCAGATCTCACCTTTCCATCGACCTGTACGGGCTATGGTGTCGGATATAGCCTTATAAAACAGTTCGTCATGTCGATCCGAATCAAGTAGGCTAGGTGACTTACCTACCACGTCGATCTGTTTATATCCAGTAATTTCTGTAAACGCTCGGTTGATAGCAATGATCTTAGCCTTTGTGTCCGTTATCATAGCTCCTTCGGTGGTATTCTCGAACACGGCTGCGGTCTGGCTGAGAGCTTCCTCAGTGCGCTTCCGCTCGCTAATCTCTTTTTGTAAAGAGACATTGCTCTCAGAGAGATCGGCGGTGCGCTCTGTAACACGCTGCTCAAGTTGCTCATTAAGCTTTTTCATATGATCTTTTTCTTTAGCAAGGTGTGCAATTAATTGAGCGTTTTCAAATTGTAGCCTCAACCCCTGCAAGAGCGTCTTATGTATTCGCAGCGCATTCAACAATAAAAATCCGAAAAACATAAGAGTTCCGCAACCAATAACGACCTCCACCTTTTCGCCTTTACTGAGAAGGTATAATCCACTAGGGATCAATGCCGGAAACGAGAAAGCCAAAAAAGCGCCCATGATAACTGAATAGGCCGCCACTGCCCCAGCCGTTAGCGCGCCTGTGCAAAGGAGGGCGAAACTTGTATACACCAGGGAATTATCAGGCGCCAACACGATGATAATCGATCCCCAGATAGTACCAGACATGACTGTTCCTACAATAAACCATGCCAGCCAATCGTTTGCCTGTTCAGGTAGGGGTAGAGATCGATAATACCTATAGGTTATGGCTAAGCGTAGCGCAGCCAGCAAAATAAAAACAACAAACCAGGTGACTAAGACAGGTCGTGGCGTGACCGTCCAGAAAAGAACAACCAGGAAGACCGCAGATGCCATGGAACCCATCTGCCCGATCCAGGACTGCTCATAAAGCACTTCAACTTGTTTACTACGCAGCCAGAGTTTTTCCTCGGCCGTTAAGTCTTGACCTTTATTTGTCATGTCCATGGTCTCAGTTCGTATCCTCAGCCCTAGGCAATAGCCAACACGCAATGCCTACCGCCATTGAAATTCAAATAAGTTAAATAAGGTTTGTGAATTAGGAGAGCTTTTGAAGACGATAGGTGAAGCTATGTTTACAGGGGGTATAGAACAACTACCGGAAGTGCGCACCGATGGTCATACCCTCTCCTTTGTATGGGTGAAAAAACTAGCCTCCTAATTTACTAAAAAGCAACCGTAAAGGGTTGATTGATGTTTCAAATTCTCACTAGTTATGTATACCATACCGACACTCTGTCGTGATGATTTGTCCAAACTTTATAAGTCGATACTGAGAAACCGTTTTGACTTGTTTTGTTAGAGGATTACGGTAAGTTTCAAACATTAACCTTGCGGATATGTCTCCGTATACAATGCACCAGCAAAAGCGGAGTCTATGTGGGTTATATCTATGTCACTTACCAGGGCTTCTGATAACATCCTATTTTGTCCTATGCCAAAAGAAATTACCATCAAGACTCCGTATCTACATCTAGCCGCTCAAGTTTGGGGATCCGAGGATGGCCATCCGGTATTGGCTTTGCACGGATGGTTGGACAATGCAGCCAGTTTTGAGCCGTTGGCTTCGTTGTTGCCTCAACTGCGAATTGTTGCATTAGATCTTCCAGGTCATGGCTTATCGGATCAACGGCCAGCAGGTACACATTATCATTTTATCGATTTTATTCCGGATGTGGTGGCATCGGTAGATGCCTTGGGTTGGCATCGATTCTCTCTACTTGGCCATTCCCTGGGGGCGGGCATTGCCAGTTTTGTAGCGGCGGTCATTCCTGATCGTATCAGGGGTTTGGCTCTTATCGAAGGGTTAGGTCCTCTATCGGGCAAACCCGACCAGGGCCCTGCCGCGTTATCACGCGCCATAGAACAAATGACCCGGTTGCATGAAAAGCGTTTACCGCACTATGAGAATTTTGATGAAGCCATTCAAGCGCGTCGAGCAGCGGGAAATGTTTCCTGGCAGATCGCTGCAACCTTGGCTACTCGGGGCACTAAAGCCGTAGAGGGTGGCATCGGTTGGCGCTCAGATCCCCGCTTAACCTTTAAATCGCCGGTGTATCTGATGGAAGAACAGGTGCTCGCCTATCTTTCTCGCATTGAGACACCGACGTGGTTGCTGCGGGGTGAATCTGGTTATCTACAAAAACGTTCTTTTATGAGCGAACGCTTTAAGCGAGTCCCAGATCTTGAAATAATGGATTTACCAGGGAGTCATTATGTACATATGGAGGTGCCGGAACGTATAGCCCCCATGCTAACAGACTATTTTGCATCCCGCTAAATTACAGGTTTAGCCCAGCGACGGAGAACAATGTTTCATCGGTCAAGATCCTTAACGAACCTGCGCACGTCCTCGATAAACTGGACTTTTTGCCAGATTTGTGGGAAATGATCGGCGCCTTCATAGAGATGTAAGCTAGAATTGGGGATGGCGTTCTGTACATAGTGGGCAACGGCTGGTGAATAAAATTGACTTTCACTGCCGTGGATCAACAATGTTGGCACCGAGATGGTCGGCAGCACAGACCGATAATCCGCAGCTATTAAACTTTCCCAGCACTGGATTAGAGGTCTAGGATGGAGAGATTGCAGGTAGTTGCGGAGAGCTTGAATACCTAGAGTATTTTGTTGATAGCTGCGAGTGACATGGGAATTGGCGCCGTTTGCCCCCAGCTGCAGCACGGCTTCTGCAAAATCCGCCTTTAACTCTGTTACAAAGCGATGGTTGTCCTGCCAGTTAAAATGACCATAAATACCTAACTTCCAGGTGTCGTCATTAAGAAGTCGCGGTGACTGATCCAGCAAGCAAATTCCGGCTAGTCTATCGCAACCAAACTGACGAATATATTCCCACACGGTTAGCGCTCCCATGGAGTGGCCCAACAGAACCGCCTGGGTCATATCATACTGCACCATAAGATGGCGCAGATCCTGAGCCATTCGTTCTAGAGTAACAGGTGTAGTGGTTTGTGACCCGCGACTACCATGACCCCGGGCAGTCCAGCAATATAAACTGTACTGTTTAGACAATGCCTCCCCGTGGGGCAACCAAGTCAACTGATTGGATGTCCATCCATGCAACATCACGATGGGTAAACCCTCACCCAACCGAGTTACTGGTATCGATTCGCCATCATCGGTGAAAAAATACCCATACATATATGATCCTACTGGATGCTAAAGGCGTCTTCTAGAATGAGCTATGTACGTTTTAGTAGCGGTAAATGGCAGCGGCCAGGGCTTGATCTGGTATGAGATCTGGATCGCAAACAAATACATGACCGCTTTGTGTATAGGTCCTTACGGCGGCTAAATCCAACAGGTCTTCGCTGGCTGCTGTCGGTTCTGGATGCTGTTGAATGCGCCGTTGCTTCTCATCGTAGTGACCCCAACAATGGGCGCCCCGCGCTACTAACAAGGTGTCGATACGTCCGTCCATGGCACCGATGACGATGTCCTCCAGTTTATTGGAAGCACGCTTTTCAACAACCAAGGCATGATAACGATCGATGGTTTCAGTCAGTGTTTTCTTGAAAATAGGCTCGGCGATGACCCAAGCATTATCTCGGAGCTCCTGGTTAGATAATGACTCCGGGTTACCCGTTACCCCTTCTTCTAAAATTGCTTTGTAACGGGTTGCATCCTTATAAATAGGCAATAAATAATCTACCCCCGCTAGCACCAGAGGCTTTTCGCCCAGGCCGATGCGATCTGTTACGCCATCATCCAATAACCGAAAGAATTTACGGATTTCTGGTTTAATATCGTCTTGACCACCACCCTGGGCATGATAGCGAGGGGCACCGCCCGCATCCCCTGAATGGAACTGCAAATGTTGCTCGCTCAGTTGATGGCCCACCGCGTCCGTCAAGCTCAAGGGGGTATCACCCAGATCGATTTCGCTGACCGAATGGGGGTCGGCGCTGAGCAGCCGCACACTATTCATGCTAAGGGCTAGAATATAAAACTGCTGATCTAGGCTAAATAGTCTTAGCAGAGGCTTAAGGTGAAAGCGCTCGCTCACTAACGTTAATTCATCAAACACCAGAGGCAAGCGATAATAATGAAAAAAATCCTTGGCTAAAAATAACGCGAAACCCTCTTCGGTATATTGCCAGAAAGGGTAGTCATCCATTAATTGGGTGGCTTGTGCCAAAAATTCGTTAATATCGGATTGTGATAAATCTAAAGCAGCAAGCTTGGTTTCCGTTTCACGGATCAAATTTTTGAAACGGATGGGATTCTGCTGGGTTTCTTGACCTGCCTTGATAGTCGGCATATAGAGTGATACATGGGGTCTGCCACTACCGCTACCCGTCAAAAGCGTTTGCAATTCTGATTGATCAAGTTTGTCCAAAGCTTCACCTCACTGACTTTAATCGTCGTCTTTCCATTTGCGTATTTTGCTGTAGTCGATCTGCTTTTCCAGTTCGCGGCTTTTTCGAATCTGACGGCGTAGGTAAGACGCCAAGGCCAACAATCCTAAAATTAGGAGGATAATAAATAACCAAAAACCTTTGCCCACTGTGTTGCCCCGCTGTGCTAATAAGTCTGCTCAACAAAATTTGGAAGTCAATTTTTTTGCTAACACTTATTTTTTAGCAGATTCATGACATCAAACGAAGGGCTTTTTAATTTGTCTGCCTTTGGCAATAGGTCCCGTCGCAAGAGTTCTTGCAAGGCAGCCATTTCTTGATCGCGATTGACACCTGCAGCGGCCAACACGCGACCATCCTTTACGAAATAGGCTATAAAGATTTGTTGTGGTATATCGCCATCGACAACAATTTCATCCCATTGGGAGGCATGACCCACATAGCGTAATTTAACGCCAAATTGTGCGGTCCAGAAAAAAGGTACGCTGCGATAGGGCGTTACATTACCAGCGGCATTAAAACCTGCAACGCGTCCTTGCTGACAAGCCACCCGCCAGTGTTCAATACGCATGGGTTTGCCGGTGAGCCAGTCAGGGTATTGAGCGATATCGCCAGCCGCATAAATGTCATCCGCCGCCTGTAAATACTCATCAACGATGACACCCCCATCCTCGGCCAATTCAACACCTTCGATAAAATCCGTTGCGGGACTGACACCGATGCCTATTACCACCAGATCAGCGGGCAACTGAATATGGCTTTCTAGGATTACACCAGTGACTCGATCTTTGCCATTGATGGCTTTGACTTTAGTGTCCAACTGAAACCGAACACCGTTTTTGGTGTGTTCTGCCTGCAGCATCTGACCAATATCACTGCCGAAGACTTTCTCGAAGGGGACCGTATCTGGTGCTACCACGGTGACTTCAAGACCTAAACTGCGCAGGCTCCAAATCACCTCCATAGCAATAAAGCTAGCGCCGACAACAACGGCTTGCTTGGCTTTTTGCGCAACCTCACGCAGAGCCTGACTATCGGCCCAAGAGCGCAGCGTATAAACCCCTTCTAAATCGCTACCGGGCATTCCTAGGCTACGGGGACGACTACCCGTACAAAGAATCAGTTTATCAAACCCAAGGGAGTCTCCATCGCTAAATAAAAGCGTCTTATTGCGTGTATCGACACGATCCACCCGACGGCCCGTCACCAACTCAATATCATGTTGTTTATAGAATGTTGAGGAACGCAAAGGCATTCCTTCATCCTGGGCTTTTTTCTGTAAAAAGGTTTTACTGCATTTGGTGCGATCATAGGATGCCGCGGTTTCTTGGCTAATCAATACAATGCGTCCTGTAAAACCGGCTTGCCGCAGGGCTTCCACAGCGTATTCTCCTGCGGCGCCAGCACCCAACACCACGTAACAACGCTCATCTCCTTCATCCCGCTTGGCCATCTTTACCAAACGCTGAGGCACGACCTCGTCGGGCAGTTCGATAAAAACAGCGTTGTCATTAACGTGTACTGGAAAACAAGCCAGAGAATCGAGACCCGGTGCTTCTAGCTGATCACCCGAGGCAAGTTCAAAACTGGCGTGATGCCAGGGACAAACAACACGATCTTTGCTCAAGGCGCCTTTTGCCAAAGGAGCACCGTAATGGGTGCAATGGGCGGATAAAGCATGAAAGCGACCATCTACCTTCGCAAGCAGTATTTCGTGATCATCAACGTTGATTTGCTTCATGTCGCCGTCTTGAAGCTCATCAACATGAGCAATACGCTTTTCTCGATTAGGCATGGTTTGCTTTTCCTGTAGCGTCGATCTCTGATCCAAACTGTAACGCAAACCCTATGCCAGCACTATGACATGGTAAGACTTGTTACCGTTCAAAAAAAATACAGACGACAAAGATGTGCGAAACAGCTTTGCGACAAATTAGTCAGAACTTTGCAATCGAGATGATTAGAAGTTTTTTACCCAATAAAAAGCGTGTAATTTCTACATTGCATTGTAAAGTTTACACAAGTGTTTTAAAGGCAAAACGAGTAAGGACTACCTGTTCTATAAATACCTGTCATCTAGGATCGTGGATGACGGCTATCTTCTGCTGCTAACAGGGCATCGATCAACGCCTCCCTTTCTAAAGAGTCGGCATCAGAAATATTAAGTTTTCGCGCTACATCCCGTAGTTCTTCATCAATCCAATGGGCATATTGAGCGCGATCATAGCCTTTATAGCCTGGCATTTGCTGGGATGGTTGTTCCCGGGGTGTGGATTTTTCCCCAGGTTCCCGTTGTGTGCGCAACTTTACATACTCTTCGTTAGTTTGGATCATAGGATCGCTGGTCTTTGTTGCCATGGTCTTTTCCCTCCAAGTTTTGCTCACAATATCAACTAAATCGAACTTACCCAAAACTTACTCACAAACAGGACGTATTTACAGCGCCCTCTGGAACGAGCTGCATAAATCCTGCTTAATAGAAAAACAAAACTTATGCCACAATACTAAGGAATTATTCATGCAAATCAATTTTCCAGAATCGGGCTATACACCTCGGAATCTCAATACCTTACTGTATAAAGCCTTCCCTGATCTTGAAGCCCGCCGCGAGTGGTTAGCTGAAAAACTAGGCGTTAATCTAGATACGGTCCATAGGTGGTGCGTTGACATGAACAGCAAGGGCCACGTTGATATGCCCCTCGTGCGTTGGCGTCAAGCACTCAATCTGCTTGAAGCAGATAGAGACGTTATGCTGTCTGTACTGCAGGATAAAATCTTAGATGCTCTGCGTGACACAAATCTTGTCTACACGTCCGGAGGCGGCTTACTATGCTTACGTTGTTTTTATAAAGGTGAAGGAGACTGGTCAATAATTTATGAAGGCGCGGCTCTAGGCAACGCTTATAGCGGCGAAAAAAACGAATACTTTGTTTACATCGGCATTGATTCTGACGGCCTTAATTGGAAGAGCGAGTATGCAGAATCCCTCGATGCACGGTCACTTGACATTGATGTCGATGAATTTATGGAAAAGTATTATGAAAAGGAATCATATAAGAAGTTGCGAGAAAAGTTCGATGTAAAAATAGAAGCTTCGGCAACGCAACGTCACATTGAAGAAAATATTAAGGATTGGGCTAACGAAATCATGGACGCCATTGGGCCAAAATTTGACAACCATGAGGCCATTTTCGATTAAAACAAAAACCCCGCCATAAGGACGGGGTTTTTTGGAAAAAAACCACTTTTTTAGTTTGTCTGCACTTCAATTTTACGGGGCTGATAAGGTGCTTTCTTAGGCAAGTGCAAGGTTAGCACACCATCTCTTAAATTGGCCTCGACAGCCTCCGCGTCCAGTTCACTGCTTAAAGCGAAGCTGCGACGATAGCGGGGATGACGAAACTCCGCATACAACGCCTTCACCCCTTCGGGTATATCGAGAGCTGCTTCGGCTTCAATCAGTAGTGTATCTTTATCCACCTGAAGATTAAGTCGGTCTCCGGATACACCTGGCAAATCGGCCATCAAGGTAATGCCTGAGGTATTCTCATAGACGTCCACCTGGGGCGATATATAGTCGCTGGCACGCCCCTCATAGTTTTGCTGCTGGGCAACGTCTTTGTTTTGGGTTTGAGTCACGTCTTTACTGGTATTCATGACAGTCCTCCTTAGACATTCACTTGAATCTGACGGGGTTTAGCTTCTTCCTGTTTGGCAACGGTAACGTTTAAGACGCCATTACGATAAGAAGCGTTTACCTTATCCGGATTGACGGTTTCGGGTAAGCTAACGACGCGCCGGAAGTTTCCTGCAAAACGCTCACGTAGATAGTAGCCTGACCGCTCACCGGTTTCCCGAGGTTCCCCTTTGCGCTCACCAGTAATGGTTAGCAAATTACCTTCAAAGGATACATCCAAGGTCTTCGGGTCAATACCCGGAGCAAAGGCGAAAACGTGAACCGCTTCTGGCGTGGCGCCCACATTGATAGCGGGGAATGTTCTACCCGTCACAGCCCGGATGTTGCTGCGTCCCCAATTACGGTTTAATAAATTATCCATTTCCCACTGCATACGCTGAAACTCATCCCATAAGCCGCTTTCTAGATTTAGCAAATTTCCAAACATGATCGTACCTCCGTTATGGATACTCATCGAGATAGTAATTAACAACCTTTAACAGGTTGTTTGGCAACAGCTTTTGCTGGCCTTCTGATTGTCTATATGGGATCTATGGCAAAAAATTCAAGGTGTGTGCAAAGATGAATTTGCCGAAAAAGGGGGGGGTAAAAGATGGGTGCTGCAGGAGTTCTGATGATAGCTGCCGCCTTAGGGACACACCACGGGTAACAGTCGATTTAACACGATGGTTTGCGGCGCCACCTGGGCGCCGATAGCGATCACTTCCACACCACGGCTGATGGCTTCCCGCAATGTGGTGCCATAGATAGGATCGATGGCATCCGCGGGACGTACTTCCTGCACGTCGGCGCGCTGGACACAAAAACACAACATGGCCCGATCGCCCCGCGCTAGCACCTCCATGAGTTCACGCAAATGGCGAGTACCTCGCTGGCTTACGGCATCTGGAAATAAAGCGATGCCCTGTTGCACCGCAGCGGTGACATTTTTTACTTCCAAATAGCAAGGCGGTGTCATACCTTCCAATAGATAATCAATCCGGGAGTTTTCTCGACCATAACGCACTTCACTACGCACCTTTGTGTAATCCTTCAGGCTCGCTAGAAGACCGTTAGCAATGGCTTCCTTAACCAGGTAATTAGCTCTGCCAGTATTGATACCCACTAAAACGTCGTCACCCACCTCCACCAACTCCCACGTAAACGGGTATTTACGTTTAGTATTGATTGCTTGACTCAACCACACCGGCATACCGGGTTCGGCGCAACCCAGCATAGATCCAGTATTGGGACAATGAACGGTGGTAAGCTGGCCATCGGGCAATTCCACATCGGCTAAAAAACGTTTGTAGCGGCGAATGAGGGTAGCAGACTGGAGAGGAGTAGGGAAAATCACAGGGATTATAAATATCAGTGGCCAAAAAATGGGGATACTTATTGTTGTTTTAGCGCTGCGGATTTTAGCACATGATTATGAGCGTCTTTTACATTACCAAAAATTAATGTTACCTCCACATCTCCGTAAGGATGGGTTGGTTATAGTGCATAGCCATGAGATTAGGACCGACATGGTAAACAGTAATTTTTACTTACCCTGGGACGGTCCGAGATTAAATGACTTATCATCGTCAATCCAAACTGGAGGTCGTATATGCCAACCCATCGCTCTACAAAAAAGGGTTTTCAAGAAACTTCTAACCGACTTTTAAAGCCTAGAAAATCCGTATTAGCCCTCGCTATTGCGACAGCCTTAACGGGATCAGCGGTTATTAATCCTGTTTTTGCAGTGCCTGCCCCTCTGCAGAACGATGCGGTGAATGAAACCGTTGCTGCACTGCCAAACTTTGCCGATATGATTGAAACGGTGAGCCCTGCGGTGGTCAACATTTCCACTAAGACAACCATGGCACGTAAACCTAGTCGGGGTCAGTCTATTCCGCAATTGCCACCGGGTTCGCCCATGCAAGAGTTTTTTGAGCGTTTCTTCGAAGGCAGACCGGGGGGTGCCCCTAACTTTCGTTCACCGCGGTCCATGCAAGCCCTAGGCTCAGGCTTTATTATCGATCCTAGCGGTTATGTAGTCACCAATAACCATGTCATCGATGGCGCGGATGAGGTTACAGTGGTCTTAGAGGACGGCACCAGCCACAAAGCCCAATTGCAAGGCAGCGATCCCAAGACGGATCTTGCCCTTTTGAAAATTGAGGCCGAGGAACCTCTCCCCTATGTGGCCTTTGGTGACTCTAAAGGGGCACGGGCAGGAGACTGGATTGTCGCCATCGGTAACCCCTTTGGTCTTGGCGGCACGGCAACCACAGGCATCATTTCAGCCCGGGGTCGGGATATTCGCTCCAGCGCCTTCGACGATTATATTCAAGTGGATGCGCCTATCAATCAGGGTAATTCCGGCGGTCCTTTGTTCGATGTCTCGGGCCGCGTGATCGGTGTGAACACCGCTATTTTTTCGCCAAACGGCGGCAATGTAGGCATTGGCTTCGCTATTCCGGCTACCATTGCTAAGTCGGTTATCGACGAGTTAAAGGAAAACGGTAAGATTGAGCGTGGCTGGCTGGGTGTCGTGATTCAACCGGTTACCGAAGACATCGCCGCGAGCTTAGGGCTTAGCGAGAGTAAAGGCACCCTTATCGCCGATGTGATGCCTAATAGCCCAGCTGCAAAAGCGGGCATTAAGCCCGGTGATATTCTCACCCATTTTAACGGTGAGGAACTAACTCGCGATAAGCAGCTACCTTGGCTGGTGGCTAACATGGAAGCCAACCAAGAAGTCAAAGTTGACATCGTGCGGCAAGGCGAACCGCGCACCTTAGATGTCACCATTGCAGCCACGCCGAATGAAGAAGTTAGTATCGCGCAAGCTGATAATGAGAAGGATCAGTCCACCGGTAAATTGGGTTTAGCTTTGGCGCCCATTACCCCTGATGTGAGACAGCGTTTTCAGTTGGCTGAGGAGACCCAAGGTGTGGTTATCGTGGCGGTGCGGCCAGGCAGTCCCGCCGAGGCTCAAGGATTACAGGTGGGTGACGTGATCTCCATGGTGGGGCAAACTAGGGTGCAAACCCCCCAGGAAGTCGTTGATAAAGTTCAGGAGGCGAGTAAAGCGGAACGTGAGGCTGTGCTACTGCGGGTGGCGCGGGGTGGTCAGGAGCAGTTTATTACCCTAGAACTCGCTTAGAAGTCTGTTTCAAAACCTGCTTACATCCGCTGACTCGGCGTTACAGCACCCTCTCCGCTGCTCATTTACTGCCTGTAAACTGCGCTGCTCGAAGGCGCTGCGCCTTGATTCAGCGAACCTATGCGAGTCTTTGAAACAGCTTCTTAAGTCTTTAAGGCTAACTAGGGCCGGTTGCTTCCTGCAACCGGTCATCTTTTTCCTTTGAGTGATATTCGCTTTATTATTAAGAAACGATTTATGGAGAGGCCGGTTTGATCCATAATAGCCCAACAGAACAGGCTGCTATGCAAAATAGAGTTCTCTACGAGGTAATCTCCATGCGTATTCTCGTCATTGAAGACGACCCCGATACCGCGGCTTATATCGTAAAAGCGCTGCGCGAAAGCGGCCATGGCGTCGATCATGCAGCAGACGGAAAAGACGGCTTATTCATGGCCCTTGAACAGGGTTATGATGTGATGGTGATCGATCGTATGCTACCCGGTCTGGATGGTCTCTCTATCATCAAAACTTTGCGCTCGGCTGATAAACATACCCCGGTGCTTATTCTGAGTGCTCTTGGTGAAGTTGACGACCGAGTGGCGGGATTGCGGGCGGGGGGTGATGACTATTTGATCAAGCCGTTCGCCTATTCTGAGTTGCTGGCGCGGTTGGAAGCACTGGTGCGCCGTGGTGATACGGAAACAACCCATACCCACTTGCAAGTGGGGGATTTGGAGATGGATTTATTGGGACGGGTGGTAAAACGGGCTGGTCGACTCATCGAGCTACAGCCCCGCGAGTTCCGTTTGTTGGAATATCTCATGCGCCATGCCGGCCAAGTGGTCACTCGGACCATGTTATTGGAAAACGTGTGGGATTATAATTTTGATCCCCAGACTAATATTATCGATGTGCATATCAGCCGCTTACGCCGCAAAATAGACAAAGGTTTCCAACAATCTCTATTACACACCATGCGGGGTGCGGGGTACTTGCTGCGTGCCGCCGACTAGACAGTTATTCCGCAGTTTTACATTTCGTCTTGCCCTTATCTATATCACGCTGTTTGGCGTGTCTGTACTCATTCTGCTGGGTTTTATCTATTGGTCAACGGCCCGTTATATGGTGCATCAAACAGATGCCACCATTGAAGCCGAGATCGCGGGTCTTGCCGAACGCTACCGGATTGGTGGCCTAGCAGGATTAACGAGTCTGATTACCCAACGTTTGTCTCGCAAGCCGGGGGGGCTATCGGTTTATCTGCTGACTGACAATGATTATCGACCGTTAATCGGCAATTTGGACCGCTGGCCAAGAACGCCGGTGGGACCCGACGGTTGGTTGGATTTTCGCTTAGAGCCATCAGGTCGGGAAGCTGACATCCACCGCGCCAGGGCCCGCCGCTTTGCCCTGCGGGGCGGTTTCCACCTACTGGTGGGCCGCGATATGTATGAGCTAGATAAATTACAACGTCTGCTAGTGCAAGCCTTGACTTGGGGGTTGGTGATTACCTTAGCTCTGGGTATAGCCGGTGGTTCTATGATGAGCCGAAGTATCGTTCGGCGTATCGAAATTATTAATAAAACCTGTCAAGAGATCATATCAGGAGATCTTTCTCGCCGCATACCAACGCAAAACACCGGCGATGACTTTGATCAGCTTATCGATAATTTAAACCATATGCTGGATCAGATCGCCTCGCTTCTGGAGAGTGTCCACCGTGTCTCCGATAACATCGCCCATGATTTACGCACACCATTGACCCGGCTTCGTAACCAGCTGGAGATGACAAAACTACAATTGACCGAGACGGGACACTCCACCCAACTTCTCGATCATGCCGTTTTGGAGGCTGATGAATTGCTGGCCACCTTTAATGCTTTATTGCGTATTGCCCGTATTGAGTCAAAGCAACGTCGCGAGGGTTTTACCCGTGTGGATTTGAGTTTATTGGTGAGGGATGTGGTAGAACTTTATGAACCTTTGGCGGAGGAAAAACAGCAAAACTTGGAACTGCAGGTACGCTCCGTTCCCGCTCTGCAGGGTGATCGAAACCTGTTATTTCAAGCTGTTGCCAATCTGCTGGATAACGCCATCAAATACACGCCCGCGCAAGGCGCTATTTGTATGAGTGTCGTAGAAGACGACTCGGTCATTCGTATAGTTATTGCGGACAGCGGTCCGGGTATTCCCGAAACAGCCCGTGAAAAGGTTTTTCAACGCTTTTTTCGTTTGGATGCAAGCCGCGCTACATCAGGCAGCGGGCTTGGATTGAGTTTGGTGGCGGCGGTTGCTAAATTACATGGTATGGCTATTTCCCTAGAAGATAATAAGCCGGGACTGTGGATTACACTGGCATTTCCCAAGGGAGGGAATTAAACGCTATTTAGATTGGTCTGAGATTTTGTTGTTGTTGGGAATGCTAAAGGATTTTACAAACTAGCGTGGTAGTTCATTATTAACAGGACCCAAACGTTGTCCCAGAAGGGCTACACGGCACATAATCATCAACTGAATAGTCGTAATAATAATCAACTGGTTCAACACTATTGGCAATGTTGTCGTTTATATCCATTATAGTATTGGTATACATAGTAAACATGTTTGCCTCTGCTTGTATCTGTGCCAATCGCAGCTGCACCATGAGTCGCTCTTCATCACGCCTCTTCCGTGCCCTTGCCTGCGCCAGCATTATATTGTGCTCTAGGATCTTTGTCAGTAAGGCTGCATCACTTACGTCAGCACCGGGGCGTAAGCTGTTGAAGGTGGCTTGCGCATGAGCTGCTGGGTCAAATTTTCCTACAGTGACACCGATTAACATGGCGCCGCCCAGTTCGGTATAACGAGCTGTTGGCGCCACAAAGACGGTTAGGCTGAAGGTTTGTTTTTGCTGATCAAGATCATATACTGCAGTCAGCTTGCTGGGTACACCGGCGCGGTTTGCATTGGCTAGAAAAATATGCTGATTGTTCCCGTCTATAGAGTCTATAGAATGGTCCTCTTGTTGGCGCACAGCCTGGATGTTTAAGGTCGCTAACCCCTGCATAAGGGCTGTTGTGGCGTTAACATTTTGGGTGAGCTGAGATGGCGTCAATAACTCACTTAATTTGAAAGTTTTGTATACGACCAAAGGAGCTGCAGGATCTTTCGGGTTTTCCGATAGTTTTATCTCTCCCGTCAATAAATTGCTGCTGACAATCCAGTGTAGGGGTGCTCTAATGTTTAGATCAGTTGCTAACCCCAGTACGGGAAAAGGGTTAGGTTTTGCTGTAGAAGAGGATACAACCTCTCTAAAGGAGATGGGAAACGCTTCGACGGTAGTTTGGAACTCTCCCGACAGTTTGATCTGGCTAGGGTCGGCATTGTCGAAGGTAACAAAGGGTAACGCCGCGCCACCGAGGGCGTCAAATTGGCTTTGCATTGCACTGAAATGAAGTATGACAAGTGCGCCTTGATCATCGAAATAACTGTAGAAAACACCTTTGCCAGGAACTTCTTTGTGGGTGAAGGTAAAGAGCACAGCATAATAGTCTGCAGATTTTAGCTGTTCTTTTTCAATGTTGAAATTTTCATAGTCAGGCTGTGCAAGGATTTTTCTGATTATATTCTCCACTATATTCTGCGGGGTCACTTCTTTTTTTACAGCAGAGAGTTTAAACCATGTTAGCCCAGGTGAAGTATCGGGCTCGTCAGGGTTTTCCACTACGCTGATAATTTGTGAAGCTTCACTGTCTTCTTTTACGGTAACCTTCCACCCTTCAGGGATGCGGAACCTGAGATCTTTGTGTTGATAAGATGTAAGAGGTGGAAAAGAAGTGTCAGTAGGTTGGTCTTGAGAATAGGCTGGGACGCTTATCAATAGGCAGAGCAAAAAGCTCAGTTGAAGGGATAATCCGATGGCATTTACCCTTAAAATACTGACTAGATAGCCTATAGTTCTATTGCCTTGTAAGGTGAACATTAATCGACTCCGTTTATTTCATCTCGCACAAATATGGTTTCCCATTTGGGCCATACGGTTATCCATAAATCCCTTAGAAAAAAGCATAAAATCCTTGGCTTACCTTGCCAGTAGGAGTGATATCCGTGAACCAAAGGGTAGAGATGACCCTATCATAGGAGAACTCAATTGAGTATTCGCCATTAGTATTAACCCATTAGTATTAATACTGGCAAATCAGTACTTTCTTCCTCGATTAATCATCACATGGCAGCGAGCGGCCATACACTTCTTAGGTTAACGCTATTTATTGAAGTTATTAACCTGTCACAATAAAAAACTAACTCTCAAACAACTGGCATTGTTAGTCGCCACTAACTGACTGCATTCCTATCCCATAAATATGGGATACCGATCAATCACACTATTCCCTAACCTAGATCCCGAAGTCGCTACACACACTCCTCAATGGAATGTTTGTAGCGGCTATCAACCCTAAATGGATTAATAAAATTATTACTTGAATTTTCGGAGGAAATACAAGATGACTTGCCCATCTACTAATAAGCTTGCACTAATCGCTTTCATGGCTCTGACCATGAATCATATTGCCCCGGTCTTTGCCCAAGAGTCAATACCTGATGCATTGCCAGAGGTAGTAGATGCCGATGCCCTGCCCGACGGTGATGTGGTGTTTGAAGACAGCGATAAGGATGGTTATCCCGATGTGACCGAAGACGAGGAAGGCACCGATCCATTCGATCCACAGGATACACCCATTATCCGCATGGTCGAGGAACAGGAGGGAACCGTTCAAACCAAAGCGGCTGTGCCTGCACCCGGTTGTCGCGCTGGTTTTCTGCAGGCTGGCACTGATCTTTGCATCAGCGCTGATCCCATCAGTGCTCGTCAGTTCAATGTGGCGATGATCACCTGCCAAGGTCAAAAAGCCCGGGTAGCCAGTTATGGAGATCTCTCTTTTGTCTATCTTGCCTCGCAATTGGATGCTCGGTATAACCCCAGTGGACGGTGGATTGGTCCCGACTTAGTTTCCGACGACAGAGCCTTGTGCGGCAATCGAAGCATTACCGGAAACAACGATCCTGATCAAAACAACTTTGAAGGGACCTGTAACAAGTCAGACAATCGCCAGTTTTGGTGTGCTCATGACATAGATAGCTAAAGGTTTTACGGGAACACTGCCGCCGAATAGCTGAGGTTGTTCGGCGGCGGCGAATAAGGAATTTTAGGTTATCGATATTGTTTCTTTTAGGAGCACACGCCATGAATATCAACAAGTTTATCGACGTGACCGATTATCCATCCCTACAAGACGCTGTCCATGCGGCTGTAGAATCCTCCCCGTTGGGGGGTACGGTTTTCATACCGCCGGGCGTTGATGTGATGATCTCTCAGCCAGTTATCCTGCCCCGTACCGACTTTACTCCTGTCCATGTGGTGAAGATCGTCGGCGGTGATAAATACACGTCTCGCATTGTGGGCACGGCGGATTTCCCTTCCGGTCGTGCGCTGATTGAATGGGAAAAAGTGCGTAAACGCACCTGGGAACAGAAAATAGCAAACCTAACCCTTGAATTGCCGGACGTGGGCGATGTCAAGGCGATTCATTATCATCATACGGGTCAGAAAACGTTTGATGACTACAGAAATGAAAGGCTTCAAATCGATCTAAAAGATCTGCTGATTAAGGGTAGTAATTCATACCATAAGGTGCTCATCGATCTGGAAGCCAGTGTGTTTTTCTCTCAGTTTCAGAATATTATTGGAGATAATAAACGGGGTGATGCGCCAGATCACGATACGATTCTGCTAAAAACGGACACCAATCATAGGGGTGAAAACGGCGAGGTTCCTCTGGGAGACACCCCAGGCATTTCCTTTTCTAGTCTTGCAAATCTACACAGCCCTATTCGGCGGGGCGGCTATGCTCAAGTTTTCAAGGGTCGGTTGGTCCGTTGTGGTTTTTCAGATAGTTTTAGTAACGGGGGCAGACATAACCCTTCGTTCGAATTTATCAATTGTCAGGCTAGTCATCTGAAAAACTTGGCGACCGAAGGACTGGGAGAAAAACCCATCATCAAAATGACCAACTGTGTTTTTATGCAGGTCGATCAACTAGGTTTGGGTACGCCCAATGAAGAAGATGGCAGTGGTATCGGTAACGGTCTAGAAATGTTTGCCTGTAATGACTGTACCTTTGATACACGTCTAGCCCTACCCGGACAACGGGCCTTTAGCGATCTTGGTGTTAAGGTGGTCGTCATCGATAAACACAGTCAACGGAATAAATTCGTAAACTGGGGATTTCGCGCCGCCAACGGCGATATTGCTGAGGAAGTTAAGATCCGTGCTCCTCAGGAGCATGGGAATGTTATAAAAGGAGTAGACGTGCGAACCGGTAAAGAACAGATTATTAGTTGATAGATCCTCTAAGCCAAGCGTGAGTTCGTCTTCGCAATCTAAAAATATCCTAGCCTGACGCATTCGCCATACCTCAAAACAGCAGGTCGATCATCACGACCTGCTGAACACTTTCTATAGACCAGCTTTTGTAGGTTGGGGTGAATAAAATGAACCCCAACATAAAGGCTTTTATCTTCTTGATACAAGTCGGTTCGTAATCTTCTAAGTCTTATGTCTTCCCAAAGCAAGGTCATGCTATGACCGCGCTTTCAATTTGGTTCGCATTGATGATGGCGGTTTCGTTATTGGTCGACTGAGTGCATATACCAAGAATATGGGATACCGATCAATCAATAAAATTCCTAAAGTATATCTCGATCGCCGATACAAACATCGTTCGAGGAATGAGTAAAGCTCTTTTATCTACGGACTGATCGTAACGGCTATCGTCACTAAACAAACTTTATAAATTTAATTTGGAGATAGAAATGATGAAATCACATATCAAATTGTTTGCCGCTAGTTCTATTTCTATACTGGCTATGAGTACTGCGCCAGCAGCCTTCGCTGGGGATTCAAAGATCTATCCAGGAGCCGCATGTCAACCAGAGCGTGGAGCAAGAGTATCCGATCTTAATGCATCCGGTTCGTTCATTGAGAATCAAAATAGATCAAGCTCCATGAGGGTAATCTGTCCAATTGTCCGTGATAACACGACCAACTCGAATGGTATCGCTCAAGTGACGGTCCGTATTCAAACGCTACGTGGCGAAAGCAGTGTAGGGAGTCGATGTGAACTGCGGAGTTTCGATGACAAAGGAGGCGCGTTCGAAACCGATTCTGCTTCCGTCTTCGGCCGGGCCGGTTTTCATACTTTAACGCTGCAGGATGTGGATGTTAGTCAGGCCCACGCTGGACATTATGCCTTGAGCTGCAGTCTTTCTCCTAGGTTTACTCGGCTGATTGAGTATCGCGTTAATGAGTTTTAGGGACTCGCAACTGAACTCTGTAAAAAGGTAAAGTATCATGATGCGGTTTTTGTTCGTCCTTGGGGTTTTTGTCGCGGCTATTTATAGTCTTTGGACCATGACCACGCCCTTGATGTCGAATAGTAGCGTTAGCTCTCAGCAAGCGGATCAGCCTTGGGACCCGTCTGGCAGGGATTCTGAATTGGTCGGAAACTCCCCGGAGATACATCTCAAGCGTTCCGATAGCTTGGTTGAGAGCATGGATAGTCAAACCAAGGCTGTGAACCCGTATGATGATTCTGGTCTCCTCGCCTTAAGGCGTGAAATATCACGCCTCAAGGTTGAGGTAGACGCCCTACGGCGCGATGTCGAAACCCTCGCGGAGCGTGAAACACTTGCTATAACGGAGGGTGATTTTTATGCCGATGAAGATAAACCGCTGGCAATACTGGAAGCCGAAGAATTAGCGGCGCAGGAGGAGTCGGAGTGGCAGTTGCGTCAATATATGGCCTCCATCGAAGATCGCTTTCAGAGCGAAATCGACTATGGAGGCTGGTCTGTTCAGGCAACCGAACTCATCGAGAGAGCCTTACAGGATGAGATGTTTTCTGAAACAAGCCTTATCGGTCTGGAATGTCGTTCAAGCCTTTGTAGTCTCGAAGTGCAGCATGACAATCCCCAGGCATCTAGTGTTTTTAGCAACCACTTCCTCGAAAAGGTGGCTGACATGTTTAGCAAATTTACTATCGACCATATAGACAAAGGGGATAGTTATTCCAGTATGGTCGTCTATTTAATGCAAGAAGAAAGCAATTGAGGAATCAAGAGGAATGAATGTCGATCAATCCCAACTGCACGGCTTCGAAAACCGCTTCGCTGCGAGAGCGCACTTCTAGCTTGCGGTAGATGTTTTTAATGTGAGAGGTCACGGTGTGGGGTGACATACTCAATACATCAGCAATTTCTATATAAGTCAGCCCTTTAGCCACGGTATTGAGCACATCGATTTCGCGCTTGGTTAGGTGCGGTGTTGACTCGTCGTCTTTAGGCGCTGCTGCTTCGGGGTGGGTAGTACTAAAGCGTTTTAACAGATGACGGGCAATGGGAGGACTGATGGGTGAGCCCCCGGCCATCAAATCCAGAATGGACTCGCCAATATAGCTGGAATCTCCGTCTTTTAACAGATAACCGGTGGCTCCCGCCTCGATGGCATTAATCACATTGCGCTCATCGCCGAATACGGAAATCACCATGATTTCAATATGCTCGTCCTTGTGACGCGCTTCGCGGATCAATTCCACGCCGTGACCATCTGGTAATCCTAAATCGACCAGCAGCACATAGGGTGGTTGGATGGCCAACTGTGCTCTACCTTGGGCAAGGTTGCCGCACGTCGGTAATAGGTCAAGACGCGGATGAGCAGCGATAATACCTGCTAAGCGTTCCCGGGTTGGTCCGTCATCTTCTACTAGAAGCACTGAATAGGTTGTTTCATCGTTCACGAGCTTTGCCCCCAAACTACCTTGTTAGTTCTCCGCTGCTCTAAATATCTGCTATCGCATAGCTTTTAATTATGCAGAATAGTCTACGAGTCAATTAGCAACCACTGGGTTGATCACGTCAGACTACCGCAAAGCTAATGCTCGTCAATACTATCTTCTGGTTACGTTGAATCGCCAGCTCTTGAGTTTGTCAAGCGCTTGTCTCTATTAGTTTATCCCAAAATCATGGGATACCAAGTTCCACGTTATTCCTGCAAGCTATTGATTGAAAGACAGTTATCGATCTTTCAATGGGTTGAAATAACGGGCGATATCAATCTGAAGATAAAAAATCGCCGCTACATCATTATTCATTCATTTTTTTGCAGGAGTTGAGACGATGAAATTTAAACAGAAACTGATGACCCTTTGCTTAACTACAGTAATGCCGTTGTTGTCTATGACTGCTTCAGCAGAGGAAAACTACTATCCAGACCTTGAAGATAACCGATCAGTGGCCCTGGGAAGCTTCAGTGCGAGAAGGGGCGGCGAGGTGTTTGCGAGAGGAAACATAGCCCATATCATACCAGGGGTAGGGAAAGACGGGATCGACCACTTCAAGCTCAACAAACCCGCTTATTTGGCGCAAGGTCGCTACCAAATAGCTTTCTCCGGTCCTGCTGGTACGTTAATGGATCTGTACCAAGACTGTAACAAAGACGGTCGCGTCAATGGTGAGCAGCGAATCATAGGTTTGAGTCGAAATACCTATGCTTATGTGGATTTACGAGGGGATGAATACGTATTCCGTATTTTGTCTTCAACTTTTACGCCAGCCGATGATTACTACGTTAGGCTAGTACACCTTTCATCCAAGCCAGGTCCCAGTGGTTGTCGCTAAGGTGAGCCATGTAAGGTGGGCAACGTGTTGCCCACCCTGCAGATTTACTAGACCAAGGAATTATCGCCAGTCGTTTAGCCATCTCACTACGCCGTTCCATGCGGTAGGCTCGCTTTCTGATAACAGACGGTCCAACGCGCTGATAAGCCCCGTCAGGGTCCAGCTCTGTTGTGCCGCCAACAAAATGCCACGATGCTGTGGGTAACGTTGGCTAAGCACAATAAAATCGCGCACGTTAAAGGTAAAAATACATCGCCCCTGGGCTGTTGCCGCCAGCAACTGCTCGCTGTCACTGGCATCAGACGCAATCCATTCGCAGGGCGTACGGGTCACGTCATGGCCGCGGTCGAGCAGGGTTTTTTGCAGGGCTTTGATCGAAGTATCCGCATCCAAATGCAACCGCAGTCTAGGCATGCTCGGCTTCGAGCGCACGATCCGTGGCGATATCGAGGTCTACCTCTTGACGGTGCTGTTGATAGAATGCTAGCGCCTGTTCAACTTGCGTGGGACTGATACCGTACTCGTCGGCGATTTGATCAGCCGTCAACCCCCAGTGCTGAACGGCAACAACCAGCGTTCTAACCGCGATATTCACGCCGCGTAACACCGCCGTTGGTTGACCGCTGCCGCTACGCCGGTAAGTGATCAGCGGAAAGGTCGGATCGTCGAGTTGCTGTTTGCAAGCACCGACTTTCTCTGCTACCGCCCACAGCACAAACTGATTCAGCGAGACACCTTGTTGGGCGGCCCAGTTTTCTGCATCTTGCTTAAGCTGCTGTGGCAAGTTTAACGAATAGCGGGCCATCGCTTGACTCCAATTTAACATTCAACATTGATCTTGGATTTGCTAGGCACTTACCCTAAGCACATCACATATGATGTAGTATGTGACGTGATTTTAACATACAGGTTACTACGCCTGACAATACTAGCATTTTCATTGTCTCGTTTCGCTGATCGCAAAGCGCGCTAGTCAGATTGATTCAGAAGTTACGCAGTGCATTTTATTTTTAGTAGGGTGCGATTTACGCACCGTGACCGCCATCGGTACTGAACTGTCAGTTCTTCAGTTAGTCGAGCTTTTCTCTATTATCGTATCCCATAATCATGGGATACCAAGTTCCACCTCATTCCTGCAAGCTATTGATCGAAAGACAGTTATCGATCTTTCCGTTGATTGGAATAACGGGCGATAGCGATCTGACGATAAAAAATCGCCGCTACATCATTATTCATTTATTCTTTTGCAGGAGTTGAGACGATGAAACTTAAACAGAAACTGATGATATATTGCTTAACTACAGTAATGCCGTTGCTATCTATCAATGCCTCAGCGCAGGAATTCTTTCCAGACCTTGAAGACAACCGAGAGGTGGCCATAGGAAGTTTTAGTGCGCAGAGAGGCGTCGCCGTAGTCGCCAGAGGACAAATAGCATTTACCATATCGGGGGTGGGTAAAGATGGGATCGACCACTTCAAGCTCAACAAGCCCGCTTATTTGGCGCAGGGCCGCTACCAAATATATTTCTCAGGCCCTTCCGGCACGTTAATGGATTTGTACCAGGACTGTAATAAAGATGGTCGCGTCAACGGTGAGCAGAGATTTGTGAGTTTGAACCGAAATGCATCTGCCTATATAGATTTGCGGGGGGATGAATACATATTTCGCATTTTGTCTTCAACCTCTACGCCACCCGGCGATTACTATGTTTATTTATATCACCTGAAATCAAAGCCAGGCCCTAGTGGTTGTCGCTAAGGTGAGCCATGTAAAGCGGGCAACGTGTTGCCCATGCAGAATTTCTCACATTATCAACTTGATGTGTAACTACTCACCCTCCCGTTATTCTCGCCATGGACTGGCGAGAATCCAGCGCCATGGACGGCAAGCGTGGGTAACAACCGTTTGCTACCATCCCTAGCAACTAGATTCCGGCAATCCCTGCCGGAATGACGGGTGAGCAGTTACCTTGACGTTATTTTCCTGGATCAGTGAGCAGAAACACGCTCACCCGCGTTCCTTCCGAGGTGGATTCCATGTCTAATCGACAGCCTATGCCGTCAGCTCTGCGGTGCATATTATTTAAACCGCGTCCTATTTGGAAATCATTTCCAAGTCCCTGACCATCATCTTCCACCTGAATGAGAACGCCCGCTGAAGGCTCGCTTACCGCTTGAGCGCATACCGTTAATTGGGTGGCTTTAGCATGTTTTAGCACATTGGTAATGGCTTCTTGCAGGATTCGCAGTACCTGCAAAACTTTATGGGGTCCAAGATCTGGAATCAGCGGTAGATCGTTGACCGGCCAATCCACGACTAGCCCTTGGTCATGTAACCTGGGCAGAATACGGGCCCGATAAGTGCCCAGTGCCAGTGTTAAATTATCCTCTTGCAAGGGATCGAGGGAATCGATCATAAGCCGTAGATCGTCTAGGGCGGCGCGTAAGGCTTGATCGATGATGAGATGATCGGTAACGCCAGCCTCTAGCATAGCCAGTGTGGAGATGAGCATCCCGCCGATGCCGTCGTGCATGTCCCGCATAATGCGTTCGCGTTCCTCGCCCAGCACTTGCTGGCGCTGCAATTCCAGCACTTCAGTTTGTTTCTTCTGCAAGGCATCCATGCTTTGTTGAAGTGTTTGGTTGCGTTGTTCGAGGGTGTGCTGTAAGCGAGCGATCTTCAAGTGATTTTCTACCCGAGCCAGTACTTCTTCTTCCTGAAAGGGTTTGCTGATGTAATCGACTCCTCCCACGGAAAATGCCTTGACTTTGTCCAGGGCATCGTCCAGCGCGCTGATAAAAATTACCGGGATGTCGCGGGTCTTTTGCGTCCTTTTTAGTCGATCGCAAACCGCATAGCCGTCCATCTCCGGCATTTTGATATCCAGCAAAATAAGCTCGGGCGGCGCTGTGTCAGCCGCTGTTAAAGCCATGGGGCCGTTGAGTACAGCGCGTACTTTATAATTGTGGCGTTTAAGAAGTTCAGTCAACACCTTCAGATTTGCCACTGTATCGTCGACAATCAGAACGTCAGCTGTTTTCTGTTCCTCGTCCATTACTTCAGTCACGATAGATTGGTTTCTTTATGGCCATATTCGTAAGCCGCGTTAAGCATCGCCAGCACTTGGTCGAACTGAAAATTGCTTACTAGGCTTTCCAAACTTGCAGCCACTTCTTCATGAGCGACCTGCAAGCTATCCAGTAATGCCATCAATTCTTCGCCATCCGCCGCTTCGGCAGCATGCTGCAAGGCTGTAAGCGTATCTAGCGGCAAGCCCGCCAAGGCTGACACGACAAGAGGTCTAGTCTCCGAATCCGGCGCGGTCAAAGCCTCCACCGTAGATTCATAGAGGAATCGAACACCTAAATGCTTTATCATTTTCTCGCATATTTCTTCCTCTTGAAACGGTTTGCCCACAAAATCATCGCAACCTGCCGCGAATATCAGAGACTGCTGCTCCTCGAAGGCGCTAGCAGTCAATGCAATAACCACCGTGGATTGGCCACGATCAGATGCTTTGATCCGGCGTGTGGCTTCGTAACCGTCCATCACCGGCATGCGCATATCCATCCAGATAAGATGGGGCGACCACTGCTGAAATAGTGTTAACCCTTCGCGGCCGTTGACGGCTTCGCGTACTTCGAATCCCATGGTTGTCATGAGTTTACGCAACAATAAACGATTTTCTTCTTTGTCTTCGACGATTAAAATTCGATATGACTGCTGATTGGTTGCAAGGCCGATGACGTTTCCCTTGGCACACTTCTGCTGCGGCTGATCAGCGTCGGCCGGTTTAGCTTGAATAGAAAAACGAAACGATGAACCTTTGCCGGGTTCTGACGTTACGTGGATTTCACCCCCCATGAGACGCACGAACTGCCGGCTGATGGACAACCCCAGACCAGTGCCTTCAGGTTGCGTAATGCCATCTGCATTGCTTTGCGCAAAGGGTTCGAATACGTGTTCTAGCGTTTCAGGAGAAATGCCGCGACCGGTATCGTTAACAACGAATTCAAGCTGAAAACCATCGGTGCTTCGCCGACACCCAGCGGTTAATGAGATGCTGCCTTGGGATGTGTACTTAATGGCGTTGCTGAGTAAATTAATTAATACTTGACGTAATTTGCGCTCATCAGCGACCACCCAAGCTGGTAGATCAGAAGTCATTTCTAGCCGCAACGCAAGTCCTTTATCGGTGGCGCGGGGTTGCATGATCTGTATCAATGTATGCAACAGATCACACAGATCAAAAGGTGTTGTTTGTAATTCAGTGCGGCCGGCTTCAATCTTCGACATCTCCAGCACATCGTTGATCAGCTCCAGCAAGTGCTCGCCGCTGCGTCTGACTAATCCAAGATTTTCCTGCTGCTCAGGTTTCAAGTTAGTATCTCGCAGGGTTAAACGGGTAAAGCCTAAAATCGCATTTAAAGGTGTTCTCAGTTCATGGCTCATGTTGGCGAGAAAGGTACTCTTGGCGCGATTGGCGGCTTCGGCTGCTTCTTTCGCCTGATGAAGTTCTTCCTGTGCCTGTTTACGCCCAGTGATATCAATGATGCTGCCTAAAATGAGATTGCGATCTTCGCTGGGATAACGGCTTAACCGCACTTCGCAAAAGAGTTCGTGGCCCGACCGATGAAAGTGCAACCACTCAAACTTCGGATGGCCACCCGCTAATGCTTCTTGAAGTTTGTTTTTTGCGGCAACACTCGACAGACGACCGTCCGGTTGCCGTTGCGGGCTGACATCGGCAGGATGCATGCGGAGGAGTTCTTCCCGGCTGTAACCGTACAACTGCTCAGTGTTTTCATTAACGTCCACCCACCGGCCTTGATCGACATCCAATAATGTGATCGCCGCAGGCGCATAGGTGAATAACGCGGCGAAACGACGTTCGCTTTCCCGTAACTTCTCCTGGGCCTCATGCAATCGGTCCCTAGAAACTAATGCTTCTTGTAGTCGCGACGCCATGGTATTAAAGGCTGTGGCCAGTCGTCCGGCCTCATCGTGAGTATGCAATGCAACCCGGGTCGATAAATCGCCTTCGGCTAAGCGTTCGGTGGCTGCTGTTAATAGTTTTAAAGGACGTGCGATGAGACGTTTCAGCACCCCATACAGCAACATCAGGGCCACCGCGAGGGCTAAACCGTAAAGCAGTAAAGTTTGCTGGGCAGTGATCGCCGCTTGGTTATTGATCAATGCATAGGGAAAGACTGTCACTAGATACCAGGCTGGACCGGACAATTTCGCCACAGCCAAATATTCCCGCTGTTGTGGAAAGTCGACGATAGGGGAGACGTGCCAGCGTTGTTTTAATAGTCCATAAAGACCCTTCAACTCAGTATCATCAACCTGGGCAAGGGACAAATCACCGCCGCTTGCCAAGATGGCGTCCATAAAATGCGGATGCGCAATAAGATCCCCGTTTTGGCGGATAATCATGTTGTAGGTCCCCTCCAGTCCCTGATGGAGAGTGCGTTCAAATAATGTGTTCAAAGGTATATCTAGAGCAATAAGATCCTGGTGATTTTGCCCTACTAGCGGGAGACTGGCGGAGAGCATCCAATCATTGGCCCCATAATCAAAATAAAGGTTAGACCACTGCACAGAGATTTGATCTTGCTCGGATGGCGTGTCTATGATCTGGGTATTGGTGGTCAATTTGCCACTCATCTCCCAGGAATCGATATCCAAACCCCAGCGATTCTTTGGCCAATACATCAACATGGCTCTATGGGAAAACGCGAGATAGAGATTCTCGAACCGGCTGCGCCAGGCGGGTCCATATTGACGCAACAGGTCAAACCCGGTCACTAAGCGATGTTTCAAACCGTCATTGATTTGCGCCTGTTTGGTGATAATGCCGGAAATGCCATAGCGTTGAAAATATTCCGCTCGCAGTCGGTGGGTGCCGTCTTCGCGCTGCTCAAAGAGTTCTGCAAAACGTTCTGTAACAGCAGATTTTTTAACAGGGGAGAGACGTTCTTTCCAGGTCTGTGTAAATTCCTGCAGATAATCTTCCGCCAGCAGAAAAAGTTGACTTTCACGTCTACCGCGTTCCTCTATATAGACTTTTAATTGCGTTAATGCTTGACTGCGCAGAGAGCGGGATACGTTCCAGTAGTTAAATAAAGTTGCTAGCAGAATAACGGCGCCTAAGCCGAGGGCTGTATAGAATAGGGTACGACGCAACAGCGACTGGCGAAGAGTTGCGCTCATGGTTTTAGTCGTATAATCATCATTGCTTTACGCTACAGCAGCATTTGATCGAATTATTTGACCAGTATCGCTAAGGGTGGAGTTTTTTTAATACCTAATTTTTTGGCTAGTCTGAGATTAAAATAAAGATGCCCTTTTTTATTGGCGGATATAGGTATGTGACTAGGCGGTGTGCCATCTAAGATACTGAGCGCGGTTTGCGCCGCCCAAATACCCATTTCTTCGAAATCTTTGGTAACGCCAATCAATGCAAAGGGCATCTCCCATTCGTGCTCTGTACCAATAGGAATAGCAACATTTTTTTCGACAAAGGCGCGAGCTTGCTCATCATTCCAATCGGGAATGCCCATGTGGGTCGTCAACAGTGCCATATCCACTTCATTCTGAAGTTTTAAAAAATAGGTTTTCCATTGAGAAAATGTTTTGGCAAAGTAGGTTTTTGCAAAGGGTATATCGAAGCGCTGCTGGTAATACCGACGGTTTTTATGCTCCGAGAAACGGTCCCCACCTAAAAACCCCACCCGCTCGCCCTGGGCATACTTTTTAAGATGTCGATAGATCTCCGAAACCAAGGCAACTTCAATCATGCCGGTGGTGTTTTTGTAGGGCAACCCGTAAATAGAGGCATCCCAATTGATGCCACAGAAGACAAAGGGTAAATCCGCATCTTTGTAATAAGGCTTCAACAGGAACTTTGCGGCGTTATCGTCGCCGACAATCACCACGTCGGGTTGCAAACGCGCTACAAACTGTTTTGCTTTTAAGGCGGCTTTTCTGATAAATGCCTCTTCAGGATTGCGTTTTGTGTCCATTTCAAAGACATGCAGTTCTACCTGGGTTTTCTTCAGTACTTTTTTTATGCCAATACGCATCTCACGACTGGCAGGAAAGCCCATGTGATAGGAATCTATAAAGAGAATTTTTTTATCTGCATAATCCTGAGCCAACGCTAAAGACGCTGTGCAAACCATGCCAATGCAGAGACAATATCTAAAACAACGACTTAAACGGTGATAATGCATTTTTAAAAAGTTAGCGGTAACCCCGAAAGTAAAGACTTTACTACAGGTGTGGGGTGAAAAGGAGTGGGAAGATGCAGAAATTTTGAAGTCGATAAGAGGGGTGTGATGCAAGTTTCGATAGAGCTAAATGCTACGTTAAAAGCGCCGACAGCAAAAG
>CAYRGG010000020.1:0-30232 GCA_964423745.1 uncultured Candidatus Competibacteraceae bacterium | reverse complement strand
TGTCGGCGCTTCGATGGGCAATGGTTATAGGTTATTTCACTAAGATATTAAAATCGTTCCCGTCTATATCTGTGCCTGTGCAAATCAGCTTTGCTGGTTTGCCGCTGATGGCAAAAATACCACCACCCGCCTTGTGCGCTTTTGCAGGAAATCTATTAGCAAAAACCTTTAATATTCCATTAGCGCCACCGCTGCTAGCCGTACAAAAAAGTTTTTTTCAATATTACTAAGCTCAACTTCTGTTGGTTGCGGCAGTATCCATACCTTATGGGAGGTTCCATTTACCAATCCAGTGAGGTTTCCCACCTGGCCACCAGGTATTCTGATACAAACATCGTTATCATTGCAGCCATAAAGTATTTTCACATTCATTTTAAGGTTTGCTGCTGGTAACTCCACCTCCTGCGCCATGCTTGTGATGCTGAAAACAACACAACCTAGCAATGCTCCGATCTTATACATTTACTATCTCCTAGAGTATTTTTCTCACTGTGGTTAAGTCTGATCACTTAGTCCCGATCAGACGGCGCGATTGTAGCACCAAATGAATTAAAAGTTTCAAGCAGTCGCGGCATGGAAAAAAATGTTTAGAGCAAACCCTGTACATCCTTATCTTTCTCAAAATAATTTTTATCTGCTGATTGTGGCGTAACCTTTCTTTATGTATATACTAACAGTGTACATTGCAATTTAGAGAAACCGATATGCAAACAGCACGTATTTTTACTAACGGTAACAGCCAAGCTGTTCGCTTACCCAAAGACTATCGTTTCGATGACGATGAAGTAATTATTAAGAAGGTGGGAAGCGCTGTGCTGCTGATACCTAAGCGCTACTGTGCTGATGATCTAGCAGCGCTTCTTGGGGAGATTGGCCCGTTAGAAATTGAACGAGAGCAGCTCAACGTCCAACAAGAACGCGATTTTACTTAATGCGTTATATGTTCGACACCGATATCTGTATCTACCTTTTAAATCGTCGGCTTACTTATAAAAATATTTTAAAACGCATGAATGGCCTAAGCTACGGTGAGGTTCTTATTTCCGCCATCAGCTTAGCAGAATTACGCTATGGCATCGCTGCAAGCCGACGCCGTGAGGCGAACTTGCACAAACTCGAACTCTTCATGGCTCAGTTCGAGGTAATACCTTTTGACGAATATGCCGCTTCAACCTATGGCGTTATTCGTGCCCATTTAAGGGCAATGGGTAAACCTATCGGTCCTCTCGATACGTTAATTGCGGCCCAGGCAAAAGCCCTAGCAGCCACGTTGGTGACGAACAATATGGCAGAGTTCTCTCGTGTCCCTGGACTCGATTTAGAAAACTGGCTTGAACCGGTTTAAATTAGGACTTATGCATACGTTAAGACTATCCTTGCTGGCGCAAGGAAAAAAAACGGCATAAAATATGCAAAATTTTTTTTGGAGAAACATACAAGTTAAAGAACGATGACAGGGAGTAGGCTAAAATTCCATTAAAGGAAAAAGCACTGGGTTGTAGAAAAACTAACCCAGTAGGAGTTATCCATGAAACATGCAATGAAGTATATAGCCTTCGCCCTTTCTTTGCTGCTATGCGCCACGAGCCTCCAGGCCGCTAGATTTAATAAATGGCAAGACGAAAACGGTGTGTGGCATTACGGTGACCCTCCAGCCACGTCTAATATGGCAGAGCTTGCCTATCGCAACGGCGATTACGTAACCGCCTTTAACGAGTATATGAAATGGGCCGAGCGAGGCGTACCCAGCGCCCAATATAAATTGGGCATTATGTACCTACAAGGTCAGGGTGTGGCGCAAAGCGACGCCTCCGCCATGGCTTGGTTTCAAAAAGCAGCCGACCAAGGCAATGCCGATGCGCAATTTCAGCTGGGCGTTATGTACGCCACTGGACGTAGCGGCGTAAAGAGCGAACGTAAGGCCATAGAGTGGCTGCGTGAGGCTGCCGAAAGAGGCAATGTTGACGCGCAATTCGATTTAGCGAACCGCTATGCTGAAGGTTATGGGGTAGCCCAGGATGATAAAGAAGCGGCCAAGTGGTATCTGCAGGCTGCTCAGCAGGGACATGCGCCCGCGCAATTGGCGCTAGGGCATTTTTTTATAGCCGGTCGCGGTTTCTCAAAAAGTGATCGCAGCGCTTTGCAATGGTATTCCCAAGCAGCCATGCAGGGAAATGCTGAAGCGCAATTTAGCTTAGCCGCTTTATACGCGGCGGGTCAGGGTGTTGGTCAGAACGATCGGGAAGCCGTCAAATGGTACCGTAAAGCGGCGCAACAGGGTCATGTGGAGGCGCAAAATAATTTAGGTGTGCGTTACGCCTCTGGGCGTGGCGTTGGTCAGGACGACCGGGAAGCCGTGAAATGGTATCGGCAGGCAGCTCAACAGGGTTTAGCGTTAGCGCAAAATAATTTGGCGATGATGTATGCCGCGGGTCGTGGCGTACCTAAAGACGATGCGCAAGCGGTTCAGTGGTATCGTAAGGCTGCCGAGCAGGGAGATCCTCAAGCACAATTCAACTTGGCCAGTTTATATACAACAGGGCGCGGCGTATCCGTAAACCAATCACAAGCCTTCAAATGGTATCGGCAGGCGGCTGCGCAGGGGTCTCATAAAGCCCAGGTTCAACTGGGTCAACATTACCTCCACGGTATCGGCGTCGCCGTTGATGCGGAAACGGCTTTTAGCTGGTATCGACGAGCTGCAGAAGGTGGTTTACCTGAAGGGCAGTATCAACTGGCAAATTTATATGGCAAAGGGTTAGGCGTGGTCCGGGATGAAGAGCAAGCGACGTACTGGTACCAAGCTGCGGCTGAGCAAGGCCATCAGGACGCTCAGTATGAATTGGCCACCCGCTATGCCGCGGGTCTGGGGATAGCGCAAAACGATAGAGAAGCCCTTAACTGGTATCGTAAAGCCGCTGATCAAGGCCATAGGGAATCGCAATTTCAACTAGGCGAGATGTATGCCTATGGTCAAGGCACTTTACAGGACTACCAAAAAGCCCTGGCCTGGTATCGCAAAGCGGCCTCAAACAATCACCCAAAAGCGCAATTTAATGTAGGGATTATGTATGCTAAAGGTCAAGGTGTAGCCCGTAATGACAAGCTAGCGGCGCAATGGTATCGGCAGGCTGCCGAAAAGGGTTTGCCCATGGCGCAACTTAACTTAGGCATTATGTATGCGGACGGTCGAGGCGTTGCTCAAGACAGCGCCCAGGCTATCGCCTGGTATCGCCAGGCGGCTGAGCAAGGTTTATCTCTAGCCGAATTGTTGTTGGGGATTGGTTATGCCCTGGGACACGGGATTGAACAAGACGACGGCCAAGCCTTTCGCTGGTTTCACCGGGCGGCTAATCAAGATTTGTCATTAGCTAAATTTAGTCTAGGCATCATGTATGCTAATGGTCGGGGTGTCATTAAGGATTATGTGAGGGCGCATATGTGGCTAAATTTGGCAGCTTCGACAGGCTACGGTAGGGCTACAGATCCTCTCAATAGAATTGCGCGACAAATGAGCAGTAAGGAAATTTCTCGCGCTCAAGACTTGGCTAGCCGTTGGCAGCCAATCCAGGATAGTTAAATACACTATAAAGCACAGTTCTATATCAATCGCCTTAGCCAACGCTGGTAAAAACGCCCGTAGGGTGGATAACGAAGAGGTAACTCAAAGCGTGTTGTTTTCATCAGCACGCTTTTACGGTGACTAAAAGTTTCAAAACCGGTATGACCGTGATAGGCGCCCATACCGCTTGCACCCACGCCACCAAAAGGTAACTGTGGCCCCACCAGCTGCATGACCACATCGTTGATACATACGCCTCCGGAACTGGTGGTTGCGATAACTTGTTGACGAGCCGTTTTGTCCTGACTAAACAGGTACAAAGCCAGGGGTTTAGGACGATCACTTACAAAGGCTAGCGCCGCATCTAAGTTAGACACGGGCAGTATAGGCAAGATAGGACCAAAAATTTCTTCCTCCATAATGGGGGCATCAAGCGCCACCTGACGCAGCAAAGTGGGCGCTATGTAGAGTTGCTCAGGTTTTGTTTTGCCCCCATAGGCCACCTCACCCTCTTTAAGTAAGGTGCTCAAACGATCGAACTGACGACGGTTGGCGACCCGTTGAAAGTCACCGCTTTCCAGAGGATCAACCCCGTAAAATTTTTCTAAAGCGATTTTTAAAGCCGCTATCAAAGGGGTTTCAAGAGCCGCATCCACCAATAGATAATCAGGTGCGACACAAGTCTGCCCGGCGTTCAAAAATTTACCCCAAGCGATGCGCCGAGCGGCCACTTCAAGATCAGCAGAGCGATCCACAATACAAGGGTTTTTTCCCCCCAATTCTAAAGTCACCGGCGTTAAGTGCTGGGCCGCGGCAGCCATAACCCGACGTGCCGTGGCCTGGCTGCCGGTAAAAAAAATATGGTCAAAACGTTCCTGTAACAAACTCACTACCCTATCAGGCCCGCCTTCCACAACTTTTACCGCTTCTGGGTCGAGGTAATTGGGTAAAAGTGTGGCCAGCAATGAGGCGCAGTGGGGGGCTAACTCGGACGGCTTGACGATAACGCAGTTGCCGGCAGCCAAAGCGCTGACCAGCGGGGCTAAGGCCAGGTGCAGGGGGTAATTCCAAGGCGCCATGATAAGCACCACCCCCAGCGGTTCGGCAATACAGAAACTACGCCCCGGTTGGTTAGGGGGGGCAGTGCTCACTCGCTGGGGTCGTAACCACTGTTTAAGATGTTTTTGCGCATATTCGATTTCCATGCGGGTAGCGCTAATCTCCGTGAGCCAAGCTTCGAACCCGGGTTTGCCAAGATCAGCGTATAATGCTTCCGCGATAGGGGTCTCTTGCTCTTGCAAAAACACCCGCAGATGATCTAGTTGAGCTTTCCGCCATGACAGGGATCGAGTGCGACCACTGGCAAACGTATGCCGCAAGGGCGCAACTATTTTTTTTTTAAAGGGTCCATCGAAATAGCCTTGTATGAGTTTTGTATGAGTATTGTTAAGCTCGCTTAGACTGCTGTTAACCAGCGATGTTTCCCAGAGACTTTATAGTTTAATGAACACAATAATATAGGATACTGAAGGGCACAGGTCATGACTAAACAGGTAGTAATCATCGGCGCCGGCCCCGGCGGTTTGGGCACTGCGCTACTTCTCGCCGCCGCTGGTTTGCAGGTTACGGTATTAGAAGCGCGGGATCGGGTTGGCGGGCGTACTTCAAGCTATGAAGCTGATGGCTTTCGCTTTGATACCGGACCCACCTTTTTCCTTTACCCGCAAGCACTGGATGAAATTTATCAAAGTGTAGGGACACAGCTGCGAAATGAACTTGAAATGGTCCAGCTCGATCCCATGTACCGTGTGGTGTATGGCGCGGGGGGCAAATTGGATGCGACGGCTGATTTAGAGCGTTTGACCCAGGAAGTAGCAAAGTTAGCGCCCCACGATGCCGCTGCGCTACCCCGTTTTTTTGCAGACAATCTATTAAAATTCGAACAATTTCAGCCTTTTTTGGCAAAACCGTTTTTATCCCCCCGCGCTTTACTGGATCATAAATTGTTAACGTTATTGCCGTTGCTAAGACCTTGGCGTTATCTGCAGGGAGAGCTTGCTCAATATTTTGATGATCCTCGGGTACGCATGGCGTTTTCTTTTCAGGCCCTTTATCTAGGCATGACACCCCAACGTTGTCCCAGCCTCTTTTCCATCTTACCGTTTATCGAGTACCACCACGGGGTCTTTCATCCCATTGGCGGTTGTGGAAATTTGATGGATGTGACAGCCCGAGTGGCCCAGGAAAACGGTATCGAGATTAAGGTCAATGAACCTGTCCGGCAGGTGCGTTTTAAGGGTCGCCGAGCGGTGGGCGTGGATACCGATAATGGTCACTATCCCGCCGATGCCGTGGTGATCAACGCCGATTTTGCCAGCGCTATGATTAACCTAGTGCCAGATCATCTACGCCGGCGTTGGCGCAACCGTAATATTGCCCGCAAGCGTTACTCCTGTTCCACCTTTATGCTTTACTTAGGCTTGAAGGGCGGTTATGCAGAGCAGCCCCATCATACGATTTATGTGCCGGTGGATTATCAGCGTAATCTGGAACAGCTGGAATACGAGCATGTGCTCCCTGAGGATCCAGCGTTTTACGTGCAAAACGCCAGCGTCACCGATCCTACTTTAGCCCCTAAAGGCTATAGCACCCTGTATGTATTGTTGCCGGTGCCCCATCGCACCGGCGCCATCGATTGGGAGCGGGAGCAGGATCGCTATCGTGCCGTGGCCCTGGAGCAGATTGCCAAGGTGGGTTTTACCGGGGTTACTGACCGAATACGCTTCGAGCGTCGTATCACGCCGCTGCAGTGGGAACAGGATTATCGCATTTATCGGGGCGCTACCTTTAACTTAGCTCACAATTTTGGGCAGATGTTGCATCGGCGTCCCCGCAACCGTTTTGAGGATCTGGATTCGGTCTATTTAGTAGGGGGTGGCACCCATCCGGGGAGCGGCTTGCCGACCATTTTTGAGTCCGCTAAGATCAGCGCCAGGCTGTTGTGCGAAGAGCTAGGCGTCGGTGTCCCCTGGTCAGAACCCGTTGCGCCGCCGCGCTTAAACGTGATGCAGATGCTACGCGCCGTCGGTTTATACGCCCGCAGCGCTCCCTAGTCATCTTTCAACGGAGAATATAATTATGACAATACCTGCAAGCAAGATTGGGGTTATAGGTGCCGGACTCGGCGGGCTTGCCGCGGCTTGTACGTTAGCCGCACGGGGTCATCAGGTTACTCTTTTTGAACGCAACCCTTGGCTCGGTGGTAAGGCGGCGGTGCTCAACGAACAAGGCTATCAGTTTGATATGGGGCCAACCATATTGATCATGCCCTCGGTGTTACGGCGTATCTTTCAAGAAGCGGGCCGTGATTTAGAAAAGTACCTAGAGCTGATGCCTTTGGATCCCCAATGGCGTTGTTTTTTTGCCGACGGTTCGAAGATTGATTTACAACGCGACCCTGAGGTTATGGCTAATAATCTGGCGGCATTCGCGCCAGGTAAGAAATTAGACAAAGGTTATTTACGGTTTATGCAATTGTCGGAACGGCTGCGCCGTATCTCTGATAATTATTTTTTATGGCGTTCAGTAGGTTCCGTTAAAGATACTCTCAATGTTAAGAACACTTTTTCCATGTCGGTACTAGCTGATTTAGCCGCCATGCGTTTTGGCCGCAGCGTTTCTCAAACGGTACGCGAGCATATTAAAGATCCTCGTGCGGCGCAGTTAGTGGATCACTTTACTCAATACGTGGGTTCGGCACCAGATGCATCGCCAGCGGTTTTATGTGGTATCGCCCATATGCAAACCGGTGAAGGCGTATGGTATCCCCGGGGTGGCACTGCAGCAGTGCCTAAGGCGTTGCGCAAACTAGCCGAAGAACTAGGCGTAGAGGTGCAAACGGGTGTGCAAGTACAGAGAATACTTACCGAAAACGGTACTGTGCGGGGTATCGAAACCGATCAAGGTGAGGTTCCCCTAGCGGCGGTGGTGGCCAATAGCGATGCAGTACGTACCTATCGGGAACTGATTGGGGATCACGAGAAAGACGTGGAAGAATACCGTACCCGGGAATTTGAACCGGCCTGTTCGGGTGTGGTGTTGTACTTAGGTCTAAAGCGCCGTTATGATCATCTGTTGCACCATAACTTTGTATTTTCTACCGACCCAGAAGCTGAATTCGACGCTATTTACCGAGAGGGTAAACCTGCCCCAGACCCCACCTGTTACCTTTGTGCCCCTGCGGTTACAGACCCTTCTGTGGCACCCCCCGGTGGCGAGAGCCTCTATATCCTGGTGCATACTCCTTACTTGCGCCCAGGGCAGGACTGGACACAACTATTGCCGGAGTATCGCCAGGTTATCTTCCATAAACTTGCGGAAGTGGCGGGTTTAAAAGATCTAGAGGATAACATTGCCTTTGAAGCCGCGCTGACGCCCCAGGATATCCATGATCGCTATCAGGTGTTGCAGGGGGCCATTTACGGGTTGGCGAGCCACGGCTGTTGGACCGGTGCTTTTAAACCTGCCAACCGTAGTGTTGAGATTAAAGGACTCTATCTGGGGGGCGGCGCTGCCCATCCTGGACCGGGTATGCCCATGGCGCTGATGTCGGGTTGGATCGCCGCTGATTGTTTGGACAGCGACCATAGCAGTTTACGACAGGTGTTCGATAGACCCATTGAGGCGGCTTTGTGACCACTACCGATTCACCGGCGCCCCTGACTACCCCCTCGGCCCGGTTATTAAAATACTTTACCCGTTATACAAAGTATTACCTAAAGCGTCATTTCCATGCCGTGCGTTTAGCGCGGGGTGCTGATCCGCCGGATGTGGCGGCGCCGTTGGTAATCTATCTGAATCATCCCGCTTGGTGGGATCCGTTGGTGGGGTTATTAGTGGCCAGTGAACGGCTATCCCAGCGGCATCATTGGGCGGTGATTGAACAGGCCCAGCTCATGCGTTATCAATTTTTCGCGAAGCTGGGTTTTTTTGGGGTTGAACCCGGTCCCCGCGGGGGACAGCGTTTACTGGCAGCAGCGGATCAACTGGCGGGTGAACCCCAGGGCGCTTTATGGTTGACCCCGCAAGGCCGTTTCAGTGATCCCCGCGAGCGACCGTTACAACTAGCGCCAGGGCTAGGGCATCTGGCGCAGCGCTTACAACACGCCTGGTTTGTGCCCCTGGCGCTGGAATATCTCTTTTGGGAAGAGCGGCTACCGGAAGCGTTGGCGCGCTTTGGCGAACCCTTTTCTCCGGCTCAAGCTTCGAAATTGCGTCCTGCTGGCTATACAGCGCTGCTCAGCGAGCGTTTGCTAGCGACCCAAGATGCCCTTGCCCTGCAGGCCCAAGCACGTTCGCCAGCTGACTTTGATAACTTGCTGGAAGGACATGTCGGTGTCGGGGGTATCTACGACGTTTGGCGGCGTAGTCGGGCTTGGCTACGGGGTCAACGCTTCCATGCAGCCCATGGCCATGAGTCGAAGCGCCCTGAGTCACATTCAACAGCAGAATCGCGAGGACAAGATCGTTATGAGCCTTGATATGATTTTAGCCTTGGCAGCTTTGATTTGCGCATCGATACCCACTTTGATGTTTTTCCACAACTTGACGCTATTTCGTCAGCATATGCCGACCGGTGACTTGTCTACTCTTGGTAACGATGCCGATTTAGAACCTGTGTCCGTATTGATACCGGCTCGTAACGAGGAAAACACCATCGAAGACGCGGTGCGCGCCGTATTGGCGAGCCGCGGTGTTGAGCTGGAGTTGGTGGTGCTAGATGATGGATCACAAGATGCAACCTATGAGCGCATGCAACGCTTGGTCGCCGAAGATAGCCGGGTGCGGCTGGCCCGAGGTAAACCGCTGCCGCCGGATTGGTGTGGTAAACAACATGCCTGCGCTACCCTGGCTGAATTGGCGCATCATCCAATCCTGGTGTTTATCGACGCTGATGTGCGTCTGACTCCTGAAGCCTTGGCTTACGCTGTCAGGCTATTGAAGAACAGCCGCGCTGCCATGATCAGTGGTTTTCCCCATCAAGTGACCGTTACTTGGTTAGAGCGGTTGTTGATTCCCCTGATCCATTTTGTATTGCTGGGTTTTTTACCTATGGGTGCCATGCGGCGTAGTTCAAAACCTGGCTATGGCGCAGGCTGCGGTCAGTTTGTTTTGGTCTGGCAAGAGGCTTATCACCAGGTGGGAGGCCACGCTGCGGTACGCACTAGCCTCCATGATGGCATCCAACTCCCGCGGGCGTTTCGCCGCGCTGGGCTACATACCGATCTATTCGATGCTTCCGCCTACGCCAGCTGCCGTATGTATCACAATGCTAGGGAGGTTTGGCAAGGCTTGGGTAAAAACGCCATTGAAGGCATGGCCGCACCCGGCGTCATCGGACCCATGACCCTGCTTTTGGTGATGGGACAGATTGCGCCATTAGTGCTTTTGGTGGCGGGTTTGGCAGGCGTCTTATCCCTTGCAGCGACCAGTGTGGCTTTGGTCGCCAGTTTACTGGTTTATATCCCCCCCTTGATCATGGTGCGACGATTTCGCCAACCGTTGGACAGCGCTCTACTGCACCCGTTAGGAATATTACTTCTGTTGGTGATTCAGTGGCAGGCTTTAATACGCTGGTTACGAGGTCGGCCCTCCTCTTGGAAGGGCCGCAGTTATCCGTTGACAGCCAAGCGATAAGAGATAATTGGACCCCTCGATTGATGCGCTTTAAGTGCCTTCTTTGGCTTCATCTTTGTCGGGGAAAACAAACGAGGCCACCACGCCAAGGGTGAGTATACCCAACACGATAAACAGACTGGCATTAGCTGAAATATGAAGCCCTGTATCGCCAATGGCATGGTTCCACGACTGAATAGCCAATTTAGCGGCAATAAAAAAGAGAAGTCCAATCACAGCTTTTTCAAGATGAATAAGGTATTTGGTTAGGGAAGCTAGCACAAAATAAAGACTTCTAAGACCCAAAATCGCGAAAATCATCGCCGCATAAACCAGCAAAGGTTCTTGGGTGACGGCAATAACTGCCGGTACCGAATCAAAAGCAAACATGATGTCAGAGGTTTCGATGGCCATCAGACAAAGGAAAGCCGGTGTTGCAAAAATTGCCGCGGGACGTGAGATTTTGATGGACGGATCGGCTTCCTGAAGATCTCTGACCACCGCTTGAGTGATAAAAAACCTTTCCAAATGAAGCCGTGGAAAAATAGGCATTATGCGTTCAGTAAGACGTACCGACCAGTGATGAGAATAATCCTCGATATCTTCCTCGTCATCGCCTTTGGTGAGCATTTTCCAACCGCTCCAGGCCACAATCCCGGCAAATAGAAAACCCACCCAGGCAGAGGCATAGAAAAGCGATGTGCCGATCACCACAAAGATAGCGCGAAAGACTAAGGCGCCGATAATACCCCAATAAAGTATCCGGTGTTGCAGAATACCTTTGATGGCAAACGAAGAAAAAATAGCCATAAAAACAATCAAATTGTCTACGGACAAAGACTTTTCTAATACATAACCTGTAAGATACAGATCAGCCCAGTTTTTTTCGAAGCGAATCCAGAGATAAAAGTAAAAAGCAATAGCTAGACTGATCCAAAACAACGACCAAATACACGCATCTTTAAAGGTGATTTCAGTCTGTTTGCGGTGGGCGTGCAGATCCACGTATACAGACACGGCAATAACGCCGAAGAAAATCACAATGGTTTCAAGGGGAAATCCAAAATGGTTCATGAAAGTTGCTCCATCTGAGCCTTAATTTAATTTAAAGTATTAAAAACTTAGAATGCATTTTAAGAAAAATATTCTTAGGCGAGCTAATCGGTCTAGTCACACAGTTGCCCATAAAATCTGCCAATATGACCCAGTAGTTTCTGCAATGCGCCCCGTTGCGAAGTCACCACAGCGATACTGCGCTGGCCTAGAGCTTGTTTAATTGTGGGGTCACGCAACAGGTATTCAACCACCCTGGCTAATTCCTGGGCATCCGTCACTTGCCAAGCCGTTTGAGCTTTTAATAACTGACGACTTGCTTCTAAAAAATGAAACATATGGGGTCCGAACACTAATGGCAACCCCAAAAGTGCGGGTTCTAGCACATTATGACCCCCTATAGGCACCAAACTACCGCCCACAAAAGCCACATCGGCGGCGGCATAAAATAACAGCAATTCGCCCATGCTGTCGCCTAAAAAAACCTGGTTAGCACTGTCGCAAGGACGATTTTCGCTACGTTTAATAACTTTAAGGCCATGTTGCTGACAAAGCTTGGCAACCGGTTTGAAGCGCTCCGGGTGCCGTGGAACCCACAATAACAAGGTCTTGGGTAAAGCTCTTTGCAGAATACGAAAAGCTTCTAAAATAGAAACTTCTTCACCGGCATGGGTGCTAGCTGCAATCCATATAGGCCGCTCCTTGCCTAAGAGGCGGCGCAAAGCGCATCCTTGCTCAGGTAAATTGTCAGGCAGGATCATTTCATATTTTAAACTACCCATCACCTGGACGTGAGGCGCACCTAGCTGACGGAAGCGGATAGCATCCGCCTTTGTCTGTGCGGCAATGAGAGAAGTACAGCCCAATAGCTGATGCGTCAAACCAGCGACCTGGCGGTAACGTTGGGCGGATTGTTCCGATAATCGGGCGTTGGCTACGATAAGGGGGATTTTTGCTCTTGCGCAATGGTAAAACAAGTTGGGCCACAACTCGGTTTCCATAATGATAACGAGTTGCGGTTTAGCTCGGGTGACAAACCGCCGTACTGATCCTGGTAGATCAAAGGGCAAGTAGACATGCTGAACTTGATTGTCTAAAGAGGCAATAACCTGCCTAGAACCGGTGGGTGTTGTGGTAGTGACCAACAACGGTTGTTTTGGATAACGCTTTTGTAAAGCCTTTAGGAGGGGAAGTGCGGCGCGAACTTCTCCCACAGAAACGCCATGTACGCAAATACACCCCATGTCTGACAAAGAATGACAGAATCCAAAGCGTTCGCGCCAGCGCCGCCGGTAATCTGGGTTTGACTGGCCACGCCAATAAAGACGGGCTAACACCAAAGGCATAGCCAGATAAAAAAGGAGGGTATAAAGGCGACGCATTAAATCAGTTGAGCTTATAAAGGTTGATAACCTTTGTAAATCCGCTCGATGGTGTTGCTAGTGGAACAGTCTGCCATATAATCCATAACCAGCACTTGACCCCCTGCTTCCTGAACACAGCGGCTGCCCGCGATGTCAGCAATATTATAATCGCCGCCCTTAACCAAATAATCGGGTTTGATCTGGCAGATAAGTTGCTCTGGGGTGTCTTCACTGAAAGGCACTACCCAATCAACGGCTGCCAACCCGGCAAGCACCTGCATACGCTGCTGCAGAGAATGAATGGGCCGGTTAGGACCCTTTAAACGACATACTCCGGCGTCGTCATTAACTGCTACAATCAATCGGTTACCCAAACGCCGAGCTTGTTCTAAATAAGCCACATGACCGGCGTGGAGAATGTCAAAACAGCCATTGGTCATCACCACGGTTTCGCCATGGGTTTTGGCGTCTGCCACCGCTTGCAAAAGTTGTGCTGTACTAAGCACTCCCCGCGGTGGTTCATGGTATTCATACAAGGCACGGTGCAGCTCCGAGACAGTCGCGCCTGCGGTCCCTAGCTTTCCCACCACAATGCCGGCTGCTAGATTGGCAAGAGCGGTGGCGGCGGGCAATTTTAAACCAGCCGCTAGACTCGCTGCTAAACTGGCAATCACCGTATCCCCAGCACCCGTTACATCATAAACGTCGCGGGCCCGTGCTGGCAGATGGAGCGGATCATGATCTTGCTGCAATAGGGTCATCCCTTGGTCACTGCGGGTAATCAGCAGGGCTTCAAGTTGCAAATCTTGGCGTAGCCGAGCGCCTTTATCCACCAGTTCCGCCTCATTACGACAGGTGCCCACCACGGTTTCCAACTCAGCCCGATTAGGGGTAATGAGGGTTGCCCCTCGATAACCCGAAAAATCGTAACCCTTTGGGTCTACCAGGATCGGTCGATTAGCGCCACGGGCTTGGTCAATATAATCTTGGGGATTGGGTAAAGCGCCTTTGTTATAATCAGACAGCACCACCACATGAGCTTCTGGCAAATGGGCCGTGAAACGAGACTGTAGCGCGGTTGGCCCTATGCCTGAAAAGCCGTCCTCGAAATCCATCCGGAGTAGTTGCTGATGCCGACTTAATACCCGCAGTTTGGTAATAGTAGCATGTTGCTCTAGGCGCAGAAAATCCCTTTCTATACCCAATAAGGCCAGTTTCTGTTCTAGACTATGGGTTGCCGCGTCTGCACCCGTGATGCCTAGCACCCGTGCTTTACCGCCCAGGGTAGCGATATTGACGGCGACATTGGCGGCGCCGCCCGGACGTTCCTCCACCTGGGTAACTTTGACCACCGGTACCGGGGCTTCTGGAGAAATGCGGGATGTACTGCCATACCAGTACCGGTCTAGCATGACATCGCCAACAATCAAGACATGAGCCTGGGTAAAATCGGGAATACGAATCTGCATGGATAACGTTTTAATGCCTAAACCGATGGTTATCCTACCATAGCTGATGGCGAGTCTCCCTGAGAGAGTGCAATGAACAATAAGGATCTTTATCTACGCTTGCTGCGTTACGTAAAACCTTACTCAGCGGTTTTTGCCATCGCATTGCTGGGCATTTTGCTTTATGCCGCCACCGAGCCAGCTGTACCTGCCCTCATCAAGCCTCTCTTAGACGGCAGTTTCGTAGCCAAAGATCCTACCTATATTACACTCATGCCTTTGCTATTAGCGGGATTGTTTTTGGTCCGCGGCATCGCTAGTTTTATCGGGGTGGTGGCTATGCAATGGGTGGCTCACCGGGTGGTCATGGATTTACGGGAGGCATTGTTTAATAAGCTTTTGTTATTGCCTACCCAGCGCTTTGACAATACTCCGGGTGGTGTCTTGCTCTCGAAATTAACCTATGATGTCACCCAGGTAATGAGCGCCTCTACCCAAACGGTGGTGACGCTAGTGCGGGATAGCGTCGCTGTGCTAGGGCTGCTCCTGTGGATTTTTTACCTGAACTGGAAACTTGCTTTAATTGCTTTTTTAGTGGCGCCCAGCATTGTGCTGGTGATGCGTTTGGTAAGCCAACGTCTGCGTCGTTTGAGTGGCGAGTTGCAAACCGTTATGGGTGAGCTCAATCGTCTTATTCATGAAGCTATTCAGGGCCATCGAGTTATTAAAATGCACGGTGCTCAAACCTATGAAGCTCAGCGTTTTCAACGGACTAACAACTGGGTAAGACGCTATAACGTCAAACTGGCGGTAGCCTCCCAGGCCAGTGTGCCCATCGTGCAGTTTCTCGCGGTGGCGGGGTTGGCCACGGTGATCTATATCGCTTCTTTGCAATCGGCAGCCGACAAAATCACCGTGGGCGGTTTTGTTTCCCTGTTTGGGGCTATGGCCATGCTGCTATCGCCTCTCAAACGTTTAACGAAAATCAATGAACCTTTGCAGCGAGGACTGGCGGCGGCTGAAAGTATTTTCGCTTTACTCGATGAGCCTGCAGAAAGAGACCAAGGCACCCATACTCTGGGTCGCGTTCAGGGTAGGGTACGTTTTCAGGATGTCAGTTTGCAGTACCGAACCAATGAGGAAAACGTGCTGCAGCAGCTCAATTTTGAGGTGCAGCCAGGGGAAACCATCGCCATCGTAGGCCCGTCCGGTAGTGGTAAAACATCTTTAGTAGGGCTAATACCGCGCTTTTATGATCCGACCCAAGGTCGTATTTTATTAGATGGCATCGACACTACCTCGCTGCAGTTGGCTGATCTACGCGCCAACATAGCCTACGTGGGGCAAAATATTGTGCTGTTCAACGATACTTTAGCTGCCAATATCAGTTATGGGGCACAAGCTGAGGTCAGCAAAGCTGCCATTGAGCGAGCTGCGGAAGGGGCTTATGCCTTGGAGTTCATCCAGGCGTTTCCGGAAGGATTGGACACCCTGATCGGTGAAAATGGTATGCGCTTATCGGGGGGTCAACGCCAGCGTGTAGCCATTGCCCGGGCGCTGCTCAGGAATGCGCCTATTTTGATTCTCGATGAAGCTACCTCCGCCCTAGATACCCAGTCCGAGCGTCATGTACAACAAGCCCTTGAGGTCTTACGTCAAGGACGCACGGCTTTTATCGTTGCCCATCGCCTCTCCACCATTGAAAACGCCGATCGGATTGTGGTGCTACAAAAAGGAAAAATTGTCGAGCTGGGGACACACCGGGAACTGCTGACTCGTAAGAGTTTTTATGCCAACTTGTATCACATGCAGCAGGATAAAGCAGTAAATCGTTATGAAAATATTTGACTGCCATTGTCGTATCATTGATTATCGATTTTCGCTATTTCCCACTAAGCAACATGTACCCTGAACCTGGAAGTTTGACGTTATGAAAACAGCACTTGTTATCCGTCATGTGGCCTTTGAGGATCTGGGCTCCTTCGCAGCACCTTTGCAGGCCCAGGGATACAATATTCGCTATGTGGAGGCAGGTCTCGAGGATCTTGCCGAAGTTGATGCCTGTGATCCCGAGTTGTTAGTGGTATTGGGTGGCCCGATAAGCGCTAACGATACCCATGACTACCCCTTTTTAGACGATGAGTTACGCCTTTTAGACCGGCGTCTTAGTCAAAAGCAACCTACCTTAGGTATTTGTTTAGGTAGCCAACTGATAGCCCGCGCCCTAGGGTCTCGGGTCTACCCCGGATCCCATAAAGAAATCGGATGGGCGCCTTTGCGGTTAACACCCGCTGGGAAAACCTCGTGTCTTCGCTTTCTGGCGCCTGATCTGACCCCTGTCTTACATTGGCACGGCGACACCTTCGATTTGCCTACTAACGCAGTACGGCTCGCCTCAACGGATGTTTGCGAGAACCAGGGTTTTGCCTGGGGTAACACGGTTTTAGCCTTGCAATTTCATCCCGAAGTAACGGTTGCAGGTTTGGAGCGCTGGTTTATCGGTCATACTGGAGAAATTGCCGCAACGCCTCAAATTAGCGTTACCCAGCTTCGCACCGCCAGCGCTCATTGGGGGCCGATCTTAGAAAAACAAGGACCTCGCTGTCTAGAAGCATGGTTGCAAGCCCTGTAAATTCAGCTATAACAAGTAGTATTGATATACAATAATAATTAGCTTGCATACATAAAAGCAGTGGTGTGCCATTAATTTTTATCAAAAGGCATCTTTTAATAGGAGTTATAGCGGTTTTAGAAAAAACCGCTCATAATTCGTTTATCCGAGCAAAATTTAGTATGAGGCAATGTAGGGTGCGAAGGCGTGCACAGATTAATAAAGGAAGTAGGCAATTTAGGCGCAAAAAACTACAAATTTGCCGTTCCAGCGATGATGTTCCTATCCCGCTTGCCACAAATTTAGCAAATCTCCTCTGTTCTTATTTAATATATTTTTTCCCGGCGATTCAAAGCCGAGGGGGAGCTCTCTAACGTAATAGCGATTTCAACAAGATTGCTAAAACGATTCAACAAAATGACTTCATTTTAACGATAAATCATAAACATATCGCAAAGCGCCTCAGATGAACACGCAGCAAATTATCATACCGATTCGTTCAGACGTTACAGATACTGATTACAGATACTATGAATTAGCCAAATGTTGGCTGATTGCTGTTGTTTAATTTGTGTCGTTGGTTATGCAGCAGCGTTTTCTCAATCAACACACATGCTTTGAGAAGCGAAAGATGAATATTTACGTTGGTAACTTATCTTACCGTTTGACAGAAGATGAACTTAAAGAACTTTTTGCTGAGTATGGAGAAGTATCAAGTGTAAACATTATTACAGATAAGTATTCGGGCCAGTCGAAAGGATTTGGTTTTGTGGAGATGCCTGTTCAATCCGAGGCCGAAGAAGCGATAAAAGCGCTTAATGCAAGCCCAATAAAGGGAAGAGATCTAAAAGTCAACGAGGCGCGTCCGAGAACTGAACGTCCGCAGCGGAGGGCAAGATACTAGATTTTTTATTTAACTATCATTTGGTTTAGGGGTAAATTCGGATTGACCTCTTAAAACCTATTTTAAAACCCCCTGAGCAAGGCAATGAGCACGGATCGTGCTTACCTGCTTCATAGAAAGTACCACCAAACTATGAGACGAGGTAAGCACGATAAGCATAGAAGTTCCTCGCCACTATCCGAAGGATTTGATCGATAGTTGATGGAGTGCAATCGAGCCGCTGCTGCTATACTTGCCAACACATTTCTGAAAAAAATTTACATGATTTAACTAACTTAGTCGCTTGACGCCCCGGCTGGCCGAATACACTACCCACTATTGCAACTATGGTTAGGTTGCTGTAGACAATAGGCTCACTGCTCCCCCTTGGTTGCGCCCTTCGCATACCATCCGTCAGCGACAGCTTCATCGAGCCACACACTGAGAAGTTGTTTCAAGAACTTGCGACGTTGGCTGAATCAAGGCGCAGTGCTTTCGAGCAGCGCAGTTTACATAAGGTAAATGAGCAGCAGAGAAGGTGCTGTAACGCCGAGTGGCGGACATGAGCCGGTTTTGAAACAGCTTCTGAGGCTTCCATGCCGTTTCAAGGCTGCGTTATACTCTGGCCAGTTACGCAGACAATAGACGGTTTTGGTAGATTCTTTCATAACTATTAAAATCGTACCATGGTTGCGGCTGCGTACCGTCTCATACCACCCTTTTGTGCAACAAACAAAACCAATATACATTAAAATTTGTTAGCCATGAAACAGATAAATAACTTTTTTGATAACACAAAAACCATCATTGCATTAATATTAATAACTGCTATTGGTCTTTACTTACGTCTAAAAAATTTAGGCGATCTTGGATTTAGATGGGATGAAGATCTTACGTCACTCGCCACAAAAGCGATTTTAGAGAACGGTTATCCTCTATTTCCCACAGGAATGATCTATCCGCGTTCCGGTATATTTCTATATTTTCATGCTTTATCCGCTCAATTCTTAGGATTTAGTGAATTTTCTTTACGTTTACCTGCAGCACTTTTTAGTGCAGCAACAGTACCTCTAGCATACTTTGTTTCTGCAAAATTTTTTGGAAGGGTAGTTGGTATTTTAGTAGCTACGTTTGTAGCTTTTTCAGTTTGGGAAATAGAGATGGCGAGGAATGCCCGCATGTACGCACCCTTCGCGTTTTTCTATATCCTAACAGTTTATTACTTTTATTATTTTTATATAGAAAATGTAAATGCAAATCATAAATATATTGTTTTGTTCCTTGCGCTATTTACAATAACCATACATCAACTTGGTTTTTCATTAGCAATACTTTATTTGTTTCCAATATTTATTAAAGAGTGTAAGTATAAAAACTATTTGAATTTATTGATTAACTTTGTGGTTGTGATCTTCTTCTTTTTGTTTTGGGTAAAATTTATACAAAGCAATATGAGGATCCCTTACTATTTTTATCAAGAATCGGTTGAAATCGCAAATCAATTATTGGGAAAACAACCTTCAATTTATTATCAAATAAGCAGTGTTTTTAATAAAGTTATCAACCACTTTCTGTTGCCAAATCCAGAATTGATTAAAATTCTATACAGAGTGTCATCTTTTGCATTTGCTGTTATCTCAATCGCTTACTTTGTATCTAGTTTTTTGTACTTCAAAACAAATGCAGACAAAAGTAAAATTGTTTACATATTGTTGTTTTTGTTTGTAATGCTATGTTATTTTCATCAGTACAATTTAGTATTAAGTTGTTTCATGCTTTATTTGCTACATCAAAACGTAGGACTTTATGCTCTCAAAAAATATGAAACCAGAAAATTAATTTATTTTGCATTAGTGACCTTTTTGCTATGGACTGTTTTTGGTCTTATATTTATAAATTCAGACCACTATGTGTTGGTGGGCGAAAGTAATCGTTTTAATCAAGTCGTAAAAACCCTTTTGGATTATCCCAACTTCTATGTCGTTTGGGTGTTTGTGTTAGAACGTCCATTCATGTCAATATTAGCCATGATGGGTTTTGCGTGGACATTTCATGTGGCATCACAGCAACCCAGAAATCTAAATGCCACATTCTTGTTATTCGCATTCTTGTTGCCTGTTTTTGCAACAGGTCTAATTGACTCCCGTTATAATAGTTTCCGTTATGTGCTTCATTTAGATATCTTATACTTTATGCTCGTTGCTATAGGAATAATTAACTGGAAACCATTAGTTGATTTATTTTTAACAATACTTCGAAACAATGAAAAGGTGTCACAGTTTTATTGGCATAGAGTTAAATCATTATTACAGAGTAATGCTGCAAGCGGTTTCGTAACTTTTATAATAATTGCATTTTTGCTAATGACAGACCTAAATCCTGCGCAAGCTTGGTATCTTACTCAACGTGAATATGGTAAAAACAGCTTTTTATATGGCATGGTGAATTTAAACTATTATCCAGATCAAAAAACGCCCGCTCTTTATGTAAAAGAGAACCTTAAAGACAACGATTTAGTCATTGTTTTAGATTCACGCGAGCAGTTTAACTATATTGGAAGAGCAGATTACTGGGTTCGAACAGACATCTATGACAGACAGGTATATCTTAATGAGGGAGAACTACATGATATCTATGTGGGTACTCCTTTGATAACGAGTCTTGAAGAATTAAAGCGTGTTTTGAAACAAAACAGCAATCGTCGAATATGGTTGGTGGCATCATCCCGCATGCTTAGTAGTACTCAGGCATTGAATCGAGATATTAAAGATTTTATTAAAAGTCAATCAGAGAAAGTTGTTTATGTTGGTCAGGATGAAGCCACAAAAGTATACAGAATGGATTTTGACCAGAGTGCGCGTCAATGATCTTTTAAAACCACAATTAGTTTAATAAATGTGTGGTTCGAAAAAACAGGTAGCTAATGAAGCATTGTTCAGAGCTAGAAATAAATAAAAAAATCATTAGAATTCTTGGTTGCCGAGGTGTTCTAGCTACTAAATTAGTTAGAAGAAAATGCATTTTTAAACCTATATCAAAATAAAAAAAAGTCTACTTGAGGAGTAATTGAATTGTTTCGATCTTTAGTTATGAAAATCTTGAAACTTGTCGACAGTACTATAGTTGAGGATTTGACGCTATCTGTATAGCAGTACAGCAATAGTCAAATAGAGGTCAATACATCAAATTTATCTAATACGCTGCTATTTAGTAAGAAGTTTAAAAACATATTATGGCTAACTGTGTATATATTTGTTCAGCAGGACATTCTGGATCAACCCTCCTTGATCTACTGATCGGATCCCATTCAAGAGCTGCATCACTTGGAGAAATAACTCAATTACCCAAAAATATTTCATTGAATACATTATGTAGCTGTGGAAGTAAAGTACGTTCTTGCGAGGTTTGGCAGGATATTATACATAAATTAAATAATAAGCTTAATATTGATATTATAAATAATCCTTACTCACTCAATTTAGGTTACTTTAAAGCTGTTACCGTAGTTGATAAGTCCAGAGCAACAAAATTACATGATTATGAAAGAAAGTTGATGCTAGGAATAAATTACTTAGACCTGCACACAAAAAAAAATATATTCATGCCATTTCTTTCTTCTATCAACCATGGCATTAAAAATAAATTTACACTTTATGATTTATTTGCGGATGTGCTGAATGTAGCATTGGTCGTAGATTCTTCTAAAAATTACTTGGATGCAACTAACTTGTATAAATACAATTCAAGTAAGGTTAAAGTGATTTTGTTAACCCGTGACGGTCGGGCAGTTTTTTATTCAGGATTAAAAAGAGGTTTTTCTAGAAGTAGTGCTCTAGTTGCATGGGAAACTTATTATCGGAGAGCTGTACCTATATTAAAAGACCATGTAGCAAAAGATGATCTTTTATGGGTAAGATATGAAAATTTGGTTTCAGATCCCTCTAACGAATTAAAAAAAATTTGTCGTTTTTTAAATATTACATATGAAGAATCAATGCTAGATTTTGCAGAAAAAGTACATCATTCTACTAATGGTAACAATATGAGATTTGCAAAAACTTCTAAAATTAAGTTAGATAATGCGTGGAAAGAAAGTTTAACTCAAAATGATTTAAGTTACTTTAATTCGAAAGCTAGTACATTGAATACCATGCTTGGATACGAATAATGCTTGAATTTATGCAATCTGTTTTGAAAAGCGATACTATACAAATAACAGACTGGGGTCAGTTCGCTCGGCGTGTCAGGGTAGATGGATGTGAACTATTAATGAATTTAGATAGCTTTTCTGACACAATATTAGTTGCTGGTTGTCAACGTTCGGGAACTACGGCTCTTTCTAGATTAATCACAGAAAGCGAGGGAATGACCAATTTTTGGTTTGGACAAGATGATGAGCTAGATGCCGCTCTTATATTAGCTGGTCGTGTTCAGTGCGAAAATCAAGGGCGTCACTGCTTTCAAACCACTTATATTGACGACAATTATCACGAATATTTTGATCACAAAAATTATAAAATGATATGGGTCATCCGTAATCCCTATTCAGTTGTTTACTCGATGCTAAATAATTGGAAGATAGCAGCATTAAATAGACTTTTTAAAAACTGCGGATCTAAGCTTTTAAAACCAAAAGAAATGGAAAGGTATCAAAAATTTGGTGCTCTAGGAATTTCTCGAATCAAACGAGCTAGCCTTTCTTATAATGCTAAAGTTTCCCAAGTATTTGACTTAAAGAATAAGCTTAATGAAGATGTTTTAATGATTGTAGAATATGATGATCTTATACAAAATAAAACAGAATTGCTTCCTGTATTGTATGATTTTTTAAATCTTGATTACCATGAGTATTATGCACAAAAGTTGAATAATCGAAGTCTACAAAAAGCACATTTTTCTGAAGAAAATAGAAAATATATAGAATCTGTTTGTTATCCACTTTACAGTAAAGCTAAAAAATCAGTAACCATTAAATCAGAGTTGTAGTGCTTATTCTAAGTCACTATCAAAGTTTATTTGTTAGTATGGATAAGACGCTTTAAATTTCTCTACTATACGATTTTAAAGATGATAATACTTTTTATTCCCTTAATCTTCTTACTTGATTATTTGGCACTAAAATTAGGTATAATTCCTCGTGCCTTAACAATACTACCTGAGATGTTCTCAGCTATCATCGTAACTATAATAGTACTGCGTATTGGTATTGATAAAGGTATTGCTATTGGTGGTAAATACATATTTTTATTGATTATATTGCTTTTTCATTACTTATCTGGTCTTTTTATTGAGTCTGTGTCAAGTGGAGTAGCAATTGCTGGCGCACGTAATTATCTAAAATATTTACCCTTCTTTTTCTTGCCTGCTATTTGTGGTTTTGATGAAAATCAAATGCGTAAACAGATGTATGTTATTCTTTTGTTTGCCATATTACAGTGCCCTTTGACCATTTACCAAAGATTTGTACAATTTTCTCACAAAATGCACACGGGCGATCCAGTAACAGGCATGCTTAGCACATCAGGTTTAGTAACTGTTCTTTCATCATGTGTCATTGCTGTGCTGATGGGATTTTTTCTCAAAAATAGGCTCAAATTATCGAGATTAATTTTTTTAGTAATTTTCCTTTTTGTGCCTATAACTTTAAATGAAACCAAAGTATCTTTTATTTTTTTACCTCTATCAATATTACTGCCCATAATTCTTTTACCTCAATCCGAAGACAAGTTTAAAAGACTCGCTGTAATAGGATTCATTGGATTTATATTTATGAGTATTTTTGTAGGAGTGTATAACGAGTTTCGCCAAGCACGAGCTGAAGGATTCAATGACATTGTTGAATTTTATACTCAAAAACAACAGCTTATGGATTATTTATATAAAACACAGAAACCTGGTAGTGTGGTCTTGGGAAAAGTTGATAGCATTGTCTTGCCTGTTCAATATCTATCTGAAGATAAGTGGCATTTAGTGTATGGGTTAGGGATAGGAAATGCATCTGATTCATTTATGAAAGGGTTTTCAGGCGAATATGCTGAGGACAGTGAAAAATTAGGTTTTGGAATGACAGCAGTAGGAGATTACATATGGGAAATAGGTCTGCTAGGGTTATTTATACATTGCCTTTTTCTCTACTTTATATTTAGAGATTCTATTTATGTTAGTGTTTCAAACAAATTAGAAGGTGCTATTGCTTCAGGCTGGGCTACAGTGACTGTTATAATTTTTTTGAGTCTGTTCTATAAAAGCATCTTTCAAGATAACACTATAGGGTATTTATTTTGGTATATTAGTGGTTACATAGCAACATCTAGATACAGACTTAGTACTCAAGTGGCTACACAGAATTCATACTTTCAGCACCAATACAGCATGATAAATAATCGTGTATAACTGCTGAAGATATTATAGTTAATCAGATACGGCTATCTTTTTTTAATAACATGCATAAACTTAAAATTCTATTTGTAACCTCTGACACCTATCCACCTTATCGCCCAGCAGCACGAGCTATATTCTGGGATAAACTGGCAATAAATGACTATTCAATAGATTGGGTTCTCCAATCAGAAAAACCATGCGAACACTCATACACGCTTGTTCAAGGCGCGGGAACAGTTTTTATTGCAAGAAGCAACGATGGTTCAAGAAGATGGGATCGTATTGTAAAAAACTGGTCAAATCTCAGGAATGATTTGAAAGTATTTATGCTGATCAAGAAAAACCGATATGACATAATTCAAATCAAGGATAAATATCTCATTGCTTTTTTTTTAATATTTGTCGCGAGATTAACCAAAAGTAAATTAGTTTATTGGCTTGCATATCCTCATGCTGAAGCAAGCGTGTATGCTGCAAAAAATAAAGTTGCAAGATACCCATTTATTTACTACCTACGAGGTGTATTTCTCAAGTTATTACTTTATAAGTTTATCCTACCAGCTTCTGATCATGTATTTGTTCAAAGCGAACAGATGAAAAAAGACATCGAAGCGTACGGTATATCATCAAAAAAAATGACTCCAATACCTGGATCAGTTAATTTAGATGTTATCCCATTTTATGGTGTAGATCAAAATGAAAACGAAATAGAAAAAAACAAAGATGATAAATCTATTGTCTATTTAGGAACTCTTATTCGTGAAAGAAAGTTAGATTTTTTGATAAGAGTGTTAAAGAACATTCTGAAGTCTGAGAAACAGGCTAAGTTAATATTTGTCGGTGAAGGAGAAAATCCTGAGGATGAAAAATTCCTTCTTAGAGAGGCCAAACTGCAACAAGTGGAACATGCAGTAATTTTTACTGGTTATTTACCTATGTCGGAAGCATGGGAATATATTCGAAAAGCTAGTGTTTGCGTGTCACCCTACTTTCCGACACAAATTTTATTATCTACTTCTCCCACCAAGCTTATAGAATACATGGCTATGGGAAAAGCCGTTGTAGGTAATGATCATCCAGAGCAAAGTTTAGTAATTGCTGAAAGTCAAGGTGGTATATGTACACCTTGGAGTGAAGTTGAGTTTGCTAATGCAGTTGTTTATTTGCTTAAGCATCCACAAATAGCAAAAGAAATGGGTATTAAGGGCCGGACTTATGTAGAAAAGTTTCGGACAAATTCTATCATGGCAAAGAATGTCGTCGATGTATACAATAAATTGTGTAGAGAAAACAAAGCAATTGATACTAGTCAGTTATCTAATTGAAAATATTAATCACTGATAATTGAATTATAAAGTGCCGACATTTCATCAAAATAACGATTTTTTGTAAAATTAGCTTCCGCAAACTTTCTCGCGTTATACCCCATATCTTTAATACTTTGATTAGATTGACTATTTACTCGCTCAAGTATAACTGCCAGCTTATTAACATCGCCACTTGGGAATAGATAACCTGTTTTCTTATCTATAACGATTTCAGTTATTCCACCAATTCGTGCTCCAATAACAGGTTTTCCAAGTGCATAGGATTCTAGAACAGACATGGGCGCGTTCTCATACCATTCAGAAGGCAAAATAACACATCTAGCAGACCTTACAATTGACCATAAATCAGCATTTTCCTTGCGACCTACAAACTTAATTTGACTTGATGATTCTGCAGCTGCTTTATAGATTTCTTGTTCTGGTCCTTCACCTACTATAAGAAGTTTGACATTCGTTTTTAGAGCAGCCTTTATTAGGGTAAGAACCCCCTTTTCTGACGCAAGACGACCAAAATAAAGAAAGTAATCACCAGGATTATATTCAGGAAGAAAATTATCAGCAGAGACATAATTTGGAATATATACTAACTTTTCTTCTGCCCATCCCCACTCAGATAGCTTTTTTTTGTAAAATAGACTAGGAACTATAATATGGTCAATATTTTTTTTATAGAACCCAAACAATCTATGTAAGCTTGATTCTAAAGCTACTAAGGTACTTGCGCTTAATGAGCCATGTATACAACGATGTTTAATGACATTCATCAGATTACCATTTATACACCGCTCGCAGATACCATCATGAGTTAACATTTTGTAAGCGGGACATCCCAGTTTAAGATCATGAGCTGTTAAGACTATAGGCACTCCGTGTTGTCGCAACAAAGGAAGTATAGAAGGTGAGATATGGTGATAGATATTATGAATATGAGCTATATCAGGTTGAAATCCCTTCAGTAACTGAGCTAATTTGTTTTTTGCTTCCCAGGAATAAACGACTTTTCCAGCTAGAATCAGTTTATGCCGGAGAGAATAGGAATGTGCAAATTCAATTTCGTCTACAAAATACTTTTCCCAAGAAGAAGGATTGTTTTTTGGATGATTCATTGAGAAAACTGCTGTTTTCCATCCTTTATCACGAAACAATGCGTCATGTTCAAAAAAAACCACTTCAGAACCACCTCGGCGGTAGTGGTAGTTATTAATTGATAATAAACTGTATGTTTTTTTTTCCATCATCTTAAGGATTTTGAACAGAGTTAAACACAGCTACTAAATCTTCAATATTTTTCTCAGAATGTTTTTTAATAGCATATTTTTTTGCATGCTCTCCTAACTCGTTTCTTAAGATGGTATTATCTATCAAAAGCTTTACGTCTTCGCACATCTTTTCAAAACTGCCTGATAAAATACCTATTTTTGCGCTATCAAAAACTCCATTAGGATTAACATTTAAACTTACCACAGGGACTTCGCGCATCCATGCCTGAACAAAAGTATTAGCAAAGCCTTCATAAATGCTAGTGTTAACAAAAATGTGTGAAGCCGCTATAATTTCGTTTACTTTTTCTTGCTTAAGTGGTCCCAAATAAGAAAGGTTATCTAATTTATTTATGTCAGTTAATAACTGACTATGCCAGATTTTGTTGTCTGCGGGAGCACCCACCATTATAAACTGAACGTTAGATATTTTCTTTAGATTATCTGCTATTTTGATGAATAATTGAGGTTGTTTAAATTCTTTAAAGTTTGCAACCCACACAACCTTAATTGGATCTTTTTTTTCTATTTTTTCTGACGGTAGAGGATGGAAGTTATAAATGATTGCACTTGGGTTTCTTTTGTAATAACGAAGCAGCATGTCTGCTTGATATTGATTTTGTGCGATCACATGGGTAGCGTTCAAAATACCGTAATCCATGAATTTTTTTTCTATGAACTTATGGGGTAGATAAATTGGGTTTTTTTTATTTTCAAGATAAAAAAAATCTTTATCATTCGCAATGTGCCAAATCATTGTGCAACCAGCTCGCTTTGCATAATATGCTGCTATACCAGTGTAAGCACAAGCCACCCGTTGATATATTATATCTGGTTTAATCTGTTTAAGTTTATTTAAAAGACCACTAAAATCAAAGAAAAATCCGTATCTGCTAAGAAACTTGATGCCTGGAATGGTTATGATTTTGTATTTTTGTGGGTTGTAGGTTTTATTAACTCGCCTCGCCAAATAATATATTTCATATTCATTGGTCTTTAAAAGATAATCTACTATAAGTTTAGCCTGGTACTGTGCACCCCCCATACGAGCCTCCCAATGAGTAGGGATAATGATGCATATTTTTTTTTTCATTTCATTTCCAAATTTATACAAAAATAGTCCATATAAATAGCGAATTATATCTTTACTTTCTTAATTATATTTTTTCACCAAAGACAAAACTTGTTTTTTTGTGTATACAAAACCTTTCTCTTTAAACATCCATAACAAAATAAAATAGATAAAAAATCCTGTAAACAATGAAAGAAATAATTCTATTGTTGCATGAATAAACAAGTGATGTGTAAAAAATGCAGTGGTTCCAAAAGCAATACCGGACACTAAAACATATAACATAAATTTCATTAAGACCATCAAAACTGAAAATGCCTTTAACTCTTTGTTTAAGATTATTACTAAAACAATAAACTGAAAAAAAGACATAAGAGAAGTAGATATTGCCACCCCAAATACACCATACTTTTGGGTTAGTTGCCATAGCGCAACCACGTAAACCATTGTTGCAGCCGGACCTACCAAGGCTGGAATATAAATTTTGTCTAACACGTAAAAAGCATTGAGTAAAATTGGAATCATCCCAAGAAAAATCACAGAAGGAATTAAACCAATTAAAGCTATACTTACTAAAAAATTCATTTCTTCAGTAAATTGCCCCCTCATAAACAAAACCCTAATGATGGTCTCTGAATTGAGACCGATCCAGGTAACAATAGGAACCATAAGTAAGGAAATTACTACCATGGTATTATTGTATAGTTTTCCAAACTCACTAGTATCTCCAGCTGCCACTGCTTTTGCTGATTTTGTAAAAACCACCATTTTTATACCAACAGTTGCACGTTGGCGCAAAGGCATACATATCCGATCTGCTATCGATAAGGCAGATATTGCTCCAGCTTCTAATTTGGATGAGTAGTAATGTTGGATAATAGTTCTAAATTTTGTTATAAGCCCACTGGTCATCATTATGCTTGAATTAAAAAATATTTGCTTTATATATTTGTCTTTAAATGTCAGATAAAATCGATAGTGATATCCAACACCGGTAGCTAATAATATCAACATGGCTAAATGGCTTATCAAAAAACCTACTGGTAAAGAATAAACTCCCAAGTAGTCTTTGCCAATAAATAAAGTAATCAAAATGCCTACTGAAGGCAGTATGTTAGAAGCTGCTACCCGTTCATACCTTTCATTGTACTGCCATACATATTCATGAAACTGATTTATTGCTCTTATTGTTATTGTTGGAGAAATAATCCAAAACATTGTGACAACTTTATTGATGCTGTTTTGATCAAAACCCGGCAAAATCAAAGTAAATATCTCTTCTGAAAGCAGAATCAAAATAACAGTAACTAAAACAGAGAATATAAAAACTATATTTATTACCGAAGATGTTAAATTAGAAGCTTCCACTTTTCCGTTTTTAGAAAGAACACTAAAAACAGGTAGAAAATTTTTTCCTAAATAGTCAATAAACAAAATTATAAAGAAATTTGGAATCAGAGAAGCGGCAAAATAAGCATCTAAGGTTCTTGAGAGACCGAAAACTGCTGCAATAATGATGTTGTTCAAAAAGCCAATTAAGGTTGCTAAACCAAGAATTAAATTGACTTTAAAAAGCGTCTTTACTGTAGACATTATTAATTGATTCTTAAATGGTAATTCTGAAAAGGTAATGATTTTGTTGCTTTGTATAGTGGACGAAATATCACACAGCGCCCAGCGCAAAAGATAAGCTTTAGCGGATCGACCATCTAATGCATTGACATAGGTTACAGTGAAATGTTCGATGTAGCGAGTTTTCTGGTTTTCTTGCCGTCCGTCCGATGGCGTTTTATGGCAACAACCTGAGCATAAAGAACACAGAAATTACTCTAATAGACTGCGCCTTGGTGATAGAAATACACCCACTGCTTCTTCGCTCTGCAACCCACAGACTGCAGCACATCGCACTGAAGCGTAAAGGGGCTTTTTTTCTTCACCTCAACCTTGCCCATGAGACGATCAAACATCTCATTGACATTGTCTTATAGCCATGGCTTCGATACGCGTATTGTTCTTATTGCTATATCCGCTTGTTACAACTCCTCCAGCAGCAATTTGTCGATCAGCACTTTAGTGTCGTTTTTGACTTTACGCCATTTAAACGATTCGACAAACTGCCGTCCACAGGCGCGGCATTTATGACTTTATCTTCCCATCTTAAATCTTGCCACTTTTGACCGTGCTCCACAAGCTACAGGCAGGACGTAAGAATATTTTCATTCTTTACATTAAGATGGATATAAGTAATCAGTATAGTATTTGTAACTTTTTAAAACCACCTAAATTTGGCTTCAGTTATTGAAATCGTTGATGATCTCCTAAGTAAGGAACTCTGGCCACATCTCAAACTATGCAGTAATACCATCTAGAACTTAGTTTACATATACTAAATTTAAGAAGCTATTTTAAAATCAGCTCATATCCCCTCACTCGGCGTTACAGCCCCTTATCCGCTGCTCATTTACCACCTGTAAACTGCGCTGCTCGAAGGCGCTGTGCCTTAATTCAGTGAACGTCGCGGGGATTTTAAAACAGCTTCTCAAAGCCGACGAATATTGCCTGTAAACATAATTTCCAAACCCAACCTCCTAGGTAA
>CAYRGG010000019.1:0-65866 GCA_964423745.1 uncultured Candidatus Competibacteraceae bacterium | reverse complement strand
AAACCCCATTTTATCAAACGACTTCAACCAGTTAAACGCTTTTCAGGAACGACTAAATAGCGGCGTGGTGAGACCCCCTAGCCAAATAATACTGGCCAGTAATAACAAAGGCTAAAGCAAACCCAAAACGCTGCGTCTTCGCTTGCTACTCCGCAGGTAAGCGATGGGATAAAATAGAAATAAAAATTCCCAGTACAATCTCTAAAGCTGGTAGGGTCAGGAGACTCGCCCAAACCTATGGATCAAGCAGAAATGCCATGGCAAAGAATCTCCGAAAAACGCTTTAATTATGGCTTATTAAGCAAGCTTTTTTATGTGTGTTGCGAAAATATAGCTTATGAAGTGTTAAGGGAAAATCGGTGATCTACCGTCATACTATTTCAAGAAAACGGTATATTATCGGTTTGATAAAAAGCCGTAGGCAAAATCAAAAACATGACTACCATTTAATTTTACCCTTCGAATATTATTTTTAACTTATATCACGCCTAACTATGTAGGAGAGTACCCTATGACGCAAGTAGAGGACTGTATCTTTTGTAAGATCGTGCGCGGCGAATTACCTAGTACATCCGTTTATGAAGATGAAGCATGCATGGCTTTTATGGATATCAACCCGGCCAGCACAGGTCATACCTTGATAATCCCTAAAGACCATGCCGAGAATCTGTTGGATATCCCAACATCAAACCTGATAGCGACTATGGCCACCACACAAAAAATCGCCCAAGCTATCCAGCAAGCATTACAACCCGAGGGTATGCGGATTAGCCAACTCAACGGCGCTGCTGCGGGACAAATGGTGTTTCATTACCATGTTCATATTATCCCTGTTTACGCCGGAGAGCGTCCCGGAACCCACGGCCGAGGGTCTGGCGATCCACAGATCATTCAGCAAACAGCGGCTAAAATTCGTGCTGCACTCAATGGCTAATCCATGTTAAAGGATCAAGTGATCATCGTGACCGGTGCCAGTCGTGGCATTGGTAAGGCTATGGTTGCAGCCTTAGCCCAACGAGGCGCTCATGTTATCGCTGCGGCTCGCAGTCTAAAAACAGGACAACCAGGCCCGCCAGGGGCAGCGTTATCTGTCACGGTGGACGTGGGCAATCCAGATCAAGTCCAAAACCTGGTGCAAAGGGTGGTGAATCGCTACCAACGGGTGGACGTATTGGTTAACAACGCAGGTTTGATGGTGGGTGACATTGCCTTTACGGATACCGACCTAAACTTGTATCAAACCATTCTCGATACTAATTTAAAGGGCGCCTTTTTGACTTGCCAGGCAGTGGTGCCGTACTTCTTGCGACAGAGCCATGGAACCATTATCAATATCACTTCGGGCGCCGCTGTACGCACAGGGTTTTTAAATATTCCTTACGGCATCTCCAAAGCGGGACTCGATCGGCTTACCTTAGGATTAGGGGCAGAACTGCAGGAGCAAGGCATCGCTTGTATTTCTCTGTCTCCTCCGGTGAGCACAACAGATACAGTACGGGAAATGTACGCTAATCGAGATATGGATGCGTGGGCCCACCCTCCAGAACTGACAGCCCACGCCTTATGGCTGTTATTGGAAGATAACCCGCTCCAATACACCGGTCAGGTGATCTCGGTGCGCGAGTATTTGCAGCAAAAGAGCGTGCTGACTTAATTTATTAAGTCTGTCTTTCCTTAAAAGCACTCTTTCAAGAGTACGTTTTATTTGCTGCATAGAACTAAAATTCATAGATGGTTGCCCAAACAAAGTACCGTTTCCTAAAGAGGTTATAAATCATCGAGGTCGTCCATGGCGCTTGTTAGAGTTTTGCTGATGCTATTGCTGGGATTACCCTTGATGCTTCGTGCTGAGGGTAGCGCTATTCTGCTGGACGTGGAGGGGGCCATTGGTCCTGCTACCAGCGATTTTGTCCTACACGGTTTTGCAGAGGCACGTTTGGCACAAGCGGATCTTATCATTTTGCGCATGGATACCCCCGGCGGCTTAGACAGCGCGATGCGTGACATCATTCGCGCTATCCTCGCCTCCCCTATTCCCGTGGCGACTTATGTGGCCCCTAGCGGCGCTCGCGCTGCCAGTGCAGGCACCTATATTCTTTATGCTAGCCATCTAGCAGTCATGGCCCCAGGCACTAACCTAGGTGCTGCTACACCGGTGCAAATCGGCGGCTTACCTTCACCACCCGATGCGCCCGAGGACCCTGAAACCGGCGACCAGGAAACAGAGGACGAGTCGGCCTCCGATGGGACCGAAAACACCGATGACGACACAACTACACCGGAAGAAACTCCTAAAACCGGTAAAGACCGAGATAGCACGCCAAAAACAGCTATGGAACGTAAATTAGTCAACGACGCACGGGCCTATATTCGGTCTTTGGCGCAACTCCGTGGACGCAATGTGGAATGGGCGGAGCGTGCCGTGGAATCAGCCGCAAGCTTAAGCGCCGATGAAGCCCTGGAGGAAAACGTTATCGAGATCGTTGCCCGGGATGTACCTGACCTCCTTGAACAGGCTGATGGCCGCACCGTGCAACTAAGTGGAGACGAATATACCCTCGCTACCGCAGCGATGACCGTTGAAGTGATTAGTCCCGATTGGCGCAACCAATTGCTGGCGATTATCACGAATCCGCAAGTGGCTTATATCCTTATGTTGATCGGCGTCTATGGTCTGTTTTTTGAACTTTCTAACCCCGGTGCTTTGGTACCCGGCGTGTTAGGGGGTATTTGTTTGTTATTAGCGCTGTTCGCTTTTCACGTATTGCCCATTAATTACGCTGGACTTGCGCTGCTTTTACTAGGACTGATCTTCATGGTTGGAGAAGCCTTCGCACCTAGTTTTGGCGCTCTGGGTCTAGGCGGCGTGGTTGCCTTTGTGGCCGGCTCACTGTTGTTGTGGGACGAAACGGGTCCAGGTTTCACGGTGCCAATGGGCATAATTTTGGGTTTCGCACTGGCTAGCGCGATCCTTCTGATTAGTTTAAGCACTATGCTGATTCGGCAGCGGCGGCGCGGCGCTGTAAGCGGTAGTGAAGGGCTATTAGGTAGCATTGGGTTCGCCCTCGAAGACTTTGCCGGTGAGGGGCGCGTTTGGGTGCATAGTGAATCATGGTTAGCCTACAGCGATTACCCTGTAAAAAAAGATGAACAAGTGCGTGTCATAAGCCGAGACGGCTTAACCTTAGGCGTACAGCCTTTGGGTTCTTTGAATCCAGGTAGCAAGCAGTAAAGGAGAGAAATTTTAATGTTCGATTCCCTTTTTTCTAATCTTTTAATCGTGGCGATTGCACTGATCGCCCTGCTGTTATTTTCCGCCATTAAAGTCATGCGTGAGTACGAGCGTGGCGTGATCTTTTTTTTGGGTCGTTTTCAAAAAGTCAAAGGCCCTGGATTGATCATCGTGATCCCTATTGTCCAACAGGTTGTCAAAGTGGATCTGCGCACCATCGTTATGGACGTACCCAGTCAGGATGTCATATCCCGGGATAATGTCTCGGTGAAAGTCAATGCAGTACTATACTTCCGCGTTGTCGACCCACAACGGGCTATTATTCAGGTAGAGGATTACTACGCCGCCACCAGTCAACTGGCCCAGACGACCCTGCGTTCTGTCTTAGGTCAACACGAACTGGATGAAATGCTAGCGGAGCGGGAAAAACTCAATAGAGATATTCAAGATATCGTCGATGGCCAAACCGATGCGTGGGGCATCAAAGTAGCTAATGTGGAAATTAAACATGTGGATATCGATGAGAGTATGGTGCGGGCCATTGCTCGGCAAGCCGAGGCAGAGCGTGAGCGGCGCGCTAAAGTGATTAATGCGGAAGGTGAATATCAGGCTGCTGAGAAGTTATTGCAAGCCGCGAATATCATTGCCCGGCAACCCCAAGCGCTTCAGTTGCGTTATCTACAGACCTTACATGATATAGCAGGCCCCAATAATTCCACATTAATTTTTCCCATCCCGCTAGAACTTATAAAGCCTATGTTAGGTAGCACTGAAAAAGATATGGCGGATTCTAAAACACCGTCTGGTACTTCTTAAAATAAAAAAGCGAATGTTAGCAAATTACTAACATTCGCCTACCCAGTTATTCACAAATAGCAATTTTGGTTACGTACAATTTACTATTTAACCTTAGACATCATATAACCCACCGCAGACATAATTTCGTCGTCGGGGATATCTAAACGCCCTCCCTTGGGAGGCATTGCCCGATAACCGTTTATGGCATGTTCCACCAACGTCTCAAAACTTTGTTTTAAACGTGGCATCCACGCTATTTTATCATCTAACTTGGGTGCCCCTGCGATACCCGTAAGATGACAGGCCACACACGCTGATTTATAAAGTTCTTCACCCCGGGCAAGATTGACGTTTTGCTGTGCCACACCTGGCGCTTCAGGTGGTGTAATCGCAGCAATAGTCTCCTCTTGTCTGTCGTCTTGTTGGGTAGATGCGCTTTCTGCAGTGCTTGTTGCTGCTCCATCTTCTACACCGCTTGGCGCTGCTTCCATGCCTGTTGCTAGCGGCTCAGCAGGCACTATTTCCTTTTCCTTTGGTAATTGTTCAGCAGTCAAAGGGGTAACAACAGGTGAAGCGCCTTCTTGCTCTTTAGGAATAGCAACGGGGGGAATAGGAACGGGTTTTGCTGTCATAGGGTCGATGGCTTCCTCAATAACTTGCATCTCTTCAGCGCCTGAAGGCATCGGCGGCGTCACACTCACACCTGCCATCTCCTCATCAGCACTGGGAGCACCCTCGATCTGCGGTGTCTCCTCAACCTCGGGTGCTGGTTCCTGGGCAACCGAGTCTTCTAGCCCTTCAGTAGAATCCTCGCCAGCAGATGCTGATTCTTCAGCCAAAGGCATGGACTCTTGCGACAGACTAGGTACGGGTGCTGGTTCTGCTATCGCAGGCGCAGGTGCGGTTTGGTCATCTTGTTGTTGTCCCATTGCATCAGCTGTATTTTCGGGCTGTCTATCTGTAGTATTCTCAGCTGATTCGCCATCCGTGGGTATATCTTCACTGGTCATTTCCAGGGTTTCATCCTGAATGATAAGAACAGGTTCCTCCACCTGCGAAATCTTTTCTGCGTCTTCTTTGTATTGAGCCGCCCCCTGGCGAATCATATCCGCCGCTTTCGAGGCAGCTTCTGCAGCCCTTGCCGCCCTTTCCGCCGCTGTAGCGGCCTCCTGAGCAGCCACAGCAGCCCAATCAGCTGCATCAATGGCTTGTTCGGGTGATAAAGGTTGACCACTGGCAGTGAGAGGCGCTGGTTGGGTGGCTGTTTCAGGCGCTGGCGCCGCAGCCGTTTCTTCTTGAGCAGCGGGAGGAGCTGCTGGTGGCGGCGCCTCGGCTTGCGCGGCTGGCTCTGGGGGCGGTGCTTCCGCTCCTGCTGGCGGGGCAGCTTCCGTCGGTGCAGCAGCAGGGGGCGCCGCTTCCGCCATAGCAGGAGATCCCATATCCAATTCAATACCCACTTCACCCATCATATAGGCAATGGAATTGCGGATATCGTTTTCTGTTAAGGACGGATTACCTCCTTTAGCAGGCATGGCATTATAGCCATTGACAGCATGACTCACCAAGGTATCAAATCCTTGGGCAGCCCGGGTTTCCCAATCCGCTTTTGCTGTTAACATGGGTGCTCCTGCAGCGCCACTAGCATGGCAGGCGACACAGGCGCCACTAAAGACTTCTTCACCTTTCGCCACATCGATGGGGCCTGACGCTGCCGCAGACCCAGCGGCTCCCGCAGGTTGCGGCGCTGCCGCGGCCTGCGCCGTATTAAATGCCGCTTCCGCGGCTTTCGCAGCTTCGCTACCCGCTACTACAACCTGGGCAACAGGTTTAATACGTTCCGACGCAACAGCCAAGCGTCGAGAATCATCGTCATACTCTAAAGACACCATGGAAACCAATTGGGATATCATAAATATCACTATGGCCAGTATGACCAATACCGACATAACGGTAGTAAATGTAACCATGAAAGACTTGTCTTGTTGATTCACACTTTCACCTCAACCTTAAAGGAGGACGACTAGCTGCCCAAAAGTTTTTCAGGATTTTATGCTTATCTTTTTTATAGACTTGCATAGAGTAATAAACTTGGTGGTTGTACCGCAAATATCGAGCACTGTCCGCAGATTATAACGATAAGGGTGCAATTCTGAAAACTGCGCACCTTACATCTGACATCAAAAGATCACGATGTTCTCATTTGTTACCCCTAAAATACTTAGCTAATACTAAATGCTGGGATGTGCTATAGAAACTTAGCCAGGACAGTAACTATCTATTGAACTGTTGAAGAAGACTTTAACATAAGAAGAATGCTTTACGCGATCAGCGGCTTGCTTGATCTTTACAAAACATAGACGTTACGCATCAACAAAGTTATTATAGACTCAATAAAACCTTCTTACCCTGCTTTTGTTAGCAACGGCTAACCATTTAGTAACCGCCCTTAGCTCAGCTGGATAGAGCGCAGCCCTCCGGAGGCTGAGGTCAGAGGTTCGAATCCTCTAGGGCGGGCCATCCTCGCTTTTCTGTTTCCTAATAAGCAAAAATATCAACATCGGTGCCGTTTAAAAAATAACGGGTTCAAACCTAGCGAGTTTTCCTTAAGGGCCCACTATTTGGCCACATCGAAGGGATGACGTTTTTCCAACTCAAAAAACCGAATGTTGTATTTGTCAGAGTAAACGATGGGCAACTTTTCCAACTACTTTTCCCTTTTATGAGCCTAGCGCTTGTTAAATTTTTTAAATATCTTCACCACACATAATCATACAAGTCGTTTGTTTAAGTCTGCTACAATCTTGCCTCATGGACGTTTCTCATATTCTCGATTCTCTCAATGAAAGTCAGCGTCAAGCGGTGACTGCTCCTCTATGTCCCCTGCGTGTACTTGCGGGCGCTGGTAGCGGTAAAACCCGCGTGTTGGTGCATCGCATCGCTTGGTTACTCACTGCCGAGCAGGCATCACCTTGGTCGGTGCTGGCGGTGACTTTTACCAACAAAGCTGCAGCGGAAATGCGTGGGCGCGTAGAAACATTGCTTGAGCTATCAGCAGGCCGTTTGTGGATTGGCACCTTTCACAGCATTGCCCATCGTTTGCTGCGTATTCATTGGCAAGAGGCCAAATTGCCGCAAGGTTTTCAAATCATCGACGCCGACGACCAGCAACGCTTGGTACGACGAGTCATCAAGTCCCTCAATCTCGATGAGAAAAAATGGCCCCCCCGGCAAGCCACCTGGTTTATAAACGGACGTAAAGACGAAGGGTTACGGGCGCAACACATCGACCCCGGCAATGATCCGGCAACGCGGCAATATCTGCGTATCTACGAAGCCTATCAAAGCCATTGCGAGCGGTCAGGTTTAGTGGATTTTGGGGAGTTGCTGCTCCGGGTTCACGAAATGTGGCGCGACAATGAGCCATTGTTAAACCATTACCGAGAACGTTTTAAACACGTTCTGGTGGATGAATTTCAGGATACCAACACCATTCAGTATGCGTCACTGCGGCTCCTCACCGGAGGTCAGGGGAATATTTTTATCGTCGGTGACGATGATCAGTCTATCTACGGCTTCCGAGGGGCGCGGGTGGAGAATATTCAGCGCTTTAGCGATGATTTTCCCGGCAGCGATACCATACGCTTAGAGCAGAATTACCGTTCCACAGGCACCATTCTCAAAGCTGCTAATACACTGATTGCCTGTAATGCAGACCGTCTAGGTAAAAATCTCTGGACTCAGGATGCGGAAGGTGACCCCATAGCTGTCTACGAGGCTTTCAATGAATACGATGAAGCTCGTTTTGTCATAGAGCGCATCCGCCATTGGACCGAACACCACGGCAAGCGCAGCGAAGTAGCGATTTTGTACCGTTCTAATGCCCAATCCCGGGTTTTTGAAGAGAACTTGATCGGCGCCCAAATACCCTATCGGGTCTATGGCGGTTTACGCTTCTTTGAACGGGCTGAGATTAAAGACGCCCTAGCTTATCTGCGCCTGGTGGCTAACCGGGACGACGATCCCTCCTTTGAGCGGGCCGTGAATACCCCGACCCGGGGCATCGGTGATCGTAGCCTCGAAAGTGTCCGCAGCCTTGCCCGGGAGTTGAATTTATCCCTGTGGCGTGCGACGCAACGGGTCATTAGCGAAGGTCTCTTGTCTGGACGGGCTTGTAACGCCCTCAATAATTTTCTGATGCTCATCGATAAGCTGGACCGAGATACCCAAGAATTACCCCTGACGGTACGCCTAGATCATATCGTCGAACACAGCGGTTTGATGGCCATGTACCGTAAGGAGAAAGACGGCAAAGGCGAAGCTCGGGTAGAAAACCTGCAAGAACTCATCAACGCCGCTTCCCGTCCCACATTAACCTCCATCACCAGCGACGACGGCGATGAATCGTTAGATGAATTATCCGCATTCCTGGCCCACGCCGCCCTGGAGGCCGGTGAAGGTCAGGCGCAAGCCTGGGAAGATTGTGTCCAGTTGATGACCCTCCATGCCGCTAAAGGATTGGAATTTCCGGTGGTGTTTTTAGTGGGCGTAGAAGAGGGTTTATTTCCCCATCAACAATCCCTCCACGAACCGGGGCGCTTGGAGGAAGAGCGCCGCTTGGCCTATGTGGGCATCACCCGCGCCCGGCGTCTACTCCACATCAGTTATGCCGAGAAACGACATATCCACGGTCGCGAAAACTATGCGCAAAAATCCCGTTTTGTGGGTGAAATCCCCGCCGAACTCATGCAGGATGTGCGCACCCGCACGTCCATTCGAAGGCCGCTTTCAGGCAGCTTAGGGCAGAGACAAACACTGGCAGATCCAGATGCCCTATCCCCTGGTCGCTCCGTGCGCCATCCCAAGTTCGGCGACGGCGTGGTGCAAACGGTGGAGGGTCAAGGCGCCCATACTCGGGTCCAAGTGCGGTTCTCGAAAGCGGGTTCCAAGTGGCTGGTATTGGCCTATGCCAACCTCGAACGATTATAAGCAACGTGGGGCAGTGAATCCACTTTGTCCTGAGAAAACTTCCATATCTTTTTCTTGTAACAGCAGAAAAAAGAGGGTTTAAATGACAAAAGCCCACGAAGCGCTTGCTCCGTGGGCTTTATGTTAGCCAAAACCCTAGAGGGTTTAACCGATATGGATCGTGGTGTTGGCTTCGATGTTATCGTCGCCCCCGTCACCAGCGATACCGAGGTTCGCCTGCTCTAGAGCCTGACGAGTAGCCTGGTCGGCCATGGAGTCAGCAAAGCTATCGCCGCTCATACCATCCAAAAAGCCGTTGCCGCTGGCGCCGGCGGAGATCACCTCGGCAAAGTTGACGCTTTCCTGAGAACCCGCGTTAGCCTGAAAAACTTCACCACCACTTTTATTCACAGCCATTGTCTTATCCTCTTTGTTTTAAGTTATGTTTGAGTAAGATTACAGATCGATGTGAGTATTGGCATCAGTGTTGTCACTACCCCCATCGCCGGCGAAGCCATCGTTGACCTGATCCAGACGCTGATAGACTTCCTGATCCAGATAGGTATCAGAGTAGCTGTCACCGCTATGGCCATCCAGGAAGGCATTACCGCTGGCGCTAACGGTGGCCACCTCAGCGAAGTTACCGGCACCCTGAGAAGCGGCATTGGCCTGCACAATATCACCACCACGTTTGTTAATTGCCATGAGTTTTTTCTCCAAGTTATTTCATTACTGTTATGGGTTATTAAGTCCCCTTATAGGGGGATAGCCTATACGTTGCAGAAGCTGTGCCAGAAATTAATTTTTATCCTTTTTTAAATTTAAAACATTGTTTTTGCTGGTTTAAATTAGAAAATCTTACAGATGACATAGATTTATAATTCGTAAACCGAGAAAGGATCATTGCAGAAAGTAAAAGCTTTATTTTTTATACAAAACAATGACCTATAAATCTATATAGACCACTAGCCAAAGTGACATGGTTTAATAGTGATGAACCGGTCAAACTGAGCTGAATGGAAGGCTTGACGACGGCCTACAAAATTATTAACACTTCTTTCGCTAAGCGACTGAAAAACCCTTTTGCGTAAATTACAAACGTATTAACGGAAAAACCTATGTCTGTGGAAGCAAATAAAGCGATTATCCGGCGCTGGATTGAAGAAGGATGGAATCAGGGTAAAGCAGACCTGGCCGATGAACTCTATGCTGCAGATTTTAGTGCTTTAGACATCGACCAGCCCAACAAAAACCTACGAGGTCCTGAAGACATCAAAACTTATCTTAGACAGATGCGGACTGCCTTTCCCGATATACACTTCACCATCGATCATCTTTTCGGCGAAGACGATAAAGTGGTCGGAGCTTTTACCATTCGTGGTACCCATCGAGGCGATTTTGCTGGGATTGCCCCGACAGGTAGAAAAGTGCTGTTTCAAGCGATAGATATCTGGCGTTTACAAGACGGTAAAATTGCTGAGCGCTGTATCGCTCGTATCGACCGTTTGGATCTCATGGAACAACTTGGCACCATAATCATCACCCCAAAAAAACCTGATTAATCTCAATCATGGCTCATCAAAAAACACCTCTTGCCCTATTGTGGGATATCGACGGTACCCTGCTGCACGGTGCTAAAGGCGCAGTTACCGCTTGGCGGTTGGCGGCTCAGGCAACCCTAGGCACCACTAACCTTAATTGGAAAGGTTTGGATACGCAGGGCGCTACGGATCTCTACATTGCTACACAAATCTGCATAGGTTGTGGACAATCAGCTTCTGCTGTAGGCCAACTTATGGCTGAATATATTAAGGAACTACCCGATCAATTGGCGGCTGATCCAGGGGTAGTGCTTAATAATGCCGAGGCATTGTTAACCTATGTGGACCATCATCCCCATTACGTCAACTTCCTTTTGACGGGCAATCTACGTTTTGCCGCTCATCTTAAGCTGATCTCAACTGGGCTTGGACGATTTCTCTGGGAGGGCGCCTTTGGCGATAATAGCTTGGAGCGCAATCAACTCGCCGATATCGCCAAGGGTCTCGTCATGGAGCGATGTAGTGACGTCACACCGATGCTGGTGATTGGCGATACCCCTCGAGATATCGCAGCGGCCCGCGCCATTGGCGCACGGGTTGCTGTGGTTGCCACCGGTTCCTATGGATTGGAAGAACTGGCTGCCTATGATCCCGACTTTCTGTTACCCTGTCTACCTACTCCGGATGGGTTTGGCGACCTTGTCGAGGAATATTTTAACCTAGCGTAATATGAGACTTTGCGCCATTTGGTCATTAATACCCTCATTCGGAAAAAACTGCTTTTTATACAGCCTTTTAGGACGATTTGGCAATAAGTCGAGGCTTACCCATGGTCGATTTTCCCAGCGCCACTCATTCTGTATTAAAACTTACTGATGGGTCAACCCTCGCTTATCACAGGCATCTGGGTGCTCCCCCGAGTATTGTTTTTCTCGGCGGTTTTATGTCCGATATGACAGGTACAAAAGCGCTGGCTTTGGACGATTGGTGCCGTAAAGCAGGACATACTTTTCTCCGTTTCGACTATCAGGGTCATGGCGCCTCCAGTGGTCGTTTCGAAGAAGGGACTATTGGGCGCTGGACAGCAGATGCACTAGCGGTCATCGATCGACTTACAGAAGGACCACAAATTCTCGTGGGATCTTCCATGGGTGCTTGGATTATGTTGTTAGTCGCGTTAGCACGACCCGAGCGGGTTAAGGCGCTCTTGAGTGTGGCCTGTGCTGCTGATTTCACTGAAACCATGCTTTGGCAAGGTATGGATGAACTTACCCAAGCGCGCTTGCAACGGCAAGGGATGGTTTACTTACCCGCCTGTTATGAAGATCAACCCGCTTATCCCATCACCCTGAGGCTGATCGAAGAGGGACGTCAGCATCTTTTGTTGACCGCGGACACATTACCCATCACCTGCTCGGTACGTCTGCTCCACGGTATGCAGGATGGCGACGTAGCTTGGCAGACCAGCACCCAAGTGGCTGAACGATTGCAAAGTGATGACGTTCGCGTGGTGTTGGTTAAGGATGGCGAGCATACCATGTCGCGAGAAAGGGATCTAACGATGCTCACTGATTTGCTCAGTGAGCTTATTCAGCTCTAACCTGGATTAATCTGCTCTACTTATGCTTATCGTTTTCAGGATGGGCGATGGAGGTTTATTACTATGAGCCGTTGTACTAAAAGCGATCCTGAAACGCTTGTAATTGCTTAGCCTCCAGTAAAAAGACACCCTCTCCACCCCGTTCAAAATCAAGCCACGTAAAGGGGACGTCGGGAAAAGCTTCCGTCAACGCATACCAAGCATTACCCACTTCCACCACGAGAAAACCATCTGGGGTAAGATAATCCATTGCCCGATGCAAAATTGCCGTCACCACATCCAAGCCTTTTTCACCAGCGGCCAAGGCTTGTACCGGTTCATAGCCATATTCAGCAGGTACTTGTTGCAATTCTTCGTGACTCACGTAGGGAGGGTTGCTGATGATAAAATCATACCGCCGTCCCGCTAGTCCATTGAACAAATGAGACTGAATAACCTGTACTCGATCTGCTAGGCCGTGCTCCTCGATATTACGCTGAGCTACCTGTAACGCACCCGTTGAAACATCCACCAAGTCCACCTGAGCTTGGGGAAATGTGTAGGCACAGGCGATCCCTAAGCACCCGCAACCGGCGCCAAGATCCAAAATGTGTTGTACCGCTTCAGGCGCCGCTAACCAAGGGGTGAATTGACCCTCGATTAATTCCGCCATGGGCGAACGGGGAATCAATACCCGCTCATCCACATAAAAGGACAACCCCATAAACCAGGTGCGTTGCATCAGATAAGCAGCCGGTTTACGTTCCTGCACCCGGCGCTCCAGCAATTTCAGCACTACGCGACGCTCGTCCATTGTGAGCGCAGCTTGAAAATACGCTTCGTGCAAATCAGGGGGTAAATGTAAGCTATGGAGAACAAGGCTGGCGGCTTCATCGATGGTATTGTCCATGCCATGTCCACAATACACACCCGCTTGGTTCATCTGACTTGCTCCCCAGCGAATAAAATCACGGATGGTGGACAGGTATTGGCTCGGGTCTTCAATATTTCGCATGACGAATAGACAGGTTTTTTTTAAATGACAAAAGATAGGTTAGGTTATAGTGCTCACGCATCTTATCCGTTCTCTGTGATACACAATCATTCTAACTTAAATCTTATGTATCTTTTGGATTTATACCTGCGGAAAAGAGCCTGCGGCCGCCTGACGCAAACCTTCCACGTCCAGCACCCGAACCGATGACCCGCCAACCATGGCAATGAGTCCAGCGTTGGACAATCGCCGCAGGGTGCGGCTCAAGGTTTCGCTGGTCAAGTTAAGGTGCGCAGCGAGATGTCGTTTGAGGGTCGGCAGTTTAACTTCGTCTCCCGATTTCATATAGATTTCTAACAGATACGACGCAATCCTGCCCACAGCATCGCGCAGCACAATGTCTTCTAAAAGATTCACTAAACGCTTTACACGAATAGCCAGACTGGCAAGCAATTGAATACATAACTCATGGTTTTCAATTAGGATTTGCCGAAAAGGAACCGTGGGCAATATAGCGCATACGGTATCCTGCCCGGCTTGAGCAAACGCCGGCGTGGGAAAATTCCCAATCACAGAAGCTTCCAAAAATGTATCTCCTGGCCCAACCAATTCTAATACGTGTTCCTTACCGTTAGGCGCCAATTTGTAAATACGCACCTGTCCGTTGGAGACAATAAATAGACCGGTGGGTTGTTCTTGAGGTCTGGCGATGAATTCCCCCGCCCCATAGCGTCGCTGTTCCACCATCACGGCAAGACGCGCCTGGGTTTCCGCTGAGACCTGTGAAAAAAACGCACAGTCCGCAATCACTTCTGCCCCGTTGAAGGTCATCGCTTTTGCCTCGATTAAGTTCAAAAACTCTTTAGTTTGGTCATCCCTGAACAAAACCCAACGACCCCGGCGCCTTGATATATATCAAGGCGCCGCAGGCCGCTATTTCTCAATACTACTCAGAAGCGCTACACGATGACACGCTCAGTCAAGGTAAAGCGCTCCTTTTAGCTTGGCCTCGGAGAGATCCTTATGTTCTGTAATCAATGTGAACAATCCTACCGTCAGAGCGGTTGCGTTAACAGCCCAGGCGTATGTGGCAAAAATGAAGATGTCCAGTCCCTACAGGAGATGCTGCTTTTTGGCCTTAAGGGCATGGCGGCCTATGCCAATCACGCACGACGGTTGGGTCGCACTGACGAACAGGTGTCCGCCTTTATAGAGGAGGCCCTGTTTGCCACCATGACCAATGTCAACTTTGATATACCCACCTTACTGGAAATGTGCCTGGACTGTGGCAAGCACAACTTGCGGGTGATGGAAATGCTCGATGAGGCCCATATAGCGACGTTTGGCAAACCGGGACCCAGTACAGTCAAAGAAGGCACCCAAGCAGGCCCTGGTGTTTTGGTCACCGGTCATGACTTATTGGACCTATGGGAGCTACTAAAACAGTGCGAAGGAACCGATGTGAAGGTGTACACCCACGGCGAGATGCTCCCTGCCCATATGTACCCGAAATTGCGAGAACATCCCAACCTCGCTGGTCATTACGGTGGCGCTTGGCAAAAACAACGGGATGAATTCGAGGATTTTTCTGGACCTATCATTGCCACCACCAACTGTGTGTTGATTCCTCGGGAAAGCTACGCCAAGCGGCTTTTCACTACCCGCGTTACCGCTGTCCCCGGCGGTACCCGTCTGGCGGATAACGATTTTTCAACGGTTATCGCTATGGCGCAGCAAGCCAGCCCACTGACAGAGCACATCGTTAAAGAATCCACCATCGGTTTTCATCGCTCTGTCCTATTAGACCAAGCCGGAACCCTAGTAGATGCTATAAAAGCCAGGCAAATCTCGCACTTCTTTGTGATCGGCGGTTGTGATGGTGCCGAAACGGGACGCAATTATTTCGCGGACTATGCGGCAAACACACCCCCGGATTCTTTTATTCTCACCCTAGGCTGTGGCAAGTACCGTATTCGTGACCATGCTTTTGGCACTCACCTAGGTCTGCCTAGGCTGTTAGATATGGGTCAATGTAACGATGCTTTTGGCGCCATTCAAGTGGCTCTTGCCCTTTCCAAGGCATTTGATTGTAGTGTCAATGAGCTACCATTAACTCTGTTGATTAGCTGGTTCGAACAGAAATCAGTGGCCGTTTTGCTGACTCTGTTGCACCTGGGTGTTACTGGTATTTCCCTAGGTCCAAATCCACCGGCGTTTGTGACACCCAATGTATTTAACGTATTGCAGGAAAAATTTGATCTTAAATTGACTGGACAAGAACCCCTCAATGATTTGCGACTGAGCTTGGGGACTACAACAGGGCTCGATTCTCAAAGTCACTAGACGCCCTGCTCTGCCAAGCTTTGGTGCGCACAGCACGGTCGCTCTTCCCCGCTGTCGACACCGCTCACGATGAACCGACGGCAGATCTTGTTACCCAGCGTATGCAGATCCATGAGAAAAATGCTTGGATGCTGCGCAGTATGTTGGACCAGTAGGCTGGGTAATCAGGCTACGATTAGGCAACAGAAAAGGACTATAAAAAAAGAGAAGCAGCATGGTCCAAGAACCAGCTAATTATTTTGCACTTTGCACCGCAGAAGAATGATGCCAGTAGCGCTGCGCTTGCTGACGGTAGCGCTCTGGCTCTAGTGATTGTCCCGCTCGTAAACGGAAAGTGATACTCCCATCATATGCCGTATTTAAAATTGATGCTTTGGTTGCTTGATAGCGATTTAGCATAACCGAGGTAGGATAACGACTTTTATAGCCCGTCGAGAACAATACATAGTGAGGTTGTACTGCAGCAAGAAAATTTGTCTTAGGCGGTTCCCGAGTGCCAGATGCCACCAATACCTGCGCAGCCAAGTCTTCGCCATAAGTATTCACCAAGGCAGTCATGGCGGGTGGACCGATATCACCAACCAGCATAATCCGCCCAAACTGGCTATCCACCAGCAGTACGCAGGAAGCATTGTCCTGGAAAAACGCCTTTTCTTCAGGCGGATGAAGCACCTGAAAACGCACTCCGTCCCACTCCCAATTCATACCGGCTTGACAGGGCTTAGCCCCTTCAACAGGCACCTGGCGAGGCGATGAAGTCAAAACTTGGTCCACTGTTATCGACTCCAACAAGGAGCGAGTACCGCCCATATGGGCATTATCGGCGTGGCTAACTATAAGCATATCCGCTTGGGTTATACCTTGACCACGCAGAAACGGCACCAGAGCCGTGCGTCCGGCATCGAACTGGGCACTCCGTCGAGGACCGGTATCGTAAACCAGGCTATGCTTGGCGGTACGCACCACCGCTGCTAGACCCTCTCCCACGTCGAGTAGGGTAAACCAAACCTCTCCCGGATTAGGGGTCTTTATAGGAAACCACAACACCGGTAAATACAGCAGTGCGCCTAACCAACGACCAGGCAAACCGGGGGGTCCAAAAAGCAGCAATACTGCGGGTAACACAAATAGCAACGTCCAGGTAGGAGGTGTTGACCAATTGATATGGGCACCGGGCAAATTGGCCAACCATTCAAGAAAAGCCCATAACCAGTCCAAAGTTAGTGTGGCTAGGGCCAATAACCCGTATTGTAGAGACTCATTGATGGCGCCCGCTAGGACAGCCAAAAGCGTCAAGGGAACCACTGTGACACTCACCCAAGGAATCGCAATTAGATTAGCGAGGGGCGAAAACAGCGTCATCTGTTGGAACAATATCAAGGTGATAGGCAACAGGGCTAAAAAAATAGCCAGTTGTAACCCAATCCATTGGGACAAGGTTAAATTACCCTGGGAGCGTACTGCCACATAGTAGAGAATTGTCGCCACCGCACCAAAGGAGAGCCAAAATCCACTGCGCAAAGGCGCTGTGGGTTCCAACACCAGCACCGCCAATAATGCTAAAGCTAATACTCGGCTCGATGGGACTGGGCGCTGCCAAAGCACCGCTAAGGTCGCCACGGCAATCATAGAGAAAGCCCGGCGGGTGGGTAAGGCTAGTCCCGCCAGTAACGCATAGCCAGCTGCCCCCAGCAAAGCCGCCAGTGCAGCAGCTTTTATAGAAGGCCAACGGATTGCTAGAGCGGGTAGCCACCCCCACATTCGGCGTACCAGCAGAAAAACCAAACCGGCAACAAGACCCACATGCAATCCCGAGATGGCCAGTAAGTGGCTTGTTCCTGTGCGGGTAAACACGGTCCATTGCCAAGATTCAATGTACTGCCGGTCGCCGATAGCCAATGCTGTCAAAATACCCCGATAAGGACTGGCCGATAACTGCTGAGAAAAACGCTCCGCAATCTGTTGCCGCAAACGTTGTAAAGGATAACAAGAAGTCTGACCGAGACGCTGGGGATGCGGTTGTTGACGCACATACCCCCGCGCCGCAATACCATTGACATACAGCCAGCGCTCATAGTCGAAACCAGCGGGATTCATTAAACCGTGGGGACGTTTTAGACGAACCGTGAGCTGCCAATGTTCCCCCACCTGCAAAGACGGAAATGGCGCATACCAGGTCAAGCGTAATTGCCCTTTAAAAGGCACCGACACACCGTTATGTACGAGGGTTTCCACCTGAAACTGGAAACGTCGACTACGATAGGAAGAAGTCTGCGGAAGAGAAGCCACCCAACCGGTGGACTGCAGGTCCACCGATTCCAGTTCGGTAGGCAATTGCAAAGGGAGGGAAGGACTGCTCCAGATTAACGCCCAACAAAACCCGGCCAGCACCCAACCGCTCAATCGGAGCGGTCGCCCAAAGCAGATGATTAAAACCGCGACCGCTAATAGCCCCCACCCCCATCCACGACCCGGCAGCACAGGAAGAGCATGTAGCGCCAGTGCGCCGACAAAAAAAGCAATGGCCGCCAAACTAACCCTTTCTTAATTTAAGTGGTATTCAAGCCGCAAGAAAACCTCCAATTTCAATATCTTAGATCCTAGGCCACAGCTTATCCAGCCAATCAAAAAGCACAAGTTTAAATAAGCCATCAAATTCCATTTATTCTTAACAATTACCAAAGATAATAAAGTTGTTGCAGTTTAAGAAATAAGATAAGTGTTTTGTTTATGACTTGGCGATTCTTACGGCGTTTGTTACCGGACCATGAGAAAATCCGCAACCATAGACAGCTACGGTTTTTTGGTGAACGGCTTTACGACCCAAAGCTTTGCCATCTCAATCGCCGTTCCGTAGCGAGTGCGTTGGGGTTAGGGGTTTTTTTTGCCTGCTTACCCTGCGTTGGACAACCGGTGATGGCAGCGGCAGCAGCCCTATGGCTGCGGATTAATCTGCCGGTAGCCGTATTCACAGTTCTTGTGACAAACCCTCTTACCATGGCGCCTGTATTCTATTTCAATTATCGACTCGGCGCCTGGATGCTGGGACTTCCCATTCGTCCCTTTGATTTCGAGATGTCCCTGGAATGGCTGTTGCGCGAAACTGGCGCCATTTGGCTTCCACTACTCGTAGGTTGTCTTACTATGGGCCTTTTAATCGGTATAACAGTCTATACTATAGTAAATTTTTGCTGGCGCTTTTATGTAATACGCAGACGCCGCACACCCCTCAAATTCCGTCTCCATATTAAAGACAGTTCCATCTAATGCAAACAATTAGCTAGCAATTAGCAACCTTAGGCAAAGCTAACCATGTGCTTCACTAACTTTCCTTATAGAGCCGTCCATCCACCAAACGCCATTGACTGTCCATACGCGCTGCCAAGGCTTGGTCGTGGGTTACCACCACAAAACTGGTGTTTAGAGACTGGTTTAAATCCACCATCAATGCAAAAACTTGAGCGGCGCTATGACGATCTAAATTACCTGTGGGTTCATCGGCTAATACGCAAGCCGGTTTTGTCACTAAGGCACGGGCTACGGCAGCTCGTTGCCGCTCACCGCCGGATAGTTCCCCAGGTTTGTGGGCAAGGCGTTGTCCCAATCCAACCCGGTCTAACAACGCAGCCGCTTGATCAACCGCCTCAGTAGCTTTTTGACCGCCAATCAACAGGGGCATGGCGACGTTTTCCAGAGCAGTAAATTCGGGTAGCAAATGATGAAATTGATAAACAAAACCCAAGACACGGTTGCGCAGACGACTGCGAGCCGCATCTCCCAGATGCGCAAGATTATGACCAGCGACGATGATCTCGCCTGATGTGGGCATATCTAGACCACCTAACAGATGCAGCAGAGTGCTTTTACCGGCGCCTGAGCTTCCTACAATAGCTGCTCGCTCACCGCGTTTTATAGTAAAGGCCACGTCGTTTAGCACGGTCAACTGTTGCTCTCCCTGACGAAAGCTTTTGGTTAGATGGTTACACTGAATAATTTTGGTATCGGCGACGGCCGTTGCATCGTTCACAAATGATTTATTGTTTCCTATCTAAGTCGACCGATTGTTAGCCTTTAAAATTTATACATAAGCAAAACTATTCATAACGCAATGCCTCGGCCGGCTGGGTTCGAGAGGCTCGCCAAGCCGGATAGAACGTCGCAAGAATCGCTAACCCAAAGGCGACGCTAGCGATGGCAATAACGTCGCTCCAAATCAATTGCGACGGCACGTCGCTGATCAAATAAACTTCCGGCGACAAAAACTTGATGCCTAAAAGATTTTCAATAAAAGGCACAACGATGTCCAAGTTGGTGGCCAGTGAAATGCCGCCGATTAAACCTATGAGGGTGCCCACTACCCCAATGGTGACACCCTGCACCATAAAAATGCCCATAATACTGGCCGGAGAGCTTCCTAAAGTACGCAGGATGGCAATGTCGGAACGTTTGTCGGTAACTACCATCACCAGGGTGGAAACAATATTAAAAGCTGCCACGGCGACGATGAGGGTCAGGATAATAAACATGGCCATCTTTTCAATTTGCACAGCGCGAAAATAATTAGCATGTTCTTGCGTCCAATCCCGCACCAAATAAGATCCAACAGGTAATTGCCGGGCAATTTCTCGCGCTACCCGAGGCGCTTGAAACATATCGGCTAGCTTAAGGCGAACGCCGGAGACATTTTCTTCGCCCAAGCGGAACAGTTTGGCGCCGTCTTCAAGATGAATCAGGGCCAAGCCTCGGTCATATTCATACATGCCCGAGTCAAAAATGCCCGCCACCTGGAAACGTTTCAAGCGGGGTAAAATACCGGCAGGCGTGACAATGGCTTGGGGTGTCACTAGAGTGACTTTGTCGCCACGCTGAAGATCGAGCATGTTGGCTAGGCTTTTTCCTAAAATGATACGAAACTCACCAGGTTCTAAATCATCGAGATCACCGCTCACCACCTTGTCGGCAATCTCCGAGACATTGGGTTCCTCACTAGGCAATACACCCTGAATAATCGCACCACTCACTAATGACCCATTGGCCAGCATGCCTTCGCCTTGAACAAATGGCGCTCCTCCCTGGACCTGTGCATGTTGCTGAGCTACTTCACGAACCACCGGCCAGTCATTTAAGCGTCCTTCATAGGCGCTAATAGTGGCATGGGATGTCATGCCTAATATGCGCTCGCGAACTTCTTTGACGGCGCCGTTCATCACCGACAACACTGTTATCAGCGCGGTGATGCCTAGGGCAATCCCTAGCATGGAAATCAATGAAATAAATGAAATAAAGTGATTATGGCGTTTAGCGCGGGTGTAGCGTAACCCTATAAATAATTCCAAAGGACGAAACATATTATTTTTCCACGTTAGTCAAGCTATAAGCCACCATAATCGCCGTTTTTTTGCTTCTTAGGCAATACCATAGTCATTTTCAAAATAACGATACACAAGATCTGATACTTCTCGAATCACCTGACTTCTCGACCCAACCCAATGAGTAAAGTTCTTGCTGCGACGGCTTTTCTCGATCATGCCGATAAAGGTATAAGGATATTGAACCCCATTTCTGTCCGAGGTTAGCACAATACCCATGTTTCCACACAACCGGGATGTGGTGCCTGTTTTATCGTAGATTCTTACGCCGGGGGACATCCTGCGGGTTCTGATACGATCCCTATTGGGTAAATTCATCATTCGTTTGAGTTCATCGGAATAGGGTAGATGATCATACCAAAGGGCATATAAAAAACGGCTATAATCCCTTGCAGACGCTTGATTTTTATAGGTTCTTCCGTTTTGCGGAATACGTTCTATGATATTAGTATTTTGAAAAACGCCAGGTACATAGGCAGTGATGATGCGTTGCACTTCTTCAGGTCCGTCGTACTTCTTGCTGCCATTACCCAGTAGATCGATAATATCGTTGGTGGCGGGATTGCTGCTCCTTTGCATCATGGCCTCCAGTTTTGCCTTAGTCTCTTCGGTGTAGACTAGTTCGTTTTCTTTGACTCGGTAAAAAAAGGCCAGTGCGATAAAAGGTTTGATCATACTCGCGCTTTGATAAGGCACATCCTCGTTGATAGAAACCAGTTTTTGCTCCGTCGTAAAGTCGAATACCGACCAGGCCGTCTTTTCGTCTCTTTGAATGGTTCCTTGCCGTCGTAAATCTTTTATATAGTTTTCAATATCTTGTTCTAACGGGGTCATGGGCTGAGCCGCTCTGCTCATATGAGGCGCTATACCTAAAGCAGCGGAACATCCTAAGGACGCCAGTGAAATCAGCGTATGACGTCGTTTATCATTAATTTTTTTGCTCACTGCACACTGTGTTAGTCCATTAATTTGTTCGTTTGCATGCTTCATTTCATATAACCTAAAAAAAGACTGATTTGTCTTATATTATGTAGCGTTTTGGCACCTAACCATCGTTGTTCCATAATAGGCGCTGTTTTTAAACATAACTCATACTATGCCGAAACCATTGTACAAGAAATTTTAATGTGGACGAGTCTCACTCGCCATCTACCAGCACTTTTCATTTCACCAAAAAGCTTTTCTTACAAAACTTGACATACTTTCCAGTAGGGATAACCCTATAAGTCCGCTGACGGCAATGCTTATCAAAGGATAAGGCTGCCCTAGCCGACCCATTGATGCAAACACCGAGATGAAGGGACCCGAGGATTTTGCTATGCCAGTCATTACGAAAAACAGGAGTTATCATGAAATACATGTTTTTCCCAGTTATGCTATTGCTGATTTTGAGCCTTCAGTCAGCACATGCTGTTAACCTCTCTTTTCTAAAGAATACACCTGTGGCAGCCTTTACCGATGAAGACATAGCAATAGCTCGAGATCATATCCGCGATGCACTAAATAACGGAAAAAATGGGGAAGTCGTACAATGGGAAAATTCTAGCAGCGGCGCGGCAGGAGAATATACTCTTCTAAAAACGTATCAACGGGATGGGACCAAATGCCGTCGCGTTAAAGTCATACACAGCGCTAAAGGGCGTCGTGGTGAAAGTGCCCATACCCTTTGCCAAACACCTGCAGGGACATGGCGTTGGGCACAGTAGACAAGTTTTAAGAAGGGTAATAGTGGAAATAGGTAATTGCAGTTCACTCCTTTTTACCGGCGTCTTGTTTTTCGGCTAGCAACCTTTGCAAACGAAGCAATTCTGCTTCGGCGGCGGCTGCACGCTTTGCTTCAGTTTCGGCACGCTGGGTTTCGGCATCGGCACGCTGGGTTTCGGCTTCCAGCGCCTCACGGGAAGTGGGTAGTAATTGCCCCGCTTTTGTGGCCCAACGTAGCCATGTGGTTTCTACCTCTTCGTAAACCCCTTGCCAGCGCACCAACGCCAAACCTAATCGCTCACTGATAAAACGATTTTGATCGTCACGCACCAAGGCCACATACTCTCCATGGTGCAGACCAAAGCCTTCCCAATCCTCTGGGTTAAAAGGATCAAACCAAAAATACTCAATTACCTTAAGCTGGTTTTGATAAATGATTTTTTTCTTGCCTTTGTCGGTGTCTGCGGTTTTACTGGACAATAGTTCGATAACCACATCTGGGCTTTTGCCCTCTTCCCAAACCACCCAGCTCTTACGTTCCCGTTTAGGGACATCCAGCACCACAAAAACATCAGGACCACGAAAATCCTGGTGGCGTACTTGTTCTAAACTAAAATAAACAAACATATTACCCCCCACATAGCCTCTCTCGGGACGTTGATTTAGCCAAGGTTTCAGGGGGTAGATCAGCAAGTCCATTTGTAGTTTGTGACGCTCGGTTTCCATAGGAACTCCATCGTCATAGGGTAGTTCGTCTTGGGTGGGAGGCAGTACCACATCAGGCGCATCTTGTTCCATCACATCAATCTCTGACATAGCGGCAACCCCCAAGGATACTGTTACTATTAATTACTGTTAGGTAGATAAACGTTTGGCACTTACGCAGCAAGAACTCAACTCGAATCTCTATCTAACACGCGCCGAATGCTGCTCGCCAATTCGGCCATGATAAAAGGTTTTTGCAGCAAGGTGTGGTTAGCGATCCAGGCATTACGTAGCTTAAGATGAGCCTCTGGATAACCTGAAGTAAATACAATCTTGATCTGTGGCCAAATTTGCGTGACTTGCTCTACCAACTGTTTACCATCCATTTCCGGCATAAGTACGTCAGTCAATAAAACATTAACGTCGCCCCTTAAACTCTGAAGAGATTCAAGAGCCTTGACACCGTTCTCAGCTTCTAGCACCTCATAACCAAGATCACCGAGCATTTTCGCCGAGATGCGCCGCACGGCTGGCTCGTCTTCCACTAATAAAACGGTTTCTCGACCCCGTGGAAGCGTTGCTGATTTAGTGACCGAGTTATCTAGATGGACTTGTGCGTCATTAGCTGGTAGAAAAATTCTGAATGTAGTTCCTTTATTCACTTCGCTGTAAACGCGAATAAAACCATTATGCTGCTTGATAATACCGTAAACTGTGGATAACCCTAGACCGGTTCCTTGCCCCACATCCTTAGTGGTGAAAAAAGGATCAAATATATGCGCTTGCAGACCTTTATCAATACCGACACCGGTATCGCTAACGCATATGACGGCATAGTGTCCAGGCATGGGACGATCCGATTCTGATGTCACGGATATATCTTCTGGCCTTATGGACAGAAAACGGGTTTCAATAGTGAGCATACCGCCATTAGCCATGGCGTCCCGGGCGTTAACCGCTAAATTAAGAATCACCTGCTCCAGTTGACCTGCGTCAGCTAGGGTCGTACAAGGCATTTCCGACAACCGCATGTTGAGCAAAATATCTTCGCCAATCAAACGCTTCAGCATGGTTTCTATGCCGGTAATGACGGCATTGATATCCAGCGGCTGCATATTGAGATATTGCCGTCGCGAAAAAGCCAGTAACTGACGGGTCAATTGCGCACCGCGCATACTAGCGTCGACAATCTCGCGAATATCTTCCCGGTAGGTGGAAAAAGGTGGCAGCGCATCCTGCATAAGTTCGGCACGGTTCATAATAACCATCAGTAAATTGTTAAAATCATGGGCCACCCCTCCCGCCAATTGACCTATTGCCTCCATCTTTTGAGCTTGTTGCAACTGCGCCTGAAGGGATCTAAATTCAGTGATATCTGTAACTGTGACAGCCAAAAAAGAGAGTGCGCCGACATCATCATGGACTAAGGTGGAATTAAACAAAACGTTAAACTCTGAACCGTCCTTGCGGCGGTGTACCGTCTCTTTGGCGTAAACATCCCGGTAGTTTTCACTATTAGATTCTGTATCCAGCATTTGCATGGGCGACGGATCCCAATGCCTATCTGCCTGGAGGGCAGCTAAACTGCTGCCTAGCAATTCGTCTACCCGATAACCATGCATGGTGGCAAAAGCCGCGTTGGCATAGGTGATAATGCCCGCCAAATCGGCAATCAATACACCATAGCTGGCGCTCTCGGCGAGCATTTTGAATTTCCGGATTTCCTCTTCCGCCCGTTTTCGCTCGGAGATATCCCTAGCTACTCCTTGCATTCCTACCGCTTTGTGTTGTGGATTAAATAAGATCTTGCCGGTCACTTCAGTGGCGATTAAGCGACCATCCTTATGCCGCATATTTGCTTCAAAAGTGACTTTTGAAGCAGCCGAACCCTTGCTGATTTCACCCGCTATCAAGCGGCAAATGTGGTCCATCTCGTGGGGTGGACAATGATCACACCAGCGTGACCCCAGCCATTCATCCGGCGTGTAACCCAGCATGGGGTAAATAGCTGGGTTGACATATTCAAACTGCAAATCAAGATTGATTTGCCAAATACAATCGATGGTGTTATCAGCAATGAGCCGATACTTTTCTTCATTTTCCCGGAGTGCTCGCTCAGCCTCCTTAAGTTTAGTAATGTCCGTCAGCGTTGCTCGGCATAGGGGTTCGCCTTTTGCGGCTGTTTCCAAACTGCTGGATACAGTGACCCATAAACGCTCGCCATTGGGACGTTGAATTTCCAACTCGCAATGGGCAGCCAAGTTATTCTGGGCTAACACACTGCGCAAATGGGCATTGAGGCGGGGGTGATAATCACCCGGCACCCGGATAATAAAAGGCTTATTAATCAACCTATCCCGACCTGTTCCTAACAATTCAGCGGCGGTTAAATTCAAACGCCGAATGACAGAATCCTTGTTTAAGGTCAAATAACCCACCGGCGCAAAATCGTAGAGATCGCCGTACTGCTCGGCAATCTCAGTAACCCGCTGCTGAGCTTGGCGCAGTTCTTCGTTCTGAATCTCGAGTTCAATCTGGTGAATACGCAGTTCTTGGACCAACCTGCGGATGTCGGTGCTGTCCATATCCAAATCAAAAGCTTCTTCGCGAAAGCGCTGTTTTGCTTTCGCTCGAATTTCTTCATGATGTTCTATAGGTTTCATAGTAGCCCCCCAACATGAGTATTGCCGGGCGGCTGACGTTGAACAAAAGAACAGACGTATTGCGTACCATCTGATTGGGTATGAGTTATACCGTTGAGCACCACGGGTATGCGCTGTCCCTGACGGGTTTGGTACTCTTTGAAAAACGGTCCACAACTGCCGTTTTTCTCGAGGTTTTGCAGGTAACGTTGCTCTTCCTCGTAATAGTCAGGGGGGGTTATGTCACGATAGGACCTTCCTTTAAGCTCTGTTTCATCATAACCCAGCATGGTTTGCAGGGCAGGATTTACCATCACCAGATGACCATCCAAAGTTTTTAGGGTCAATCCAATGGGAGTATGTTCGTAAAGCTTACGAAATAAACATTCTTTGTCAGCAATACTTTGCTGGGCTTTTCTAAAATCCGTCACATCGGTATTGATGCCCACCCAATTGATAATTTCACCGGCGTCATTCTTAACGGGTATACCGAGATACTGATAATGACGATAGTCTCCTTCTTTAGTCCGATAGCGGGCCTCACCGAAAAAGACTTTACCTGCTTTTCGGGCCTTTTGCGCAATCGCCGCTGCGTTTGCCTTATCGTCGGGATGTAGCGCTTTGCTCCAACCATAACCCAAGGACTCGGCTTCCGAGAGCCCTGTGGTTTGGTACCAGGTTTTATTAATGAACACAGCTTCGCCTGCAGCATTTTCTAGCCAAATGATATGGGGAATCGACTCGATAAGGGTGCGGTAAAGGGTTTCCTGTTTCACCAATGCTTCTGAGATTTTGACTTGCTCAGTAATATCCACAAAAGTGACCACTAAGCCATCGATGGTATTGTTGGCCGTGCGGTAAGGCAGAACACGCACCTGATAGGTGGTTCCGTTTTCTAAGGACACCTTAAACTGTCGGGGAATCAGTGATTGTAAGGTTTGCTCTAGATCTTGCAGCAGCTGCGGGTAGTCGAAGTTAGCGGCAAAATGCGCAATGGGCCGCCCCACATCGTAATCAAAGATAGGAAACTGTTCTTTAATAGCCGGCGTAAACTTACGAATACGAAAAGCACGATCTAAAAATAGGGTGCCAATGTGGGTGCTATTGAGTAAGTTATCCACATCATTATTGAGGGCAATGAGTTCCTCGATCTTGTTTTGGTACTCGGAATTGAGGGTATAAAGCTCTTCGTTGACCGACTGCAACTCTTCATTGGTGCTTTGCAGCTCTTCGTTAGCAGACATTAATTCTTCGTTGGTGGCCTGCAATTCCTCGTTGGAAGTTTCTAACTCCTCAATGGTGGCTTGCAGGTTTTCCCGGGTTAATTGCAGTTCATGTTCTAATTCCTGCAGACGTAATTCCCGCTCATCGTCAATGGCAAGCTCTGCAACAGGCGCTTCGCTGGTGGCAACCTTCTCGGCCCCTTGAAAAGTGAGCAAGAAAAATCGCCGCTTGCTCTTTTCATCAAAAAAAGGCTCCACGATAAACGTCAAGGAGAGCTTATTATCCTTGAGGGACAATAGCACCTCTTTATAACGTACCGTTTGTTGCGTCTGGCGCGCTTTACGCACCGCATTGGAGATCAAACCCGATAGACTACTATCGGTTAGCTTAAAAATATTAAAGGACACCTGTCCCTTGGGGAGTTTTAAAAAATCGCTCACTTCGCCAATGGTATGGATCAAATTTAAATCCTGATCCAGCACCAGCGTGGGGGCTAGATAAAAATCCAACAGATGGGACTGGATTCGCTGCATGACGGTATCGGGTTCCCGCAAGGATAGGGAACGCGGACGAGAAGACGAGGTCACCCGTGGCATGTCGTGATTGCGTTCAATCTCAAAGGGCCGAAAATCAGCAAAAGTCGCGCCGCCTTTGTAACGAAAAATGCGCCATTTGCTATTGTAAACGGCAAACAGATCGCTCAATGTGCCGACAGTTTCGCTGGAACCTAAAAATAGAAACCCGTCTTTCTTCAGGGCAAAACCAAACATGGACAGCACCTTGTGCTGCATATCGTTCTGCAGATAAATCAGTAAATTGCGGCAGGTTACTAAATCTAAATTGTTGAAAGGAGGATCCTTGAGCAAATTGTGACGGGCAAAAATCACCATCTTGCGAATTTTTTCTACCACTTGATAAGCATCGTCCGATTTAAAAAAGTATTTGCTCAGCAACGGCATGGGCACATCGGATACGATACTCGCCGGATATTTACCAGTGGCCGCAATGTCCACGGCACGCTGATCGATATCGGTGGCAAAGATTTTGGTTTCTGGGTGGATGCCATGGCTCTCATAATACTCGTTGAGCAAAATCGCTAAGGAATACACTTCCTCCCCCGATGAACAACCCGCCACCCAAATACGGACTGGCGTGCGGGAACGCTCTCCTCGCGTCCTAAAAATTGCTGGAATAACCTTTTGAGCGATAAGGTCAAAGGCTTCCTTGTCCCGTAGAAAACGCGTCACCCCGATCAAAAGTTCACTATAGAGGATTTGAACTTCAGCGGGATTTTTTTCTAGATAACGATGGTATTGCTCCAACTTTTCAAGCTGGTTAACACCCATGCGCCGTTCGATACGGCGAATAATGGTTGACGGTTTGTAATAGGAAAAATCAAGCCCGGTTTCCTCGCGAACCACATCGAGAACACCGGCCAACATATCGTCGCCTTTGAAGGACGCCGGTACTTGTTCTTCTAACGCCAACCCAGGATGCTTGACATACTGTAGTAACATGCCAGGCATTTCATTGGGCGGTAATACATAATCGGCCACACCGGTATGAATAGCGCTATTAGGCATGCCGTCAAATTGGGCGCTGGCAGGATCCTGCACCATCAACATACCCCCGGCCTCTTTGATAGCTCGACTGCCCAAGGTGCCGTCGGACCCTGTGCCAGAAAGAATAATACCGATGGCATGCTGTTCCATATCTTCAGCTAACGAGCGAAAAAAAATATCGATGGGTAAATGTAAAACATGGGTTTGATCACTGCGACGGGATAAACGAAGCTTGCCGCTAGAGATTTTGAGGCTCACTTTGGGCGGAATCAAATACACCGTATCGGCCTGGGCATACATGTCATCTTCCGCTTGTCTGATGGCCATGTGGGTATATTTAGAGAGTAATTCCACCATCATGCTTTTGTAATCGGGGGACAGATGCTGGATCACCACAAAGGCAAGTCCCGTGCGATCAGGCATACTGCGGAACAACTTCTCCAGGGAATCTAACCCACCCGCCGAAGCGCCAATACCCACTACAAACTTAGGCTTCTGTGATCCGGCTATAAAGCCAGTAGTCGTTTCCTCAGAAGATGATTCCAAGGGTTTTTTTGGTGTATTTTTTGATGATGCAGGGAGTTCCGACATAATAAGATTCTCAGAGTCTTGCCGTTCGCTGGTCAATGATCTCCCTCCTCTTGACGCCCGGATAATTCACTAAAAGTGCGCACTATCTTAGCGACTGACGACATGATTTTTGGTTCATCTGTATTCCGTTCAATGGTCACGATAAAAGAATCCCCGCTGTCGTCCTCGACTAAAGACGCATTGACACACACATGTACTTCTTGACCACTTTTAGTGGGCCGTGTGGCCAAGAAGCCGCGCGTACCCTCGCCACGTTTTAAACGCTGCAACACGGCCACGAGCTCTTGATGGTAACTGGCTGACACCAGGTCACGGACATTCATGTTTAGGACCTCTTCCTCACTCCAACCATAACGCCGTTCAGCCTCAGCGTTCCAAGCAACCACGTTGCCTGCAGTATCCTGTACCGTGACCGCATCATTGGCGCCACGAACCATGGCTGCTAAACGTCGGTATTTTTCCAACCGCTGCCCTTGGTCCACTAGTTCGAGCTGAGTGTTTTTCAGGCTAGTAATGTCGACAAACGTTATGATCATGCCGGAATAGATGCCGTTGGCTACGCGGTATGGCAACAGACGCAGCAAATACCAACGTTCATTTTCGCTAAATATTTCCTGCTCCTGAATTTCGTATTGCTCTTGCACTAAGTTGATTAGCTTGTCTATGTTTATTTCATCACTAAATCGATGGGAAATATGGGTAAAGGGCCGACCTACATCGGAACCAATTAGATTGAAAAGTTCGGTGGCCTTGGGTGTAAAACGGCGAATCACTAGCAATTCATCGAGAAAAACAGTACCGATTTCAGTGCTAACCAAAAGATTATCCAGGTCGTTATTAACTTCGGTCAGCTCTGCTATCTTGAGTTGATATTCAGCATTGAGGGTATGCAGCTCTTCATTAACTGATTGCAGTTCCTCATTGGTACTCTGCAATTCCTCATTACTGGCCAACAGCTCTTCATTGGTAGCTTGCAGTTCTTCATTGGAGGTTTCCAACTCCTCTACCGTGGCTTGAAGATTCTCACGGGAAAACTGCAGCTCCTGCTCTAGATCAGCAATCCGTTGTTGTGCCTCCTTACCCAAATCATAGTCCAGCACGTCCTTGTTTGCTGTTTTTGGCGTCGCTAAAGCTTGTTCGCTAATGAATAACGCAATAAGTGGATCTTGCCCTTTCCGGGTAGGCAGCAGTTTGATAACCATACGGACAAGGCGTTCTTTACCCTGGTAGGTAATACGAATGTTTGAATAATTCACCGGTTTGCTTTTATCCAAAACCCGTCGCGTCCCAGTGGATAAAGGGATTGATAACTCTTTAAGGATCATTTTCGAGATATCATTGGTGGCTATACCCACGGGTACGCTCAAAAAGCTTTGCGTATCACCGATGACATGCAACAGTTCCATATCCTGATTAACCACAGCGCCAAACAACACAAAATCGTCGGCAAAACATTGCGCAAATCGGTCTAGCACGCGCTCCTCCTCAAACTCTAAACGCGCAGCAGGTGTCAGTGCTCGTGGACGCATCAAACGGCGGTGTTCGAAATTTCCAGTATCTACAGTATGTAGAGTGGGCGCCTTACTTTTACCTTTACAACAATAGATTTTCCACTTGGGATGAATGGATTTAAAGTATTCATTCATCTCACCCGTAGTTTCGCTGCTGCCCAAGAACAACACACCGTCAGCAGTCAAAGCAAAATTAAACAGCTCCAGAACTTTACGCTGCAGAATGGGTTGCAAATAGATAAGCAAGTTGCGGCAACTCACAAAATCAATATTCGTAAAGGGCGGATCGCGGGTGATATCGTGTTGAGCAAAGACCACTTTTTCTCGAATACTGCGCGCTACCATAAAGTGATCGTCTTGGGCCACAAAATATTTGGAGAGATATTCCATGGGAACATCGCCGGCGATGCTTTCTAAATAAATGCCGGTGCTGGCATGTTCAATAGCCTTTTTGTCCACATCGGTGGCGAAAATTTTTAGATCGATAGCGTGCTCAGCCCGATTGATATACTCCTGACAAAGTATGGCAAGACTGTAGGCTTCTTCTCCCGTGGAGCAACCCGCCACCCAAAAACGCGCCTCCCGGACCCTTCGTTGACCCAGCACTTGCGGAATAATAGTATCCGCCAAGTACTGAAAAGCTTCTGGATCACGGAAAAAGTTGGTGACACCAATCAACAATTCTCGGTAAAAGGTATCCAACTCTTGGGAACTACGCTCCAGCAAACGCACATAATCCCGCAAATCATGGAGCTGATTCACGGTCATGCGGCGTTCCAAACGGCGCTGAATGGTGGAGGGTTTATAGTGGGTAAAATCCACTTTCCACTTTTCTCTTAGCAGCGCGAAAATACGCGCTGTATTGTCCTCGTCATTAAACAAGCTATCGGCAAGCTGTTTTTTGCCCACATGGGGATACTTAATAAAGGCCAACAGCTGGTGGGGCATGTCCTCCGGCGCAAGAATAAAATCAGCAAGACCGGTGGCGATAGCGCTACGGGGCATGCCATCGAAACGAGCTGAAGATTCACTCTGCACCATCACCATGCCGCCGGATTCTTTGACGGCGCGGATACCCCGGGTACCATCGCTACCTGTTCCCGAAAGGATAATGCCGATAGCTTTTTCCCCTTGATCCTCCGCCAGAGAGCGCAGAAAAATGTCGATGGGCAAATTGAGTCCCCGACCATGATCCTGCTCACTCAATAGCAGCTTGCCATGGAAAATGCGCAGATTTTTTTTGGGAGGAATCAGATAAAGGTGATTTGCTTCTACCGTTTGCCCTTCCTCCACGCTATGCACGACCATTTCCGTATGTTTAGCCAGCAACTGACTCATTAAGCTTTTGTAATCGGGGGATAAATGCTGAACGACTATAAAAGCAAGTCCGCTCTTGGGGGACATATGCCGGACAAATGTCTCTATGGCTTCAAGACCACCGGCAGAGGCGCCGATGCCCACATAGTGCAAGGGCGCCTTCTTTGCTTCATTCATGGTTGTAGAATCCATTGTTTTAATGTGTTATCAACCTGGAATAGTTTTGGCATGTGCGTAATAACCAAATTATTTAGTTTTTTTCAGTATAGTCTGAAGTTTATCGGCTAAATCTGCCCTACGATAGGGCTTAGCAAGCAACTCCACCTGTTCCCGTAAATCGCCACTGTCGAATAAACCATGCTCTGCATAACCCGAGGTAAATAACACTTTGAGATGAGGATAACGCTGTTGTACCAAAGCGGCCAAATCAAAACCATTCATACCACCTGGCAACACCACATCGGTAAACAAAAGTGATACTTGGCGATGGGCTGCGAGCTTTTCTAGGGCAACTTCCGCAGTACCTGCTTCTAGAGTTTGATAACCAAGACTGTGTATCATACTGACGGTCAGTTGTCGCACCGTAGCGTCGTCTTCCACCACTAAAATTGTCTCTGCTTGCCCGGGCGGCAAGGGTTTTGGCGACCTAGTATCGATCGTTGGTAGTGCCTCCAGGTGGCTGCGGGGCAAATACATACGAATGGTGGCCCCTTGACCCGCTTTGCTATCGATGGCCACATGGCCACCGGATTGTTTTACAAAACCATACACCATACTCAAACCGAGCCCGCTACCTTTACCCACCTCTTTCGTGGTGAAAAACGGCTCAAAGGCGTGTTCGACCACCTCCGGCGTCATACCCATACCGCTATCGTTAACTGCCAGCATCACGTACTGACCTGGCTGCATCTCTTCGGCGTTGGTTACCCTATCGGGGAGACTTTCAAGCTCATAATTGGCAGCATTAATCTTTAGCCTGCCTCCGCGGGGCATGGCGTCCCTGGCATTGAGACAAAGATTCAGCAAGGCATTTTCTAACTGTCCGGGGTCCACAAAAACCGACCATAAATCATTGGCCAATACGGCTTGCAGCTGAATAGTTTCTCCCAAGGTACGGCGCAATATATCGATCATCCTAGAAACCAATTGGTTGATATCCGTTGCTCTGGCTTGCAACGGTTGCTGACGGGAAAAAGCCAGCAGTCGTTGTGTCAATAGCGCACCGCGCTGGGCAGCACCGAAGGCTCGGCGCACTAAATCTTGTAGATCCGGACGATCACTGAGCAGTTCATCCATGAGCTCTAAGTTACCCAGGATGATAGCAAGTAGGTTGTTGAAGTCATGGGCGACACCCCCGGTCAGATGACCAATGGCTTCCAACTTTTGCGATTGGCGTAGACGTTCCTCAGCCAGCTTACGTGCGGTAATATCTCGGGCTACGACGATGACCGCAGGTTTATGGGTAGAGGGTAGATCGATGGGGGCAGTGCGGGATTCAAACCAACGCTGTCCCGACAAAACCTGTAATTCATATTCCGCCACTTGGATCTGCCGAGTCAGTAAAGCTTTTCTTATGATTGCCAGTAAAAACGCAGCTTTTTCCGGACCATGGGCCTCCGTGAGTAATTTCCCTTTAAGTATCTTTGCATGGCGATTTAGCAAATCGCTTTGGGAAGTGAGCACCTCTATATAACGCCCATCTTCATCTAGCACGAATAACAGGTCAGGAATCGCATTAGCGATGGCACTCAGGCGGGCCTCGCTTTCCCGCAAAGCCATCTCGGTACGCTTGCGTTCGGTGATATCCACTTGCACACTAATAAAATGGCTTATGTCCCCCTGCTCGTTAAACAGCGGCGATATGGATACAAAATTCCAGTATAATGCGCCGTTCTTGTGCCGGTTGCAGAGTTCTCCCCGCCACACCTTGCCTCGTTTAATGGTCTGCCATAATTCAAAAAAACGCTGGCGCGGCGTTTGTTCTGAACGAAGAATGCGCGGATTGGCACCGATAGCCTCATCAGGCCGATAGCCTGACATTTCCGCAAAGGCCGGATTGATGTACTCGATATTGCCCTCAGGATCGGTGATGATGACCATATTGGGCGTTTTTTCAACGACCTGGGCTAATCTAAACAGCGTTTCCATGGTCGTAGGCCATAGTCCTGTTAGGTTAGGTGAGAGAAAGCATGTTGAGGGGTAGTTAAAATGGGTGCAACCTGATATAGAACATGGCTTGACCCAGGTATCACTCGCCTTGATCGTTGAGTACAGCTCGTAGGTCAGCCAAACGAATAGGTTTTGTAAGGGTGGTCACTGAACGCAATCCTTTAAATTCCGCCAAGCGTTTGGCATCCGCTGCATAATCTGGGCTGTAACCTGTAATAATAATAAGATCTGCCCCATAACCTTGTTGCATAAGCCATAGCACTATTTCATTGCCATCCATCTCCGGCATCACCATATCCAACACAACGGTGGTGGGATTGAGTGTCTCATAGGCTTGTTGAAACGCCTGCCCATTGGTAGTCACTTGGGCTTCATAACCGAGATCTGTAGCCACCTTACGCACAAATTCGCCAAATTCCGGCTCATCATCCACTACCAGCAAGCGTTTTTCAGTCATGATGTCGAATTCCCCATTAAAGTCGCAATGTCACATGACGAAGACCAGGATCATCGGGCGGTGTGTTGATGTTAAAACCTAGCGCCTTGTCAAGTTGCAACATGGCTTCATTTTCCTGTAGCACTTCGCCGTATATCTCACCAATGTTGCGGCGCTGGGCATAATCGATAATGCGTCGCATAAGCCCCATACCTAACCCACAACGCATCAATTCCCGATCCACAATAATAGAATACTCTGCCCGTTCATTATCAGGATCAGCGCTTAGATTTACCATGCCATATACGGTGGCTTTACCGGGCAAACCAGGACCCACGGCAACCAGCGCCATTTCTCGATTGTAGTCGATCTGGGTGAGGGCTGCGGCCATATCGTGGGAAAGGGCGCGGATCGGCTGGAAGAAACGCAGCCTGAGATCTTCAGGTGAAGTACGCTGCACCAAACCTTGTAACCCTGGCTCGTCCTCGGGTAACACAGGCCGTAGCAACACATCTAACCCATTAGACAAGGTGAGGCGCTCTTCCAGTTCATTGGGGTAAGGGCGAATCGCTAGCCGTTGGGACGGATCGCCTGAGTAAGGCGCAATGCACACTTGCGCATCCAACGCCAGCACCCCCTGGGCATTAGCCCGTAGCGGATTAATATCGAGCTCCACTAACTCGCCTAAATCGATCACCATCTGGGAAATTTTGACCAAAGTGAGGGCCACGGCATCTAAATCCACCCGGCGCAATAGACTATAACGCAAACGTTGATAGATACGTGTTTGCGCCATCATCTCATGGGCCAAATGCATATTGAGGGGCGCTAACCCGTAACCGATGTCGTCGATGACTTCTGCCTCGGTTCCCCCATGACCAAAATAAATGACAGGACCAAAGGGACCACCGGGACGTACCCCTAAGGTGAGTTCATAGGCGCCGTCGCGATATTCCATGGGTTGCATAAGAAAACCTTCCAGTTCGGCAGCGGGCGCAATGTCATGCAGGCGCTCCAGCATACTGCTGGCCGCTGTGCGCACCGCTTCCGGGGTGTTCAGGTAGCGGGCTACGCCACCCACTTGAACTTTATTAGGAATGGTGGGAGAAAGAATCTTAATGGCCACAGAGCGACCCAACCTGGCGGCAATCTCGTAGGCTTCATCAGGGTCCTTCGCCCTATAGGTCTCCGCCACGGGAATCTCATAAGCGGCTAACAACTGCATGGAGGCAAATTCATTAAGCCGCTCACGCTCTGCGGCTAAGCCTTGGGTAATGATATCCCTCGCCGTATCCGCGCAAGACGTAAACGCCTCCGGTAAGGAGGGTGGGGTTTCTTTTAATAACCGCTGATTGCGGTTGTATTGCACCATACGCATAAAAGCCCCCACTGCGCCATTGGCGGTTTCGTAGGTGGGTACCTGCTTGGCCATGGTGCAATGTCTCGCTGTCTCCCCGGAAACAAGGCCGGGAAAACTGGCCAGTAAACAGCAACGCAAATCGGCCAGCCGAGCAACTATCACTTCTGCAACGGGTAGCGCCTCGCTCAAAGCGCTGGGCGCTTTAATCACTAAAATGCCATCGATACCCCGATCTTGAGCTAGCAGATCCAGAGCAGCGCCATAGGTATCGGCATTGGCGCGACTCCCTAAATCCACTGGATTGCCGGTAGAATGGACTTGCTCAGCCAAGTTTTCTAGACCCCGCTGGGTTTCTTCGGCAAATTGCGCTAATCGTCCACCCAATTGGTATAAGGTACTCGCCGCTAGGGTACTTAAACTACGACTATTGCTTATGATAGCCAAACGATCGTTGTTAACCCGCTTAGCGGCAGGTAGTGCTTCCACTAAATCAAAAAGTTCATGGCGGTCATTCACCCGCAGAATACCGGCGCGTCGGAAGGCTGCTGAATAAACGGCGTCTTCACCATCGTCATGGGCATTATAGCGAGAAGGTTTGAGTACGATAACAGGTTTGATACGCGCCGCCCGGCGGGCCGCCGACATAAACTTACGGGGATGGGTAATGTGCTCTAAATATAATAATATTGCCCGGGTCCGATAGTCATTGGCGAGATAATCTAAGGTATCCGCAATATCCACATCGATTTCTGCGCCTAAATTGATTAGATAACTAAAACCAAAACCGTGATGACTACCCCAATCCTGGGCAGCTTGCGCAATACCGCTGGATTGGGTAACAAAACCCATGTGCCCAGGTAGCGCTTTAAACTGACTTAGACTGGCATTCAAGCCAGCGGCGGGCACCTTTAATTCCCGACAACCTGGACCTAATACCCGTAGCCTATGAGGAGCGGCGGCATCACAGATAGTCTGATGAAACATTTTTCCTGATGCGGTTTGGGTGATTTTTTTGCTCTCTCCCACAATTGCGGCCGCTCGCACACCCCGTTTGCCCAGTTGACTGATTATATCAGGCGTTTCCAAAGTCGATTCGGCGATTACCACCAAATCGGGAAGTAGCGGCAGATCGGCAACGCTAGCATAAGTGATGGCACCCTCAAGGGCAGGCCGGGTGGTATCCACCGGCATCACCGGGCCTGGAAAACCCGCATTCATCAAGTTGCGGGCAATAACCACATCGGTCTCGTCTCCACCGCAAACAAGGGCAATGGCATTCGGCTTAAACAAGTAATCAAGATTTTGAATAGTCATAGATTGAATGGGATTTCACAGAGAGTGGCTTAGCCTTGGCTTTGTTTGACGAGGGCTTTTAATGCCGGAGCCGCCACTTTATCAATAGCCTGAGCAAGCATCAATGCTGTGGCTGAATCCTCATTGGCGCTGGCTCGTTCCAAGCGGCGTGCGTGCTCCTGCAGCCGTTTAGCGCCGAAGGTGCCTGCCGTGCTTTTAAGGGCATGCGCTTCACCCTGTAGGGTTTTCCAATCATGCTTCTCACTAGCTGTCATAATTTCGTTTAAACGTTCCTGGGTCTGTCCCATAAACTCAGTAATCAATCGGCTTAATAAAGTAGCATCGGTGTCCAGCTTAAGTTGTTCCAACGTAGCCAAATCCAAATCAATGGTGTTGTCATCGTCTGCGTATTCTTGCTCCATTGCCACGGTTTTGTGAGGAGCGCTACCTGACAACCACCGCTCGATGGTCATGACAAGACGAGCTCGGTCAACAGGCTTGGTCAAAAAATCATTCATCCCCACATCCAAACACCGTTCTTGATGTTTTGGCAACGCACTGGCCGTCATGGCGACGATGGGGACTTTAGATTTAGGCGAGGCCAATTCGCGAATCCGGGTGGCCGCTTCAAAACCATCCATGGCGGGCATAAATAAATCCATCAATACCAAATCATAGGAAAAAGCGTTCACTGCCTTGACCGCTTCACGACCGTTGTGCACCACATCCACTTGATAGCCAGCTTTTTTCAACATGGTCATAATCACTAACTGATTGACATGATTATCTTCAACTAACAGTAAGCGACCATAATGTCTTTTGATTTCATCGTGGTTTGGTATGCGGCTTTTTTTCACCAACTCTGCGCCACTTTCGCTGACCAGCCCTAACGCAACACATAACCATCGGTAAAGACTCGATTGACGCAAAGGTTTTGTCAGAGAGGCGTAAAAACCCACCTTACGAATCCGCGCACTGATGGTAGAAGCATCCATAACCGTCATCAATATGGGATGGGTTGCAGCGAGGGCAGGCAACTGAGAGATGGTCAGGCCAAGGTTATCACCGTTGACATCGGGTAAACACTGATCGATCAATACTGTAGCAAAGGGCGCTCCTTGCCGTTGTGCTTCGTGCAGAGTTTTTAAAGCAGCACTGCCGCTAGTCACCGTACTAACCTGCATACCCCAAGCCAGCAATTGTTGTTCAATGGCGTTGCGGGTTATGGGATTATCCTCAGCAACCAACACTTTTGTACCCGTCAACGACGGCGGATTAGGTTGTGAGCCCTGAGGCAACTTGGCTTGAGCGCATTCTACGGTAAACCAGAAGGCACTTCCCTTATCTTCACCACTAGAAAACTGGATCTCACCCCCCATAAGCGCAACTAATCGTTTTGAAATAGCCAATCCGAGACCTGTTCCTTCGCCTTCACTACCTCTCGAATAACCAAACCGTTCAAACAGTTTATTTTGCACGGATTCTGGAATGCCGATGCCTGTATCGGTCACTTTGAAACACAGCGCAACCCGATCTGTAGATTGATTGACCAACGTAACAGCAATGCATATGCCCCCTTGATGGGTAAACTTTACCGCATTACCCACGAGATTGAGAAGAATCTGGCGCAGTCGATTGGCATCCCCACAAACCCAACGAGGCACCTCTGGCGCCACCAAGGTGGCCACCTCTATGCCCTTTTTATGGGCCCTGGGAGCTACTAATTCAGCGATGGATTCCACTAACTGCACCACATCAAGATCATGCAGTTCCAATCCTAGGTGACCAGCCTCAATTTTTGATAGATCCAAAATATCGTTCACGATGGTTAATAGTGTTCTACTGGATTCATAGGCTGTTTCCGTAAAACTCAGCTGCTGTTTACTAAGAGAGGTCTCTAAAAGAAGACCGAGGGTCCCTAGAATACCGTTTAGGTGAGTACGGATTTCATGGCTCATATTGGCCAAAAATTCTAATTTAGCCCGTCCCAGCATTTCGGCTTGTTGTGTTGCCGAGTCTAGCTTCGTTTCGCCATCGTCCATAGCTGGGTCCTCTTAAAAGAAATGTTTCCTGTTTACATACACCGATCCTGTCCTTCTCGTTTCTATACCTAAGCAGAGCCCGCGTGGGCAACGAGTTGCCCACATTACAACTTAGATTAAGCATTAGTAACGCGATGGTGAAGGATAACCATAAGGCCCTTGCGAAGGCTCTGGCTGAGGATAGTCTCCATAGCCCCCTGCCCTGTCATCGGGATAACGAAGATAGTCCTGAGTCCCACCGTAGCTAACGGGAGATTGATAAGCCCTGTGTTCCTGCCCCTCAACAACGGGTTTGATGAATAATTCAACACGGCGGTTGAGTTCCCGTCCTCCCGGATCGGCATTGCTAGCCCGAGGTTGCCGCTCACCCCGCCCCTCGGTGCGTAGACGCTGGGGAATAACTCCCTGGGATGCCAAGAAATCCGCTACATTGTTAGCACGGCGTTGGGAGAGTTGTAAATTATAGCTATCCGATCCCACACTATCGGTATGACCAACCACATGCACAATTGTCCGATCGTATTGGCGCATAATATTTGCTACTTTGTCGAGGGTGGGCATAAAGACCCGTTTGACGGAGGCGCTGTCAAAATCAAAGGACACCTCACTGGGAATATTTAATTTCAGACTGCCATCCCGCAGACGCTGAATTTCTAAATCATTGCGCCGCTGTTCGTCAGCTAACGCTTGTTCAAAAGCTCTCTGTTGGCGGTCCATATAATTACCCACTCCACCACCGGCCAAGGCGCCCACGGCAGCCCCTACGGCAGCGCCCACATCATCATCGATCTGATGACCTAACACAGCACCGGCAACCGCCCCTACACCAGCGCCGGTTTTAGTGCGCCGGTAGGGATCATTGGCTGCGCAAGCGCTCAATAACAGCACAATGATCATAGTACCCAACATGGTTAACTTAACCTGCATAGCTCCTAACCTCCTTTCCTAAAGAATACCCAATAAAAATCAATTTTATAGAATAGAAAACAGCTTGCTTACAATGCCTATGTATCCTTTGGTCTTCTCATTCAATACAGGACACGCTTTTGGCTAACATGGGCTTCAAAATACACTTGATTGTTATCATCAGACATGCCTATCTTCTGCCAAGCATTTTTTGGTATGCTAATGGACATGGAACCTAAGCAACTGCGGTTGCAAGCGATTTTCAGGATTTGTTATGCTCGCAATCAAACGTTTTCTACCCAGCAATCCGGAGAAACTAAGCCGGTTTTCCGTTATTGTTACCATTCTTATTATTATATTGTTAGCCAACAGTCTGGCGCGACTTAGCTGGAATTTATTACTACCAGCAGACGCTGACCTGGCAGCCACGGTTGATGGCCCTACAGATACGCCGCAGCTAATTCTAGCTGACGATGATACGGATTATACAGCAGTTGCGGATTGGCATCTGTTTGGCGAAATACTTAAAGCGCAACCAAAAACGCCGTCTCCCACGCGAGCGCCAGAAACCCGCCTTAATCTCAACTTAGTAGGTATCTTTTTTTCGGATAATAATCGTTTTGCGGTGGCTCTGATTGCTGCCAGTAATAATACCGGTGTACGCGGTTATCGCGTCGGTGATCCGCTTCCGGGAGGCGCCCGCTTAGAACAAGTCTATGCGGATCGTGTTGTGCTGAATCGTGATGGGCGTCTGGAAACGTTGAGCTTACCTAAACAAACTGCTTTCGATTACGAAGTTCCGTCCTCGTCAGGTGTTGCGGAAGACAATGAAATCATTAATGCCAGTGATGTGGAAGACAATGAAATCATTAATGCCAGTGATGTGGAAGACAATGAAATCATCAATGCCAGTGATGTGGCGGAAGAAATCCGCGAACGCATTGTCACTCAACCCCAAGGGCTAAGGGATTTGGTGCAGGCGAGACCCTTTATAAAAGATGGTCAATTTATGGGTTTTCGCCTTTCGCCGGGTCTCGACAAGCAAATATTTGAGCAATTAGATCTAGAACCTGGAGATGTCATCACCCAAGTCAATGGCGTGCGTCTGACCGATCCCCAGCAAAGCATGAGCGTTCTTCAAGAAATACTTAACGCTGATCAGGTGGCTGTTCAGGTGTTGCGCAAAGGCACTGAAATACCCTACACCTTCGTTTTAAACAGCAATCCTTAACTTCGCCGTAAGCGCCAATCCATCGAGTCTGTGTAAAGTAAAAAGCGAACACCCCTATGGTTTCTATAAAAAGATTGCAATTTTCCTACCCGTCTACTCTCCGCCAAGGCTTTATGATTTTTACCTTGGCGATGGGGTTGTTTAGCGTATTTCAACCGGCCGTCGCACAAGTTACTTTAAACTTAAAAAATGCCGATATAAATGCTTTAATTCAAAGCATTTCGGAAATTACCAACAGAAATTTTATCGTTGATCCCCGGGTAAGAGGCCAAGTCTCGGTTATTTCATCGAAACCCATGAATGAAGATGAAATTTACCAGGTGTTTCTGTCTATCTTGGCGGTACATGGCTTTACCGCTATTCCCGGCGAACAGGTGACTAAAATCGTTCCCCTTGCCGATGCTAAACAGATGGATGTCCCCACCATTGAGCAGCTGGCCAGCGGCGATGCCACGGACCAGATCGTCACTCGGGTCATACCGGTAGAAAATGTTTCGGCTGCGCAAGTGGTACCCATTCTGCGTCCTTTGATTCCTGCCCAAGGCCATTTAGCCGCTTATGCACCCACCAATGTCCTCATCATCTCTGACCGAGCCGGCAATGTGGAACGTTTGGCGGATATTATCAGCCGCATCGATACCGCCAGTGACGCAGAGGTAGAGATTGTTTCCCTGCGCTACGCGTCAGCCACCGATGTGGTGCGCACGTTGACTGCCCTTGAACAAGCTAAGGGGGCAAGCGGTCAAGCCCCGGCGAGTGCGCCTGCCCAGATGGTAGCCGACGAACGCACCAACAGCATCTTGTTGAGCGGTGACCAAACCAGCCGGCTGCGGCTACGCACCCTGATTACCCACCTAGATACGCCCCTGACCCGGGAAGGCAATACCCAGGTTATCTATCTACGCTATGCAAGAGCCGCGGAACTGGTGAACGTATTGACAGGGGTCAGTGAACAACTGGTTGATAACCAACAACAGGACAGCCCACCCGACGACGGTGCGCCCCCACCACCCGTGCAAGGCGCTCAAAACGACCGGAATATCGATATTCAGGCTGATGAAGCCACCAATTCGTTAGTGATCACAGCATCTCCCAGCGCTATTCGTTCTTTACGTTCAGTCATTTCGCAATTGGATGTGCGCCGCGCTCAAGTGTTGGTAGAAGCAGCGATTGCCGAAGTCTCCAGCGAAAACACGGCAGAACTGGGTGTTCAATGGGTAGCCGATGGTACCGAAGGGGGAAATCTAGTGGGCTTTACCAATTTCACCCTAGGCACCAGTTTGGCCGGTGTGGCAGAGACGGCGTTGGCCATCGCCGCGGGTGAGATACCGTCAGCGGGCAGTGTTCCTCCGGGACTTAATGTCGGTGTGGGCGATCTTCGGGGCAGTACGCGGTTTGCGGCTTTGGTGAGCGCCTTGGCAGCGGATTCTGACAACAATGTGTTATCCACCCCTACCCTGGTTACGCTGGATAATGAAGAAGCGGAAATCGTCGTAGGTGAAAACCGACCTTTTCTAACCGGGAGTTTTACCACCACCGCCGACGGCGCTAATAACCCGTTTCAGACCATCGAACGTCAGGATGTGGCGCTCACCTTGCAGATTAAACCACAGATTAATGAAGGTAACGCAGTACAGCTGGAGATCGTCCAAGAAATACAAAATGTACTGGAGAATACACCACAAGGTCCTGTCACTAGCAAACGTAATATCAAAACCAATGTACTGGTGGAAGATGGCCAAATTTTGGTGTTGGGTGGGTTGATCGATGACCAGTTAAACGAGAGTATTCAAAAAGTGCCGGGACTTGGGGATATTCCCTTGCTGGGCAATCTGTTTCGCTATCGCAACACCACTAAACGCAAACAAAACTTAATGATTTTTTTGCATCCGGTGATTTTGCGGGGGGGTATTCAGGAAGCCATGTACACCAATGATAAATATAACTATATCCGTCAACAACAATTAGATGCCCGCCAGAAAGGCGTCGGGTTGCTACCCAATGCGCAAACCCCCTTACTCAAACCCCGTGAAGACGTGGAGAAGCAGAAATCGCTGCTGGAACTGCAGCAGTCTGAGCCTCCGCCAGAACCCGTGGAAGAAAACAAACCCTTCAAGCGACGCCACTCAGGTTTTAAGAACAAATGACTCAGCCCCCCCGATTGCCCTATGCCTTTGTCAAACGGCATGGGGTGCTACCTTTAGAATTCAGCGATGGCCATATCAAAATTGTCTATCGCCCTGACACCCATTCCCATAGCTTGACAGAATTGCGTCGTGTCCTCGGGCTGCCCTTGCATTTTAACCCCGTCTCCATGGAAACCTTTGACTCTTTGATGCAAGATTTTTACGAAGGCGATAGCGATGGCGCAGCACGGATGATGGAGGATTTGGGCGACGAAATGGATCTCAACCAAATCGCCCTGCAGCTGCCTGAACCAGAGGACCTGCTGGAGAGTGCCGATGACGCCCCTATCATTCGCCTCATCAATGCCCTGCTTACCGAGGCGATCAAAGAAAACGCCTCGGATATCCATATTGAGAGTTTCGAAAATCGTCTGCAAGTGCGCTTTCGCGTGGATGGGGTATTACGACAAACTTTGCAACCACCCCGCACTCTAGGACCGCTATTGGTGTCGCGGGTAAAGGTGATGGCCCATCTAGATATTGCTGAAAAACGCTTACCCCAAGATGGGCGTATTTCTTTACGGGTGGCTGGTCGTCCCGTGGACGTGCGGGTTTCCACATTACCTACCGGTCATGGTGAGCGGGTGGTGTTGCGGCTTTTGGATAAACGGGAAGGTCGTTTGGATCTTCAACAGTTGGGTATGGAGGCCAACGCTGAAGGGCTTTTAGAGACGCTGATTGCCCGGCCCCACGGTATTCTGTTGGTGACGGGTCCCACCGGCTCGGGTAAAACCACTACCCTGTACGGTGCGTTGAGTCGCTTAAACGATCAACAACGCAATATCATGACCGTCGAAGATCCCATTGAGTATTATTTGGACGGGATCAGTCAAACCCAAGTCAATTCTAAAGTCAAAATGAGTTTTGCCCGGGGTTTACGGGCTATTCTACGGCAAGACCCGGATGTGGTGATGGTGGGGGAAATCCGTGACCTGGAAACCGCGGAAATTGCTGTCCAAGCCAGCTTAACCGGACATTTGGTACTTTCCACGCTACATACCAATAGCGCGGTAGGCGCCATTACCCGACTGCGGGACATGGGTGTGGAACCCTTTTTACTGTCATCAAGTCTTATTGGCGTGCTGGCTCAACGTTTGGTGCGCAGACTCTGCGCCCACTGTAAAAAACCCTATACCGCTACCCCGGCCAACTGCCAGGTGTTGGGTGTTGATGCTGGGCAACCCCCGACCCTTTATGCGCCCAACGGCTGTGACGCCTGTAATCGCTCCGGCTATCGGGGACGCTCGGGTTTATTCGAACTGGTGTTGGTGGATGGCGCCTTGCAGACCATGATCCACGAGGGCAACAGTGAGCAATCCCTTGAAGAACATGCCCGCACCCTAACCCCCAGTTTGCGCGACGATGGTCGCCGTCGGGTACTCGCCGGTGACACCACCTTAGAAGAGCTATTACGGGTCACTCGGGAGGAGTAATCATTCATGCCTGCCTTTCACTATGCAGCCCTGGATGAGCGGGGTCGCACCCGCAAGGGTTTGCTAGAAGGCGACACCCCCCGGCAAGTGCGGCAACTGCTCCGGGAGCGGGGTTTAAACCCCGTAGAAGTGGCGGAAGTCGCAGGTCGCGGACAGCAGCGTGGAGAGGGCCGACGCCTCACTTGGGGAACTCGGGTCAATGCCACGGAACTCGCCTTGATTACCCGCCAACTGGCCACCTTAGTGGGTTCCGGCTTACCCCTGGAAGAAGCCCTAGGGGCTGTGGCGAGACAGGCGGATAAAGCACGCCTGAGTAGTTTGCTATTAGCAGTGCGGGGCAAAGTATTGGAAGGGCATACCCTGGCCGTGGCGCTGGGAGAGTTTCCTCGGGTGTTTCCAGAATTATATCGAGCCACGGTGGCTGCTGGGGAACAAGCTGGACATTTGGATGTGGTTTTCGAACGGCTGGCGGATTATACGGAAAACCGTCAACAGATGCGTCAAAAAATTGGCCTTGCGCTATTTTATCCAGCCTTACTGACCGGGGTGGCGCTGCTCATCGTGACCGGTTTACTCACCTATGTGGTACCCCAAGTAGTACAGGTTTTTACCAGCTTAGGGCAGCAATTACCGGCTCTGACCCGTTATTTGATTGCAACCAGTAGTTTTCTGCGGGAGCAGGGTCTTTTGTTACTGGCTTTATTGACGATTCTGGTCATCGGGTTTAGTTACGGCCAACGCCAGGTGGGCTTTCGACGACGCTGGCATCGTCTGCTATTACGACTACCTTTTATCGGTCGACTAACCCGGGGACTCAACACCGCTCGTTATACCCGCACCCTCAGCATCCTGATTGCGAGCAGCGTTCCAGTGCTAGAAGCGTTGCGTATTGCCGCCCAAGTGATTGCTAACTTACCCATGCGTGAAGCCGTGGAGAAGGCTGCTCTACGGGTCAAAGAGGGCAGCAGCTTGTATACAGCGATACAGGACAGCAATCTATTTCCTCCCATGACCGTGCAATTGATTGCCAGCGGAGAGGCCAGTGGTCACCTGGAAAATATGTTGGAGCGGGCCGCCACCCAACAGGAACGTGAAACGGAAACCCTCATTGCGGCTCTATTAGGTATCTTTGAACCCATGTTAATCTTAGTGATGGGTGGTGTGGTGCTGATTATCGTGCTGGCCATCTTATTACCCATTTTTGATCTTAACCAGATGGTGCAGTAAGCAAGGATGACATCAATAGACCAGCAGGGTCATTCCTGAATATCCACCCAACAGGCATACATTATGCTTAAAATACACAAGTCTTTTAAAGCATAAGGGTTTTTTTATGAATAGATATCAAGCAAAACGCATGACATCAGGTTTTACCCTAATAGAGGTGATGGTGGTAGTGGTCATTCTGGGTATTCTTGCGGCCATTGTGGTGCCGCGCATCATGGACCGCCCCGATGAAGCTCGCATTATTAAGGCGAAACAGGATATCCGGGTACTGCAAAGTGCGTTGGATTTATATAAATTAGACAATTATCGCTATCCCACCACGGAACAAGGACTTGAAGCGTTGGTGCAGAAACCCACCGGAGACCCCCAACCTCCCCGGTGGAAATCAGGGGGTTATATTGATCGGCTCCCCAAAGACCCTTGGGGTCAAAATTACCAATACCTGAGTCCTGGTCAGAAGAGCGCCACCGATATCTATTCCCTCGGTGCCGATGCACAGCAAGGCGGTGATGGTGCTGATGCAGACATCGGCAATTGGAATTTGGATGGTTAGTGGTGAGCAACGTGGCTTTACTCTATTGGAGTTGATGGTCACAATGTTTTTGGTGGGTATTTTTTCTAGCTTTGCCCTGCTTTCTCTGCGGGGCGCCGATGAAAACGAACTGCTCGCCACGGAAGTGCAGCGTTTAAGCGCCCTGCTGGAAATAAATCAGCAAGAAGCCTTGCTGCAAGGTGAACAACGGGGTGTTTATTTTACCGAGACGGGTTATATCTTTATGGGTCGGGATAGCCGTGGCGAATGGCAACCCCTGGTCAACTCTGGCTTTCGCACCCGCCATGACTTACCGGCTGGCATGACCCTGGCGCTCTGGGTTGATAACCTTAGTATTGACCTTGACAAAGCCCCTGAGCAACAGCCTCATGTGATGTTACTGTCCAGCGGAGAGTCAACGGATTTCCGGGTGGTTTTTAACATTGTAGAAAACGACATAGCCGGTTATTGGGTGGCTAGCGATCTGACCGGTCAGCTCAGCATGGGAGCTGGTCAGTGAGCAAAGGTCCAGCAAAAACCCGCGGTTTTACGCTTTTAGAGGTTCTCGTGGCTATGGCGATTCTCGCCACAGCCATGGGGGCTATCATCCAGGCGGTGGGTCACAGCGCAAATCAACTGGGGTATGTGCGCAATCAAACCTTTGCTAGTTGGGTAGCCTTAAACGAAATTAATCGCATCCTGTTAGAACGGGAATGGCCAGAAGTCACCACCCTTAAGGGCACCACTGAGATGGCAACCCAGGAATGGCAGTGGGAAATGGAAATCAGCGCAACCTCTGATGAAGATCTTCGCCGTCTTGATGTCACCGTGGGTTTGGCGGATGGGGAAGCAGCACTGGCTACGTTAACGGCTTTTAAAGGACGTCCATCATCATGAAATTAATGGGATTGCAACCATTTTATGACGCCAAGACTTACCAGCAAAGGACTTGCATGGCTCGTTCCTCCAACCTAAAACCTGTCACTACCAAGCAACAGGGTTTTACCTTGTTAGAGTTGCTGGTGGCCATCGCCGTATTTACCTTTATTGCAGCGGCTGCCTATACAGGTTTGCGCAGCGTTTTATTCAATCAAGCCGCTATTGAAGTAGAGTCTGAGCGGCTCGCTGAGATTCAAATGGCTTTTTATATCTTAGCACAAGACATCCAGCAGGCAGCGCCTCGGCCGGTCAAAGATGAGTATGGTGATTCCCAACCGGCTTTACAAAGCGATGATTTGGATGACCATATCCTGCAGCTAACGCGAACGGGTTGGGATAATCCGCTAGGGCAAAAACGCACCAATCTACAGCGCTTGGCATACCGTTTAGAAGAGGGCCGATTAATCCGCTTATATTGGGATACCCTTGACCGTAGTGGTATCAGTGAACCCCGCCAAACTACCCTATTAGAAGGAGTGCAAAGTATTGTGGTGCGCTTTCTTGATACCGAAAACCGTTGGCAAACCCAATGGCCTCTACCGGAAAGTCCCGGTGGCGACATTTCCGCTACCTCACCACAACAAGTATTATTGCCCCGAGCTGTTGAGTGGCAAGTTAGCCTGGAAGACTGGGGTGATATTACGCGACTTTTTTTGCTGCTTAATGCCTAGACCCTCTCCCCTCTGTGATCCACCAATACTGTAAAGCCCCTGTCATGGCTACCTTCACTCACCAGCGACAACGTGGCGTTGCTTTGATTACTGTGTTATTGGTGGTTTTTATCATCAGTATTGCGGCGACAAGTCTTGCATCACTGCAGCAACAGACCCTACGCCGTAGTACCCTATTCCAACATCAACTGCAGGCGCGTCTTTACACGCTAGGCGCACAAGATTGGGCAGCGGCAGTGTTACGCCGCGATCTTGCCGAAGGCGACACCGATTATCTAGGGGAAACTTGGGCTTCGTTGCCACCTGCATTACCTATTCAAGGGGGCGTCCTTGAGGGTCGCATCGTAGATCTGCAAGGACGTTTCAACCTAAACAATTTATTGTCGGTTTATCCTTCGGCTAGCCCTGAGTCTCAAGATGCGAACGATGATGAAAATGACGTTGCGGATGACGTAAGCGACGATCAAGAAACGTCCAATCCTGACGATGCCCCGGCGCCTTATGCAACCAGTAGCGAAGATTCAGCCTGTGGTGAGGGTTTGAATGAGGACATCGATCAACAGCAATGTCAGATCTTGGCACGTCTTTTAAATGTGTTAGAGATCGATTCGGCAACCATCAGACCTATTTTGAAATCCATTGCCGATTGGCTCGATAAAGATGCTGAACCGCGTTTCCCCGACGGTGCTGAGGACGGTGAATATGTTGGATTAACACCACCTTATCTCACTGCCAATCGTCCCTTTACCAGCGTCTCGGAATTACGGTTGATTAAGGGTATCAACGCCGAAGTCTATCGCAAACTAGCCCCTTATCTAACTGCCCTACCGGCCAAAACACGCCTCAATGTCAATACCTTGACACCCCCTCTGTTGGCGGCGCTTGGCAACCAACCCATGAGTCTTGAAGAGGCACAAACGCGCCTTGAAAATCCCCCCAACGAAGGCTATAAAAATCCCCAAGCCTTTCTCGACGCCCAAAGTATCACGACAGTAGACCCTCAGTTGCTCTCCGTAAATAGTCAGTATTTTTTGGTCCAAGCCGAAGCGCAGGTGGGTGATGGGCGGGCAAATCTACAAAGCGTTTTGCAACGAGAATCGAAAACTAAAACGCGGATCTTGGTGCAGAGCTTCGGCAATGACGATGGAACTCTATTACCATGATGCACTGGTTGCCTTTTCGTTTTATTAATGCGGATTTAGTGGAGTGGCTGACAGAAGATGGCCAGTCTGCTCAAGGCACTCCCAGCGAATTTGCTAACGTTATCACCGGTAGTCAGCAACCGTTGTTGGTGATTCCAGGCGAGATGGTGATGCTCAAACAAGTTGACGTTCCCGGACGTAACCGAGCTACTCTGCTTAAAGCGATTCCCTATGCTTTAGAAGACAATCTCGCCGAAGATATAGACACGCTGCATTTCGCTGTAGGTCCCATACAACCTAATGAACCAATACCTGTCGCGGTGATACGCCATGAGATTCTGCAGGGTTGGCTCAAAGCCTGTGGAGATGCCGGCGTTACACCCGCCGCGGCAATACCGGATACTCTATTGCTCCCTTACGAAGATGGCGCATGGAGTCTGCTGTTGGAAGAAGATCGAGGGGTATTGCGCCAAGGCCTGTGGCAAGGCTTTGTCATGGAACAAGCTAATTTAGAATTGTTGCTGAGCTTGGCGTTGACCGAAGCCGAGGAACGCACACCTTCCCATATGCGGGTCTGGGGTGAAGTGCCTTCCGAGTTAGCTCACCTTGCCCTAGAGATGCGTCCTGAAGGAGAAGCCCACCCTTTAGCGACGTTTGCCATGGGCTATAAACATAGTAGTAGTACCAGCATCAATCTGTTACAAGGTCCCTATAGTCGCCAAGCTCAACTGGGCAAATGGTTACGGCCATGGCGCGTGGCGGCAATTTTGGCGGGCTGTTGGCTAGGGCTACAAATTATTTTACAGATTAGCGATTATGTGCGCCTTCAGCAGGAACAAACTTATTTTCGCAACGAAATGGTGCGCATCTATAGGGAAGCGGTGCCCAATGCTCGACGGATTGTCAATCCCCGTGCACAGCTGGAAAATCGTCTTCAAGAATTGCGTGGAACGGGTGACGGCGAAGAATCGGTCTTTTTACCCCTGCTTTATCAAAGTGGGCAAGCATTGCAGGGTGTTGAAGGTATTACCCTAAGGGGCTTGCGCTACAAACCCAATCAGCTGGATTTGGACTTGGAGGGTAATAGTCTAGAGGCATTTGATATCTTAGAACAGCGGTTTAATGAGCTTGATCAATTAAATGCCCAAATGCGTACCACGAAACAAGAAGACAAAGCAGAGAGTCGCGTGACCTTAAGGAAAGCCCCTTCATGATGACTTGGTGGAATACACTGAGCTTACGGGAGCGCTGGATAATAGGCGCCGGCGCCGTTCTCGTTGGCATTTTACTTTTTTATGCGCTGGTTTGGCATCCGCTGCAAACAAATCTAACTGCTCTGCATCAGTCGGTGGGCGAGCTGCGCACCGATGTCACTTGGATGCAGCAAGCGGCGGGAGATGTCAAACGGCTGACTAACGCCGCTGAAACCAATTCCCAAGCCACGCCGACACGGGATGAATCGTTGTTGGTTTTTGTGGATCGTACAGCCCGTGCGGCGGGCCTTGGACCAGCCGTAAAACGAGTTGAACCCCAGGGCGCCAATCAACTGCAAATACGCTTGGAACAAGTGAGTTTCGACGAGATGATTCGCTGGCTCGGGAGTTTACAACAAGAACACGGCATCGCTCTTATCAATGCAGTGGTTGATCGCCAGACTGAAAGCGGACGAGTTGATGCTCGTTTGGTTCTCCAGGGTGGCGAATCGTGAAGCGGGTCCTGCAATACAGTCTATTGGGTTTGCTCGCCTATGGCTTTTTTATGCTGGTTCAGTTTCCCGCTAGTGCTCTTGCCAATTGGACAACCCGGGCCATACCGGGCCTTACGGTACAGCAAGTGAGTGGCTCGGCGATTCAAGGCAGCGCTCGAGATGTACGTTTAAAGGAGGCGCAACTGGCGTCTTTGACCTGGCAGATGCGCTTTTTGCCCTTATTACTAGGCCGTTTAGAGTACCGCGTCAACGTCTCGGAAACCGGCGTCCAGTTGGATGCAAATGTGGGTACAGGATTTTTTAACTCGCGTTGGTGGGTAACCGACATAGAAGGTCAGTTGCCTATGTCTAAAGCCTGGTCTATGGTCAGTCAAACACCCGCGCTACTCACGGGTGAGATAACTTTTGCTAAAGCAGGCATAAGTTGGGACAACAACGATGGAGCCGTTTATGCAGCGGATGGGACAATACGTTTTCTTGATACCCTTACTACTGCCCTTGGAGACTCTTTGCAAATCGGCAGTTTTAATGCTGAACTCAGCGCTGATACCCCTGACCTACTGGCTGATCTAGAAGATAGCGGTGGACCCTTGGAATTTTCTGGGATGCTGCGGTTGGCGCCTACTGGCCGTTATCAACTGGTAGGAAGCGCTGGTTTGCGTGACAATGCTGACAACCGTTTGCGCGATGCCCTTGATTTTTTAGGCCAGCCCAGTGGCGATGATCAGTGGCAATTGGAGGTTTCGGACATGTTGGGACAAGGATTTACAGAGCGTTAAGGTTGCTTTTACTCCAAATCAAGAGCATCCGGCTCCAGAGCTAGGTCAAAAAGGTGACCTGCCCGTTTCGCTTTGGTGGTGAGATAACCTTCATTATGGGGATTGATAGAGCCCATGATGGCAACTCGTCCGACGATTTCTATGTCTTCTTTTTCCAATGCCTGCAATTTCCTGGGGTTATTGGTCATCAAACGCACTTGCCGCACATCAAGCTGCCTGAGCATCTCGGCAGCAGCCTCATAACGGCGCTCGTCGTCTTCAAAACCTAACATTTCGTTGGCGTCCACCGTATCAAAACCTACCGCCTGAAGCTGATAAGCACGAAGTTTATTAGCCAAACCAATACCACGACCTTCCTGGGCCAAATAGATCAGTATTCCGCCACCCGATTGCGCCATGGTTTTAATAGTATTGCGCAGCTGATCGCCACAATCGCATTTTAAGCTATTAAAAATATCCCCCGTTAAACAGGCGGAATGCAGGCGGACCAATACGGGTTCAGACAATTTAGGGTCACCGACCACGACCGCCAAATGTTCTGTGCTACCGTCAGCGCCCCGAAACAACATAAATTGACTCATACCAATCCCGGCCAACGGCACTTGCGCTTGACTGACAGGCTTTAACGAGTACGCTAACATTTTGGGATAGTTTGTAATATCACTGATATCTATGGGCGCCAAGTTGGAAAAACTAGACATTTGAGAAGTTTTTTCAACCACCGTTTTTAGGCTAACGGGCACCATGATGACCGCTGGCAGAAGTCGCGCAAATTTGGCAAGCTGTAAAGCAACTTTTGCCGGGTGAGTTGCATTTGATACGGGTACTCCAGCATGAAGAGCCACAGCATCGGCGGCATCATGAAACGTGTCTAAGGCAATACCCTTGACCCACTCCCAATTTGCGTTGGGGGGGAATACAAGGGTCAACGGCAAATCGGTGACACCCACCAGACCCAGTGCTGCTGCCCGTTGCAAAGTGATGGTTAGCATAGGTGGCTGTTTAGCAATTACACGGATTTCGTCCAATAATGTCGGCAAAGCAGTCTCAACAGACGCTAGTAACCATGTTGTCCCGTTATGCTCTACGGGAATCGCTAACCCTCTACGTAGATCAGCGATAGCTCGATCGACCTCCAACACAGCATGATAATTATTAAATGGATTGTTACCCATAGAGTTAAACTCACCGTGAGTGTCTAACGAATGTAAAAACTCAACAAAAACTTAACAAATATTATACAACGATTTTTTGAAGACAGCCGATAGATTGCAAAAGTTTCTTAAATTACGCTTTATGAGTAAAGATTAAAATGGTTAGCGTTCCACTTTGTGAAGAAACAGCCTGGCAGTTTTTACTGGCTTTAAGACGGGTCGTCCAGACCCAGTTTATCTCCTGCGAGCCTATAGGTTTTGGTTTTGATACACAAGATCTACCGGTACAAGTCCCTTTATCAAAGGCGCTCATTGTACTGGGTCCCGACGCCACTTGGATAGCCCATGTGGACATATCAGAAGCGGCTGCGCAGTTTTTTGATCTCTACTTACCCGTCTGCCTGGCATCAGCTCGCCAACCCTTGACCCTAGCACATCTTGGACAAAGCTTAGACGGTCGCATTGCCACTGTCAGTGGCGCTTCCTGCTACGTAACGGGACCCGCTAATATCGTTCATCTACACCGGATGCGCGCCTTATGCGATGTGGTATTGGTGGGTGCCGCTACGGTTCATAACGACAATCCTCGCCTCACCACTCGCCGAGTTGCAGGGTCAAACCCTGTTCGTGCCATTTTGGACACTCAGCTGCGTTTGCATAAAGACCTTAATGTCTTCCAAGATAAAGCTGCGCCCACATTAGTTTTCTGCGATATCAGGGTTACCCAAAAAGCCTTGGGGCAGGCGCAAATTATTGGCGTACCTACTCAAGATGGCAAGCTGTCTTTAGCAGCCATTCTTAAAAAGTTACATAAACGTGGACTCTATGGGGTATTCATAGAGGGTGGTGGTATCACAGTATCACATTTTTTGCAGGCGGGTTTGTTAGATAGATTGCAATTGGCTGTCGCTCCTCTGCTCATTGGTTCTGGTCGACCCAGTATCACCCTGCCCGTTATCAAAGATCTCAATGACGGGCTGCGTCCTCAACATCGACTTTTTATCATGGGCGATGATGTGCTGTTTGATTGTACATTTCACTAAACGATGGACAGTACAAGCTGATTTATTCCCATCCTCACCGCTTTATCCATAGACCGCGTATAGCCTAGATTGGGGGGGTTTACCATTGCCGATGGTAAATGAACTTATACAAACATGATACATCTTAAGCCATCAAGTTAAATTGACTGTCTGAATATGACCACTAAAACTTTTTTTACGATCAGCTGTTATGTCTAAATCCTTTGCCATAAGCCAATTACAAAGATGGCTCAAAAAAAGCCTGCTAGGGTTAATGCTCCTGATCCTAGGTTTAGTAATACTAGGCACTGCCTATCAAGCTTTAGGAGCTTGGTTCGACCGACAGACCTTTACGTCTCCTGGTGAATTGATTGACGTGGGCGGATATGGATTGCACCTCTTTTGCCAAGGGGAAGGCAGACCGACGGTCATTTTAGAATCCGGTCTCAGCGCCACGGTAGCCATATGGACACGCATCCAAATGAGATTAGCTAACACCACTCAAGTATGCGCCTATGATCGAGCTGGCATCGGTTGGAGCGAATCGAGTTCCAGTGAACCCGATGCTAATTTTGTTGTTCAGCAGCTGCATACCCTTTTGCACAAAGCTAACCTGCAAGGTCCTTTTGTCGTGGTGGGACACTCTATGGGGGGGCTCTTTGCGAGAGCTTATACCGCTACTTTTCCAAAGCAGGTTGCTGGACTTGTATTACTAGACACCGTCCACCCCAACCAGGGACAGGATCTTTCCGAAGAGACACAGGCGCAACAACAGCGGTTTATGCAACTGCTGGAGTGGACACCTACGTTGGCGCGCTTAGGCGTTTTGCGGGTAGCGAGTTGGTTTAATAAAATTGCCGAAGAATTGCCAAACCACGCTCAGGCAGCCCACCAAGCCCTTTTGATCACCCCTAAGCATCTGCAAGCGACCTTGGGCGAAGCCAACCAATGGGAAAAAATTACGGCGCAAGTGCGCCAACAGCAGGATTTAGGTGATATTCCCTTACTGGTTATGAGCGCCGGCACCGACGAATTTGGCTTCGGTGTTCAAGGTAGTGAGCAATGGCAGGTATTACAGCAAGACCTTACAAAATTATCCGCCAACAGTCGCTATGTCGTTATTCCCCAAGCTACCCATCATTCGTTGCTGACCCACCCTAAACACGCCGCCATGACGGTAGCCGCCATTACCCGTTTGCTTAAACAAGTCCGCATAAACATTAATAAAAAAGCCAAGGGTGTGCAATAAGTAACAGCACTGCCACCACCAACCCCACACCTAATCCCAGCCAGGGCAGTTCCCTAACCACTAACCGGTTGCGGCCCGTGGCTATCGCTGCGAAGGGCAGCACCGAGGTTTCTTGATAAAAAGCATCTAAAGGTTCTTGGCTGGCACGCTTACGTTGATCCAGATGATAAGCGCCTAAAAAGCCATAGACGATAAACCCGCCAAAAAAAATCACATCGCTTAGGGATACGCTCAGCAACAGATGGGCCAAACCCCACAATGCCAGACTCATAAATAAGGGATGCCGAGTAATACGGGTGAGTCCCTGGGAATGGGTTGGCGTTCCTGGGACCATACTGGTGGGGCTAGGTTGAAAGAAGGTCGCAATGACCACCGCCCAAGCAAGGGCCGACAAGGCGATCACCAAACCATAGGTAATGGGTGTGCGCAGATCCCACAGGAATGGACCGCTGTGTTGGCTATCGCCGTAGGCTTTGACCAGGGGCACAAAGGTGATCAATGCCACCAGCGAATAAAGCCCTAAAAAGGGTTTTTCACCAAGCCGACCCACCAGCGAACTCCGCACAGGAGACGCTGAAAGCACTGTATGACTCAATGCAAAGGCAAGCCACCAAAATAACACCCAACCCCAGCCTGACATGATTTACCTCCCCTATTTATAGGTTTATAGGTTGTATTTAAGCGCCTGGACGCTTTGCTTGCATGAAAAGCTCAAAAGCTTAAGGGCGAGCAAGGTTTTCCAATGCAAAATCCCAGTTGAGCAGATGGTCGATCACAGCATTGACATAGTCTTTACGGCGGTTTTGGTAGTCTAAATAGTAAGCATGCTCCCATACATCGATGGTCAGCAGCGGCTTTTGCCCCTGAATAATAGGTGTTACTGCATCCGGAGTGTTGACAATCGCAAGTTTGCCATCCTGTTCCACTAACCATGCCCAACCCGTGCCAAATTGGCCCAGCGCTTTATCTACATACTCTTTTTTCATCGCTTCATAGTCACCAAAAGACTCGTCTATTTTTGTTTTTAACTCACCCGTTGGTTTACCGCCTCCGTTAGCTTTTAGACTGGCCCAGTAAAATGTGTGGTTCCATACTTGGGCCGCATTATTAAAAATGGCAGTGCTGTCCTCTTGATCAGCTGTAGCGATGATGATTTCCTCTATATCAGCATCAGCAAAATCGGTACCTTGTATTAAAGTATTGAGCTTATCCACATAGCCTTGATGGTGCTTACCGTAGTGAAAACTTAGGGTGCGTCCAGAAATCACTGGCTCTAAGGCATCTTCGGCATAGGGCAGACCCGGCAATGTGATAGGCGCGGCATGGCCGATACGCACCCAAGGCGCTGCCACCACCATAGCGGCACTACCCGCCGCGAGCGCACCGATAAATCGACGCCGTGATAGGCTATTTGGGGCTTGTCTTTGTTGCAGTAATGGATTAGGAAATGTGTGTTTCACTAATATCTCCTTATGAAAGAAAGTTTTTGTCTAATGACTATCGATTCATGTGCTACAAGACCATACAATCCTTGAAGTTATAAAACTTGCATAAACTGATTGAATCCATTGCTTTCTTATACGCTTTTGGCAAAGATCCGTTTAAAAGCAGGTCGTGCTTAATGGAACCACCTCTGTCTTGATTGGCAAAACAGCTATGAGGCGATTGCATCAAGGATTCACCGAAGTACTGCCAAACCACACTAATAGCGCAGATAAAGTAATAATGGATAAAGAAGTTGTGGCGATGACCACAGCAGCGCTACGTTGTACGTAGACGTTATAACGTTGAGCATGAACAAACACTAAAGCGCCGGTGGGGATAGCGGCGATGAGCACAGCGGAATTAGCCCAAAATGGGTCGAGGGTAAACACATAAACCGCTAATCCCCAGGTAGCCAAAGGATTAACGATGAGTTTTAAAATGACTAACCAACTGATCTCACCTATATTGCCCTGCAGAGAATGCCCATATAAGGACATACCCAGTGCAAATAAAGCTGTAGGACCCGCTGCCCCCGCCATGAGATCGAGAAAGTTTTCAACCGGTTGCAGTAGCGACAACTGAAAATAAGAAAACAGCAACCCCAGAAGCAGAGGTGTTACCACCGGACTGCGCAGCAAAGCCCCCAATACTTGGGATATAATCTCTCGGCGTTTGTCTCCCTGGGCTTGCGCCCACTCAAGATGGATAACCGCAGCGCCAATCAAAAACAGGTTGCTTACCAGAGCCGCTACAATGACAGGCGTGGTGCCTTCGCGGCCAAAAGCCGTTTGAAACAAAGGAATTCCCATATATACCGTATTGGCAAAAATCGCTGCCATGGCATGTAAGGTAAGCGTCGCAAGATCCCGATGGCCAAAAAGCAGGCGGCCACCGATCAGGGCCAGTACCAACGTTATCAAGATACCACTCGAATAAACACCGATAAAAGGCCAATTCAACAGCTCCTCCAAGGGGGTTTCAGCCGAGGATAAAAACAATAACGGCGGTAACGTAATGGCATAGACAAAGCGGTTTAGCGACTCAGAACTGGCTGCATCAAGGATATTAAAATGCCGGGCCAGATAACCGCCAAGAATGATGCCGAAGACCGGCAATACGATATTGAGGATGTCTTGCATGGTGTTATAGCTAAAAAGCCTATCGGCAAATCTGAGACCGGTCTATTGGGCCACAGATAGTGATTTATTTCACACGGTTTTTGTAAAGCCGGTTTTTGCTGCCACTTATTTTCAATCAAAGCTCGGTTTACGCCAACTACGCCACAATGAAACCAACAGGGTAATAACCGTTAATGGCAAGACAAAGCCGAGCAGCGCAATCGTAAATGGAACAAAGGCTGAATGGCCTGTAGCCTCAAGGCTAAGGTATAAGAGATAGAGTAAATAGTAACCAAAGAACAAGCCCCCTTCCCAACGGGCGATGCGGTGCTCGGTAAAGAAAATCGGCAGGCACGCCACTGAGGCCGCAACCATCACCAGCATATCAAAACGTAATACGGCAGCAGCCACCGCTATGCCATTGGGAGCTACTAAAGCGGTTAACCCCAATACCAGCAAAATATTGAATAAATTGCTACCCACCACATTGCCCACGGCAATATCCCGCTCGCCGCGCAGACTGGCGATCACCGAGGTGGCGATTTCCGGCAGCGAGGTGCCCACCGCGATAACGGTTAAACCGATAATCAATTCACTCACCCCCAGCCAGCGGGCAGCAGCCACTGCCCCATCCACCAGCCAACCCGCCCCCACCACCAACATACCAAGCCCTAAAACGATAAGCCCTAAATTGTAAGCCAGCTGTTTGCCACGAGAGGCGGGTAAGCTAAGCACAGACCTGCTATCCTGGAGCGATTTAGTTTCGGCGTTTTCAGAGCGGCTTTTAATAATCGCAAACACCGTGTAGGCAAGGCTACCCATAAACAGCAGTAATCCTTCCCACCGGGCGAGTTGGCCGTTAAATGCTAACCCGTAGAGCAAAATAGATGCGCCGATCATCAGCGGCACATCGAGACGAATCAGTTGCCGCGTCACTACTAAAGGTGTAATCAATGCTGATAAACCCAGAATAAGCAGCACGTTACAGATATTGCTGCCGAGCACATTGCCTATGGCGATATCGGCTTGTCCGCTCCAAGCGGCGTTTATACACACGGCTAATTCCGGTGCGCTGGTGCCAAAGGCCACCACCGTCAAACCGACCACCAGGGGCGAGATGCCAGCTGCCGTAGCCAGTCGTGAAGCGCCTTTGACTAACCACTCAGCGCCGAGCACCAGCAAAGCAAGTCCAACCACGAATAATAATGCTGTCAACATCTGCTACATACCAAAAGGGTGTTTAGAACATGCTTAAACTTATGAAAAGCGTAACGCTACTAACTAAAGGTTACCTTAGGCTTTTTAGGTTTGTTGCTAATACTATTTAGTCTGACTTTGCTGTCTCCTTTGGCCATCGCCATCGAGTATGGAGATAGAGCACACCACCTATGCTACTTGCTGGTAGAAGTGGGGCTAGCGCCTTTTCCATGCAACTGTATATGATGTTAGCCTTGTAACAAAACCAACGTTTCCACATGATGGGTTTGCGGAAAAAAATCATAGGGAAGGATGCGGGTAATCCGATATCCTGCCGCTGCCAAGCCCTCTAAATCTCGCCGCAGCGTACCCGCACTACAGGATAAATAGGCTATCCGCTGAGGGCGAAATATTTCGGTTACCCAGTTTAATACCTCTGACTCCAGACCTGTGCGGGGCGGATTGACATAAAGTCTGCCCTGACTGGCAGACTTTTTATGTTCTTGTAGCCAGGTCGTTAGTTGAGGCAAACGTTGTCCACATTTTCCCCGTAATATGTGTGCTTGTGGGGCATTTTCCCGGGCGCAAGCAACCGCTTCTCCACCAAGTTCAACACCCAAGGCTGGTGCTCCCCGCCGCACCCAGCGAACCAGGGTCGATCCGCTACCGCAGTAAAGATCGATGATAGGTGTATCCGCGCTAGGGGCGAGAAAAGCTTCCGCTTCGTCGAGGGCGTGTTCATAGAGCCCAGGAACCAATTGTTGAAAAGCGGACGGTCCATAAATAAGGCCATTGCCGTTTCTTGAGCGAGGATGCCCCCATAGTAAATGCCAACCGCGTTTGGCAAAAAGACGTCGTCCTGCTGCAGGGTGCAAATTCAACCAAAGCCCCTCTATGCCAGAGGCTGCTAAACCCTGTTGCAGGGATTGATCGAGCCAGGTTATTTCAGGCAGCTTAGCCGTCTTGAGTATGAGGGTGACTTGCGCACCAGCCTGAACATAAAAGGCCATGGGGAAGCCCGGCCCCGGCGGCAGCGCCTGGGTTAACAAAGCAACGATTTGGTGAACCCGTTGCGAATGCACGGGGCAGCGGGGAATGGGAATCAATCTATCCCGATCCATCAGCCCAAATTGCCATCCGCTAGACTCGTCCCATACCGTCGCCAAGCAGACTTTATCCCGATATTGCCAACGGTCCTGTTCGGCAGGTGCTTGCAACGGGGCAATGGTTTCTCGCCAAGATGCTAAGCACGTCTTTAACCAATGTTCTTTTTGCTGCTGGCTTTGTTGTGCGCTTAAAGCGCGGTGAGCGCATCCACGACAAGCCGTATGACAGCCGTCCTGTAACTGAAAACCTATAGGGGTTGACAACTGGTGGATCGAAGCAGCCATACTTCAATCCACCCGTATGTGCTGAGGGTGCAAACTTATTCGGACGTGGTAGGATCGATCATAGTCTGGATCTGCTCGATGCGATTCGCCGGAAAACCCCCTTGTTCTGCATGTTCTCTTATCAAATTTTCATTGGGGGCGATGTACACACAATAGATTTTATTGTCAGTGACATAACTTTGCACCCACTGGATTTGCGGCCCCAAATTATCCAGCACACCACAGGATTTCTGGGACATACCCTGCAGCTGTTCAGGAGATAGTTTTCCCGCATCGGGTACTTCACGCTCAATCACATATTTTGGCATGGTGTTATTCTCTGTCGGCTAAGAAGCTAAAAGGAGGTTTTTAGAACAGCGCAGATCTATTTTTATGTTTTCAACAAAATTTGATTCGCCGCTGTAAATGCAAATGTAGCAGGCGAATAAATAATCCGCCAACGCTACCCTAGATTTGCATGGAAAAATTTTTCATAGAATCTAATCTTTATTGTTGAACTCGAGTAAGCCGTCAATAGATTTATTGATATAGCTCAGCTAATACACCCTATCATTGAGAATATCTTTTGCTAAACTTTAAGTTTAATATTTAATTACTTGGTGTACTTTTACGAGTTTAATTAAGACTAAAATAAGTAAGGTTTTAACCCTGATTTTGGCGACAAATACATTCCCACCAAAGCTCCCCTGAGGAGAATTATCGATGCTCAAATCCCTATATATTGATCCCCAGAAATGTACTGGTTGTCTACAATGTGAGATGGCCTGTTCGTCAATTAAAGAAGGCGCTTTTAATACGGCAAAATCGCGTATTAAAATATTTACCTTCCACGAAGAAGGCCGCTTTGTACCCTATACCTGCACCCAATGCGACGAAGCGTGGTGTATGCACGCCTGTCCTGTGGAGGCCATTACTGTCAATCAGATGACCGGCGCTAAGGAAGTTAACGAAGCCATTTGCGTCGGTTGCAAAGTGTGTACCATTGCTTGCCCCTTTGGCACGGTCAATTACAACGAAGACTCGGGCAAAGTGGTGAAATGCGATCTCTGCGGCGGCGATCCGGAATGTGCCAAAGCCTGTCCCACGGCTGCGATTACTTATGTAGATGCCAACTGGACAGGTTTAGAGCGTATGCGCGCCTGGGCGGCTAAAACTGACACCAGCACTCGGGTTTGAGGAGGATATTGATATGGCTTGGCAGAAAAAAGTCCTGCGCGTGAACTTGACTGAAGGCACCTGTACTCCAGAGCCTTTAAACATGGAATGGGCCCACGACTATCTAGGACAACGGGGTTTAGCCACCAAGTATCTGGTGGAAGAAACTGACCCTAAAGTGGATCCTTTATCTCCCGATAACAAATTCATTATGGCCACCGGCCCCCTTACCGGCACCATGGCCTCCACGGGAGGACGCTACTCAGTCATTACCAAAAGTCCGCTGACCGGCGCTATAGCCTGCTCCAACTCTGGGGGGTTTTTTGGCGCGGAGCTTAAGAACGCGGGCTGGGATATGATTATCTTTGAAGGTAGCTCTCCTCATCCCGTTTATCTCTATATAGAAAACGAGCAAGCGGAACTGGTGCCTGCCCATGAGATCTGGGGTAAAACCACTTGGGACGCCGATGCTTGGTTACACAAACACTATCAAGATCCGCAATTGCGAGTCGCCACCATCGGTGTGGCCGCTGAAAAGGGCGTTTTATATTGCGGCGTCATCAATGACTTACACCGGGCTGCTGGACGCTCTGGGGTTGGTACGGTGATGGGATCGAAAAACCTCAAGGCGGTGGCCGTGCGGGGCACCCGGGGCATCGGTAATGTCAAGGATCCGAAAGCGTTTATGCAGGCTACCGCAGCCGGTAAAAAAGTATTAGCGGATAATGCTGTCACCGGCCAAGGGTTACCCACCTACGGTACCCAGGTGCTCATGAATGTGATTAATGAAATCGGCGCCATGCCCACCAATAATTGGCAAACTGTGCAGTTTGATGGCGCCAGTAAAATCTCCGGCGAAGCTATGCACGAACCTCGCAAAAGCGATGGCAAACCCAATTTAGTCCGCAATAATGCCTGCTTTGCCTGCACCATTGCCTGCGGACGCATCTCCACCATCGATCCCAGTCACTTCTCTATCCAGGACAAACCTGAACATTACAAACATGCGTCGGGAGGTTTAGAATACGAGACAGCCTGGGCGTTGGGCTGCGACACCGGTGTCGATGATATCGATGCCCTTACTTATTGCAATTTTGTCTGTAATGAGCAAGGTATTGATCCTATTTCCTTTGGGGCTACCATAGCGGCTGCCATGGAACTCTTTGAGATGGGCGTGCTGACTAAGGAACATACCGGTGGCATTGAACTAACCTTTGGCAATGCCGAAGCCCTCTGTAAAGTCACTGAACTCACCGGACTCGGCGAAGGTTTTGGCCGAGAACTGGGTTTAGGTTCCAAGCGTTTATGCGATAAATACGGCCATCCTGAACTCTCCATGACCGTCAAGGGACAAGAATTTCCTGCCTACGATGCCCGTGGCATCAAGGGTATGGGACTCACCTACGCCACCAGTAATCGTGGTGCCTGTCATCTGCGTTCCTATACAGTGGCTTCTGAAGTGATGGGTATCCCCGAAAAAGTCGACCCGTTGACCACTGAGGGTAAACCAGAGCTGGTCAAAGCCTTTCAAGACGCCACCGCGGTGGTGGACTCTTCCGGCCTCTGCATATTTACCACGTTTGCTTGGACGTTAGACGATATTCAGCCGCAAATCGACACCGCCTGCGAAGGCGACTGGAATATGGACAAACTGCTGGAAGTGGGTGAGCGGATCTGGAATCTAGAGCGCCAGTACAATATGGATGCGGGCCTTACCGGGGCAGATGACAATTTGCCTCCACGTTTGCTTAAAGAGGCTGCCAAACTAGGGCCGGCTAAAGGCCATGTCAATGAGCTGGATGTGATGCTGCCGGAATACTATCGGATTCGTGGCTGGACAGAGGACGGTCGGGTCAGCACAGATACTCGACAGCGTTTGGGTTTTTAGTCGTAAACTGACTGGATTGGGAGGGTCGCATGACGAGTGTTACTCTCCCAATAACCGCCCTACTCTTGCTAGTAAATTCGATGAACATCCATCCATAGGGCAAATCTGCCACTGTCCACGAGGTACAGAAATACATGCAGCACGTCATCGTTGGTGCAGGTCCCGCTGGCGTTATTGCCGCAGAAACCCTGCGCAAAACAGATCCCCAAAGTACCATTACCTTGGTTGGTGATGAACCCGAACGACCCTATTCACGGATGGCAATTCCTTACTTACTAATCGAGCGTATCGATGAGATGGGCACTCATTTACGTCATGAACCTACCCATTATGATGACGCCGATGTTCATGTTGTTCAGGACCGGGTTACTGCAGTGGATTCGGTCAATCGGCGCTTAACCTTAAAAAGTGGTGATGCGCTGGATTATGACCGCTTGTTGATTGCAACCGGCTCTAGCCCCATCAAACCACCCGTAGAAGGCATCGATTTGCCGGGCGTTCACAACTGCTGGACACTGGAAGACGCACGCCATATTGCAAGGCTGGCCCAACCTCACGCAAAAGTAGTGCTCATCGGCGCTGGTTTTATCGGTTGTATCATTTTGGAGGCATTGGCGGAACGGGGCGTGGACCTGACGGTGCTGGAAATGGGTGATCGCATGGTGCCGCGCATGATGAATCAAACGGCAGGCAACTTGATTAAAACCTGGTGCGAAGCCAAAGGCATTCATGTCTATACCTCTACTCGCGTGAATGCGATTCAATCCTTGGAAAAACCCGGTGGCGTCAAACGTGTGTTGAACGCGGTGGGTATTAGAGGTGCTAAAGAATCTTCACCACCTTCGCTTAAAGTTTTTCTAGACAATGGCAAAGAACTCGATGCCCATTTAGTGATCTCGGCAGCAGGTGTGGCCTCGAACATCAAATTTTTACAAGGCAGTGGTGTCGAAGTGGATAACGGTGTTTTGGTAAACCACGCCTTGCAAAGCAATATTCCTGAAATCTATGCCGCGGGCGATGTGGCTGAAGGCCGGGATTTTTCCACGGGTGATTATGCTGTCCATGCTATCCAGCCCACCGCCAGTGACCATGGTCGTATCGCAGCCCTCAATATGGCCGGAGTGACCACGTCTTTTCAGGGCAGTCTTAATATGAATGTATTGGATACGGTGGGCCTTATTTCCAGCTCTTTTGGATTGTGGATGGGTGTTGATGGAGGTGACTCGGTGGAGGTTTGTCAACCGGAGAACTTCCGCTATTTGAATCTAGCGTTTCAGGACGACGTGGTAGTGGGCGCCACAAGCTTAGGTCATACCCAACATATCGGTGTGCTTAGAGGGCTTATCCAAGGCAAGGTACATCTGGGGGAATGGAAACGCAAACTCATGCAGGACCCCACTCGAATCATGGAAGCCTATCTTGCCAAAAACTATTCTGCGCAACACGGAGCCTAGGGGATGCAGATTACGGTTAAGCTATACGCTATGCTCTCACCCTATTTACCCCCTGGAGCAGTGCGTAATGTCAGCCGTGTAGAAGTGCCGGAAGGTATTAAGGTGGGTACGGTCATTGAACAATTAAAATTACCCAAAGAGTTAGTCCATTTAGTGTTAGTCAATGGCGTCTATGTAGCGCCAGAACAGCGTTTTACAGTGACCCTCAACGAAGCGGATGCGTTGGCCATTTGGCCACCGGTTGCCGGTGGCTGAATTGGCTGCCCCTATGGGCATTATAATTACCCGGGAAATGGGACTTACCCATCAGGATTTTTTTCGCACACTACCTAAAGTCTTAGATGATCGCGCTTTTCAAATAACGGATACTACGGTCACTGTTTGGGAAGCGGAGCGGCGCCTTATGATCTTTCTTAGCCCTCAACGGGAACGTCGAATTGCCATGTTACGGTTACCGATCACCGAGGTTTCACTCCACTTCGTGGGTTATAGTGAATTAGAAGTGGATCGCTTTATGAATCGCTTTGCACGCCATTTTCAACGGGGTGGCGGTTAAAGGGCGGTTGTTTTATGGAAGACGAAGAGCTACTACGCTACAGTCGCCAAATCATGCTCCCGGAAG
>CAYRGG010000018.1:0-73115 GCA_964423745.1 uncultured Candidatus Competibacteraceae bacterium | reverse complement strand
TTACGGCGTTCTTCTACCAGTTGACTCAGTTCATGATCATCAATCATATCCATCAACCGTTCATAGGTCTCAGCAGGTATGAGGTAAGCGGTTGGCTTGTTGTGGTTTAGTATCGCAATAGGTGCACCTTCTGCCTCAGCGAGCAGTGCCGTCGGGTTTCTTTTGAGTTCGGAGATGCTGGCAGAACAGTCAGCGAGTACTTGTCGCATGGCGGCCTCAAATGAGTGCTATAAATAGCTTCAACTTTAGACCATTTTCGAGCACTGAACCACCGTTTATTTAGCTTAACAAACCACCTCAATGAGACTGACTTAAGACTGCGGCGCTGGAAGTGTCTTGTATTACCCACAGGGTTTCGATATATTCATCAAAACATATCGTACTCCTGGGGCACAGATATGAGATTTTCTACTAGCTATGCAAAGCCTTTAGCTATTTTCCGCAATGTCATGGGTTGGCCATTTGCCGGTAGTTTGTGGCTGATGCTAATGCTCTCGGCTTCCCCAGTTCTTGCTGAAAACCTGATGGTTTTTGCCGCTGCCAGCCTTACCGACGCCATCGATACCGTGGCTGCCGACTTCCAACGCAGCACGGGCGAAAAAGTCACCGTCTCCTTCGCATCCAGTTCCACTTTAGCTCGTCAGATTGAACAGGGGGCTCCCGCCCATATCTTTATTTCGGCGACGCCGGACTGGATGGATTATCTGCAAGAACGGGGCTATGTGCAGCCAGGTTCCCAGTTTAATCTCTTAAAAAATAGGCTTGTGCTGATTGCGCCCCAAACAAGCCAAGTCACCCTCAAGATCGCGCCTAATTTTCCCCTTGCTGCAGTCTTGGGTGATGAACGTTTGGCCATGGCTGATCCTGACCACGTACCCGCTGGCATCTATGCTCGCACCGCCCTCGAAAATCTAGAAGTGTGGACCGACGTAGCCTCCCAGGCAGCTCGTGTTGACACGGTGCGTATCGCTTTAGCCCTGGTTGCTCGAGGTGAAGCCCCATTGGGTATTGTGTATCAATCCGATACGGTGGTAGAGCCCCAGGTGCGTATTGTTGACACATTTCCAAGGTCTAGCCATCCACCCATCGTATATCCAGTGGCCCGCATCGCCGAAAGCGATCACCCTGCAGCAGATAAGTGGCTCGCTTTTTTGCGCTCGGATGCCGCAAGCGCGGTTTTTGAGCGCTATGGTTTCACGGTCATTAAATAACTGTATGAGCTAGTGACACCGTTAACGCCGGAGGAAATCCAAGCCATCAGCCTGAGCCTACGGGTGGCGTTTTGGAGTGTGCTGACAGGTTTACCCTTGGCGCTGCTCACCGCATTGCTATTGGCGCGATATCGTTTCCCAGGTAAGACATTGCTCAATGGCTTAGTGCATTTACCCCTCGTGCTGCCACCCGTAGTAACGGGTTATTTATTGCTGCTTTTGTTAGGGCGGCGCGGACCTTTAGGGGCTTGGTTGGAAGAAACTTTTAATGTGGTGTTTGCGTTTCGTTGGACGGGGGCTGTGGTGGCCGCTGCAGTGATGAGCTTTCCCCTCATGGTGCGTCCCATTCGCCTGTCTTTAGAGACCATCGATGATGGCTTGGAAGAAGCTGCTAGTACGTTAGGCGCCTCTCGCCTGTGGATTTTTTTGACCATCACGTTACCGCTGGCGCTGCCCGGTCTACTGGCCGGTGCTGTGCTAGGGTTTGCCAAGAGCCTTGGTGAATTTGGTGCCACCATCACTTTTGTATCGAATATTCCCGGCGAGACCCGCACCCTACCCAGCGCCATTTATACGTTAACCCAAGTGCCCGGTGGCGAGACGGCGGCGCTGCGGCTGGTGCTGATTGCCGTCGCGGTGTCGTTAATAGCCTTGATGGCCTCCGAACTGATGGCTAGACGGCTACAACATCGAGTACGAGGCTTATGACCTTCAAGAAAGTTTTAATAGGACTTGCGCAGCTCATTCCAGAAGACGCCGTGAACACCTCCCTCTCAGCAGGCTTGACGACGGCCACCCAGGCCGCTGACACCTCTTTATGAGCGACACAAGTCCTTTGTGTGAAAGTTCCATCTTAATTTAAATTGAGTTTCACAAAACCCAATATGAGTCTAGAAATCGACATACAACGGCGTCTTGGTCACTTTCAAGTGGATGCGCAATTTGCCAGCGATGGGGGGATAACGGCGTTGTTTGGCCGCTCCGGTGCTGGTAAGAGCTCACTCATTAGAATGATCAGCGGATTGCTGCGTCCAGAGCGTGGTCGTATCGTCGTCAACGGCCAAGTGCTGTTCGATGGTCAACGGGGTATTAATATCCCCACCCGCCAGCGACGCCTTGGCTATGTGTTTCAAGACGCCCGCTTATTTCCTCATCTCAATGTGCGTCAGAATCTTCTCTACGGACATTGGTTCACCCCCCGCGCTGAGCGCTATGCCGCCTTCCAGCAGGTGGTGGATTTATTGGGTATCGAGGACTTGTTAGGGCGTCGGCCTGGAATGCTCTCAGGAGGGGAAAGACAGCGTGTTGCCATCGGCCGCGCCCTGCTGGCCAGTCCCCAGTTACTGCTATTGGACGAACCGTTGGCGTCGTTGGACGCAGCTCGTAAAGGAGAAATCCTTCCCTACATTGAACGTCTGCGGGATGAATTGCGCCTGCCCACCGTTTATGTCAGTCATGCGTTAGAGGAAATTACCCGCCTAGCTAACACGTTAGTGTTGATCTCCGATGGACGGGTAGCCGCCATGGGTTCAGCACAACAGCTGATGAGTCGCCTTGATCTGCACCCCCTCACAGGGCGCTATGAAGCCGGGGCCGTCATCGAAGCTCAGGTTATCAGTCATAATGATGATTATAGTGTTACTACCCTAGCGTTTGCGGGTGGTCATTTACAAGTACCCCAGGTGGACCATATACCCGGCGAGGCTATCCGAGCACGGATCCGAGCACGGGACGTAACCCTTGCCAAGCAACCCTTGCAAGAGGTCAGTATCCGCAACCAAATTCCAGCACGGATTGTCGAGATCAGCATAGAAACGGGTTCTTTTGCGGAGGTTCATTTGGATGCCAATGGCGTTGACTTAAAAGCTCGCGTCATGCGGCTAACCGTTGACGAACTGGGGCTACAACCTGGCGATAATGTATATGCGTTGATTAAAAGCGTAGCCATGGATCGGCACAGTCTTGGGCTACCCGCTAACCACGACTCACCTTATCTGACAGGGTTGCTATAGTGGCTTTGTTAGGACTTACACAGCTCGTTCCAGAAATACGCCGTGAACACATACCTGTGGGCTTGACGACGGCCGTCTAGGCCCCGAGGACACCTCTTTCACGAGCTACGCAAGTCCTTTGTGTGTAAGTCTTGGGTATGGATTTCGCTGGCCAACTCCTGCTCCAACGCTTCAATATGTTGGCTTAAAACAGCGTGGGTTTTCGCTTCCATGGCTCGATAACGGACAATCAACGCTTCGCCAAACGGGGTCAAATAAGCGCCGCCTTGGGCTTTGCCGCCTTTGCGGGTGAGTAACACGGGCGTACGAAAACAGTGGTTCATGCTATCCACCAACAACCAAGCGCGTCGATAGGCCATACCCATGGAACGGGCCGCGGCAGCGATAGAACCCAGCTCGCTGATGCGTTCTAGAAGCTGTATTTTCCCAGGCCCCAGGGAGCGGGTTTTAGCGGGTCCAAAATCGATACGCAAGCGAAATTGGGTCATTGGTGACAAGTATTATCAAAGTAGCTGCAAATGAAAAAAATGGCATCGATTTTCGTAATGGATTTTCACGTTCCATGCCCAGTTATTTAATTATAGGTGTATCCTAGAAAACGCGGCAAACAGACGGCTGTTTCATGCTAACTTTTAAGAAATTTACTATCCCTATTCCGTCACGCTGTATGTCACGACCTGAAGGAATTTAATATGAGATTTGAAACAACCCGAGACGTACTTGATTATGTTAAACAATTTCATAGAAAGGCGAGAAACCTTTACAGTGAACTCGCTGATCAAGAAGAGCAAGAACGGCTTAAATTACTATTAGATTACCTGAGCCGACACGAAAACCATCTTGCCAAAAGCCTGGCAGACTACGAACAAGAAACCTCTGAAAAAATATTAAATACTTGGTTTCAATATGTGCCTGACCAAGCGTTGTTAGAACCCATCAACAACATTGATATCGAACCCAATCTCTCGGTAGACGAGATAGTCAACTTGGCCATGCGTTTAGATAACTGTCTTATCGAACTTTACAAAGAAATGATCGACCATTCATCAGCCATTAGCGAAGTCAAAGAAGTCTTTCAAAATCTTTTAGATATGGAAAAACAAGAACAACATCAATTGGCAAGAAGTAGGCTGGGGATATTAGATATGTAATAAATAGCCGATCTCGGTAACTACGTATTTTACACAATACTAAAGCAACCACACTGCAACACCGGGTGGGTTTCCTTTATAATAATCACTTGTAAATAAGGATTAGCGTTTTTGGGGCTGAGTCCGCCTAACTGGGCGGTTATCACTTCGACTTTGGTTACGAGGAAAAAACCGTTTCATAATCTATCCAGCAGGTACACTTCTCTCAAAAAGCATGGCTAGATTGACTCAGCATACCAAAGGTAGGATAACGGCTGCTTGGATTAGTGGCCTTTATGCTTTGCTGGCGGGCCTTTGGATCTTCGCTTCCGATACCCTGGTTTACCTGATTGCCGAGAATTCCCAACAACTCGCTACGATTCAGTTTTATAAGGGTTTTCTTTTTATCGGCACCACTGCCCTTCTGCTATTTATCCTCATTAACCGTACCCTAAATGCCGTCACGGCTAAACAACAGCCCCTTGCTAATAGTGCTGACCCCTCGAATACCCAAACAGCGCCTGTTTTTCCATCCTTTTGGCAGGATGTTCGCATACCCATTTTGATCTTTGTTATCTTAGCAGGCGCCATTTCTGGGTCTGGCTATTTAGGCTATCTTCACCAAAAATCCGTATTGCGGCAAGAGCAACGGAATGAACTGTCCACTATTGCCGACACGAAAACTCAGCAGATTGCCCATTGGTTACTAGAGCGCCAACACGATGCCAGGGCCTTCGCCAGCGATCCTTTTTTTGCTCGAGAGGCCGGACGCTGGTTGACGGCTGGCGCACCTGGCGATAGCCGGACAGCAGAATTATTACACTATCGACTGAGCGCCCTTAAAAAAGCCTATGATTATGCAGTCGTTGCCTTGTTGGACAAGCAGGGACAAGTTCGGTTAAGCACCGACGACAATGCCCTCGACAATGACGTGCAAACCCTCGCTCGACGCGCTTTCAACACAAACCAAATCGAAATCTCCGATCTTTATCAACATGGCGAGGCGACGCCAGCAAAACCTGTCATTGATGTGGTTGCCCCCCTTAATCCAGTAGATTCCCCGGATCAACAACCTATCGGCGCTATCTATTTTCAAATCGATCCACAACAGTATCTATTCCCGTTAATGCAATCGTGGCCGACACCCAGCGACAGTGCTGAGATTCTCATCGTGCGCCAGGAAGGAGACGCGATTGTTTTTCTCAATGAACTGCGTCATCGCAAGGACACGGCCTTGACATATCGCTTACCCCTTAGGGCAAAGCAACTGCCTGCGGCCATGGCGACTCGCGGTCAAGAGGGTTTTGTGGCAGGGCTAGATTACCGTCAGGTTCCCGTGCTGGCTGTGGTGCGCTCTGTGCCCAATTCAGCCTGGTTCCTGGTGGCCAAAGTGGATGCGCAAGAAGTCTATACCTCTCTCAACACCCTTGCCAGACTGATGGCATTGTTGGTGGGTCTATTAATAATTGGCGCAGGCATCGGACTTAGCCTATGGTGGCAACAGCGACGCGCTCAGTTCTTGGCGGATCACTACCGTCAGCAACTGGACCGGCAAGCCCTGGTGCAGCATTTTGATTATCTTGCCAAATACGGCAATGACATTGTCATGTTGATGGATGAGTCCAGTCATATTCTGGAAGCCAATGAAAGGGCCATCTCGACCTATGGGTATCCTCGTCATGAATTTTTACAACTTACTATCAAAGACTTAAGAGCGCCTGAAACCCTAGGCACTGTCGATGAGCAACTACACCGCATTAAGCGTGAAGGTGGTATGCACTTTGAAACTATCCATCGGCGCAAGGATGGCAGCACGTTTCCCGTGGAGGTAAATGGTCGATCTATAAAAATTCAAGGCAAAAATTTCCTAGACGCTATTGTCCGCGATATTAGCGAACGCAAACAAGCCGAAGCAGCCTTACGGGCTTCTGAAACCCGTTACCGCATTCTGTTTGACCAGGCGCCAGACTCCATTTTATTAATCGATCTAAAAACAGCCGCCATTGTGGACTTTAACGACAAAGCTTACGAAACCCTCGGTTACACCCGTGAAGAACTCGCAAAACTCAACGTTGCCGCTATTGAAGCGCTTGAAACTTCCGAAGAAGTCACTCGACATATAGAGAAAATTACCGCGGCTGGCTCCGATAACTTTGAAACAAAACACCGTACTAAAGGAGGAGACCTTCGCGACATGTTAGTGAGTAGTCACATTATCGAAATCGACGGTAAAACCCTTATTCAAAGCATATGCCGCGACATCACTGACCGTAAACGTCTGGAAAACCAGATGCGACGCCAGGAGTTACAACTTGTTCAGGCGGATAAGATGGCGGCGATAGGCATTCTGGTGTCGGGTGTCGCCCATGAAATCAATAATCCCAATCAAATGATGCAAATGAATGCCCAGTCTTTACTAAATACCTGGGGGAATCTAGTTGATCTTTTAGATGACCGACTGGATGAGGAAGAAAACCTTTGGGTGGGAAATATTCCTTACAAAGAACTACGAGAGACCTTTCCCATGTTGCTGCAGGATATTAGCGACGGTACGGCGAGAATCCAAAAAATTGTCGCCGAATTGAGAGATTTCGCGCGGCCCAGCGACAATATCTTACCCACATCATTTAACCTAAATGATCTGATAAAAAAGGCGTTGGATTTGCTGAGTCACGCCATCAAAAAGAAAACCCAACGGTTACAGCTTGATCTGGAACAAGATTTACCTTTGTTGGTAGGCAATCCTCAACAAATTGAACAGGTCATTGTCAATCTGGTGCTCAATGCCTTGGATGCCTTACCCGATGGTAGCCGAGGTATTCGTTTAAGCACCCGCTCGGACTGGGCAACCAATAGGGTGAAACTTAAGGTGGAAGACGAAGGCACTGGCATTTCACCAGACCATTTAGAGCGGATCCTTGAACCGTTTTTTACCACCAAGCAGGATCAAGGCGGTACGGGATTAGGTTTATTTATCACCTACAAACTCATCATGGCTCATGGTGGCGCTTTATCGTTTAGCTCAAAACCTGGTCAGGGAACGGTGGCCCAAGTGAAGCTACCTTTGATCTCAAGTATTCACTACCCTCATCATGATCCCGCACCGGCGGATTTCCATAGTGTTGGGTGAATGTAGATGTTTGCTCATTAGGTAATCACTTGTGACCGATAACTACGCCATAGAACTGCCTGTCTTGTTGGTGGACGACGATCCGCAAATTCTGCGTAGCGCCAGCGTCGCGTTGCGTACCGCAGGTATCAAACAAGTGGTGACGCTCCAAGATAGCCGTGATGTCCTATCCCACATAGCGAAAGACGAACCGGCTGTATTGGTGTTGGATCTCAGTATGCCTTATCTGTCGGGACAAAGGGTATTAGAGCAGATGGCAGTGGACCATCCCGATATTCCAGTCATCATTCTGACGGCTACCGACGACTTGGACACGGCCGTTGCCTGCATGAAGACAGGAGCTTTTGACTATTTGGTAAAACCCCTGGAAAGGGACCGCTTTATTACGGCCATCAATCGGGCTGTGGAAATGCGGGCTTTGCGCAGTGAACTCACGTCTCTCAAAGAACGCTTGCTGAGCAGTACCCTGAAAAAACCGGAGGTTTTTGCGGAGATCATCACCCAAAACCGTGCTATGCAAGACATCTTTCGTTATGTGGAGGCCATTGGCGCTTCAACACAACCTGTCTTGATAACGGGAGAAACGGGGACAGGTAAAGAACTCATTGCAAGAGCCGTTCATGATCTATCGAGACCCAAGGCAAAATTCGTCGCCGTGGATGTGGCAGGTCTGGACGACGCGGTTTTCACCGATACGTTGTTTGGTCATAGACGAGGTGCGTTTACCGGCGCAGAGCGAGCCCGGGATGGACTCGTAGCTTCCGCAGCGGATGGGACGCTGTTTCTCGATGAAATAGGCGACCTTAGAGAAAGTTCCCAGGTCAAATTATTGCGTCTTTTACAAGAGCGAAAATACTATCCCCTAGGCGCAGATCAACCTAAACACAGCAATGCTCGGGTAGTTGTCGCCACCAATCGAGACATCGCTCAACTCATACGCGATGGCCATTTTCGCAAAGATTTGTTTTATCGGTTACGGGGCCATCATATCCATATCCCAGCACTGCGGGAGCGCAAGGATGACTTGGCGCTGTTGTTTAATCATTTCTTAGAAAAATCCGCTACTGCCCTGGAGAAACCTATTCCAGCGGTTCCCACCGAGCTTTACAGTTTGCTCAAGACGTATTCGTTTCCGGGTAACGTGAGGGAACTAGAAGCCATGGTTCACGATGCGGTTGCCCGCCACCAAAGCGCCACCTTGTCTTTAAAAAGCTTTAAAGAAGTCATGGGCTATGATCAGAATGTGATATTGCAAGACGTGCTTGATTGGGACAACACCAGTGCAGAGCTAGGAAGATTGTTCGAAGATCGGTTGCCTACCCTAAAAGAGGCAGAACATTATTTGGTTGAGGAGGCGTTGCGCCGAGCCGACGGCAATCAGGGCATCGCGGCAAGCTTGTTAGGCTTGACGCGCCATGCCTTAAACAAGCGGTTAGTGCGCCAGCGTAAGAGCGAAGAAGATGCACCGGCTGACTAAAAATAAAATAGCCTTATGACAAAATATACTCAAGTTTAGGGTTTTTCTAAAACCACTCCTAACTTGGCTGCTTCTGGTTGATACTCATCGGTTTCCATCAACTCCCTAAAACCGGATCGCAAATGTAAATCCCGTTGCGGAAACGGCACCTGAATATTGTGGCGGCGTAGCGCCGAGTCGATTTCCCACATATAAGCCGCTTGCACGGCGCCGGGTCTTTTAACGGCCCGTGGAGTTAGCCATACCACCAATTCGAATTCAAGACAGCTTTCCCCGAACCGCACCAACCAAACACCCGGACTTTTACCCGGCACCCCCCGTAACGTATGGGGTAATTTTTCAGCCGCCTCTAGACCGGCTTGACGAACCTTTTCCTTGTCGGTGCCATAGGCAATCCGAAAAGGCAAATGTATACGACAGTACCCTTCGGAAAGGGTCCAGTTGATGACCTGGGTATTCATAAATTCTGAGTTGGGGACAACGATATCCACATTGTCATTAGTGTTGATCAAGGTGCTTCGCACATTGATTTCCCGCACTTCTCCAGCGGTTCCCGTGGCCAGTTCTACGAAGTCGCCCACTTTTAGACTACGCTCAAATAATAAAATAAGCCCCGAGACAAAATTGTTGACGATAGATTGCAACCCGAAACCGATGCCTATAGCAATAGCGCCAGCCACCAGGGCAAAATTGGTAAAATCCACGCCGATGGACGCCAGACCGACAATAAACCCGATGATAATGAGGACGTAATGGGAAAGGCGTCCTACGGTATAAAGGGCTGAACAATCCAAATCTTCGCGACGTTGGCCAAGCCGATCGAGGGCTTTACGAAACCCATAGGATAACCACCAAGCGACCGTTAATATCACAATGACCCGCAACAAACCCAATGTGGTGACAGGTGCTTCTCCAATTTTAAAAAGACTCGTGGTGATCCAAGCTGCGCTTTTATCCCAGGCTTGCGTAAAGGCGTACTCCAAATGTAACCACCAGTTCCCCAATCCACCTTCCCGACGAATTAATTTTTCGTCTACCAGTCGAACGATCAAATCCACTTGAGTCAGTTCATCGTCCAACCGCTGTAAGGCTACCAGCGTGTCTTGCGCAACCCGTAGGCGTTCTTCGTTAATCAACGCCACTGAGGTAAGCACCGGGGTTTCCATGGGCGCCACCGCCACTGAATCACCAGCGCGTTGGCGTTCTCGGTCACTGCGAACTGTCCAGGTATACACCTGCCGGCGAATCTCACTGAGTCGTGACTCCCATCCCTCCAGCCGTCGGCGTAAGGTTCTGCCGTCCACCTCTGTGTCGGGCGCGATCAAAGAAACCAGTTGCCTTTCCGCTTGCAAGCGCAACACCCGCACCCGGGCAATCGCCTCGTCTACTGAGGCTTGCACCACCCGCTGCTGCCGATTCCGTTCAGTGGCTCTATCTTCAGGACTCTCACCCACCACATTCAAGGCCCTAGACTGTTCATTAATGGAACGCGCTTCCGCTTCCCGCAAGCGTTCCTGAGCTTGCTCAATAGCCTGTTCCAAGGCATATAAATCACTCCGTTCCGCCACTAGGCGTTGCGTAGCAATTTGTTGCTCATCGATCAATTGCTTAACGATAATTTCATTGGCTGCCAATTCAGCCTTGCGGACTCGCATACGTTCATAGGCAACGGCGATGGCCGAACGCTCAGCGATAATTTCTAATCCCTGTAAAAGCCGAGCAGGATCGCTGGCAGAGAGTCCTAAATAGGCAGCCATTAAGGTGTCCACACGACGACTTTTAATTCTAATGGCTCGTTCCGCGGTGGCTATGTCATCACGATCTTCCCGAAGTTCGTTCTGGAGATTGCGCAAACGTTCAGCGATGGTCAAAAACTGGGAGAGGGTATAGTTTTGTCGATACGTGTTGGGTGGAGGTAGTTCTGGGGTGGGCTGTGACTTTGCTCGAGGGAGGGCCTGTAAATTAAGACGGATAACGCTAATCCGGGGACGTGCGGCCGCTTGGGTCTCTACTGAGAGTTCAGCGGGCAAGGTATCCAAACGGCTGAGTAATGCTTGCACACGCTGTTCCAAGGTTGCCCCGCTGACCTCAAAGTAGCGCCACCAGTCTGCCTTTAAAGCAACGGGTTCAGGTAGAGCAATAGGGTCTTGTTCACCGATATCGCTCTGCAGGGCTTTTTCCATCTGATCCACGAAAGGCAATGGCGCACCTTGAACTCCCTGACCGGATGCAACCAGTACTATGAATGTAAAAAACGCCCCTACGCGAATAGCCCACTTATTCATAATCACCGCCAGATGCGCACAAATACTGCCAGTTTAATTAATCAATTAATAAAACTAAGTAAAACGCCCTAAGTTATCCGGTGTTATGGAAGGGCCTTCGCCGTTGGGAGACGGCGATGGAGCGTACATGGACGTATTCACAGCGTTCCTGATATAACACCGGATAATTTATAGGCAAGTACTTATTTATCAATTATACAAATAAAATACCCACCCAACTGCTGTTGCAAATTCCTTAGCCACAGCTACGGTTACTGGGTACGGATCGCGATGGACGAAATATCGTTTTCATCGAGACGCTGGCGGAGGTTTTCCACCGCCTGTAGGTCATTAAGAGGTCCAATTCGAACGCGATGGAGGGTTGTGCCGTCTCCTCGCTCAAAAGTTTGTATTTGCGCTGAAACTCCCAACATGGCGATGAACGCTTTACGTCGATCTGCATCCGCAAGGTTTCGAAAAGACCCGGCTTGGACAAAGTAACTGGAGCTTGGCGGTGTTTGGGTTGCAAGGGGTGATGTATCAGAGGATGGATTTGTGGGGGCCGTGGTGCTTGACGCTGTCTCGGCAGGTTGCGGCACTACAGGAGGTGCTGAATCTGTCGCTGTGTCTTCCTCGGGAGGAACAATCGGTGGTCGTTCTGGCAAAACATTGTAAAAATCATACTTGGGTTTTGGCGGCGCCGGTGGTTTAAGGGGTGTCGGGGATTCAGGGCTGTCCACGACAGCATTTGAAAAAGCCACCTCCAACGAGGTATCGCGACTTAAATACACCCACAAAGTGCCGAAAAGCCCTATGACGACTAACGTAATAACCAATAAACCATGCAGGCGCAAGCGACGACGCCTCTTCCAGGACGAGGCAGGTTTATAATCGCGTTTAATACTCACATCACCTCCGGCGCCGAAACACCCAATAAACTAAGCCCATTACGTATCACCTGACGTACCGCGAGACTTAAATTCAAACGCGCATCTCGCAGCGCAGGATCATCCACCAACACTCTATGATCGTTATAATAGGTATGAAAACCCATGGCCAGTTCCCGTAGGTAATGGGCAACCTGATGGGGTTCATGATTCAGGGCCGCCGCTTCGAGCACTTCAGGGTAGCGGGATAAGGCCACTAGCAATGCCTGTTCGTGGGCCTCGTCCAAACGCACCAGGTTGGCTGTCCCACGAGCAGGATCATGGACGTCTTTTTTCTCGGCTAATTTCGCCATGACGCTGCACACCCGGGCATGGGCATATTGAATATAGTAAACAGGATTGTCTTTCGATTGGGTTTTCGCCAAATCCAAATCAAAATCCAGGTGTTGTTCACTTCTACGCAGCACATAAAAAAACCGCGCCGCATCTTTACCGACTTCTTGACGCAATTCTCTTAAAGTCACGAATTCTCCAGATCGGGTTGACATTTGCGCCCGCACACCACTGCGGTAAAGGATGGCAAACTGCACCAATAAAACATGTAAGTGGTGTGGATCTAGTCCCATGACCTGAAGGGCTGCCTTGACCCGCGGCACATAGCCATGGTGGTCTGCGCCCCACACATCGATGACTTGTTCAAAACCCCGTTCGAACTTTTCCAGATGGTAAGCGATGTCCGAGGCAAAATAAGTGGTTTGTCCGTTTTCCCGCTGTACGACCCGATCTTTTTCGTCTCCAAAGTCGCTGGAGCGAAACCACAATGCCCCATCGCGCTCATAGATATGCTCCGTTTCCCGGAGTTTAGCAATGACCCGGTTGGTAGCGCCGGATTCCGCCAGAGTGCGCTCCGCGTACCACTCATCGTAGGTGACGCCGAAAGCCTGTAAATCATCGCGGATGTCATCGAGGATGCGATTTAAAGCTAATTCAAAAACATATCGATAGCGGTTATCACCCAGCAACGCCTTCGCCCGTTGAATTAGCGCGTCAATATGGGTTTCTTTATCGCCCCCCTGGGTTTCATCGGCGGGCAGATCGGCCATAACCGTGGCGGCAGGCGCTGTATAAGTCGCGCCATGCTCGGCATGGAGCACCGCAGCAATATCATGCACATAAGCGCCCCGATAACCGTTGCTAGGAAATATCACCGGCTCTTGGCAAAGTTCTAAATATCGCAACCAAACACTGGCGGCGAGGATGTCCATCTGACGTCCGGCGTCATTCACATAGTATTCCCGATGCACTCGAAAGCCCACCGCTTCCAGCAGATTAGCCACGGTTGCCCCAAAAGCCGCGCCACGACCATGACCCACATGGAGAGGACCGGTGGGATTAGCGGAGACAAATTCCACTTGTACCCGTTTGCCAGCGCCTAGCGTACTACGGCCAAAACCTTCACCTTGAGCTAAGATTTCTGCAACGTTGCCATGATAGGCAACAGGCGTGAGAAAAAAATTGATAAAACCGGGCCCGGCGATTTCCACCCGCGCAACTTGCTCCGAAGCCGGTAGCGCTTTGACAATCATCTGAGCCAAATCCCGGGGTTTCTGGCGCAGCGTTTTAGCCAGCACCATGGCACAGTTGCTGGCGAAATCCCCATGGGTATGATCCCGCGTACGTTCTAAAATTATGGCAAAATCCAGCGCAGCGGGAAACGCGCCAGCGTCTTGCAGGCGTTGCAGCGCTTGACTAATAAGCTGCTGTAGGTGAGCTTTTAACATAAATCCTCTAGTAAAGGCATCACTAAAACGCCTATTCTAAACATTAACACAGACCGAACCCTAGCACTTACTTTGAGGAAAAAAGGTAACATCATGTTTATTATCACAGCAAAACTCACTGTTAAACTAGAACATAAGGACGAACTCATAGGCTTAGCTCGGGATTTGGTCAAACATTCCCGAGCAGAAGAAGGCTGTCTGAGTTATAGCGTATTTGCCGATCAGGTTAGTGACAACACTATCCTATTTTACGAAGAATGGGCTGATCAAGCAGCCATCGAGGGGCATTCCGCATCTTCTCATTTCAAAGCGTTTATGGATAAAATGCCCCCATTGATTGCCGATCAACCTATTTTGCAAATCCATACGGTTAGCAACACGGAAACCCTCTAAAAGGCGACCCGCGCTCCATTTTTAGGAGGGATTCTTGAGCTTAGACGCCTGGTTGGCGATTACCGTTGCCCTGCTGTGCATGGCGATGTTGATTATTGCGCCTATTACTCCCGAAATCATTTTATTCAGTGGTCTTATTTTACTCTTGACAACGGGGGTCTTAACCCCGGCTGAAGCCCTCAACGGATTTGCTAATGAAGGTGTTTTCACCATTGCCTTGTTGTATATCGTCGCAGCCGGGGTTCGAGAAACCGGCGGCATCGCATTATTGGTGCGTTATCTGTTGGGCTTTCCAAAAACTTTTTTAGGTGCGCAAGCACGACTGATGCTGCCAGTCAGCTTTATGAGCGCCTTTATGAACAACACCCCCCTGGTAGCAACATTTATTCCTGCTGTTTTAACCTGGGCTAAGCGGTTACAGATTTCCCCATCTAAGTTATTACTTCCCTTAAGCTACGCTTCTATCCTGGGGGGTACCTGCACCCTTATCGGCACCAGCACCAATTTACTAGTCAACGGCTTGCTTATCGGTGACGGTAAACCAGGGCTTGGCATGTTTGATATTGCTTGGGTGGGGCTACCCACTGCCCTTGTCGGATTGACCTATCTGATGTTAGTGGGACAACGGCTTTTACCGGCTCGACTACCCGCCACTGCAACCTTTAGGGATCCCAAAGAATACACCTTGGAAATGACCGTGGAAGCCAACGGTCCGTTAGTGGGAAACACCGTAGAGAAAGCCGGTTTGCGCCACTTAGATAGCTTGTATTTAGTGGAAATCGAACGGGATAAGCGAATTATCGCCGCAGTAGGCCCCCACGAACGTCTACGGGCGAATGACCGGCTGGTATTCGTGGGACTGACGGAAGCCATTGTGGAATTACAAAAGATTAGAGGGCTTAGACCCTCCACAGAACGCGCCTTCCACTTGAAAGATGGCTATCCAGAGCGCTGCCTCGTGGAAGTGGTCGTCGCCTCCCAGTGCCCCTTGCTAGGGGAAACTATCCGTAACGGCCGCTTTCGAACGGTCTACGGCGCCTCGGTCATTGCCGTTGCTCGGAATGGTCAGCGGATTCCCGGCAAACTGGGTAATATTCGTTTGCAACCCGCGGATACGTTACTCTTAGAAACTCGGCCATCTTTCGTAGAACGGCACCGGCATTCCCGCAGCTTTCTGTTGATAAGCCCTATTAAGGACTCCGCCCCTCCCCGTCATGAGCGGGCCTGGCGCTCCTGGGCCATCCTAGCAGGCATTGTCATTAGCGTGTCACTGGGTTGGCTCAGTATTCTGACAGCGGCTATGTGGGGCGCGGCGTTAACCTTACTAAGCGGTTGTTGCACGTTAGAAGCCGCCCGCCGTAGCATCGATGAACGTATTCTATTGGCCATCGCGTCAGCGTTTGCCTTAGGCAAAGCCTTAGAAGTAACCCATGCCGCGGAGACAATGGCCGACAGCTTTATCGGCTTAGCTGGGAACAATCCTTGGTTAGTACTAGCCTGTGTGTATATGTTGACGTCTCTATTTACTGAAATCATTACCAACAACGCGGTGGCTGTACTGATGTTTCCCATCGTGATGGCTACCGCTGAGAGCTTAGGAGTGAGTTATTTACCCTTTGTAATCGCTGTCATGATGGGAGGTTCAGCGAGTTTTGCCACACCAATGGGTTATCAGACTAATTTAATGGTTTACAGTGTTGGCGGTTATCGGTTTGCTGATTATTTACGCATTGGCGGACCGTTGAACATCATAGCGGGTCTTGTGGTGGTTTTATTGGCGCCTCTGCTATGGCCCTTTTATCCGTAACATCATCCGATGCGTAGGGTAGGCAACTTGTTGCCCACGCGGAAAACGGGTCGCTAACCTAGGCTATCTTGTTTCCAGTTGACCAGACAATTCAGCACACATTCAGAAAATTTCAGTAGGCTAAAGCGGAAATGATTTATAAAAAACACAATGTTTAGGAGCACCTTATGTTTAACTTTCTTTTCCGCTATCTTCTCTTTGCTGTCTTGTTGACTTCACTTATCCCTGTCAGTGCTCAAGCTTGGGAGAGAAATGGCGATGCCGTTGACATTCGAATAATCGACGATCAGGGTCGCCAACTTAATCAATACCCCTTGCGGGACTCGGGACCCCGCGCCTACCGCGCCTATCTTGAGGCGAATCCCGGCCAACCCTACGCTATTCAGGTACGCAATCGTACCCGGCAACGGCTGGGTATCGTGATTGCCGTGGACGGACGTAATATTATCTCGGGAGATCCTTCCCAATTGGCGCCCGATGAACGCATGTATATCTTAGAACCCTATCAAGAAACCACTTACAGCGGTTGGCGTACCGGCAAGGATCAGGTAAACCGTTTCTATTTCACAGATGCGGAAAACTCTTACGCCGGGGCTTGGGACGATTACACCGCCATGGGCATTATTTCTGCCGCGGTCTATCAAGAAGCAAGACCTTATTATTATCAACCTCAACAACCCCCCTATTACCAGGACGAAAAACGTTCCAATCAAAAAAAGCGTAGCTTTTCAGGTAGTCCTGGCTTTTTTTCTGAACCCGGCACAGGCTTTGGTGACGAAGAATGGTCACCCACGCGACGGGTGGAATTCGAACCGCAAAGGGAAGCCATGGCGCGTTATGTGTTTAAATATGAGTGGCAAGAAACCCTTTGCCAACGAGGTATTGCCGAATGCCGTCCATCAGGTCGGGGTTACTGGGGCCATCGTTATGATCGGGGTTATGCCCCCTATCCCCCTGGACACCGTAGAAACCACAATGGCTGGAATCGCTATAGGAACTACAACCGTTGGGATCGATAACAGTCAGTCGCGTGATCGATAGTTCAGCGGCTAACGTTTGGAACCTACTCGTCGATACCCAACAATGGCCTGTCTGGGGTCCCTCGGTACGGGCCGTCATTTGTCCCGATCGCTATATTGGTTTGCATTCGACAGGCCGCATTCAAACATCACTGGGTGTTTGGGTCGGTTTTACTATCACTGATTTTATAGAACACACCTATTGGTCCTGGCGAGTGGCGGGTATACCCGCCACCGGGCATCGCTTAGAAGCGCTGGATAGTCAGCGTTGTCGACTTATTTTTGAAATACCGTTTATTGCTTTCCCCTACGCTTACGTATGCAAAATTGCTCTGACACGCATTCAAGCACATGTCAAAATTCTTTCGTTTTATTGACATGAATTCATTTTGGAACCAAACTGGAACTTATTGTCTTCGGAGTTATAGTCATGAGCGTCAATTTATCCATAAAGAATGTTCCAGATTATATGGCTGAGGAACTACGAAAAAGAGCCCTTAAAAATCATCGATCGCTACAAGGCGAACTCATGGCGATCATTGAACAAGCAGTTAATCCAGAGAAGCCCCTATCGCCTTTAGACCTGTTGGCGGAAATCCAGAGTCTTGAACTCAAAACAGCTTCGGAATCGGCCGCCATGGTGCGAAAGGATCGTGATGCCCACTAAAGTAGTGGATGCGTCGGCACTCGGCGCCCTTGTCTTCGACGAACCTAACGCAAAAAGGATGGCTCAAGAATTATCAGATGCATCACTGATCGCTCCGTCGCTGTTATGGTACGAACTGGCCAGCATAGGTTTGAAGAAAATTCGCAATAACCCCGGCCAGTCGGTGCAACTATTGGCCGCATTGGGGTTCGCCGGTCGGCTGTCAATTGAACTCGTGACGGTGAATCATATTGAAACCGTTACCTTAGCCCAGCGCACAAATTTAACGATCTACGATGCTAGCTATCTGTGGCTGGCCCAGAAAATTGGAGCAAGGCTTGTCACGTTAGATAAACAACTTCTTAAAGTAGCCAAAAACGGTTGATTACTCTTCAAATGTGGATTTTGCGATCCCCTTTACCGATCTTTACGCTTGAGCAAATCCACCCACATCTCAAAAGAAAATGCAAAAACTGACTAACCTGGACGCGGCCTTTATTTACCTAGAATCACCGCGGGCGCCCATGCATGTGGGTGGCGTCTATGTTTTTGATGCCGCCAAGCAAACAAGGCCCTCTAGTTTCTTTGACTTCCGAGACCATCTGGAAACTCGCCTAGACACGGCCCGCACCTTTCGCCAACACCTTGTAACGGTACCTTTCAATCTCGATCATCCCTATTGGATCGACGAACCCCGCTTTAACCTGGATGCTCATTTAACCCATCGGTCCCTACCGAACCCAGGGGACCAAAAGACCCTGCTGCAACTTGCTGGGGAGGTATTTGGCCAAGCCCTAGATAGGCAGCGTCCCCTTTGGCACATCACCTTCGTCGAAGGTTTAAACGCCATCGAGGGGGTTGCGCCTGGCTCCTTTGCGCTTATTATCAAAGTTCACCATGCTGCTGTGGACGGGGTTTCTGGAGAAGAAATGGTGTGGGCATTGTTGGACGCAACGCCCCACAATCCTGAATCGGGCAAGCCTATCTCTTGGAAACCGGAGCCATTGCCCAACCCACTGCAATTACTAGCGCAGGCGGCAAGCGCCACCATCAGCCAGCCATTTTACTTAGCCAAGGTGGCGAGAGAGCTTACTGGAGGCGCCATGCAGGTTATCAAGCAACGGCTGCTGCGTAATATACCTCTGCCGCCATTGCCATTGACGGCGCCCACAACCCCCTTTAATACCGCTGTTACGCCTAAACGTATTTTTCGTGGTTTGGTCTTTCCATTACGACAGATCGCAGCCCTTCGAAGTATTGTGCCAGACACGACTGTCAATGACGTTTTACTGGCTATTTGTGGAGGCGCCCTGCGCCGCTACCTGGATAGAAAGCTGGCGTTGCCCAACAAACCGCTGGTCACCATGGTGCCCATTTCAACCCGACCTCAAGGTAAATGGGATGAAATGGGCAACCAAGTTTCCGCCATGCTGGTGTCTTTAGCTACCGATGAAGCCGATCCCCTTAAGCGACTTCAGTTAATCCACGCCAACGTAACCAATGCCAAAACCTATACGCAACACTTAAGACCTGAAAAGTTTCTCGAAACCATTCCGTCCACCATGGCTACACCGGCCATTCGTCTCTACAGCCGTCTTAATGTGCCCGAGCGGCTGGGACCGTTTTTCAATTTATTTATCACCAATGTGCCTGGAACTGGGGAAACTCTTTACTTAGGCGGCACACCCCTGGCCTACAGTTTTGGTATGGCGCCTGTCTTTGATGGACTCGGCCTCATCATAGTGATTACCAGCTATCGCGATACCCTGTCCATCGGCGTTACCGCTTGCCAAGAAATCATGCCCGACATGGATGATTTTCAAGGTGACCTGCAAGCATCGTTTGACGAATTAAGGAACTTGTTAGGATGATCGTTGATTTTTAAGATTTGTTATAGATAATTCAGTCAATTCGAGAACAGAGCGAAAAACGGGGCTGGGTCGCTCGTGAAGGGGGTGTTGGCGACCCGGAAGGTCGCCATCAAGCCTACACGGAAGTATTCACGGCGTCCCCCGGAACGAGTGACTTAGTCCCGTGACCACCAGAACTTATAGCCGTTTCACCGGAATTAGTTTGCAAAACCTTGTCATGGGAACTCTCCCGAACCTCAAAAGACCGCCGACGAGCCATCAATAAAAAGACAGTCGGCACAAAATAAAAAGACAATAGCGTGGTCAGCACAGTACCCCCGGCAATGGCGATGGCAAACGGTGGCCAAAAACCACCACCTTCTAGAATAAGGGGCAAAAACCCCCCCACGGTAGTGATGGTGGTAGAAGTAATATGACGGGTACAGCTCATCACCCCTTCGGCAATCGCCGCTTGATCCCCAGTCACCGCGCACCTATCGCTTTTTAACTCAGCAAGAATAACGATAGCCGCGTTAATGGCCAGTCCTATCAAACCCAACAGACCCACGATCACTGTAAAGCCAAAGGGATAACCAAATAGATAAATGACCAACATGCCTAAACCCGCCGCCTGGGCCGCCACGGCGAAGATAATCCCGCTCAAACGAAAGGAATTAAACGACAACACCACCACCAACACCAATAGGGTGGCGATAACCCCCATATTGGCCAGCAAATTGCCCACGGCGTCGTCCCGCTCCGCCGCTTCCCCGCCGTATTGCAGGCGATACCCCGCGGGTAAGACAAAATCCGCCGCGCTCAAGTTTTCTGAAAAACGATCCATTACAGTTTGGGGCAATACGTCGGCACGGATATACCCCTCGATGACATTGACCCGCTGTCCATCGCGGCGGGGAATAGCGCCCCGGGTGGGGCTAATTTGCAAATCCCCTAAAGCGCTGATAGGTACTCCTGCGAAGCGCTCTGCGTCATTAGTGAGGGGCGAAGCGATGGAGAGCGCGGATAGATCGCTGAGCTGCTGGCGGTGCAAGCCATCGATACGGACGCGCACCGGCAGTTCTTCAGTGCCCTCCAACACGGAACCATTGACAGCACCATCCAGCGCATTTTGTAACTGTTGCGCCACTTGAGTAAGGGGTAGCCCTGCTAATTGAGTCACTTCATCGCGGGTCTTTAACCACACCTTGGGCTTTCCCGAGGCCAAGGTGGCGCGGGTATGCACCACGTCTCGGGTCGCCAACATGACTTGGCGCACCTCGTCCCCTAAACGTCGCAGCATATCCAAATTGGGGCCATAGAGACGTACTTCCACCGGCGCGTTAAAGGGTGGACCTTGCTCTAATTTGCGCACCAAACTCTGCGCCTCGGGAAACCGATCATCGAGCCGTTGTTGCAATTCTGGAATAAGACGATTGGCGACGCGAAAATCAGCCGCCGTTACCATGGCCTGGGCAAAGTAAGGCAAACCATCTTGATTTTGCCGCATGTTGTAATAAAAAGGCGGGGCATTGTTGCCGATAAACCAATGGACGCTTTCGATACCGTCGTATTCTTCTAATATTTTTGAAATCACCGCCACTTGGGCGCGGGTTCCTTGAATACTGGTCTGCGGGGGTAAAAGCAGTTCCAGGTTAAACATATCCCGATCCGACGGCGGAAAAAATTGCTCGGTCAGTTGACTACTGGCCATAAAGCCGGCCAGTGGGACCAATAACACTAATCCCGCTGTCAATAATGGGTGTTGCAGCGCCCATTGCAGTGTTTTTCTAAAATACCGGGTTAAGCCGTTGAGTCGGATGCCATCTCGATACCAAACGGTTTTTTTAGCCTGCTGTGGCGCTAGAAAACGGCCTGCCAAACCGGCAATCAGGGTATGGGAAATCACATACGAGCCGATTAACGCAAAAATCACGCTCAGACCAATGCCCCCCACAAATTCACCCCCAGGACCCGGCATGAGGGCTATGGGCGAAAAAGCCAGAATGGTGGTTAAAGTTGAGCCCAGCAAAGGTAACCACAAATGCCGCACCGATTCCATCACCGCTGTAAGGGCGTCGTAACCCCCTTGGCGCTTACGTTGGATAGCATCGGTAACCACGATGGCGTTATCTACCATGATACCCAGCGCCACCACTAAACCCGTGACCGACATTTGATGGACGGGCAATCCATAATACTGCATACACACCAAGGTAAATGCCACCGTCAGGGGCAATGCCAACGCCACAATGAAGGCTGCCTTTAAACCCAGCGTCACCAACAATACAGCCAGTATCAGCATAAAACCGATCAATATATTGGTGACTAACTCACCCAGTCGGGTATCGGTGTAGTGGCGCTGATCGAAAATGGTCTCAAGCGTCACATTCCCTGGTAAGATCTCCTCAAAGGTTTGCAAGGTTTCACCCACCCGTTCGCTCCAGGTATCGATGCGCATATTCGGTAACATCCGCGCTGCCACCACCAGGGCCGGTTCACCCTGGATCAACGCTATTTCTTCAGGGGGTGTTGCAATGGCCCGCGTCACCTCAGCAATATCGCCAACCCGGATAAACTGACCGGTGCTGTCGTCTCTATTAACAGGTAGAGGAATGCGCCGAATACGTTCCACGGAATCTAACTCGCCAGCCACTTCAATCAATAGTTCATTATGTAGATTTCGTAGAGTCCCCGCGGCAACTTTGGCGTCCGCAGCGCCGATGGCAGTGGCTATGTCGTTTGGTGACAAATTTAACGCCGCCGCTTGTTGCAGATCGATGACAACGCGCATTTCCTCTTCCGGTTCCCCATAGAGTTGCACCAGATCCGTCCCCGCAACGCCCCGCAAGCGGGTTTGCAGCTCTTCTGCGTAGCGCTTCAGAATGGCTAACGCCTGCTCATCTACAACAGGCGGTTTGCTAGGGTCGCCTGCCGCCGTCCAGCGCAGTGCGAGCAAGCGAGTAAAGGCATAGCCTCGATCATCATCAAAACGCGACGGTAACGCGCCATCCGGGAGAAGGGGTTGCACATCCGCTAGCCGATCCCGAGCCCGGGACCAAACCGTCTCCGTGTCGGTAATACGGTCCTTGAGCAGGATAGTGATGACCGATAAATCGGGTTGCGATGAGGATTCGATGGTATCGATTTCAGGAAGCTGGCGCAGTTCGTCTTCGATGGGTTCAGACACCAACGCTTCCACCCGCTCTGCGGTGGCGCCGGGAAAGGGGGTCAGGATCACCGCGACCCGGTTCAGCACCTGGGGATCTTCGGTGCGTGGCAAAATCGCCAAAGCGGACAGTCCGCTGACCACGATAAGGGCGATGGTGAGGGCTTGTAATCGGCCGTTGTAGACAAAGGCACGCAGCATAATGTTATTGCTCCGCTAGGGAAGAGGATTGCAAGACCACCACCTGACCTGGCACCAAACGCTGCAGACCTGCCTTGGCAATACGTTCGTCATCGGCCAGTGCACCAGAGACAAAAACCCGCTCTAGATCCGCATGCACAATCTGCACATCCCGGGCTTCCAGGCGGTAGCGCTCGGTCTCATCATCGGGATCATCGGGTACCAACACATAGACATTCCAAAGGCCACGCAAACCATCGGTTAACGCTGTCATGGGAACCCAAAAACCCGATTTTTTGACCGTCTCAGGCAGGCGCAGATCAATCAACTGGCCATCCACCAGCGGCGCATCGGCAGGTAATCGAACCCGAATGGGCACCGTACGGGTGTTACTGTCCACGTCGGGGCTAACAGTCAAAACAGTGCCTGATACCTTTGAGTTAGCTGTTTGCAGTTCAACCTCCTCACCCACAGCCACCTGCCCAAGCAATCTGATCGGTAAACCGATGCGCGCTTCCATGGGAGCATCTTCTAATAACCGCAACACCGCTGTACCGGCGTCAACCACGGTGCCCACATCCACATAACGGCGACTGACTATCGCATTAAAAGGGGCCCGTAAAAGCGATTTATCAAAACGTGTTTGATTGGCCGCCAAAGCTGCGGAAAGCCGCTCTAAAGTAGCCTCAAGGACCTGGCGTTCGCTGGTCAGCTCATCCTGCTCCTGAGCCGACGCATAACCCTTTTCACTCAGGGAATCGATACGCTTAAGATTCTGTTGAACCAAAGTAAGTTGTGCTTCGGTCTCCTGCAGCTGCGCCTTTAACTCATCCCGTTCGCGGGCTAATAAAGCGGTATCCAATGCGGCTAGAACTTGATCTTTGTTAACCTGATCACCTTCATCCGCGGGAATACGGGTGAGTTTACCGGCTAATTCAAAGCCCAGCTCGGCTTGCTGACGCGCTGCGACAATACCGGTAAAAGACCGTGTCACCTGATAATTATCTTGGCGATTTACCGTCAATGGATCGACGCGATGATGATAAGTGGGTTGTGATGCCGGTTCCGGCGAGCAGGCCACCAACAGAAGAACCAACCCTACAACCATCTGAGTTTGCAACCAGGGGAAAAAAACGTCTTTCCGAGAAGTCTTCGGAGTCTTCAAATCGCTAACCATGATGGTAGACCTTTTGAGATTTTTCAAACTAGATAGTCTAGTATGCTAAAGTATTCTATATAAATATACTAGACTGTCTAGTATTAAATAATGCGAAAGTAAATGACTGGATTCCCGCCTTCGCGGGAATGATGAAGGGGAACGCGATGAAGGTAAAAGGTCGGCCTAAAAGCGAAGAAAAACGCCAACAGATCTTACAGGCGGCAGAAGATTTGTTTACTAAACATGGGTTCGAGGGGGTCAGCATGGACCTGGTGGCCGAACAAGCCGGCGTATCTAAACAAACCGTTTATAGCCATTTTCAAAGCAAAGAAAAATTGTTTAGTGCCACCATCTCGCAAGCCTGCGAGGCTAACATGCTGTCAGCGGCGTTTATCGACGAGAAAAAACCCTGCGAAGACATGTTATTAGAGATTGCCCGGCGTTTTATCAATTTACTGCTCAGCGAAGGGGCTATTCAAATCTATCGATTGGCTGTTGGAAACGCTGAACAACACCCTCACCTAGCGCAACTGTTTTACCAGGCCGGTCCACAACATACTGTCCACACAGTGGCCGATTATTTAGCCCGTCAGCACGAAATGGGTACGCTTACCATTAACAACCCCCACCAAGCGGCTTGTCAATTTTTAGCGATGCTGGAAGGTGATATGGTGATCCAAGCTATGCTCAACGTGAACAATGCATTAGAAGCACCCATCCAGGTGGAAGACTATTTGAAAAGCTGTGTTGCGCTGTTTGTGAAGGCGTATGCTTGTTAGAGTAATAAGCCAGCCCTACAGCAAAAAGAGTTATTATTTTACTCATCATTCTGGCCTACTGAGAGACGTTGCGGTGCATCCAACCTATTCAAGGGACACGCAAACTACCCCTACACCACTGAATAAAGAGGTGGTATTCCATGTCCACGCCGTTGCCAAGGTGTATCGGATGGGTGAGGTAGAAGTGCATGCATTACGGGGTGTGGATCTTGATCTTTATAAAGGTGAGTTCACGGTGTTGCTGGGGGCCTCGGGCAGCGGCAAATCTACCCTACTGAATATCCTCGGGGGACTTGATACGCCAACGGAAGGACAGGTTTTCTATGGCGGTCGTGATTTGACCCATGCCTCCGAGAGCGAACTGACCCAATACCGGCGTTATCATGTAGGTTTCGTGTTTCAGTTTTATAATTTGATTCCCAGTCTCACGGCGCGGGAAAATGTGGCCGTGGTCACTGAAATAGCAAAGACGCCCATGCAACCGGATGAGGCGCTACAGTTGGTGGGCCTGGGCGAACGCATAGATCACTTCCCCGCCCAGCTTTCCGGTGGCGAACAACAACGGGTTGCCATCGCCCGAGCGATCGCCAAGAACCCCGACGTGTTGCTCTGTGACGAACCCACCGGCGCGCTAGATTCTAAAACCGGTATCGTGGTGCTGGAAGCCCTACAACGGGTTAACCAAACGCTGGGCACCACCACTGCGGTCATTACCCACAATGGCGGCATTGCGCAGATGGCAGACCGGGTGATTCAGCTGACCGATGGGCGCATCAGCGAAGTGCGCGTCAATGAGACCAAACTCGCACCCCGCGAATTGAGTTGGTGAGATGCAAGCCTTGGACAAAAAGGTTTGGCGTGAACTGTGGGCTATGCGTATGCAGGCGTTGGCCATTGCCATGGTCATTGTCGGTGGCGTGGGTATTTTCATCATGTCGCTGAGCACCCTCGACTCTTTATTTGAAACCCGCGCACGTTATTACCGGGATCATCACTTTGCCCAGGTGTTTGCCTCCCTCAAACGAGCGCCCCTGGCGCTAGCCCAGGGAATTGCAGCCATTCCCGGTGTCGATAAGGTGGAAACCCGGGTGGTGGCTTATGTCAATTTAGACATTGACGGTTTCGCCGATCCTGTCAGCGCCCATCTGATTTCCTTGCCCGATAACAGCACTGGCCTGTTGAACCAAATCTATCTGCGCAAGGGCCGGCTGCTTGAACCGGGCCGGGATAATGAGGTATTGCTCAGCGAAGAATTTGGCCGCGCCCATGGCTTCCAGACCGGTGACACGTTACGCGCCACCATCAACGGTCGGCGCAAAACCCTCACCGTGGTGGGTTTCGCCCTGTCACCGGAATACATTTATCAGATTGCCCCCGGCGCTATGTTTCCCGATTACCTACATTACGGCGTGTTGTGGATGGCCCGCAAACCCCTGGTCACCGCCTACGACATGGACGGCGCGTTTAACGATGTCAGTCTCACCCTGAGCCAAGGCGGCAATGAACAGGATGCCATCGATCGTCTGGATGCACTTTTAAAACCCTACGGTGGCAAAGGCGCCTATGGGCGCAAAGATCAATTCTCCAACCGCTTTTTAACGGAAGAACTTAAGCAACAACAGACCATGGCCACCTTGTTTCCGGTTATTTTTTTCGGCGTCGCGGCATTCTTGCTCAACGTGGTAATCAGTCGGTTAATCAGTCTGGAGCGGGAGCAGATTGCAGTCCTCAAGGCGTTTGGTTATAGCAATTTCGCTATTGGGCTGCATTATAGCAAGCTGGTGTTGATGATTGTGGGACTCGGCGTCCTCGGCGGTATCGTCGCGGGCATCCGAATGGGTACGGGTATGAGCAACCTTTATAGGGAGTTCTACAGCCTGCCCTTTATGATCTATGTCCTGAAACCCCAGGTGATAATCGCCGCGGCTGGGCTCAGCGCCCTGGTAGCTATCCTGGGCACGCTGTATGCCCTGCGCAATGCCGCCAAACTACCCCCGGCCCAAGCTATGCGTCCAGAGCCACCGGCCATTTATCATGCCACCCTGGTGGAGCGCCTGGGTCTGCAGCGCTGGTTTTCTCAATCCACCCGGATGATTCTGCGCCATATGGAACGCCGACCGCTGAAGTCGCTGTTAACCACCCTGGGTATTGCCATGGCGTGCAGTGTGATGACGGTTAGCGGCTTTCAGGAAGGCGCCATCGACCATATGATCCAGGTCCATTATGGGATGAGTCAGCGTCAAGATCTCATGGCCACCTATACCGATCCCACGTCAACCCGTTCATTATATTCCCTGCGCAGCTTACAGGGCGTGGAACACGTCGAAGGTCTTCGCATCGCACCGGCCAAGTTGCAGTTTGAGCATCGCTCTTATCGCACGTCGGTGCAGGGTATTCAGCCCGACGGTGCGTTGCTGCGGCTACTTGATACTGAGCTGCAAGTCATCGAGCTGCCCCAGGAGGGTGTTGTCCTCACCGATTACCTGGCCGAGTTGCTGCATATCCAAGTGGGCGATAGGCTCAGCATCGAAATCCTGGAAGGCCATCGCCCTACGGTGCAAGTGCCGGTAGTCGGCACCGCCAAAGAGTACCTGGGGGTCAATGCCTACCTGCAACGGGAGACCCTAAACCGCTTATTGAAGGAAGGCAACGCCATCTCCGGCGCCCTGTTGTGCGTGGATGAACGTTACCAGCATGAGGTCTATGCCGAGCTCAAGGACATGCCGCGCATCGCCGGCGTGGTGGAGCAACGATCGGCCATTCGGTCCTTCTACGATACCGTGGCGAAAACCATCTTGTTTTTTACCTTTATCACTACCCTGCTCGGCGGCAGCATCGCCTTTGGCGTGGTCTATAATAGTATGCGTATTGCCCTGTCCGAGCGCAACCGTGAACTGGCCAGTCTGCGGGTGCTGGGCTTTGAGCGTGGGGAAGTGGCCTATATTCTGCTGGGTGAACTGGCTCTGCTCACCTTATTGGCTATCCCGCTGGGTCTATTTATTGGCTATGGTCTGTGCGCTTATATGGCGTTTCAGTTTGATAGTGATCTGTATCGCGTTCCCCTGATACTGGGCATGAATGTTTATGCCTTTGCTGCGATGGTGGTCATCGTATCATCCGTTATTTCCGGCACACTGATCTGGCGCAATCTGGCCCATCTCGATATGGTGGCCGTGCTTAAGACCAAGGAATAAACCGATAATGCATAGCGCATTGCGAAAACATCCGTTTATCATGTTCATGGCGGTATTGGTTGTCGGCCTACTGGTTTGGGGTTTTTGGCCGCAACCGGTGACAGTGGAAGCCATCCCAGTTAAACACGCTCCCCTGACCGTCACCATCGAAGAAGAAGGCCGCACCCGACTTATGGATCGCTACATTATTTCAGCTCCGGTGGATGGGGTGGCCTGTCGCGTACAACTGGAGGTGGGCGACCCGGTAACAAAGGGTCAAGTGCTACTGAGCATCAGCCCATTAGAATCACAGGTGTTGGATCCCCGCAGTCGCGCCGAGGCCAAGGTCCAGGTGGCCAGAGCCGCAGCTGCCTTGCGTGCCGCGCAAGAACAAGCCGACGCTGCGGCAACCGCAGAACAACTGGCCGCCACCGAACTCAAACGGCTGCAACCGTTGCTGGACAAAGGGCTTATTTCACAGGACGCTTTCGACAGGGCTGTCGCCGCTGCCAAGACCACCGCGGCTGCCAAACGCTCAGCCGACTTTAATACCGACGTGGCTCGGTCTGAACTGCAAGCAGCCCAGGTTGTTCTTGAGTATACCGCCGGTAGCAGCGACGCACCAGCTGAAACGGTACCGGTTCGTTCGCCTATCGATGGTGTTATTCTAAAAGCTCCTCACCAATGCGAAGGACCAGTGCGCACCGGCGAACCATTATTAGAAGTGGGTAACACTCGGGCATTAGAGATCGAAGTGGACGTGCTCTCCGCCGACGCAGTAAAGATTAAACCCGGCATGAAAGTGCTGTTTGACCGGTGGGGCGAGGAGCAACCCTTGCAAGGTATCGTGCGTACCGTCGAGCCGGTGGGTTTTACTAAAATCTCCGCCCTGGGGGTGGAAGAACAACGGGTGCTGATCATCTCTGATTTTACCTCACCGTTCCAGCAGTGGCAACGTTTGGGTGACGGTTATCGAGTGGAAGCCCGCTTTATCATTTGGCATGAAGACCATGTTTTACAGGTACCCGCCAGCAGCCTGTTTCGTTTCCAGGACGGTTGGGCGGTTTTTACCGTCGAAGATGTACGCGCTACACGCCGTGCGGTCAAGGTTGGTCGGCGCAATGGTCTGGTGGCGCAGATACTAGACGGTGTAAAAGAGGGTGACAGGGTCATCGACCATCCCAGCGATGAGGTTGAGGATGGCATAAAAGTACGGGAGCATTGATCCTAATTTCTCCACACTGTCATCGCCAAATCAAAGCAATCAATCGCCCCTTGAGGTATGTCGATTACTTGAGCCAGATACCCGATGATATATGCGTCTAGTTTTGCTACGCACCATTTTATGCAAATTCACGAGCTGGGACTAGCCAACTGGGTTGAAATAAAGGCGTTTCCATTGCAAATCCTAACCAAATTTGATTAAGATTTACAACGGTGCCATTTATTTTAATACTACCGCCGTACCACTTATACTCACCATTAACATACTGCCCTGCTGACCTACCGTCTCGTAATCTAGATCGATGCCCACCACAGCATTGGCGCCCAATTCCTTGGCCCGCTCTTGGAGTTCGCCAAAGGCGATTTTTCGGGCTTTCGCTAGTTCCTTTTCATAGGCGGCGGATCTACCACCGACAATATCCCGAATACCGGCGAAAAGATCCTTGAAAATATTGGCACCTAAAATCGCTTCACCCACTACTACCCCCAGATATTGGGTAATTGTCTTGCCTTCTACAGTTGGAGTTGTTGTCATTAACATAAATCGATACCTCCATAAAATCACTATGAATATGTGATAAAAAATATGGCAGAAATTTTGTCTAGTGATTTATTTTAAATAAGCAATAGGAAAAAGACTAATGAAAGAAAATGATCAGATGGCGCCTGAAGGCATGGCCTGGCGAGTTACCGATACAGATGGCAAACCTTTGTACTTTCGATTCAAACGCCATGCGCAAATGTATGCCAGTAATACTGGGTGGTTCGTAACGCTGGTAGAGATTGCGCATGAGCGAGAACGATATGGCATTGATATAGACAGTTGCTTAATGTAGTCGGATAGAAACTCACAAACAGCCGAACGCCCCAGCGATTATCTATCGGGGCGTTGCCCAATAGATAACGGAATTCTTTAATGTGTCAGAGTTTCAAACTGCTTCTTTTCTAGCCATCTACTGCGAACGCACCCAATTCGGTTTATGGGCCGAACCCTTTAATCTGCTCACTAATTTAGCCTTTATTGCCGCGGCGGTAGCCGCTGGAAAAGTCCTTTTTGAACGTTCGTGGTTTCATTTTAAAACAGATTGGGACCTTATTTTTTTAGTGGGTTGTCTTTTTGCCATCGGCCTAGGCAGCGCCCTTTGGCACGCTTATGCCATGCCTTGGGCGGCGCTTGCCGACGTAATTCCAATCACCCTATTTATCAATGGGTTTTTTCTCAGTTTTCTGGTTAGGATTGGACACTGTGACGGCTGGCAAGCGTTATTGTTTTTTATAGGGTTTCAGATGGTTAACGTGAGTTTCGCAAGGCTATTTCCTGGCGATACGCTAAACGGCTCTATTATGTATTTGCCCGCTTATACGGCGCTATTAGGCTGCACAGGTCATCTGTTGGTCAAGCATCATCCCGCTGCCCGTGCATTTTTTATAGCTTCAATGATTTTTTTAGTTTCCCTTACCTTTCGAACCGTTGATAATAACCTTTGCCGTGCCTTTCCTGTGGGCACCCATTTCTTGTGGCATCTCCTCAATGCTTTTATGCTGTATCTCTTACTCGCAGCGCTCATCAAAACAACACGAGTTAATTAGCCATGTCTGAAGCCGCTCTAAAACTGCTCAGCTTCGGTGCCATGCTTAGCAAACTTCTCAATAATTTCTCTTCCCAACAGCACCGTTTGGAACTATCATAGGCCAAATAGGACTAATTCAGTACCAATTAACTGGCAAAATAAATTATTATGATCCGTATTACCCGGGAGACTGACTACGGTATTGTGCTGTTGACGACTATGGCGAGCGACGCTGAATCGTCTTATAGCGCAGCCACCCTAGCTAAACAACACCATATGCCGTTACCTATGGTGAGCAAGATCCTGAAGGCGCTGGCCCGAGCTGGTTTGCTAACCTCCCAACGAGGTGCGCAAGGAGGCTATAGCCTAACCCGTCCGCCGGAAACCATTTCCGCGGCGGATATTGTCGACGCCATCGAGGGACCCATTGCTATCACCTTATGTAGCGAAGACGTTTTAAATGGGTGTATGTATGAAAGTCATTGCACAGTTAGCGGCCACTGGCATCGCATCAATAACGCTATCCGTACAGCCTTGGAAGGCATCAGTCTGCTAGACATGAGCCGTCCTACCCCGCTACCGGTTGGGCTGTTCCAGGGTGGCGTGCTACCCACAGCCGGCTCATCTAATCATCGTTGAATTTTTGTATTTCAGAGGATCTTCCATGGCAGCCAATCAGCAAACGATAGAAAATTTAACCAAAGGCGGTTACGAATTTGGTTTTTTCACCGACGTGGAACAGGAACTGGTGCCACCGGGTCTTAACGAGGATGTGATTCGGCTTATCTCTGCTAAAAAAGACGAGCCCGAATGGTTACTGGAATGGCGCTTAACGGCTTATCGCCATTGGTTAACCATTGCAGAACCTAACTGGGCGCATCTCCATCATCCGCCCATCGACTATCAATCGATTTCTTATTATGCCGCGCCTAAGTCAAAAGAGAATGCCCCCAAAAGCCTCGATGAGGTGGACCCTGAAATCCTCAAAACCTATGAAAAGTTGGGCATCCCATTAGCCGAGCGAGCAGCACTCGCGGGCGTCGCCGTGGATGCCGTATTCGATAGCGTCTCCGTGGCCACCAGCTTTAAAGGCAAGTTGGCGGAGAAAGGCATTATCTTTTGCTCTTTCTCGGAAGCGGTGAAAGATCATCCTGACTTGGTGCGCAAATATCTAGGCAGCGTAGTGCCCTACCGGGATAACTTCTTTGCGACCTTGAATTCCGCAGTCTTCACCGATGGCTCCTTCTGCTATATCCCCAAGGGCGTGCGTTGCCCCATGGAGCTATCCACCTATTTTCGCATCAACGCGGGGAACACCGGACAGTTCGAGCGTACCCTGATTGTTGCGGAAGAAGGCTCTTATGTGAGCTACCTGGAAGGCTGCACAGCGCCCCAGCGGGATGAAAACCAGCTACATGCCGCGGTGGTGGAACTGGTGGCCCTGGATGACGCCACTATTAAATATTCCACGGTGCAAAACTGGTATCCCGGCGATGAAAACGGCAAAGGGGGTATTTACAACTTTGTTACCAAGCGCGGATTGTGCAAAGGGCGCAATTCAAAAATTTCCTGGACCCAGGTGGAAACCGGTTCCGCCATCACCTGGAAGTATCCCAGTTGCGTATTGCGGGGTGAGAACTCCGTGGGAGAATTCTACTCGGTAGCGTTGACCCGGGATTATCAGCAGGCCGATACCGGCACCAAGATGATCCACATCGGCAAAAATACCCGTAGCACCATTGTCTCCAAAGGTATTTCCGCGGGCCATGGGGAGAATGCCTATCGCGGCATGGTTAAAATCATGCCCACGGCAGAAAATGCCCGCAATTATTCCCAGTGTGATTCCATGCTCATGGGTGATCAATGTGGTGCTCACACCTTCCCCTATATTCAGGTGCAAAACCCGTCAGCTCAGGTAGAACACGAGGCCACCACCTCGAAGATCGGCGAAGATCAAATCTTCTACTGCAATCAACGGGGCATCAGCACGGAGGATGCAGTTTCCTTGATTGTCAACGGTTTCTGCAAAGAGGTTTTCAAAGAATTGCCCATGGAATTCGCGGTGGAAGCCCAAAAGCTGATCGAGTTGAAACTGGAAGGTAGTGTGGGCTAATACACGCCTAAGTCCTAAATATAAAGAGCGAACACGATATGTTGGAAATTAAGAACTTATACGCTACCGTCGGAGACCGGGAAATCCTCAACGGCATAGACTTGGCCATTCAACCCGGTGAGGTACATGCCATTATGGGCCCTAATGGTTCCGGCAAAAGCACCTTGGCCAATGTGATCGCTGGCCGTGAAGGCTACACCGTGACCCGTGGCGAAGTGTTGTTTGAAGGGAAAAACGTGCTGGACATGGCTCCTGAAGAGCGGGCGCGGGAAGGCTTGTTTTTAGCTTTTCAGTATCCTGTGGAGATTCCCGGCGTTAGCAATCTGTATTTTCTTAAAGCGGCTGTTAACGCGATGCGTAAACACCGCAATGAACCGGAACTGGACGCCATGGATTTCTGGGAAACGATACACCAACGGATGGAATTGGTGAAGATGGATGAATCTATGCTACAGCGACCCGTAAATCACGGTTTTTCCGGCGGCGAAAAAAAACGCAATGAAGTGTTTCAGATGGCGGTGATGGAACCCCGTTTCGCCGTGCTGGATGAAACCGACTCTGGACTCGACATCGATGCCCTAAAAGTCGTGGCCGATGGCGTTAATGGCCTGCGGGGCCCTGAGCGATCGTTTTTGGTGATTACCCACTACCAACGGTTGCTAGACTATATCGTCCCCGACCATGTCCATGTGCTGGTGAACGGCCGCATCGTTCGGTCGGGGGATAAAGATCTAGCGCTGGAACTGGAAGAGCAAGGCTATGCGTTATACAACGCTGAACCCGGCCGGGCGCGCCGGGCGACTGTCTAGGGGGTTGTGAGATGACCGCCGCCGCCTTTGCCGACTATGATCGGAAAGACTTTGAAAAAGATGTGGTAAAACGCCGCGAACCGGACTCGTTGCTAAACTTGCGTCGCCGGGCGCTGGAACAGTTTGAGGTACTAGGTCTTCCTTCTACTAAACAAGAAGCATGGCGGTTTACGGACACCACTGGGCTTAGTCAGATTGACTGGCAACCCAGCCAAACGGCAACGGTAGATGCCAGTCAGCTTCCAGCATTGCCGGGTGCCCATCGGCTGGTCTTCATCAACGGGCGTTTTGCACCCACCTTGTCCGAGTTGCACGGGTTACCCGCTAAAGCACTGGTGGCTAGTTTAGGACAAGCACTGCTCACCCATCCCGAGTTAGTCGAGGGTCATCTAGGCCAGGTTAAGGAATTGATTGATAATCCTTTTGCGGCCCGCAACAGCGCGTTTTGGGAAGATGGCGCTTTTGTCTATTTACCCCGTGGCACGGTTTTAGAACAGCCTTTGCAACTGATTTTCTTCGCCACGGGCGACGACACCGTGAACTACCCCCGCACATTGGTGGTGATGGAAGCAGCCAGCGAGGCTACCCTCTTGACGGAATATCGAGGTTGTGGACGCTGTTTAAGCTGTCCGGTAACGGAGATCCGTCAAGAAGCGGGCGCTATACTCAATTACTACGAGGTACAGGAAGCGCCTTTGGAAGCTTGGCATGTGGCTAATTTGCAACTGCTACAAGCCCAGGATAGCCAGATCAATGCGCAACTCCTATCCTTAGGGGGCCTCGGTAGTCGTACCGATGTGTTTGCCTTACTAGATGGGGAAGGCGCTACCTGCCAGGTAAGTGGTCTTACCCTGGTGAAAGGCACTCAATTGAGCGACTTTCACGTTCGCGTTGAACATGCGAAACCCCATGGCACTAGCCATCAGCTCTTTAAGAGCGTGCTAGAAGAGAAAGGACGGTCTGTGTTTGACGGTCTTATCCATGTGCATAAACACGCCCAACAAACCAATGCAAATCAGAGCAATCAAAATCTATTGTTATCTCGGCAGGCGCTGGCAAACTCTAACCCGCGGTTGGAGATTCTTGCCGACGATGTGAAATGCAGTCACGGTTCCACCATCGGTTTTCTGGATCAAGATGCCCTATTTTATCTACGCACCCGAGGCATTGGCGAAGTTGAAGCCCAGAATATGTTGGTGTATGCCTTTGCCAATGATCTGGTGGAACAGATCCACCTTAAACCGTTGCGTGAACGCCTAGAAAACCTGCTTATGGAGCGGCTGTCGTGACGATTGATGAGAGGAAGATGCCATGAGCGCCCTTTATGAAGCGATGATTTTTCCCGAAGATGTTCAAACCACCTTAGATTGTGCAACGATTCGCGAAGATTTTCCGATTCTCCAGCAAGAGATCTATGGTAAACCGTTGGTGTATTTGGATAACGCCGCTTCGGTGCAAAAACCCAAAGCGGTTATCGAAGCCATTAGCGCTTGTTATAGTCAGTATTACGGTAATATTCATCGCGGCGTTCATGCCCTGTCGGAACGCTCCACCGCAGCTTTTGAAGGGACTCGGGAGAAAGTTCGCGCTTTTTTAAACGCCACTAGCTCCAAGGAGATTATTTTTACCCGCGGCACCACCGAATCCATCAACCTGGTGGCCAATAGTTTTGGCACTATTCAGGTGGGCGCCGGTGATGAAGTAGTGATTAGCGCCATGGAGCATCACTCCAATATTGTACCCTGGCAGATGCTTTGTGAACGGCAAGGCGCTCGATTACGGGTGATCCCCATGACCGAGGCCGGCGACCTCATCTTAGAAGAGTATGAACGTTTACTAACGGAACGCACTAAAATGGTTGCCTTGGTCCATCTGTCCAATGCGCTAGGTACCCTAAACCCAGTGCAGAAAATGACTGAGCTGGCCCACGCTAAAGGTATTCCAGTGTTATTAGATGCTGCGCAATCGGTGCCTCACCTAGCCCTGGATGTGCAGTCCCTGGATTGCGATTTTTTGGCTTTTTCAAGCCATAAAATTTATGGACCCAGTGGCGTGGGTGTATTGTATGGTAAAGCCGAGTATCTGGAGGCAATGCCTCCCTATCAGGGTGGCGGCGACATGATCCGCTCGGTAACCTTTGAAAAAACTGAGTATGCGGATCTACCCAACAAGTTTGAGGCTGGCACCCCCAACATCGAAGGAGTCATTGGGCTTGGCGCTGCCTTGGATTGGGTTAACACCATTGGGTTGGACACCATCGCTGCTCGGGAACACGATCTACTGACCTATGCCACGGCACAGCTTTGTGAGATCCCTGGATTGCGTCTCATTGGCACCGCTCGCCATAAGGCGGCGGTCATATCCTTTGTGCTGGAGGGTGTACACCCCCACGATATGGGCACCATTCTTGATCGTGAAGGCGTTGCGATTCGAGCCGGTCATCATTGCGCACAACCGGTCATGCAGTACTACGGCGTGCCTGCTACGGCCCGGGCTTCCTTTGCCGTCTACAATACCCGAGCTGAAGTAGATACCCTTATTGCCGCGGTTTGGAAAGTGAAGGAGTTGTTTGACTAATGTCTGGCCTTCGTGACCTTTACCAGGAAGTCATCCTGGACCATAACAAAAAGCCGCGGAACTTCCGCAGCATCGATCCCTGCAGCCACCATGCAGATGGTTATAACCCTCTATGTGGCGACAAAGTCACCGTTTTTTTAGATGTTAAAGACGGAATCATCCAGGATGTCGCCTTTCAAGGATCCGGTTGCGCCATCTCCACCGCCTCTGCGTCGCTAATGACAGAAGCGCTAAAAGGCAAACCGGTAGCGGATGTAGAGCCTCTCTTCGAGACGTTTCACGATACCGTGACAGGTACAGCAGAACCCTCGGCGGGACTTGGTAAGTTATCTATCTTGGCGGGCGTTCGCGATTATCCCAGTCGTGTCAAATGCGCCACTCTCGCTTGGCACGCCCTACGTGCTGCCTTAGAAAATCTTAATGAACCCATATCCACGGAGTAGTGCCCCATGTCAGTTACGCCGAACCAACCGCCCTTGAACGAATTTACCGCTGATTCCGGAGATGTTGCTATGAATCAGGCGCCTCAAACCATCGACACAGAAGATCTGGAAGAGGAGATCATCAGTGCCCTGAAGATGGTTTATGATCCAGAGATTCCTGTGAATATCTATGATTTGGGCCTCATTTATGACCTGAATATCAATAATGAAGGTCATGTGGATGTTCTTATGACCTTAACTGCGCCGGGTTGCCCTGTAGCGGGTTCCATGCCCGGTTGGGTGAAAGATGCTGTGGAAAATGTACCCGGCGTTACCTCGGCGGACGTAGAATTAGCCTGGGAGCCGCCTTGGACTCAAGAGATGATGTCCATGCGGGCGAAATTGGAACTCAATATGATTTGATCAGGACTTACCCAGCTCGTTCCAGAGGACGCCGTGAATATGTCCCTGCTTCGCCGGCTTGACTGCGGCCATCCAGGCCGCAAACACCTCTTTTCACAAGCTACGTAATTCCTGATTTTACGTAAGTCCTAAAAGGGTGTTTGTGTGGCTAGTTTTTGATAGGATTGCGCCCTTAGAGTTTTTGTAAGGGTTTTTATTATGCCGCGCGTTTATAATTTTAGTGCTGGACCCGCTATGCTGCCTGAAGCCGTTTTGCAGCAAGCGAAAGAAGAACTGACCGAATGGCGAAATACCGGCATGTCGGTGATGGAAATGAGCCATCGGGGCAAGGATTTCGTAGCCATCGCTGAGCAAGCAGAAAACGATCTTCGAGATCTACTGGCGATTCCCGCTAATTACAAAGTTTTGTTTTTACAAGGCGGCGCTACCGGACAATTCGCGGTGGTGCCTATGAACTTGTTACGGGGTAAAACCCAAGCGGATTATCTCAATACAGGGATTTGGTCAAAAAAAGCCATTGCGGAAGCCAAAAAATATTGTGAGGTCAACGTGGTGGCCAGTTCGGAAGACACTGGTTATACCACCGTGCCTGATCGGAAAGACTGGCAATGTAATCCCAGCGCTGCTTATTTCCATTGCGCGCCCAATGAGACCATCAACGGCGTTGAAATACATACTCCACCTGACGTAGGCCATGTGCCGGTAGTGGCGGACATGTCATCAACGCTGCTATCTCGACCCATCGATATCACAAAATTCGGCTTGATTTACGCAGGCGCTCAAAAAAATATCGGTCCAGCAGGTCTTACCATTGTCATCGTGCGGGACGACCTATTGGGCGACGTGTTACCGGCCACTCCTTCCCTGTTTAACTACAAAACCCAAGCCGATAACGATTCCATGTACAACACGCCACCCACCTATAGTTGGTATGTGGCGGGTTTAGTGTTCCAGTGGCTTAAAGCTCAGGGTGGTTTAGCGGCCATGGCTCAACGCAACCAGCGTAAGGCCGCATTATTATACAGCGCTATCGATGAATCCAATTTTTACCGTAATCCCATCGATCTCCCCTACCGATCTTGGATGAATGTACCCTTTACTTTACCCGATGATGCCCTAAACCCCACGTTTTTAGCGGAAGCCAAAGAAGCCGGATTAGTCACCCTGGCGGGGCACCGTTCCGTAGGGGGTATGCGGGCCAGCATTTATAATGCCATGCCGGAACAAGGTGTGCAGGCGTTGGTGAATTTTATGGGTGATTTTTCTCAGCGCCACGGTTAATGTGACGTCTACCAATCTTTATTCTGACTTTATCGTTTTCTTTCTCCATGAGCTAACTCGTCTTAGGGGACTATGTACAAAATTCTCACGTTGAATAATATTCGAGTGGCGGGTTTGGACCGCTTAACCCGGGATCGCTATGAGGTAGCCTCGGAAATCCAACACCCCGATGCGGTGTTGGTGCGTTCTGCAAATATGCACGAGTGGCCGTTGCCGGAATCCCTCAAAGCGGTAGGACGAGCCGGGGCAGGCGTTAACAATATCCCTGTCGATCAACTCACCAGCCGCGGAATTCCCGTCTTCAATACCCCAGGGGCCAATGCCAACGCCGTCAAAGAGTTGGTCCTGGTGGGCATGTTGATGGCAGCGCGCAATATTGGCCCTGCTCGGGATTTTGTCCGTCATCTAGAGGGCACCGACAAAGAAATTACCCAACAAGTGGAGAGCGGGAAAAAACGCTTTGTGGGCGTCGAGTTGCCCAACCGCACCTTGGGAGTCATTGGCCTAGGTGCTATTGGCGTAAAAGTGGCTAATGCCGCGATTGCCTTAGGGATGCGGGTTATTGGTTATGACCCCCATATTACGGTCACTAACGCTTGGCAACTGGCTTCCCAAGTGGAGAAAGTGCTTAGCGTGGATGACGTGCTGGCTCAATCAGACTTTGTCAGCTTGCACGTTCCCTTGACTGATTCAACCCGGGGCCTTATCGATGCTAAACGTCTGCGTATAAGCCGACCTGGCATTACGCTATTAAATTTTTCCCGACAAGGCATCATCGACCACGAAGCGGTGTACGAAGCCATTAACGCGGAGAAAATGAAGGCGTATGTGTGCGATTTTCCCGATAACCTCCTTAAATCCCATCCCCGGGTCATCCCCCTACCCCACCTTGGCGCATCCACTGAAGAAGCTGAAGAAAACTGCGCTGTTATGGTGGCTGACCAAATACGCGATTATTTAGAACATGGGACCATCCGTAATTCGGTGAATTTTCCTGAGATGACCATGCCTCGGAGCAGCGATGGCTATCGTCTGCTGGTGGTGAACTCCAACGTTCCCCATATGATCGAACGTATTTCCAAAGCTATCGCCAATGCCGATATCAATATTCTCGATTTATTGAATCGCTCTCGGGGGGAAATTGCCTGTACCTTGGTGGACATGGAACTACCCCTACCGCAAAGCGCCATCGATGAAATAGGCGCCATCGAAGGGGTTTTAAGAGTACGGGCTTTGTAATCAAGCAGTGACATTTTTTACTGAACCCAGTGCACAGAACGCTTATCTGGAAACACATGTAGCTTTGCTACGCCATAGTTTCTGGCACTTTACTGGGCGCGATCTTATTAGGCAGAGCAGGACTGATAGAGAAACAGCCCAGGCGCTTTTTTACGCGCCCTTTGCTGTGGTCTCCCATGATACAGCGGAAGATCCTGTGTTTAATTACGCTAACCGAGTTGCCCTGAAACTCTTTGAAATGTCTTGGAAAGAGTTCACGACTCTACCATCGCGCCAATCCGCAGAACCCCAAAACCGATCGGAACGGACAATACTACTAAAAGCTGTTAGCGCGAAAGGTTTTATTGACAATTATTCCGGCATCAGAATCAGTAAAACGGGTAAACGGTTTTTAATCAGCAAAGTCATTGTATGGAATCTCATGGATGAGAAAACCCACCACTATCGCGGTCAGGCGGCAATGTTTCCCCGGTGGACTTTCCTTGCAAACGCTGTTGACTGACTTCTAGCAATTGTCGTGGTGCTGGTTTTTTTTGCACCTAGTACAAGGTAGTGACATACACGATTTGGAAAGTTACCTGCAAAATGCCCAGCGAGTTCTGCAACTAATACCAATTAGAACTTGGTTTGCATGTACTGCGTTCCAATGTTTTGCTAACGAAACCCTGCCTTAAGCCGTATTCAAAACAGCACTGCTTCTAGACCCAACCTCTTACCTCAGCTTACCTCGGAATCGGCCTATTTTGGTGAATTTTTCACAGTTTGTTTGTGACTTTTTTCACTGCAGAGAGACCTGTAGAAATGCTCCACTAGGTAACCATGAGTCGCTTGGCTTGGCATTGAAACTGTAGATTTAAGCAAATGAGCTGCTCAAATCCCCATTGGTTTTACAGAGGAGTTTATCAAGAAGCTTTGAAAAAGTTTTTAATTACAATTAATGTGTAAGCCACATACTATAATTAAGCCATGATAAAAAAATTAGACACGGTAGAACAACATATCCTAAGCCAGGGTAACCCTCTAAAAATTTTTAGTGGGTTTTGGCTTGCACTAACCTTATCACTGCTGGGTTTACCGCCCACTACTAATGGTGCTGTTGAGCTTATCGTGGAGCCCTTGGAAGCCGAACAAGCCCGGTTTAGCGGCGCGGGTATACGGACAAACCACGGCGGTTATACCGGTACCGGTTATGTAGATTATACCGACCACGGGTTTATTGAATGGGATGTGGAGGTTGAAACAGCAGGGCTTTATCAATTGGAATTCCGTTATGCGTTTGGCACCGCGGATGATCGGCTCCTTAATATAGTCGGCAACGATGGTATTCTCATCATATCGGAGTTAGTTTTTCCATCCACACAACAATTTGATAATTGGCAGACCATATCGGTGTTTGCCAAGCTCGACGCCGGATTTAATATTATTCGGGCAGAAACCGTGACCGACAATGGCCCTAATATAGATCACCTCTTGGTGTCCCCAACGCCTCCGGATCTAAACAGGTTTTTGAGTTTTCCTCTCTACTCCTCCCACAGCGTGTTTCGGGGCAGCGAACAAAACGCCCAGGCTTACTATAAAGTGATAGATCCCTTTGACCGCCGCACAACCTTTGATGATTGGAAAGCAGTCAATGGATTTTCTTTTTCGGGTGCGGAGGACGCCCACGCGGTTTATTTAAATGGGGCGGATTTGAATTTTGGCCGGAGCATGTTCGTCAAAACCCGCTCCAATGGGGATGTGGCGTCCTATGTACAAAATTATCCCACCTTAGCAGACGCCATCAATAATACTAACCTGATCGCCACAGTCGCCATGGAATACCGAGCACCCGAGAATGATCCCAGCGCACCTAAGTTCACTACGTTCTATGTGTTTGGCGCCACTGGAGAACGCTTGACTAAGATAGATCTGGACGGGCGGGGTGAGAAATACGTACCGGGTCTGTGTAATGTGTGCCATGGCGGTAAGCCAAAACAGGGCGGTTTTCACGGTAGCATTGCTACCTACGAGGACCAGGGAGATACTGGCGCCAAGTGGATTCCCTGGGATTTAGACACTTATAAGTTCCATCCCAGTTTGACTCGGCAGACGCAAGAAGCGGAGTTTAAAAAGCTCAATGCAGCCGTATTTGGGACTAATCCCACTAGCGCTGCCAAGGTTTTGATCAACGGCTGGTACGGCGGTGACGGTATGCCCAACGAGACCTTTGATGGCGGTTTTGTACCGCGTGGTTGGCAAAACACATCCGACGGGGATAAGAGTGAACTTTATCTAAAAGTAGTCGCGCCCAGTTGCCGAGCCTGCCACAATCAACGGGGCACTTATAACAACAGTGGTCACCCGGTGTTCCAGGGGGAGCAGCTGGAAGCTTCCCTAGAATTTGGCACCTATAACGCTTTCAAAGGTTATCGGGATGAAATCGAGAGTCTCGTGTATGATCAGGGGCTTATGCCGCTAGCTAAACAAACCTACGAATTGTTCTGGCGTAGCAACCAACCGAAAATTCTCGACGATGAGCTGTTTGCCGGTAAAGCCTATCAAGATCCACCCGCATCGGTTTACCCCAACATAGCCCGATTTGACTTTGGCGACCTGCGTCGGCCAGGACGACCGCTAGCTCGCATTGCTGGCGCTCGGTTCTTTCAAGATAGCTTCCCCATCGACGAATATCTGTTTATGGACGTGCAGGAGGGCCTTAAGGTTCGCTTAAATGCAGGTCCTAGCTCATTTGCTTCACAAATTCGTTGGATTATGCAAAGCGCCCCTGGCGATCTCCCCACCATCGACAATAATCGCAGCGCCCTGGCCACCTTCGATTTGGATCCCGACGCCTCAGCAGACATCCGAACAGCAGGAACCAGCCCCTACCGCATCCGCCTGTCGGTATCCAACGACTTCGCCACTTATAATGACATTATTCAAGGTCAACTGTGGTCAGATAGCACACTAAAACCCTTGGTTTTCTCGGATAATAGTGCGAGTACCGACGATATTTATGACCTACTCATTACAAACTATCCATCAACCCGCTCATCAACCCCTTTGTCTTGTATCCATTGCCATAGTAATGGCGGTGTGATGAGCAGAGCTGAAGGCATCTTCATGCTGCGAGATTTTGATCAACCCCGGGGAGAAAACGATGCCATTTGGAAATCTTATGCTTTCAATCAAATGTTGACCCGGATCAACTGCAATGACCCCGAGAACAGCCTGATATTAAAAAAATCAGCGGGGCATCACCATTGGAATCAAACAGTCAGCGGGTTTAGCAATCAGGGCAATTCTGGCGACGTTAACCGGCGTGCCAAAATCCTGCGATGGATCATGGAAGGTGCTCGTTTTGATCTTTCCAGTGACAGCAAACTCGGCTGTCCGGGGCGGACGCCAGTAGTCATTGTAAACCCCCCGTTACCCATTATTGCTCCGGCTCCGGTAACCCTTAATACACCTTCACGCCTCGACGCAAGCCAATAAAATGAAAAGGGTCATATAGGGTTACCCCCCTTGCGCGGTTAAACCTGATGAGGGTCTTGATCATGGGTTAGTTTGCGCGTGTCGGCCGCGACGATGCCTTCCAAAGATTTTACCCAAAACATCATGGGATGCTGGGTTATTTCCATTTGATCGATGTCCTTCCACGGATAATAGGTTATGAGGTTTGCTATGGACTGATAACCAAAATGCTTCCAGATCGCATTGAGGGACGTGTAACCTTCCGGTTTAAGGGGATGATTGTCCGGTCTTACAATGGCGCAGAAACAGCTCTTTTCAATACTACCCAGGGACCTTGCATAGTCTTCCCGACCCGAAAAGAACTGTTTATATATCCCTTTGCCACGATAGCGTGGCAATAAAACCGACTCACCACAGTAAAACAGTGTTTCCAGGTCAATGCCCTTATCCATAAAAGGTTGCTTAAACTCTGCGGTTTCGTCCGCCATGGGAATCCCCGTGGAGGCGCCAATAACCTGACTCCCATCAAAGGCCAACACCGCCATAGCTGAACCAGAAGCCATGTAGGTTTGCAAATAGTCTTGTTCGTAGGCTTCAGTGCCATCGTAGAGGTAGGGGTACTCACGAAAGACTGTAATGCGCAAACGCGCTAGATCTGGAATATACGCTTCAAATGCTTTGCCTATCACAATCAGTGTTTTAATCGACATCTGTCAGTCTATATACGCTAATTTCTTCTCTATCAAGACTTACGCAAAAAGAACTTGCGTCGTTCGTAAAATTGGGTGAGCCCCTCAAAAGGGGCCCTAAAACCATGAGCCGCCCAAGGCGGCTATCCTACATGCTCAGCTTCATCTGATCATAACGCTCATCCTCCCGTTCCTGATCCCGGATGTAGGCTCGAACGATCTGCTCATCCAGACCTACGGTGGAGACAAAATAGCCCCGGGACCAGAACACCTCCCCGGTGAAATTGCGTTTCCGCCCTCCAAAGCGCCGAGCAATCGCGATGGCACTCTTGGCCTTTAAGATAACCTACCACGTTCGAAACCGCGTACTTTGGCGGTATGCTCAGACACGAAAAAAGATAATAATATCTATCTAATTTTAATAGAGATACCCATAGTTGACTTAATAATACCCGTTTTCCCAATTATATATATCACGACAAGCATTCGGGTTTCTAACCCATCCAGGCGGCGGATTAGAAGATTCTCCGCGCTCTTCACAGTCATCCCACCAACGCTCTGATGGCTTTTTCTCTAATCGATCGGAAGTACCATTTTCATCGAGGTCTGGATTCCAATATTCATCAGGATTTTTGCCATCAACTTCAATAATAGTACTACCAAAGGTTGGATCCGGAAATAAACCGGTCGGTTGATTTCCTTCGAAGTTCGGCAAAAGCAAGCGCAAATTTAGATCACTACTAAAAACCGGTCCAATATTTATTTCCATGTCCGATGGGTTACTAAAACCACTGATACTGACCTTTGCAGGGGCACCATCTAAACTTGCAATAAATTGATCGATGAGGGTTTTGGATGCATCAACTCCGATAGAATTATCGAAAACTTCGTTTTCAAGGTTAGCCAAGCTAACTAAATCATCACTTTGATCATCCGTTTCCGCTTGCATATATTCAAGCGCACTTTTCAGACTATAACCGGCATTGCGCCAGGCTTCTTTGGCAGTAGCCAACGGTGCGGCGTCTTTCAAAGTCAACATATTGGGGTTGTCTTCAATGCCCTGCTGAATTGTAGAGACGGAGTAGTCAACGTCCAAATCATAGGCCAGAACAATATCGACTGCACCGATCAGGGCTTCAGCTGCCCCTTTGAGTAACAGCACATCACTGTAATCGATTTCCACAGGCTCATCAAAAAGCGGCAGGGTGCGTGTTACTTGAAACGTATTGTTTACGTCCTTTAACACGGCGACAGCCTCTTCCAGATCCCGGCGGACGACCTCTTTCAAGAAGGTTTGCAGTTCTGGCACCGTCGGTGCGTTTTCGGGTAATTCGTCAGCCAACGTGCTCGCAGACTGCGACGCCGTAGCCATAGCATATTCCGATGATTCTTGAGGGTCCGGAAATGTTATATCGATTCCTTCCCACAAATTTCTGCCTTCGGTACTGCCGCCAAACGCGTCGATGACATCGCCAAGATCCATCAATCCATCATCATTGCTGTCTGCTTCCACATCGAACCCGAGGGATCCAATCATCGTTGCTGCCCGGAAAAACTTAGTTTCGTCCGTAGACTCCTTGAGATTGGCGGCTTTAAAATAAGCTTTCGCCTTCAATACATCCTCGTTATCATAAGACTCTTTTTAAAACATCTGTCAAATCAGATCATTGAATTGAAAAGAACTAATACCTTAAAAAAGTTTTATATCCATCGATTTTTCTGTCGCAATTGCCTCCCTGACTTAATTTGTAACAATTTGTTAACGATCAGTGAGACTCAAAACAAAAAACATGCCAATCTAGGCATAAATAAAAATTTATCATAAAAACAATAACTAATAACTTTGGCTTGGGTCGCATTCTAACAAACCCGATAGGTCAATCATTTGACGTTGGAAAATAACTCGTCTAATAACTGGCGTATCACAGCCGATCTTTTGAGGTATTGAAAGAGGCGTCTATGGTCACGGTCAATGGGCGACGCCGGTTGGAAAATCCCTTGCAACCCCCATGAGCCATTTATAGATTTTTTAATAGCGAACTTCCCGACCATCGCTTCTATCAAGCTTAATCTTCATGGTCGTGTGCAATGGGGTCATACATCTATGACCCCGTAATTAACTCTAATCTTTTAATCCAAAACAGCATGGGATGATCGGTGGATTGTGTCTGATCGATATCCTTCCAAGGATAATGGGTTATGAGATCTGCTCTCGGCTGGTAGCCAAAATGTTTCCAGACCGCATCCAGCGGCGTGTAACCTTCCAGCTTAAGGGGATGATTGTCTGGTCTTACAACGGTACAGAAACAGCTCTTTTCAACAGAACCTAAGGACCGCGCATAGTTTTCTCGCTCTGAAAAAAACCGCTTGTAGATTCCACGACCACGGTAGTGTGGCAGTAAGACCGACTCACCACAGTAAAACAGTGTTTCTGGATTGATGCCGCTCTCGATAAAAGGTTGCTTAAACTCTGCGGTTTCGTCCGCCATGGGAATCCCCGTGGAGGCACCGATAACGTGATCGCCATCAAAGGCCAGCACCGCCATGGCTGAACCAGAAGCCATATAGGTTTGCAAATAATCCTTTTCGTAAGCTTCAGTGCCATCGTAGAGATAAGGGTATTCACGAAATACGGTAATACGCAAACGCGCTAGATCTGGAATATAAGCTTTTAGATTTTTTCCCGCGACGGTAACAATCTTTATAGTCATTTATCTATTTGATGCATCAACTACTTTAACAAACTCCACTTAACCGGCCTGCTTTGAATAGCTAGTGAGAAACCCGGTCCGGTTGAAGCTGTTGTTAAGGCAGTCATGTCATATCAATATCAAGGTCTTTGCAAATTTTACGGGCCATCAAATCCTTTATCTCGTTGTGTCGTGGAACTGCCGTTACTTTTCCTGTTACAGTGTTTTTCCAAATCGAATGTCGGGATCCCTCTCTCAATAACTCACAGTTGTTCGCTGACAAGTGTCGAATTAATTGACTCCTCTTCATATAACGAGCGGTATTTCTTCAAAGTCTTTTTGAGCCTCCTTTATGGCTGCTTGGCGATGAATTTCTAAAATATCCTTAGCTGCTTCCCTGAGACTAAGTATCAGTTCATCTTTACTTCTTTCCTGTGCATTAGCCCCTGGAATTTCTTCAATCCAGCCAATCCACCAATCGCCATCCTTTTTAATAATAGCTGTGAATTCTGCTTTCATAATTACACATACCTTAATTAATAACTGTACGACCTGTTTTCTTGCCTAGCAAACTACTTACACTGACTTAAAATGTCTTAGCAAACTTTCATTCAATTAGAAATAAGCGTTTTGCTTTTATATTCCACCTTTCTTTTTATTTTATTGGTTACATTTTCGTAGTTTATTCTTACAAAAACGCTAGTAATAACAAAGGTCACGAATAATAATACGATTAAAAATACAGATATCCCTTCAAAGAATTTCATTTATCCTATCCTTTATTTAGAGCATTCAAAACCAAAATTGTCATAATTTTGACTTTATTTTTACGCCTTGTCAGCATTAAGGCGTCACGGGTTAGTTTCAATGTCACAACAACATCGTATTGCTTAAAAACAGCTTATTGTCTCGCTGTAGTAGGGTTTTTCAGGCGTAGAAGTAGATAGTTTTTGCATCGTCGTAGCATAGGTTTATCTACACCTTAAACCTATGCAATAAACCTGCCCAGCACATCATCTAACCCCATTTCTCCAAACTATCTAAATGGTCGTTTGCGGACTCATGCCCTTTTAAACTACCCTACTTGCCGTTTCTTTTTTGAAGGCGGACTGGCCGCATTGCTTTTGCGACGAGGTTTAGGTGTGCGCTTTTCTCGCCAACCACTATCACCCTGGGATTTGCCGAGACTAGAAATATTCATGGGATGACCCAATACTGATACCCGCCTAAGTAGTTCAAAAGTTTCCCGAGGGATACCTACTGGTAAGTCCACTATACTGTGGTCATCGTGGATGGTAATACGACCAATGCGATGGTTAGCAATACCTGTCTCATTGATAATGGCCCCGACAATATGACCCGGTTTCACCCGATGATTGTGGCCCACTTCCACTCGAAATCGCTCCATGCCGACGCTTGCACCAGGTGTAATGTCGCGCTCCCGCCCGCGCCGTTGGGGCGCCGCCTTCTCTTCCAAGAGCAATGGCTCATCCCCTTGCAACAGCTTAGCCAGCGCTCCGGCGATTTCGATGGCGGGTACGTTGTGTTCTTGCTCGTAGTGCTCAAGCAGTCGTACAAAAAACTCGCTGTTTTCCTTGGCCAAGGTATCGGTAATCTGTTGTTTAAAGCGAGCGATACGCTGATTATTGACCATCTCGGTAGAGGGCATTTCCATAGGCTCGATTTTTTGCTTGGTAGAGCGTTCCAAGGTATTGAGCAGATGCTTTTCCCGCGGGGTGACAAACAAGATCGCCTCTCCCTTACGCCCTGCCCGACCGGTCCGACCAATCCGATGGACATAGGCTTCCGGGTCATGGGGCATATCATAGTTGATCACATGGCTAATACGCTCCACGTCCAGACCCCTGGCGGCTACATCCGTAGCCACTAAAATATCTAGCCCGCCTTTTCTAAGCCGCTCCACCGTGTGCTCCCGCTGATTTTGTGGCACATCGCCACTCAATGGCGCTGTGTTGTAACCGCGCGCCTCTAGTTTGGTAGCCAGTTCTAAGGTGGCCACTTTGGTGCGCACAAACACGATCATGCCGTCAAAGTCTTCCACTTCCAATAGACGGGTGAGGGCATCGAGCTTGTGGTAACCGCTCACGGACCAAAAACGCTGGCGAATGGTATCTGCGGTTTTGGTCTTGGCTTTAATAGAAATTTCTATGGGATTGTTTAGGTGCCGCTGGGCGATTTTGCGGATCGCCTGGGGCATCGTTGCTGAAAACAAGGCAATCTGCCGCTGGTCTGGGGTTTGGCCTATGATCCATTCCACATCGTCGATAAATCCCATGCGCAGCATTTCATCGGCTTCGTCCAGCACTAAAAATTTGACGTCCTCAAGGGCTAGGGTACCGCGCTTGATGTGGTCAATGACGCGCCCTGGGGTACCCACCACCACATGAGCGACTCGTCTGAGCTGTTTAAGCTGAATCTGGTAGCTTTGACCACCGTAGATGGGCAGCACATGAAATCCGTCAAGATACTTGCCATATTCCTGGAAGGCTTCCGCGACCTGAAGCGCCAGCTCGCGGGTGGGGGCTAACACCAGCGCTTGGGGCCGATGATTAGCAGTATCCAGATGGGAGAGTATGGGCAGTGCAAAAGCAGCTGTTTTGCCGGTGCCGGTTTGGGCCTGACCGATAATATCTCGCCCTTCCAGCAACGGCGGAATGGTTTGGGCTTGGATGGGGGTGGGGTTTTCATAACCAACATCATCCAACACTCTAATTATCGGTTCAGCAAGTGTGAGATCTTGGAAAGACACTACAGTAGTCGCGGACATTCAAATCACCTAAAAATATAACAAACACCATACTTAATCTTATCTGCGCAAGATGCCCTGAAGCCCTTTTAGGTTGATACAGAATCATCGGGGGGCTGTCGCACCAAAAGTCGATTGATGGGCATGGCAAAACGACTTTGACCGTTTAACTTTTGGGCGGTGAATAAGGCTTCTAGCTCGCTAAGCATCTGGGCATGGACTGATGCCGACAGCACAAACGAGGCATAAAAAAAACCGGCCGCCTCCCGCGCCAGGGTATCCGGGGCAGCGTGCAAGCTTACCACAGCTGGCTCAATCTGCACCTGGGCATCGTCAAACACTGCCTGCACCAGTTCCTCTAGGGCTGCTGTTGTGCGCACCCGTGTGTCACCCAATTCAATAGTGCCATAGCTGGGATATTCCTGCTGCACCCAGCCGTAGATGAGATGGTGCAACTCGCCATAACCCGGTGCTGCTGCCAAATCGCCATCTACGATGGCAGCAAACACACCACCAGGACGCAACACGCGGCGTACTTCATCCAATACCGGCTGTAACGGATCCATTAAGGGTAATGCCCAGTGACAGAGCACCACATCGATACTTGCATCAGGGATAAAGTCCATTTCCTGGGCTAATCCCCGATGAAATATTACCGTCTCATCGGGTATCCGCTGGCGTGCCAACAGCAGCTCATGGGCACTCATGTCCACGCCGATAAAAGCCATTTGTCCAGCATAGCGCTGATGGCATAGGGCAGTTAAGACGCCGCTACCACAGGCCAAATCCAAGACCTGTCGATGGCGACTTGGATCTATAGTCTCTGCCAACCATTCGTAGCTATTGCGTCCCCTGGCGTCGCGACAACGCCCAGCACAAGACTCAGTAAAACCAGCATGACGCTGATGGACCGCCAACAGATGCTCGCGCAGATCCGTCTCGTTGGGCTGTTCACCGCACTGTAATCGTTGCGCCCAGCGGGTGTTCACGTTGACATATTCGTGCGTCATAGCCAAGTATCCATAAATAAATAAATAAACAAAGAAAATGTGTTTGGTCCGCGCTAACGAGAAACCAGCATGGGCGGTGAACGGTGTTTACTTAAGCAAGGCAACAGCAACGCAAAACTTAGGGCACATGCCAGGGTATAAACGGCCATCAATTTAAACTGCAGATCTAACGTAACACCCTGGTCAATGAGCCAACCCATCGCCCCTGGCGCAATCGCTGTCGCTAATACCAACAACGCCATGGTCAAGGCGCGAATCGCACCCAAGTGGGTGGTACCGTAAAGCTCCGCCCATAACGCCCCCAAAACGAGAGTTGCCCCACCTGCGGTACAACCCAACAATGCCATAAATACCGGTGCCACCAGCAGCGCATCGCTACTGCCCAGCAGCCCGAGCCCTATGGCCAGTGGCAACAAGTAAAAGGGCAGTATTTGCACTGCGCTATAGCGATCCACCAACCATCCCAAAGCCAATGCCACCAGCGTCGCACTACCCGCATAGAGGGGATAGCTGGCAGTAAAACCCGTCAGGGTCCATGCCTTCGTCTCCACCAGATGGACCTGGTGAAAGAGGACCCCGGTAATGATAAAAGGTGGTGCTAACAACCCTGGCAGTAACCCATAAAAACGGCCATCCCTTAATACCTGCTGCCGTGTCCAGGATACCGTTTTCTGGTCATGCTTATGTGACAACTGCGGGTCAGGCTGATCCAGTCTCCGCCGCCGCACCTGACACCCTAGCCATAGCAGCACTGGCATGATGATCAGTGCCAGTCCCAAAGCCGCCCCCACCCACACCTGCCGCCAGGTCAGCAGACCCAACAACAGGGCAACCAACGCTGGAAATAGCGCCTCGCCCAGGGGAAAACCCAGCATCGCCACACTCAATGCTTGGCCCCGCTGCTGCACAAACCAACGCCCCATGGCGGTCATCGCTAGATGACTCAGCATCCCTTGGCCACCTAAACGCAAGCCAAATAACGCTACCGTGAGCCACACTATCGACGCAACGCTTGCCATTAGCAACGCAACACCCGCTAACATCGCCAAAGTCAATACACTTAACCCGATCAGATCGCAGCGATCCGCAAACTTACCCAACCACACTAAAAGCCCAGCACTGGCCATGGTGGCAAGGGTGTATAAACCACCAAAATCCCCATGGCTTAGACCCAGTTCAGCCTTTAACTCGCCAGCAAACAGGGAAATAAAATAGGTCTGACCGACACTCGAGCCAAGGGCCAGCAAAAAACCAAAACCCAGAGCCGGTCCAGCTTGACGCAAAAAGCGATAAGCAATCATAAAAAACCGGGTGAAACGAAAAAAGCGGCAGTCTCACAGATTATCGATAAAGATCAACATAACGCGCTGCGAAAAGCGCCACTCACCAGCGTGCCGACAGGTAGCTAGATAGTCACCGGTAATAGGGTTCGTCAACATGTCATCCAAACTCACCGAATCGTCGAATACGCAGCGTTGCAGATAACCCTGCACCTGGTGTCGCTGAGTGTCCGGTGCGCCATTTTCATAGGTAATCTCGCGGGCTTCAAAGGTCACGCTCATACTCTTCAACGTGACCATAATCTGTTCAGCGCTAGTGTAGGGTGTACCTTGGCCCTTGTAAAAAGCTTCAAGAAAATGGCGATAAAAGCGCAGATAGTGAGAGTCTTCACAGGCATGGGCGATAAAACCTATACCCTTAAGGGCGTGCATAAACCGCTTAAGCCCTGCTTGCAGTTCCGTTACCGGTAGCGCGTATAGGGCATGGGTTGCCCAGACGATATCAAATGCGCCACGGGGGCAATCCAGCGCTTGCAAGGTGGTCTGGTACTCCTTCCCCGCCATAAAAGGTGCGGATAGCGCTTGGCGGGCTTGGACAATGGAGAAAGCGGACGGGTCGAGCAACCCATAGTCGATGGATGAAACCGCATCAGGCGTCACGTCGGCATAGCGACCCAGGGCGGCGGGAAATTTGCCAGAGCCACAGGCCACATCCAACAGCCGCAGTGGACGCCCGACGGCTCGTGCTTGTTGTGCTATCAACCAAGCTTGCCAATCCAGGGCTTGCGCCAAGTGACGATAATCCACCGATGCAAGAGCGTAGAAGTCTTCCATCTCCCGCTGTTTTGCTTCACTCCAGTGATCACAACTGCGTTGAAACGTATCAGTCATGCGGATTCGACTCCACCGGCCAACAAATAGGATTCAGTTTACTGGCTGCCACCTCCCCCGGTTTTATACCGGGCATAAACTTCTGCCAGTCCCCCGACACCATGGTGGGTTGATCGATCACCCGGGCACCGTCTGCGTAGTAGGTATTAGCCAACACAATACGACTTTGCTTAGTGCGGTTAGCCGCAGCAGTATGGAAGCTCAGATTGTGGTGGAAGCTGACCTCGCCCATGGCAAAGGGGCCATCCTCTACGGCGACGTTGTGCTGTCGGAAAAGTTTGCTGATAGTGCGGTCATAGCTCTTGTCGAATTTGTTAAATTCGATGGACTCCGCTAGCTTGTAGACATCAATGGGCTTGGCGAAAGCCAAAGGCCCCATGGCAACGGGAATGGGCTGGGCGGGAATCCACGCGGTGACCACATCATGGGTGGCCAGGGGAAAGTGGTGGTCGTCAAAGTGCCACGGAGTGCGCCCACAGCCGGGTTCTTTTGACAACACGTTATCGTGGTAGAGACGCACCCGAGGAACGTCCAGGAGATCGGCGGCGATTTTAGCAACCCGCGGACTGAGCACATATTCACGTAGGAGTGGATTGTCTAACCAGACCATCTCCAAACTAAAAAAACGCTGGGTGGCAGCGCCATCTAATGGTGTGTCGAATGCTATGCTGAGCAGCCGCACCAGTTCTTGACGCAAACGCAGGGTCGCTCCCTGGGAAAAAACTTGCTGGAGTTTAATATAACCATTGATGCGAAAAAACGCACAGTCGCTAGGTGTCAACGGATAGGGAGTGCATAGCTCCTTGGCTAGGGCATCATCATCGGGTAATGGTATGGACGGTGGCGGGTCCATAGCCTGAAGCTTACCGATAGGTTGATCAGTGTTATCAGCCAACGTCACATACCAATCCCACCAGGCTTGATTATCCTGCTCCCAAGGCTGGTTAATATCGTCACGATAGGCGTTTTCGCCCACCAACGTTGGATTGGATTGGAGAGATTTTTCTATCAAAGCGAGCTCCCATAGGGCAGCCGATGTTGGGCGCACTAAGCATGACACCCAGCATATCCAAACACCGTTTTAATGACTGCTGTTAATTGAACCCTTCGCAGGATAGCAAAGGCTGTTTCGCTTATTAGTGTTGTAACCCACATTTAGTACAAAAAAGAGTTGCTTCGTTCCTTAAGAACGAGTAACTCCCCTAAAAACCTCTAATACGATGTGTATTTAAAGCCTACTGGTGGAGCAGGCGACCGTTGACCAACGGACTAAAAACTCAAATCAACACCTCTATCCCGTACTGTTGGAATATAAGATCAGCGGTAACTACAGGCATACGGCGGTGTTCTGCTGTGGCTATGATCAGTCGGTCGCGAGGATCAGCATGAATATGGGGAAGTTACGAAAACGGCCGGCTCCGTATTTATACGCTGTCGAACCGGTTCAGACAGTTTTTCGTCGCCTTGGGCAAGCCACAATAGCGCACAGGTATTGAGTATCACCGACTGTCCGTTGTCGGCCATTCGTCTTCAGAAAGCGGCTCGATGGGGTCATAATTGATACGAATTTTTCCCATTTGAGGATGAGGTTCCAAACGGTTGCGTTTTTGATGGGGCATTAGGTCAGCAATGGGTTTACCATGGCGACAGATCAACACTTTTTCGCCAGTCTCCTCCATCTCGGCTAAAAGGGCCGAGAGATTTGTCTTCGCCTCATGAACATTGACAATTTTTATACACCATCCTGAAAAAAAACTAACTAAACTTAGTTTATAAAACTCGAATTGTCAAACTTCATAGTGACCACTGCATCAAGCCCCTCTATCAGGAATCCGGATCGACTACCGATTCGGGCAAACTTTTGGGAGCACTGTTAAGTTCTGGGGATGGCAGTGTTTCATTTTCCTGTGGCTTGGTAGGTGGCGTTTCTGGTGCCTTTAGGGGTACAGCTGCTGGCTGAGTTGCCGGTAGTGCTTCGCCTTCCAGGGTTGCGTCTGGCTCAGCAGTGGGCTGGGCGTTTGTATCATTTTGCCTAGGGACATCGGCCTGAGGTTGTGGCGGCGTTTGTTCCGCCTCAGTTTGGGTAGGTTGTGGGGTTGTTTCTTCCTTGAGTATATCTCCCATGCGTTGAGTCATGGCGTCGTAGTGAAAACTGGGGATCTCATACACCCAAGGTTTGAGTTTCTCATTAAGCTGCTGGGCTTCTTGGCGACGTTTCGTCAGGCTCGTTTCATCCAATGATGTGTTTTCCGACTCATCGGCAAACCGCTGCCCTAAAGCCTCGTCGAAATCCACTGTAAAATGGGCATAGGCTTTGTCATCGGCTCGAAAAGCCTTGACTCCTATAATAGCGCCGTCGAAGGTTCTATAGTCTATCTCTACCACATCATCGGCAGCGGTGGGATTGTTTTCTTCGCGTGTCGACACGTCTTCCAACTGTAATCCAATGAGGGCATCCGCCAACGTATTTGCCGCACTCTCCGAAGTGAGTTCTCGACCCTCGGGAAGATTGCTAACCGTAAAATTAGCCTGATCCCTCTGTTGCTTTGCAGCAACGATGGTCTCTCCATCCGGGTGGCGGATAGTCATCCCTTGAATTTGCTCGGCGGGAATATCCAGAATAGACCGATCTAACCACTGCACCGTATCCTGGGGCAACGCTAAGTTACCGCTGGCGAGCCAGCTTTGGGTTTCACCGACTCGCCGCACAAAGAACCCATTTCTTCCGGCAGCCGGGTTGCCGACAATCAGTTCAGCGGGGCTATCTAATCCCTGGATAGTTAGCTGCACGCCGGTGGCTTGTTCATGTTCCATATCTCGAACACCCAAGCGCTCATAGTATTCGGGTTTAGCCGTCTTCTTTTCCATTAACTGGGCATCAGCCAAAGTAACTAAGGTTTCTCGAATCTCACCCATATCGGCTGGATAATCAGCGCGATTCGCCACCACCCATGCCTGAGCAGTGCGTTTAAGGTCAGCGATCCTTTGGTTGCCACCGGCGACGATTTGTAACCCATTTACGTCATTGATGTTTTGCTTTAAGTCCGCCACCAGTGGTTGTGCAACGGTGGCGTCGGTTGCTGGCGGGCGGTTGCTGCGTAACACGGCCACCACCGCGATCACCGTGACAACCACGAGAATCACTAATAAACGAAATCTGCTCATGCTTTGTCACCTCTCCCGGTGCGGCGACGGTGGCGTATCCATACCACGGCTAATGCCAATACGGATAACAGCAAGGGTATGAGGCCAATATTGACCACTTTTAAAACAGTACCCACCCGCTCAATATCTCGATCCATATCTCGGCGCACTTTGCGCAACTGTTCGCGAATCTCCAGTTTACGTTGTTGAAAACGGTCGAGCTCGGCTTGCTGTTCCGGGCTAAAAATCATCGTATTATCGTCACCGCGGGCGGTTTGCAGTTCACCCAGCTTGCGCTCGGTTTCCTGTAGTTCCTGCTGCAACTGTTGTTCTGTGGCTAAAAAGCGCGTATTGGCTTCCCGCTCGATGGCGTCGATGGTGGTGAAAGGGCGTGCCGACACTGCTTGGCCACGAATACTGATGAGATCGTTGTTACCGGTCAGGTTATCCAGGGCATTGACGACAAAGTCCGCATTATTGGCCCAAGCGGTCACAATACGTTGACCAAAGAAATTTTGGGTGCGCACCCAAAGACGATCCGTTAAAAGATCAGTATCGGCGACAACGATAAGATTGATGGGCGTCTTAGATTCAGTAAGATGAGTGGTTGTTGGTGGATTTTCTTCATCTTTACTAGCAGCATCCTTTCCTTCGGTAGTGCTATTGTTAGGAGGCCCGTCGGGAAACGCCGACTTAACCATACCCTGCAACCGAGCAGCTAAAATATAGGTTTCCCCGGTGGGCTCAAAACCTTGTTGTAATTGCCCAGGATCTGGCAACAAACCCATACGCTCAGCAGGAATCGGCATTGCCGCTTCACTGGAGGTTATTAAAGGTTCTAAGGTGTTGGCAGTCCCTTCCTTTGGCTCTAGATAACCTGTCAAGGCCATATTGATGGTGTCCAGTTCCGCTAGTATCACATCCTCCTGGGCTAGACCATTGTCGTCGATGCTCAAAATCCCTAAATGAGGAACCGCCGGTTGGTTAGGACCCATACTCACCGATAAGGCATAACGCCGGTCTCCCACTACGACCGCATCGGCTAGGGTAACACCCCAGGGCTCAAGCAGTTGTGTCAAATTCGAGGCACGGCTAGCGAGCATGGCGGCGCTGGGGTTATTGGGGTTTGGATTCACCTGCTCTGCGTCGGCATGAGGATCGATAAAAATCAGCGCTTTGCCACCCCCTAAGACGAACTGATCGATGGCATAAAGGGTCTGCTCCGACAAACCTTTTGGATGCACTAACATGAGCACATCCATATCCTCATCGATAGCCGTGACGTCTTGACTTAAACTGCGTACTTCAAATAGCTGGTTTAACTGCTCGGTAATGACCCACGACGCCTGCCCTTGTTGCGTAACTGGATTAAAACCACCGCCTTCCATGGGCAAGGTACTCAATAATCCGATTACGGGCTTTTTAGGATTAGCGAGACTATAGATGAGTTCACTCAGCTCGTATTCCAAAAAAGCTTCCTTGTCCGGCTGAAAAAAGGGAATCACCGCCACATCATCCAGGGCATTGGTGCCTGCCAAACCAAAGTAAAGACTCTCCCCCGAGGTGCCCACGGGAACAGCCTGTAAACCAAACTGGGTTGCTTGATCCTCGGCTTCGGAAAAGGGCTCGGGATCGATGGTATGGAGTATCAATTTACCGTCGGCGGCAAGGACATATTCTTCTAACAGCTCTTGAATGCGGGTGGCGTAGGTACGCACTACAGGCACATTTTTAGAAGCGTCTTCGGAGAAAAAGAAATACAGATTAATGGGCTCTTCAATACTGGCCAAAATGTTTTCGGTGCCTGCCGATACGGTATAAAGATTATCTTCGGTTAAATCCAACCGTACACCCCGCAGCAAGGTATTGCTGAGTATGGTCAAGGCGATAAATAAGGCGGCCAATACCACCAATGTCCCGGTGGTTAGGGTCATTCGTTTGACATTTAGCATGGCGATCTCCTAATCCGCTTTCTTGGTGTCGATCACCACTGCGGTGGCGGCCAACCAAAATCCGATTACCAAGCCAAAATAGATGATGCTGCGCAAATCCAGGACACCCTTACGGATCGCATCAAATTGTGTGAGAAAACTTAACGAAGCAATAGCATCCGTTAACAGGGACGGCGCCCAATTGTCGAAGAAATCTAAAACCAGGGGGAACCCGCTGAGCATAAACAAAAAACACACGACCACGGTGAGAATAAAAGCAATCACCTGGTTACGGGTAGCCGCGGACAAACAGGACCCGATGGCCAAAAAACCCCCTGCCATGAGCCAACTACCGAGATAAGCGGAGAAGATAACTCCGTTGTCGGGATCCCCCAAATAGTTCACGGTGATCCACAAGGGAAATGTCAACAGCAACGCTAGTCCGGCAAAACACCAGGCTGCCAAAAATTTGCCCAGCACCGCCTGGAACATGGTGATGGGTAAGGTCAACAAAAGTTCGATGGTACCGGCTTTACGTTCCTCAGCCCACAGGCGCATGGCGAGAGCAGGCATTAAAAAAAGATATAACCAAGGATGAAACACAAAAAAGGGTTGTAGATCAGCCTGGCGGCGTTCATAAAACCCGCCCAAATAAAAGGTAAAGGCACCGGACAGGATGAGGAAAATGACGATAAACACGTAGGCCACGGGTGTGGCGAAATAACTGTTTAGCTCGCGGGTAAAGAGGATCCCCACAGGACTCAGCCGCGCTCGTTTTAGAGCAGTCTGGCTCGCCTGCTTTGTCAGCCGCAGGGTAGTTTGCGCCGTGGCGCCCATAGTGCTCATGGTGCTCATAGGGTCGACGCCTCCGTGGTGGTAATGGTGCGGAACACCTCATCGAGGCGACCGGTCTCTACCCGCATATCTTTGATGGTCCACCCTTGCTGCTGTGCTAACTCGGTAATCACAGGAAATAAAACTTTATCTTTATGGGGAAACGCGGTTAATTGTTCGCCCGAGTCATCCGCCTCGACGGTGGCCACCTGGGGCAGTGCCTCGATGGCTGCTTTAGCCCCTTGCGGCTTGTCCAGCTTTAGGGTTACGGCATTATAGTAACGGGAGCGAGCCTCCAAGGCGGCGGGTGTCGCATCCACCAGAATACGCCCCTGGGCGATAATAATAGCCCGATGACAGACGGCATTAACCTCTTCCAAAATATGAGTGGAAATCACGATAATTTTGTCCTTAGCCATACCGTTGATCAGGTCACGTACTTCGTGCTTTTGGTTAGGATCGAGACCATCGGTGGGTTCATCGAGAATCAGCACCGGCGGATCATGGAGGATCGCTTGAGCGAGAGCCACCCGGCGTTTAAAACCTTTGGATAGGGTTTCAATGGATTGCTCCAGGACAGGCTGTAAATGTAAACGGCCGATGACGTCGTCTAAGCGAGTATTTTTATACCCATTACGCAGACCACGGATGTCGGCGATAAAGTCTAAAAATTGCAGTGGTGTCATCTCGCCGTAGGCCGGCGCTCCTTCCGGTAGATAACCGATACAGGATTTGGCCTTGAGGGGCTGGGTTTGCACGTCGAAGCCGCAAACACTGACCGATCCGGCGCTGGGAGCCAAGAAGCCGACGATCATCTTCATGGTAGTGGATTTACCCGCGCCGTTGGGACCCAGAAATCCTAACACCTGGCCAGGTTGCACCGAAAAGGAGAGATTATCCACGGCGACAAAATCGCCATACTGTTTAGTCAACGCTTGGGTTTTAATCATAAGTTAACAAGAATAGAGAGTTCCAAAAAGTGGGTGAATCCATGCAACCGCTTGCGCAACGGCTGTAATAAGCGGAAGTTTTTTACCAAAGTTGAAAAAAAATTCAAGGGTTTGACCTGATTTTGTTTGGCAAATTATCGTTTTATGGATTTGGTGAACACTTTGTTCTAGAGTTGCTTTAGTGAGTTAATCTGTGAAAGGACAACCTATGACCTACCAGGCATTCGATTTGAGGGGTAAAGTGGCCCTTGTCACCGGCGGAAATGGCGGTATCGGGTTAGGCATGGCTGAAGCAGTGGCCCAAGCCGGTGCTGACATTTGTCTTTGGGGAACCAATGTAGAAAAAAATGCCGCTGCCTTAGAAACACTCAAACCCTACGGCACTCGCGTTACGGCTTTGGTGTGCGATGTTGCTGATGAGACTAGCGTAGAACACGCCTTTAGCGAAACCCTGGCGCAATTCCACCGGGTGGATGCGTGTTTTGCCAATGCAGGCATGTTGGCGACGCCAACGCCATTTACCAAAATCTCCAGCGAATCCTGGCATCAGGTACTGGGGGTCAATCTGGATGGAGCGTTTTATACCCTGCGTGCCGCTGCCCGCCACATGGTGGAACGGGCCAAACAGGGTGATCCTGGTGGACGGCTGATCGGCACGGCCAGCATTGCCGCCATTTCTGGAGCTGCCCGCAACGAGCACTATGCCGCGACTAAAGGCGCATTGGTTTCCATGCTTGGCGCTTTAGCAGTAGAGCTAGCCCGCTATGGCATCACCGCCAATGCAATTTTGCCAGGCTGGGTGGAAACGGCCATGACCGCTGAGACCTTCGCATCGGAAAAATTTTCCACCACCGTTAAGCCGCGGGTTCCCGTGGGCCGTTGGGGGCAACCCGAAGACTTTGGCGCCATTGCGGTTTATCTGATGAGTAACGCCAGCGCTTATCATACGGGAGACTGCATTCGTATCGATGGAGGCTATTTTTTGTTTTAGTTATAAACCCGACAGCCAATTCGTTGACTGGGTAAATGACACTAATGAGAAGCCAATAGAGCCGTCAACGCTACAAGGAAGCTTCCGGTTCGTTGTTCCATGGCGTTGCGCCAAGACGATTTGATGTATTAAGAGGATAATCCCAGCCATCTTGCATTTCAATGGGCAAGTTAGGGATCGCCATCCAAGCCAGTACCTGCTGCTCAGGCATTAGGGCGCCGCTGTTTTGTTCAATAAAACACTGCCGGACGCTGTCATAATGGCCCAAATGCAGAGCACCTGCGGGCGATTCTGATGAACAGGTTAAGTATAGTATGGGATGTAATTCTAAAGGCAACATGTCTTCACGTTTAACCCACTGGCTAGAAAATAAAGCGGATAACTCTCTGGCGCGGGGTTCTAGGTCACAGGTGGTTCGCGAAAAACAAGTATTGCAATGGCGCTCTTCAAATTCGCCATTTTCAGCAACGGTGCGACAACCCCCGGCTATTATTTTTATTCCCATGTTTTACCTCTATTTCATATTTAAAAATAAATAGTTATAGCATTTTCGAGTTCGTAGCCGCACAGATAGATAAACTAAGCCTAGCGTTCAAACGTTATAATACCGATTAATGTAATCCTGCAAAAATGTAGCATTTAGGTGTTATGCCATAATAAGATGTCGCTTTCAACCGAGAGTTCGTTACAATAGTGTGTTTTGTTGCCCAAATAATACGTTAATGCCAGTAACAATAATGCACACGCCATATCTACCATTTAGACCCTACGTGATGTCGAGAAATCAGTTTAACTGCTTAACGCTGCAAATGTCGTTGATTTAACTGCGCTATGGCATCCCATGTTGATAAAAGTCTGCAGCAGTACCCTCGACTTGGATTCAGTGGTGGAATTACAACGACTATGTTCACGATCAACCGTGTGTCACTGATATATCTGACCCACGCTTTATACCGTTTATGAAGGAGTAACCATTTGGATATCGATGCGATCCGTAAATCCTATCGGCGCTATGCTGAAACTTACGATTTTTACTTTGGCGCCGTCTTTGAGCCGGGCCGTAGAGCAGTTATCCATGCGCTACATTGTCAACCGGGTAATCATATTTTAGAGGTTGGCGTGGGCACGGGCCTGTCCCTGCCGCTTTACCCAGCCCACGTAACTGTCACAGGCATCGACTTATCAACCGAGATGCTGGATAAGGCACGGACTCGCAAAACAAGCCATGGCTTGAAACAGGTGGAATTGTTTGAAATGGATGCTGAACAGATGACTTTTCAAGATAACACTTTTGACAAAGTGGTGGCCATGTATGTCGCCTCTGTGGTGCCCCATCCAAAACGCCTTGTGGAAGAAATGCAGCGGGTATGTAAACCAGGGGGTGAGCTGTTTATTGTCAACCATTTCCACAGCACCAATCCTATTTTAGCCCGGCTAGAAAAGCTAGTTACACCGTTTTCAAAAATGGTAGGTTTTCGTCCGGACCTCTCCCGCCAGGCTTTTATCGATGAAACCGGTCTACAGGTTGTGGAAACACAACGCGTTAACTTCCTGGGTTACTGGACCTTACTGAGGGCCACTAACGCCAAAAGACCTGCACTAGGGACATTGGAAGAGATGACGCCTATCGAGATGGCCACCTCCCACTAACCTCACTAACTATAAGCAAAAAGCACACAAATAAATGGCAAAGGAATGCCGTTTGCTTGATGCTTAAAAAAGATCCTTTTGAATAAGGACCTGCTTTAGAATCTGTTTCAAATCACCTCGTTATTAGTCACGTTACCTGCTGCACACCAAGCATGTTGTGCTTCTTGCACTAAAAAATTGTCATCCTCAACCGCTAGATCGGTCACAAAAAAGTCATCATTCTGTAACCCGACCTTAATGCTGTCGTGTCAGATTGCGCCACCGGCATGACACTTTTCCGGTCGTGTAGACCTTCCAAAAGCGGTAGCTAGAGGTTTTCCATGCAAAATATAAAAGATGTTACTGAATCACTGGCGCAATTAGATAATAACCAGCTCGACCAACAAGAGGGCGTGGATGTGGCGCCGGGTACAGAAGCCCGGCCAACCATGGCAGAGCCATTAGAAGACATTATGACGCGGCGCCTTATGTCGCGACGTTCTTTCTTAAAGGCTAATGCAGGTGTTGCTGCGGCTGCACCCCTGTTTACCATCGTACCGTCTTTACTGTATTCGTCTGATGCTAAAGCAACCAGTGGCGATGGACTTCGGTTTACGCCTATCAAAGGCAGCTCAGCTGACAAGGTCATCGTGCCGCCGGACTATAAAGCAGAGGTTCTAGTCCGTTGGGGGGATGCGATCTTACCGGATTACGCTGATCTGGACACCACGGATCTTGAAGTCCTGAAAACTGAAGCAGGCGCCCAGGCCCAAGCCGGACAATTTGGTTTTAACTGCGACTATAACGGTTTCTTTCCTTGGAAGGATGCTTATTCGACAAATTCTAGTCGCGGTCTTCTAGGGGTCAATCACGAGTATACTTCAGATGAGATCATGTTCCCCGGCTGGGCGCAACCGGATTTAGAGACCTTTATCAACGAGCATCCTGCTGCCGTGCAGACTATGAAAAACGCCCACGGGATTTCCATCGTAGAGGTCCGCTGGGACAGCGGCACAGGCCGTTGGTATTACGAAAAAAGTTCCCCTTATAATCGTCGTCTGACGGGGGATTCTCCCATGGAAATTACCGGACCTGCAGCGGGTCATGAGCTGCTGCAAACCTCAACCGATGAGACGGGCACTCAAGTTCATGGCACGTTAAACAATTGCGCGGGGGGTAAAACGCCTTGGGGAACTTACCTGACCTGTGAGGAGAATTTCGACCAATACTTCGGTAATTATGAAGGTCTTTTGTTGCAAATCCAGGACGATGACGACTGTTCTCCGACACTTCGCAAAGCCGAAGATTACCATGGCCGTATCCCCTTACCGGGGGCTCTAAGTCGTCGTGGTTGGGAGTTGGTGGACAAGCGTTTTGATGTGGGTCATGAACCCAATGAGGCATTTCGCTTTGGTTGGGTGGTGGAAATTGACCCCTATGATCCCCACTTTGTGCCTAAAAAACGCACCGCCCTAGGTCGTTTTAAACACGAAGGCGCCACCAGCGCCGTTACCAAAGATAATCGCATCGCTATTTATTCAGGTGATGATGCGCGTTTCGAATATCTCTACAAATTTGTCAGCGATGGCACTTATGATCCCGATAATCGTGATGCCAATCTTCATTTGCTGGACAGTGGCGTTCTGCACGTTGCTAAATTTAAGGAGGACGGCAGCGGCGAGTGGATACCGTTACTGTATGGGGAATGCGGCTTAGATGAGACGAATGGTTTCACCAACCAAGGGGATGTTTTGATTAATTCCCGTCGGGCTGGGGATATTGTCGGCGCCACCCCACTAGATCGGCCAGAAGACGTGGAGCCAAGTCCCGAAACCGGCAAAGTTTATGTGGTGTTAACCAACAATACCCAACGCGAAGGTAATGGCACCACTGATGCTCAGGGCCGCTTAGTGAGCATGTCCCCGGACGCGGTGAATCCCCGGGCTCCCAATGAGACAGGCCACATTCTGGAAATCACGGAAGCGGGTGACGATGCAGCAGCAGGCAGTTTTCACTGGGAAATCTTTATCCTGTGTGGCAATCCAGAAGACCCAGAAGGCAGCTTTCTGACCACCCTAGATGGTGCGCCAGTGGATCCACGGAGCACCTATTTTGCCGGTTATCCCTATGCGGATCGCATTAGCCCTATCGGTGCGCCCGATAATGTGGCTTTCGACCGGCGTGGTAATCTATGGATCGCCACCGATGGTCAAACGGGTGATCTTAATTTAGACGAACCCATCAACGATGGTGTTTATGCCGTACCCACCGGGGGCCGAGATCGAGGCTATTTGCGGCAATTTTTAAGCGGCCCCGTGGGCTGTGAAATCTGCGGTCCAGAATTTACGCCGAACTCAACCACGTTCTTTTGCAATATTCAACACCCCGGCGAAGGCGGAACCGTTGAAGATCCCATTAGTAACTGGCCTGACGGCGGTACTTCCCAGCCCCGACCCAGTGTCGTCGCGGTGACTAAATCATCAGGTCCACGGCGCATAGGCAGTTAATCCTTAGTTATTTTCCTAGTCCTCCCCTGCAAAACAGGGGAGGATTTTTTTAATTTAGTCCGTCTGCCAGCCCATTAAAATAGGTTCTAATTCTTCTAAGGTTTTAATCTCGGCATCGGCGCACTGACCACCCGGCCACGCCCTCCCATCGCGATTTATCCATACCGTGCGTAAACCCACTTGCGCTGCGCCAAGCACATCGTTTTGAGGATCATCACCCACATGAACGATCTGTTCAGGTGATAATTCTAAAAGACGGCAGGCTGCTTGATAAATAGGGGGTTCAGGTTTAGCAGCACCCACTTCGACGGCGCTGATGGCAAATTCAAACAGATGGCTCAACCCTAGACGCTGGATATCGGCATTGCCGTTGGTCAAAGCACCCAGCCGATAGCGGCCCGCCAACCCTTCCAAAACCGGTAACACATCGGCAAAAAATACCACCTCATGACGGGCTGCCAAAAAGATGTCAAAAGCGGATTCTGGACAAAAATCTTCACAACCCACCCGGTCAGCCGCCAACCGTAACGCTTCCTTACGGATAAGGGTTCGATCATGGGCCATGTCTTGTCGCTGTACAGCAATCTCGTTGGCCAATTCTCTAAGCTCCAAGGCTGAAAACTGCGCCGATATCGCTGGGTATTGAGCATGTAACCAAGCGTGCAGCCGCGCCTCGGCACGTTCAATAACGGGCCAGATATCCCATAAGGTATCATCCAAGTCAAAAGTAACCGCACGAATTGGATTCGACTGGTTATGTACCATCACCGCTGCGTATTAATTACTAGTCATGTCTTTGCGCATCAACCTTACACCCCAAGTTCTAAGCGCGGATTCATGGGCAGCTCCGCCGCCATTTTTTTATAGAATGCTTTGGCTTGGTCAGTATTGGCGGCGGGTGTCACAATACGTAGTGTGACATATTGATCACCCGGCGGTTTTCCAGGTAAACCACGGCCTTTAAGACGCAAGCGTTTTCCCGATTGAGAACCCGCGGGAATTTTAAGATCCACTTTACCTGCTAAGGTTGGCACAGTAACCGTTTCCCCTAACGCCGCTTCCCAGGGTGTCACGGGAAGGTCCAGAAAAATATCGCGATTTTCAGCGCGAAAGCGTGGATGGGACTGAAACAAGACTTCTAAATAAAGATCTCCCGGCTGGCCCGCACCAGGCACTGAAGCCCCTTGCCCAGCAAGACGAATCCGTTGACCTTCAGTCACGCCTTTGGGTATTTTTACATGAAGAGTCCGGGTTCGGGTAATGACCCGTCCCTGCTCATCGGTAGTTGGGCTTTGCAGGGTAAGGGTACGAGTAGCGCCCTGAAACGCATCTTCTAGACCGATGGCGATTTTGGCATGCTCATCTCTGCCCTTGCTTTGAAACCCACCCCTATCGCCAAATGGCGCACGGCCTCCCCCACCAAACAAGGATGCGAAAAAATCGCTAAAACCGCCGAGATCGGTATCTGTAAAGCCGCCACTGCTAAAGTTAAAACGCTGCTCCCAATCGGGTGGGGGTTGGAAATCTTGGTCTTGCTTCCAGTGCCGACCAACACCGTCATAAGCAGCCCGTTTTTCTGGGTCTTTCAAAACCTCATAGGCTTCACCGACTGCCTTAAATCTTTCTTCGGCGTCGCTTTCTTTACTCACATCAGGATGATATTTACGGGCCAGTTTACGATAGGCACGTTTAATATCATCTTGAGAGGCATCCCGCGGGACGCCTAGAATGGCATAATAATCCTTAAATTTCATAGGTCACTAAACGCCGTCAACGGATCTGAAACAAAATAATGGAGTACCTCAGCAAAAATCTCAAAATTAATCGATTCTCTTATGATTCCACGTCAATCTTGCGGGGCTGCACGCCCTCCGTTTTAGGGACTATTACCTCCAATACACCATGAGTAGATTTGGCAGCGATCTTATCCGGATCCACATTATCCGGTAGCGAAAAACGCCGTAGAAACGTACCACGCACCCGTTCGATACGCTGATAACCTTGCAAGTCTTCTTTCGCTTCAGCAACCCGCTGCCCTTTGAGGGTAAGCACTCCGTGCTCTACCCTAATCTCGATATCTTTGGGATCTACACCCGGAAGATCGGCTTGAATCACCAGGCGGTTTTCTTCCTCTTTGATGTCAACCGCTGGCATCCAGTCACTGGTCGCCAGACTGGTAGTTTCTTCACCGGCAAATCGACCCGTATCGAACAGACGGTTCATTTCCCGCTGCAGTTGATTGAGGACGGTGAAAGGATCGTAGCGTACTATTGCCATTATTAGTTACTCCAATAGATTTTGTGCAAAATGACACACTTAATCTGAAATGTAAGGGCAATTTGACAAATATCAAGCATCCATTTTTCAAGAATGAAGTATCGTTGAAGCGACACTGATTTCTACTACGACCATAAATTTATTGCTTATTCGTTAACTTACATACGGGAATTGAGGGGATAATTATCAAAAAAAGCTTTTTTCATAGCACTTCCCGGTGCTATTTTATTATTCTATTTAGATTGCCTTTTAAAACTAAACAGCCACCGGTTTTAGCCGGTGGCTGTTTAGTTTAATATATCTTGTATCTTTTTTATGCCAATACTTTTTATGCTGAATTTGTGAGCTTTGCATGAACAGGAATCATCTGCTCAGAATTTTTTTCAGCTATTCCGTATCGAAACTGATAACTCTTACTCATGCGAATATAAGCACTAGCAAATCCAATGAGAGACCAATAATATATTGGTATAAAGTTTACAGAACTTACAGTTCCTATCATCACCAAAGTTGCTATTACCATAGCTGTTAACATATTACCCAATAACCAAACCTTCTTGTTTTTTTTCATGGATTTCGTTGCTACATATACGCCACGAATTGAGATAGAGAAAATCGCGAGAAATAAAGAAAATCCAGAAATACCTTGAAATAAAAGCAACGCAAGATAAGTATTGACAATATCGATAATGCCTTGACCTTGACGCATGGATTCAAGAGCACCTCCCTGGTTAGGATTCTCGGTTCCAAACAGAAAGTTATCTTTAATGATATTGATTGAGCTGATGATAAGATCGATACGATACTGAAAAGTACCATGCTCATCGACGGAATCTGCACTCAAACCCCCTATCATACTGAGCGTTAAATTTCCTAAAAAAATCAGCCCTATCCCACCCACTACTAAACTCATTTTTAACCAGACATCAGACATTTTTAAATAGGTGTAAAGCATACAAAAAACAATGGCGGTTAACCAAGCGCCACGAGATCCAGTGAAGACAAGCGTAATTATAAACAATGCCATAGTAGCAAAAACAAATAACTTACGTTTTGGAAGCAAGTTTTTTACAAACAGTAATATCGCTATAGCGAAGATCATGAAGTATCCCAGAGGAATAGGCGCCATTGTGGTACTAATCCTTAAAAATATGCCTCTGACTTCACCAAAGAAATAAACAAAAGGTCGAAAACCTAAATCATCAACCAAGTGCAAAAAAAATGGCCAGTGGAGCTTTTGCTCGAATAAACCAAGGAAAGAAAGCATGATTGCTGAAAACAGAATACCTACAAAAACTCTACGAAAATCATTGATAGATTGAATAGATCGGCTAATAACATAGTATGGGAGAAAAATATCTAGAAAGATGAGACGAAAGCTTTCTCGGAGACCGGATGTAATCGTGGTATTTCGAAACGATAGAACACACAATAATAAGACATATAACAATATAAGCTTATCTAGTGGTTCATTTAGAAAGTTTTTAGCAAACCCTTTCGATTCTTTGGCAAGCATAACAAAAGCAGGAAATAGTATCGCCAATGAAAGTAACCGCGCATAAGTAAGCTCTAAAACCAAATTAATGTTTAGAGGTCCTGAAACCTCATAAACATAAAGAGGTAGTGCAGGCAATAGCACAAAATAATACTTTAATTGTTCAGAGCTTTTTTTAGGTAATAAAAACGTGCTAAGAAAAACGACCACTACAATCAATCCTGCAATATGGCCAGACAAAAATGCAGCACAGGTTATAATAGCCCAACAGGCGGACCATTTTAATAAGTATTTATAACGGTAAAAAATTAATATATATAACGTTGCAAATCCGTAGGCAGCTAGAAGAAAAAGACAAGCACGTATATTTTCCGGAAAAATATCCATATTTTAATCGTTAGTAATCTTTTGTCATTTATCCACCACCAGTAATGAGTATACCCATTAGCTAAGTAGTGATATCCAAAGGGTTGCTTTTTAAACACCTATATTTTTTAACAAGTAATTTGCAGTCCATTCTTATATGGCACGGGTCTAACTAAGATTCAAAATTTATCTTTGTAATCAGCGGGGGCTTGCTAGCGTTATATCTGTCATGTTTTGTGTTGCAAAGCTGCAAAACTTTTATCGATAAAATTATGTTGAAAGATATTCTCTAGTTTTTTGTTTAAGTTTTTTATTTGTAAGGAAGATTTATTACGGTGTTGGTGTTTGAGTAAAAGTAGCAGCAAACCAAGAAATGAATTATCAACCAATTCAACTCCTTGAAAATCTAATATCACTTGTTTTTTTCTATAAACGGCATCTTTAAAAAATTTCTTGACACTATCTCTTTGATGATAAGTAAAAATTCCCTGTAATTTTATGACTAACTCTTGATCGGTTTCAGAAATAGTAATGGAAGATTTTTTTTCATACCCCTTGGAAGGTAAATTGCGTGAAGATATCCAGTAAGGCATAAAATGAAAGGCAATTAAACGCAAAAACACTATGGCATCCATTGCATATCGATGCCAAAGAGAAGGCTTTTGTATAATACGCCACATCCATTCTATGCCGAAAACCTGCATGAAACGTGGCGCACGGGCTTCTGTTTCAGCTAAGAAATTAATTGTGGCGCCAAGATGGCTAATGATATTGGCTTTGAGCTTATTCTTATTTTCTTCTATCCAAAGTTGGCCTTTATAAGCACCTAAAGCCACCAACAAAATGTTGGGTGATTTGGCATTAATAACTTGCACACTTTTGCCAGTATTAAGTTCTTTTAAACTACCAAAACCGGGATCAAAATGGCCTACTGCATGCAGCCCCCCTAGCTTTTGATTGATTTTTTTTCTAGCCTGGAAGGCAATGCCTTGATCACCGCCAAAAAGGAAAATAGAAAAGGGGGACTGGGTGTTTCGTACTTTTTGTAAATAGGCTATAAGGGAAGAGCCTGGAACTAACTCTCGCATAGGAAAACGCAAAGCATATGCTAACCAGAGCAAAGGTTTTCCATCAAGGGTACAGATATCGCTATCTAAAATAGCAGCACGAAAATTTGGTTTTTCAAGAGCACTAATTACCCAATTGACGTTAATAGTGGATAACACATTTATTCGGTCACTATTTATACGTGATTCAAGCAACTTACTAGTAGACTCCATGGTTAAATTGTCCACAGGTAACCCAAATAAACACCAAACATCTCGTGAGAAATCATCTTCAACGCTAAAATCTAAAGACGTGAGGAGATTTTGATCTAAAGTTTCTTGTAGATTATCTTTTGTAGCGTCTAAATCTACTCGTATATCTTCTTTTAGAACAGTTGATAGCGTTTTCACTTTGATGTTTCCTCCATCGCCAAAGTTGGGTTTTTAATTTGGGTTTAAACCACAAACTATCGTCATATTCATGTTGCCAAAATGAGCTATGAATAAATTCATAAGCCGTCATTTTGCAACTTTAATTTGTGGTCGATTTGAGTTTCGCCATGACTAGCTTCACCTTGGTCCGGCCTGAGCTCATCAGCCTAACAAATTGGTGTTTTATAAAGCCTCTGTAGCATCGAAAACAGCTTAGTTATTCCTGTCCTCATGGCCTTAGATGGCTGTGGCTCTCCACACGCTTGGGTTCGGGTCCTCTCGACTCTATCACCGTAGTGATCGTGCCCAACGGGTTTTACATGTTCTTACGAAACATCTTTAAGTTTCAATGAAGAATTACACCCGACAGTTAGATTAAAGTAATTTTTTAATTTTTGTACCCATAGACAAATGGACCTTTTGAATTTATTTGGTTCAACACCACGCCTGTTAACGACGCTTTAACGGTATTGAGTTTTTTAATACCCTGCTGCACTGACCGATAAGGTGTCGCATTGGCTTGCACCACATACACCACATCGCTGGCATAAGTCGATAACAACATAGCATCGCTGAAGGGTAGCGCTGGTGGAGCGTCAACAATAACATATTCAAATTGGTCGTTCAGCTGCACGAGTAATCCTGCAAACCGCATGGACGATAATAACTCCAGAGGATTTGGTGGCCTAAAGCCAGCAGGCATAAGCAGAATATTGGAATTATTTGGCAACTCATGAATACACTCGGGGAGTTCGTTCATGCCAGAGGCCAATTGGGATAATCCGACAGCGGATTCATCCAAACCACATACGTTGGCTAATGAAGGATTACGCAGGTCAGCATCCACCAATAAAACCTTTGCCATATTACCCAGGGATAAAGCAAGATTCATGGCCACAGTGCTTTTTCCTTCGCCCGGCATGGAGGACGTAACGACGATCATTTTTTGAGCATTATCTAGACCCGACAACAATAAACCGGTCCGAATGGTCCGCATGGATTCCGCAAACTCTGAATTCGGAGCATTGGTATAACTAAATAGCGAAGCCTGAGCCGCATTTGCATTTTTCTTTGCAAAATCGAGTTTTGGTAATGACCCTAGTACAGGATAAGCCATCTTACCTTCCAGCTCTTCTGCTTCCTTGATTGTATTGTCAAAAAATTCCCTCACAAAAGCCCACATAACCCCAAGCGCAACACCAAAACAAGCTGCTAACAAGAAATATTTATCTTTTGCTGGTTTAATGGGATAGATAGGCTCAAGGGCAGAATCCACGACTCGTGCACTAGCCAATTGCAGGTCACTGGATATATTAGTTTCTTTGATACGTCTTAGGAAAAGATCATAAAGCTCGCGATTGGCTGATACTTCCCGTGACAGCACATTTAATCGATATTCCTTACGATTAATTTGCTGCATTTCTTGCTTTGCCCTTTCCATGGCATTATTGAGTAACACAAAATTAGCTTGAGCGACCTCGTAGTTTTTTACCACCCTATCGGCTATCGATTGAATATGTTTAGCAATGTGGTTACGGGTTTCTTCAAGGTTCGCTTTTACTTCTAAAATCTTGACATGGTTGGACCCATACCGCTCACTGAGCGAGGACAAATTCCGTTGCAAGTCAGATTCAGCGGTCTTCAGGCTCCTAAACATGCCGTCTTCCATAATAATTGGTAGGGAAGCTATCCGATCTAGCGATACATTGCGTAGAGCAACCACCTGGTCATACAGAACCTTTGATTGTGCAAGCTGGCGTTCCATTTCGATAAGCTGACCGTTTAACTCGGAGAGCTGGGTTGCTGCCAAGGTGCGTACACCGGACACATCAAGCAGATTTTCAGTTTCGCGAAACGTTTGCAGTTGCTGCTCAGAAGTCTCTAGGGTCTCCCGGAGATCTCGCAAACGAGCGGCAAGATTTTCAGAAGCTTGCACGGCTAACTGGAGACGTGCTTCCCGGTCACGCTGGATATAGACCTCACCTACAGCATTAGCGACCTCTGCAGCTAGTTTCGGATCATGGGCTTCAAAACCTATTTTAACTAATTGGCTCCGGGCTATGGGTTGAATGGTAAGGCGTTTAGTAAAAGCATCTACCAGACGATTAAATGGAACTTCAGTGGATTGTGGTTGTGTTTCTTCGTCTGATTCGCCTTTAAACCAATCCATGTTGAGCCACTCGGGCCAGGAAATGGTCAAAAGAGGTTCTTTCTCTTCCTCTTCTTCAGGGGGATTAAACTCTGGATGGGTATCAAGGGATAGGCGACGAATAACTTGTTCTGCCAAATCACGGGACTTAAGTATTCCATACTGAGTGTTGTAGTATCCTTGGTCGCGTCGCTCGTCAACAATTTTTTTAATAGAAACGGGACTCGCAGGCTGCGCCTCAATCAGCAACGTTGCCGTGGAATGGTAAACGGGTTGCATTGGAAATATATAAAACGCAGCCACTGCAGTGACTAAAACGGTTATTGCAATAATACTCCATTTGTACTTTAAAAGAATTTTTAAAATCAAAAACAAATATTCACGGACATCGATCTCTTCGTCTTTCTCAACGATGTCTTCTTGCCATTCAGTAAGGCCCTTTTGCTTCTCATATACCGACATGTTGTACATGGAATTCACTTATCCTATTCCTGGAGGGTTAATTCAATTTTGGCACGAGCAAACTATTAAATTCATTGTCTTTCAAATCCGGGAATTACCGGTCTCCTCTAAACACCCACGACTTAACGATAGATTTTATAAATTCAATTCATCGCCATCCATGTTAAAAACATAGGGTATTCGCAAAATCCGTTGATCGGACTTCAACTTACTCCTTAACATACAAAATCTAATTCTTTAGCGAAGCACCATGCAGTGAAGTTTTGTGAACTTACTATCGTGAAAGAATGACTTTTTTAAAAGCAGATAAAATAGGAAAGATTTTTAAGAGGAAATTTATGGTCGTAGGGTGGGCAACTTGTTGCCCACGCGGATAATGATGGATACGGTTACAGGGAT
>CAYRGG010000017.1:0-73788 GCA_964423745.1 uncultured Candidatus Competibacteraceae bacterium | reverse complement strand
TGTTTCTCTATTCTCTCTTGTTTCAAGGTGTCCGGTATAGTGTAGCCACTTCAATTTATCGCCAACTGGAAACAAAATGCGGTGACCACCCAGCAGGTCAAAGGATTCCAATTACAGCCCTCGTTTCTGCTCAGGTTAAAAGACACTTATAAGCAATAAACTACAACTCAAGGAAATTTGCAACGCATAAGTCACAGATGAGTTTTTATAACGAGCTATTTTCGTATCGATAGTCTTAGGAAATAAACCATGTCTTATCAACCACCGCAGACGCTTTGGGAAGTATCCGACCAGCTGAGATACGACGAGCCGCTGGAAGCCGATGATCCACGCTTTGTGGAAACCGAGCTAGCCCGTGGGGCGACGTATAATTCTAACCTGTTACGGCATTTAGGTGTCGAGCCTAATTCATTAGTGCTAAAAAAAGCCCGCAGCGATTGTTATACGTTGTATTGTGGGCACAGAGGCAGCGGTAAAAGCACGGAGCTGCGCCGTTTGACAAAAAAGCTCCATGGTGCAGAAAAATATTGGGTTGTATTTCTCGATGTGGTGCGAGAATTGGACACTAACAACTTACAAGTCGCCGATGTATTACTTACTCTCGCTCGGCAGCTTTTAAAGCGGTTAGAAGACGAACAGATAAATCTTGATCAAGTGTTTCTAACACGCTTGGAAAACTGGTTTAAAGAACGCATCGAAAGTCACGCGGCAACCAAAGAATTTGCTAGCGATGTTCAAGCGGGTGCAAGCGCTAAATCGGGTATTCCTTTCATTGGAGAATTATTCGCCGCCATCACAAATTCCTTCAAAGTAAATTCAACTCATAAGGAAGAACTCCGGCGGATAATAAAAAACTCTTTCACCGAGTTTGCAGACTCTTTTAACCTATTGATCGAAGCTGCAGAGACTGAACTCAAAAAACAAGGTAAAGGCCAAAAGCTGATTTTTATCATTGATGGGACTGACCGGCTCGATGGTGCAGATAGCAGACGGTTTTTTCTGACTGATGTGCATCAGTTACAACTCATCCGCAGCAACTTTGTCTACTGCGCACCCATCTATCTCACCCATGAAGGTAGCCAGATCCATCAAAGTTTTTCCTTAGTATTTCGCTTGCCTATGATCAAATTGTCGGAAAAACAGAGCGCTTCGCCTATTGATCAAGGCTACAGCACCATGCGCAAGATAATTTATCGCCGCGCTGACAGGCATTTATTTGACTTAGAAACTACTGTCGATTATTTGATTCAATACTCAGGAGGTCATCCTCGGGATTTGCTGCGTTTATTAAACTACGCTTTTCAACTTGCCGAGGGAGAGTTATTCAATCAAGACGCTGCGGAAAAAGCGGTCAAAAAACTGGCCACTGAATATCGTCGTATATTAGAAGCGCAGGATTATTCGTTACTTCGCGAAGTCGATCGTGCGCCACCGGAACGGGCGCAAAATTCCGAAGAAACCCGCAAGCTGTTGTTCAATTTAGCGCTTCTTGAATATGACGATTACTGGTGGCAGTCGCATCCTGCTATTCGGACTCTACCAGATTATCAGGCCACTTCCGACTAAAGCAGCTAATATTTAAGCCATGCCACAGATTGAAACCGTCTTCCCAAAAACTAGCTCCTCTATTTTGAGCGAGCATTCAAGGCTGGACTCCGTGCATGCCGATTTGCTATCGCGCTTGCGTAAGCTGCTTTCTCGCGGTAAGAACGACTTTCGGTTATTTATTCTAGAGTTCAATAATCCCCTTTATCGAAATAAAGTCATCGATCACATTGATCGCTTTCCTACCACAGCGGTTCGTTTTGTACCGAACGATGATATTCGTGATTTTTGGGAGTTTGAGCAGCGTTTGGCAGAACTCTGCAAAGACTATGATATTGTCCATATTCTTAATCTCGAACTGTGGCTTAAAGATAAGTTGAGCCAACAGGAAAACCCTTGGCGAGGATTCAACTACCACCGCGAACTCATCGCCGAACAGTGTCAGACTAATCTAATGCTATGGCTCTCCAAGAGCGATATCAAAGCCTTTGCATTGCATGCACCGGATATGTGGGCGTGGCGAACTGACGTATTAGATTTTTCTATTAAACCTTTAGAATCGCCATTTTTACTAACTCAAGAATTCTCAAACTTTTCTGTTGAACCTAAAGCCCCTTTATTTGCCGTAAAAGAGCGATTAGCAACTGCGTCAAAGGAAAAGCGACAAAAACGCGCTCAAGAAATACTTAGCTATTTTAATCAACATCCACCTCAAGACCGACGCTATGCTTTCTTGCTTCAAGAGCTTGGCGAAATCCACATCGACCTGGATGATTTATCGGCTGCATTATGTTGGTTTGAAGAGGCATTGACGCTCTACCGTGAGCTGGATGATGAGCAAAATGTTATTTTGACGCTTATAGATGTAATCCTTGTCAAATCTCAACAAGGCAAACAGGCCGAGGCACTGCAGATACTCCGTGAAGACATCTCGCCGCATATTGAGAGCTTAAAGGAGGTGCGTGACGTAGTAGGTAAGATTTATAAAGCTGCTACATCTGTAGACACGATAGAGAACTATAGTAAAGCCATTAATTTAATGGAGGCTTTAGGCAAGGATTTGAGCCAGCAGTTGTCTGCGCCGCTGCAAAATGCCTTGGCTGGTGCGTATATGAACCGTGGCATCGCCCACGGAGACCTGGGGGTACTAGAAGCAGCGGTGGAGGACTATGCAAGAGCTGTTAGTCTGTGGGAAAGCTTGCGGACGGTGCTTGAACCGCAAGGGAATTGGCCTAAACCTTGGCAAGGGTATTTGGCGCAGGTACAAAAAGCCTATCAACAGGTGACAGGCGTGCTTGAAAGCCAAGCGTGGCAGCGTCAGTTTCAAGAAAATGATGTGCAAGCGGAGTGGCGTGCCCAGCTTCATCAAGCACTCAGCGCTACTCCCACTCCCTGGCCTTGGCCGCCGCTCATCCCCGGCGCTTGGCAGGCGGATGCGGATCTCGGTGCGGCCGTCCTATTTGCGACTATGAAGCACAACGAAAAAATAGGTCGAACTCTCATAGAGGATGCCAGCCATGTTCTCGGCTTTCGGCGGCTGTATGTGACCTTTTACTCCGGCTGGCAGTTGTGGGAAGCGCATCTAGAACGCAACGGACAACCGGCCCTGTTCGCGGGTCTTTGGGGACCCGGCGAGACCTTGGTGTTGCTGACAGGAAAAAGCGATGTTATCCATCAGCTCAATCAGCAGATTCCGGTGCAGTTGTCTACGGACGCGGAATATCGCACCTATACCCGCTTCTTTTGTGCCGCAATCGCAGCAGAGGAGGGCCGCTTTTCCATTGTCGAAACGCTAGAGGAGTTGCCTTGGTTACCGGATGTATCCGCTGAGGCCCGTGAGGCTGTCGCTGCTCGGCTTCAGCCGTTTCAGACACTTGAGGTTACAGAACAGGGGGCACGTTTTCGAGGAACCTGTCTCTATGGCAGTCATTTATTTGAAATAACCTTGGTTACCAAACCAAACGGCATAGTGGAGATGCTTGAAGATAACCAACTTGCAGCCGATCTTCCCATCCTGCGCGAGCAGCTTGACGGGCCGCTGCGGTGGATTATTAACACTGGAGACCAGCATAACCCATGATTCCCCCTAGCTGGCTCACTTTTCTCTTGACCTTCAAGATTGCAGACCCTGTTGCAAAAGCAAGTTGCAATCGACCCATCAATGAGTCGTGCTACAATGTTGTTTTTTTAGCACAGCACTGGTGAAGTTCAGCAGCAGTAGGGTGCGTTTTACGCACCGAAAAAATTCTATTTGGTGCACAGAGTGCACCCTACATTTTTCGATAATTGAATAGATCAAATTAATAGTGACACGGCACTAGGACTTGCCCACGAAGGACTTGCGTAGCTTGTGAAAGAGGTGTATGCGGCCTGGATGGCCGCATTCAAGCCCACAGGGAGGTGTTCACGGCGTCCTCTGGAACGAGCTACGTAAGTCCTGGTAGATTGTCATCATGTTTGCATGAAATCCTATATTCTTAAACGCCTTATCCTCACTATCCCTGTTTTATGGGGTATATCCCTTATCGTCTTTTTTATAATGGCGTTAATCCCTGGCGATCCTGCCTCGGCCATCCTGGGCGCTTACGCCACTCCCGAGAATGTCGCCCGTTTGCGCGAGGAATTGGGTCTCAATAAATCGCTGCTGGAACAATATATCATTTGGCTCACCCATCTATTCCAGGGTGATCTCGGTCAGTCTTACAGCCTAAACCGGCCTGTGCTGGATGAGGTTTTAGAGCGCTTAGGCCCAACTTTGTTGTTGGCCGGTACAGCGCTGGTGCTGTGCACCTTCTTGGGCCTGCTAGCGGGTAGCGTCTCCGCCGTGAAACAATACGGCTGGCAAGACAAATTGCTCACTTTACTGGTGTTGATGGGCATATCGACGCCTTCTTTCTGGCTAGGTTTAATTTTGGTGTTACTTTTTGCGGTGCAATTACAGTGGTTTCCGGCCAGTGGCATGTTTGCTATTTACGGGGGCGGAGGCGTTGTGGATCTGCTGCATCATTTAATTCTGCCCGCCATAACCTTAGCGGTAGTGGCCACTGGCGTAGTGGCGCGTCTAACCCGCACCAATATGTTGGAAGTCTTGCGTCAAGACTATGTACGCACTGCCCGGGCTAAAGGACTGAAAGAACGCCAGGTCATTTATAAACATGCCTTTAAAAACGCCTTGGTCAACATCATCCCAGTCATTGGCATTCAGGCGGGATTTGTGTTAGGCGGAGCCGTCTATATTGAAACCGTGTTTGAATGGCCAGGTATCGGTAGAATGTTGGTCACCGCCATTACCACGCGGGATATTTTATTGGTGCAGGGGGGTGTTTTGCTGGTGGCGGCGTCTTATGTGTTTTTTAATCTGTTGGCGGACGTGGCCCAGCACGCCCTGGACCCACGCTTGGCTGTAAATACTACTTAATTGCTTGTGAACGACAACACCACCACCTCGGCTAATCTTCTCGTTAAACCCACCCGCAGCCGTCCTGGCGTGTGGGCGCGTCTGCGTCGCAATCAACTGGCAGTTTTCGGTTTAGTGATGGTTACCCTGATGGGTCTTATAGCACTGATCGCACCCTGGCTACCCTTACCTGATCCGAATGTCACCGCGTTGAGTGAACGCCTACAAAAACCCTTTTCTCCGGGACATTTACTGGGCACCGACCATCTAGGTCGGGATATGTTGTCACGTCTGGTGTGGGGCGCTCGTGTTAGCTTGGCCGTGGGTGTCGTCGCCACTTTGATCGCGGCCATCAGCGGGTCGCTGATAGGGATTGTGGCGGGCTTTTACGGACGCTGGCTGGATAATTTACTGATGCGTGGCATCGATATGCTGATGGCGTTTCCTTATATGCTACTAGCATTGGCCATTGTCGCGGTGTTAGGACCGGGTTTGATGAACGCTCTGTTGGCCATTGCCATCGTCAATATACCCTTTTTCGCCCGTACCGTGCGGGGTGTCACCTTGGGCATAGTACGCCAGGACTATGTGGATGCAGCCAGGCTAAGCGGGCTTTCCAATGCGCGTATTCTAGGCCAGGAAATACTGCCCAATGTGACGCCCGTCATTATCATCACGTTATCCACCACGGTGGGTTGGATGATATTAGAAACCGCGGGTTTAAGTTTTCTAGGCTTAGGGGCCCAACCGCCGCAAGCCGACCTCGGGTCCATGTTGGGGGATGGTCGTAAGTTGGTCATTACCGCACCCCATGTAGCCACCCTACCGGGGCTGGTGATTCTAATCTTAGTAATGGGCATTAATCTGCTGGGCGATGGTTTGCGGGATGTATTAGATCCACGGCTCAAGTCAGGGGCTTTACTGCGTCCGGCGGCGGTCACGGAGATGGATGGTGCAGCACACCATAATACCCCTGCCGATGATTTTAAAAACGATGCGGTACTATCTGTGACAGATCTAAAAACTCACTTCTTCATGGACGAAGACATCTATAAAGCCGTGGATGGGGTTGATTTCCAAGTGCATCGGGGCGAATGTGTGGGTATCGTTGGAGAATCTGGATGTGGCAAATCAGTCACGGCGTTGTCACTACTGCGGTTGGCGCCTACACCACCGGGGCGTATTGTCTCTGGACAAGTGGATTTCGCTGGACAAAACCTACTAACGGTTCCCCTCGAGCGATTACGAACCCTGCGCGGCGGCGCTATCGCTTATATCTTTCAAGATCCGTTGACCACGTTAAACCCCCTGTTTCCAGTGGGTGAACAAATCGCCGAAACCATTCGCGAACATCAGGGGCTAGATCACCCGCAGGCATGGCAACAGGCCATCACCCTTATGGCACAGGTGCAGATTGCAGACGCTAAGCATCGCGCAGACGCTTATCCCCATGAATTATCTGGCGGTATGCGCCAACGTATCGGTATCGCCATGGCCTTGGCCAATGACCCGGAAGTTATAATCGCTGATGAACCCACCACTGCCTTAGATGTCACCGTGCAAGCCGAGATTCTCACATTATTGAATACTCTGCGCCGGGAGAAAAACCTAGCGGTTATCTTTATTACCCATGATTTTGGCATCGTCTCGGCCCTGTGTGACAGGGTATTAGTCATGTATGCCGGCCGTGTGGTGGAAACCGCCAACACCGAAGATATATTCGTCTACCCACTACATCCTTACACAAAACGCTTGATAGCCTGTGTGCCACGCCTTGGCCAAGCCGACCAATCCATCGGGGCCATCCCGGGCATGCCGCCGGCGGTGAACCACTTGCCAGCAGGGTGCGCCTTTGCAGAACGTTGTGAACGGGTGCAACCCGTCTGTAGGCGGGGAGAGATCCCGTTGAGAACTTTTGGCGAAAACCGTGCGGCCCGGTGTCTATTGATCGATGAGACAAGCTGATGAGCGCCCTGTTAGAATGCAAACATTTGACCCGAACCTTTGCCGGCAAACGCAAATGGTTACATCAACCTAAGCCTAAAACAGTCGCTGTCAATGATGTCAATTTACACATCCAGCGTGGACAAACCCTAGGTCTTGTGGGCGAGTCGGGTTGCGGCAAATCTACCCTAGCCCGCATGTTGGTGGGGTTGGACCCACCCTCCTCGGGTCATGTTTATTTTCAAGGTAAAGATCTCAACGAGATCAAACGCAACAATGCCCGGTGGTTACGCCAACATGTTCAGTTTGTCTTTCAAGACCCCTTGAGTTCTCTTAACCCCCGTAAAACCGTCCGCCAAATTCTTGAATCACCCCTACAGAATCTCCTCACCATAACCCCATCGGAGCGCCAAGCTCGTGTGCAGGAACTCATGCAAGCGGTAAACCTGCACCCTGCATTTTTGGATCGTTATCCTCATGAGTTTTCCGGCGGCCAAAGCCAACGCATCGGCATTGCCCGAGCACTAGCTGCAAAACCGCAGGTTTTGATTCTCGATGAACCGTTGTCAGCCCTGGATGTTTCCGTACAAGCCCAGATCCTCAATTTATTGCGCAAACTGAAACGAGAATTGGATTTAACCTATGTGTTCATCAGCCATGATTTAGCTGTGGTGGAAAACCTGTGCGATACCGTGGTGGTCATGTATTTAGGACGAATCGTAGAATCCGCACCCAGGGAACAACTGTTTAGTAACCCTCAGCACCCCTATACCCGAGTCTTATTATCCAGCGTACCAGTAGCTGGGCAAAAAAAAGCCAACCCACTTAGATTATCAGGTGAAATGCCCAATCCTGCCGATCCGCCAGCGGGTTGCGCATTTATGCCACGCTGCTACCGCGCCGAAGCCAAATGTGGTGAATCACCCCCGTCACTGGAACCCGTAGCAGGAAAGGAAGGAAGCGTAGCCTGTTATTTCGCCGAGGATGCAGATCTCCCACCCCAGCAAACTCGTATCAACTGAAACAGTACAAAACGGCTATTAAGGGGTACTGTTTTTTATCGATTTTGAAAAACTCACACAAAATTGTATATACTAATCTTGCTTTTTGTGATTGCAAACGTAAATACAACTGGAGTGGATCATGAAACGTGCGACCAATTTTCGTCTAGATGAGGAAACGCTTGCTAAAATCATTCTGTTGGCAAAAACGCAAGGCACAACGCGAACCAAGATCGTCGAACGGGCGATAGAAGCCTATGCAAATGAGACTCTTGCCAAGCGCAATCGATTGATGCAGTACCTAGGTATCCTAGATGCTGAAGAAGCGGATAAGATGCTGCAGACAATTAGAGAGAGCCGCGTCGATAAGGAAACGGAGTTCAATCTTTGAGGTATGTGTTGGATAGCGACACGGTGATCTACTTACTCGGAGGTAACGAAACGGTTATCGGCCAGTTCTTGAGCATTAACCCAGACGATTTAGCCACGACCCGAATTAACTATGCGGAACTGCTATTTGGCGCTTACAATTCCCAGCGGGTTGAGCACAACCTGGCTCGCATTAAGCGCTTTCTTGCCGAGTTGTGCATTCTGGAATTTGACCGGCAAGCAAGCGAACAATTTGCACGACAGAAAGCCGACTTGAAAAAACAGGGTTTAATGATTGCCGATATGGATCTGATGATTGCCGGTATTTGTCTGGCCAGCGAGAGCACTCTCGTGACCAACAACACACGCCACTTTGCGCGAATTCACAGGCTGCAACTAACCAATTGGACTCAACCATAGGAATTGCTAAACGCTTAATGCGGGTCAGTTTGTGCTTGACCCGCTTTCTATCGATAATCCGGGTTAGGATGATCAAAACGACAACCGGCATCCCATTGGCTACGTTGATTACCGTGGGCCGGAATACCACCTGCGTCCCTCACTAAACGAGCCATGTGCATCAGATTCCAGGTCATGAAGGTGGTGTTGCGTTGGGTAAAATCATTTTCGGGACCACCCGAGCCTTGGTCACCATAAGAGGGGCCTGGACCCGCCTCGCCGATCCACCCGGCATCGGCTTGGGGTGGAATGGTATAACCGAGATGCTGAAGGGCATACAAGATAGTCATGGCGCAATGCTTAACGCCATCCTCGTTGCCGGTGATGATACAACCGGCTACCCGGTCGTAATACAGATATTGTCCTTTGTCATTCAGCCTACCGGATTCGCCATAAAGCCGCTCAATGACGCGCCGACACACCGAGCTTTCCTCACCTAGCCAAATGGGTGTGCCGATGACGAGAATATTGGCGTCCATGACTTTGCGGCATAATTGTGGCCAATCGTCACGGTTGAAACCGTGTTCGGTCATATCGGGATAGACACCGGGTGGTAGCTCAAAATCCACCGGTCGTAACAGCTCGGTGGTAATGCCGTTTGCCTCCATAATTGCCTGTGATACATGAATCAAAGCTTCGGTATTTGAAAATGTCCCGGTAGGTTTCAAGGTGCAATTGAGAAAAACCGCTGATAAACCTGAAAAATCAAAACCGTGCCCTTCACAAAGGGCTTTTTGCTTAGCGTTCATGGGCATAATTACTATCTCCGGCGTTTAAAGTCGATTGAATAGGTACGTACTATGAAATAAGTCGCTTTTTAAGGAACTCTTGGACATGGCTACCTAAATCGATCATCCGATTTTTGGTTTAAAAGGTTTTTGTTAGTTTTTTCAAGCCAACCCATCCGTGTTTTTACTGGCGTATCGAAGGCGGGCACATAAGGCTTGATGTCCAACAGGGGAGTGGCGTTGAGAATGTCTACATTCTGGATGTGTAATACACCGCCTTCTATCTTATCTAACTGAACCACAGAGAGCCCAACAGGGTTGGGACGCTTTGGCGCCCGGGTGGCAAATAATCCCCGCGGCTGGGAATCCATAAAAGGCACGACGTGAAGATTAAATGACTCACTACGATGGAAGTGGTATAGCAAAATGATATGTGAAAAACCGTCCAGGTCTTTGAGCCCTGCCCGAAAGGCATCGAACACCTCAACGGTGCCTTTGACGCCACCTGCACCCGTCGGTTGGATCGGCATGTTGGCTAATTCTATAAATGGAGAGTAGATAATTCCGATGGGTGTGAATATCATCATTGATACGTTTACTAGTGTTCAAAGCTCCCCGATTTATGGGGAGCTTATTACGGAGATATTTAATGACTCACTTTTTGTTCCAAATACTCTTTCAAAAATTTACGGTTCCATGTAATAAGAACTGAAAGAACAAAAAACAAAGCGTGCATCAGCAAAAACACAATGTTTCGTGTTGCTGCCTCATAATCATTGATCGACATGGCCTCAATGAGTCCGTGACCTGCGCCAATTATTACGAAAGGAAGCCCTATAACACCAATTATTCCGCAAGTCAGTATAAATTTATAAAATGTCATTCAATTAACCTCTTGTTGTATAAAATTAAAATCTTTGATGGTTAATTTTTGCATCCGTGTCGTTTCTTGTTGCTTGGTTTGTGATCTTTCTTTCTGCTTCCATGGGCTGTCTGATAAGGAACCTAATAGGGTTGCGTGGTCTCAATTTGAGAAAATAAAGTAAAACAATGATTACCATCAAAACACATTCGGGTGTTTATACCTTAACCACACAGCAGGAATTGCCAGTTTCACTCAAAGAGGCGTGGCCTTTTTTTTGCTCACCCAAAAACCTGGCTAAGATTACGCCGGCCTACATGGGTTTTAAGATGACATCAGACTTGTTGGATTCCATGTACGAAGGGCAGATAATCACTTATAGAATAGGTCTTTTTCCCGGAATACGTTCCAACTGGGTTACTGAAATCAAACATATTAGTTTTGAAAAATTTTTTATCGATGAGCAAAGAGTCGGCCCCTACAAATTGTGGTATCACGAGCACCATTTTAAAGAAACCGCACATGGAATAGTAATGACGGATAAAGTGACTTATCAACTACCTCTGGGTGTTCTCGGAAGATTAATACATCCGCTAGTTATAAAGCCCCAGTTGATAAAAATTTTTTCTTTTAGAAGAGAGGCTTTGAAAACCATATTCGGCTCCGTTGTAAAGCTTGGCTAAATTGGCTAAAGGTGGTTTGATACAAAATATCTAGTTCCTTTCATTTTCCCTGCGTCATTAAAGCTTTGTTTAAGCGTTCTAAACCCATCTCTAACGTGGCCCGCGGACAACCAAAATTAAGCCGTACAAATCCCTTACCGCCAGGACCAAAGGTGACACCATCATTAAAGGCTACTTTTGCTTCGCGAAGAAAGAAAGATTGGGGATTTTCTGAGATGTCGGCAGCACGGCAATCGAGCCAAGCTAGATAGGTAGCTTCGGGACAGGTTGAACGAATACCGGGTAAGTGTTGCGCTATATAGGTCAGAAGAAAATCCCGATTTCCATTTAAATACCCCAATAGCGCCGTCAACCATTCCTGACCTTGTTGATAAGCGGCTAAGGCCGCCACATAGGCGAGAATATTAACCTCTGTGACAATCCCCGCGGCGGCGGCTTTGACCTGACGGCGTAGTTGGGGATCTTGAATGATAGCGAAGCTAGCGCCGAGCCCTGCGATATTAAATGTCTTGCTAGGCGCCATTAAGGTAATGCAGCGGCTAGCCAGCTCTGGGACTTGACAAGCAAACGGCTTGTGTTGGCGATCATCTAGCAGGAGGTCGCCATGCACTTCATCTGAGCAAATATAGAGGTTATGGCGAGCGCAGATCTCGGCAAGACGAGTTATTTCCTCGGGTGTAAAAACGCGCCCCACAGGATTATGAGGATGACAAAGTATAAACAGTCGCGTGCGTTGAGTGATGGCTTTTTCGAAGGCATCAAAGTCTATTTCATAATAGAGGTTGCCATTGCGTTCACTCAATGACAATTCAGCGGTTTTAAGTCTTTTACCTTGATTACCCGGCGCGGAAAGAAAAGGCGGATAAACCGGCGTTTGCACTAACACCTCGTCGCCGGGTTCGCCAAGGGCGCGACAGACTAAATTAAGCCCGCACACCAAACCGGGTAAAAATAACACCTGATCTGGGTCAACTTGCCAGCTGTAAAGGCGCTCCATCCGCTCACAGATTGTTGCTATTAACTCAGGCAGCGGCCTACCATACCCGAATACACCCTGCGCCACACGCGCTTGCAAAGCGTCTATGACGGCGGGAGGGGACTGAAAATCCATATCTGCCACCCACATGGGTAGTACGTCACGGCCATGTTTATGCCACTTGATGCTGTCTCCACCACGGCGCTCGATGGGTTGATCGAAGTTAAAGAGGTTATGGAGATGGTCATTTGCCATTTATACTACTCGCCAGAATGGATTGACGTACTAAGAAACGGCTTTCTTTAGCACTTATTTTCTAGGTCATCTTAAATAAGAAATATTTTACAATTAAGCTTTGCAAGGCAAAAATAGCATGATTAAACACTTGCTTTACACCCTGCAAACTACCATCATTTTTGCAGGTTGTTTTTGAGACATGCTGTTAGCAACACCTGCTCTTAGACTTTTGGTTAGCAAAGTGCATACATCAGTTTCCATAATAATAGGGCTTATACAAATGTTTAATACTTTTAAGCAAGCATCGCCGAGGAAAACTTGATTTGTTTACTCTGTCCTTCCCTTTGTCGGAAAGAGCCCCTCTCAGCCTGGACACAGTTAGCCCTCCCATGGGCACAGTTAGCCGTCCCAATTGTCTTTGGTCTGGTCTAAAATTTCAGCAACAGCCCGACCAATCTATAAGCCCATTCTAGGGGAGTTTGTATGAGTAACCCACCAGTCGCCTTGACGATTTCACCAGAAAAATATGATGCGGTCATCTTTGATCTAGACGGCGTCATAACCGACACTGCCCGTATTCATTCCATCGCCTGGAAAAAGCTATTCGACGATTATCTCGCCCAACGGACTGAGCAACATGGCGAAAAACATGAACCGTTTGATAGCAATGAGGATTATCGGCAGTATGTCGACGGCAAACCCCGCTATGAAGGAGTGCGCAGCTTTCTTGAATCCCGGGATATTCATCTGCCTTATGGGGAACCGGACGATGCGCCTGAGCAAGAGACCGTCTGCGGGCTAGGCAATAAAAAGAACCCCATGTTTTTGGAAGGCTTAAAAAAACATGGCGCAGACGTGTATACCTCATCGGTGCAGTTACTGGAAAACTTGCTTCAAGTGGGTATCAAAACAGCCATTGTCTCTTCGAGTAAAAACTGCGCCACCATTTTAGAAGTGGCTAAGCTTACCCATTTATTCCAAGTGAAAGTAGACGGAACCGACGCTGCTCGTCTTGGGCTTAAGGGTAAACCAGATCCAGAAACATTTTTGGAAGCCGCTAAAGAATTAGGCGTTGATCCAGGGCGCAGTATTGTTGTGGAGGACGCCATCTCGGGTGTCCAGGCGGGACGCGATGGCCAGTTTGGCTGCGTCCTGGGTGTCGACCGAACCGGCCATCCAGACGACTTGAGTCAAAATGGTGCAGATGTGGTGGTCAGCGATCTTTCGGAGGTGAACGTGAGTGACGCAGCTTCGCAACCTGATAATGCCCCCTTACCTTCAGCATTGAAGGATTTTGCCAGTATAGCCGAACAGTTAAAAGGCAAGCATTTAGCCATTTTTCTCGATTACGATGGCACCCTAACCCCCATCGTGGAACGCCCAGAAATGGCCATTTTATCAGATACCATGCGGGCCACAGTACGGCGTCTTAGCGAACTCTGCACCGTTGCCATTATCAGCGGTAGAGACCTACAGGACGTTCAGAAACTGGTGGGCGTTAAAGAGCTATTCTATGCCGGCAGCCACGGTTTCGATATCGCGGGACCTGCCGGCAAACGTATCGAAAATCAGCAAGACTTGGATTTTTTGCCGGTCTTAGACGCCGCCGAACAAACCTTGCGGGAACGTTTGCAGCCTATCGAAGGCTCCCTGGTGGAACGCAAGAAATTTTCTATCGCTGTGCATTACCGTCGTGTCGCGGATGGCCAAATAGCCGATGTGGAGACCATTGTGGATGAACTGGTTGGCGCTCAACCCAAAATCAAAAAAACCTATGGCAAAAAGGTGTTTGATCTGCAACCCAATATCGATTGGCATAAAGGTAAAGCCGTACATTGGTTGCTGAAGGCCCTAGAACTGGATCGAGCCGATGTGGTGCCCATGTTCATTGGCGATGATGTCACCGATGAAGATGCGTTTAAAGCGTTGCAGGATGACGGGATAGGCATCGTGGTCATGGATAGTCCAAGACCTAGCGCCGCAAAATATTTTATCAATGACCCTGATGAGGTTGGGCGTTTTTTTGAAGAAGCCTTGATGCCCATGTTAGAGGAGAATGCCTAATGTCTGATGGATGGTCCATTGTCTACGAAGATTTTGATCCCGCCGGGGAAGGACTGCGGGAAGCCCTCTGCACCCTGGGGAATGGCTATTTTTGCACCCGGGGCGCAGCACCCGAGACGGAGGCAGATGAGTTCCATTATCCAGGCACCTATCTCGCTGGGGGTTATAACCGGCTTAACACGGAGATGGCAGGCCGCACGGTGCAAAATGAGGATTTGGTCAACTTACCCAATTGGCTCTGTTTAACCTTTCGCATCGGCGGTAGCAATTGGTTCCGGTTACAAGGCGTTGACGTGTTATCCTATCGTCAAGAGCTGGACATTCGCCAGGGTGTTTTACATCGTCAAATTCGCTTCCAGGATAAAGACGCCCGTATTGTGCGACTCAGCGAAAGACGCTTGGTGAGTATGTCTAATCCCCACTTGGCCGCTCTGGAAACCACCTTGACCGCGGAAAATTGGTCGGGCCTGATTGAAATACGTTCCGCTTTGGATGGTCGTGTTATCAACGCAGGGGTAGAACGTTATCGTAGCCTCAACAATAAACATCTAGAACCCTTAGAAACCCGAATTGTCAACGAAGATACCATTTTTCTAAAAGTACAAACTACCCAATCGGAACTACGTATTGCCCAATCCGCCAGAACCCGGGTTTTTCAGCGGGGCGAACCCCAGGTGACCGAACGCCATAAGGTGGAAGAACCGGGCTATATCGCCGACGATATTACACTGTATATGGAACAAGGCAGTTCTGTCGCTATTGAAAAGACGGTTTCTTTATTTACCTCTAGGGATCCCGCCATTTCCGAATGTGGTCATGATAGCCGTAAAGCCCTGACCCGAGCCGGCAGTTTTGATGCGCTGCTGGAAAAACACCGTATCGCCTGGCAACTCTTAGGCCGTCGATTTAACTCGGAAGGCGAGTTTGCTCACCCCGAGGGGGAGCGGGTGGCTATGATTGTGCGCTTGCACCTGCTCCATCTCCTGCAGACGGTTTCTCCCCATACGGCGGAATTGGATGTGGGCGTACCTGCCCGGGGTTGGCATGGCGAAGCCTATCGTGGTCATGTCTTTTGGGATGAATTGTTTATTTTTCCTTTATTGAATTTCCGCATTCCTGAGATCACTCGCGCGTTATTATTGTATCGCTGTCGGCGTCTTGACGAAGCCCGTGCGGCAGCGCAACGAGCAGGCTATCGGGGCGCCATGTACCCCTGGCAGAGCGGTAGCAATGGCCGCGAAGAAACCCAAACCGTACACCTCAATCCCCGCTCGGGACGCTGGCTACCAGACAGCAGCCATTTGCAGCGCCACGTTAATTTAGCCATCGCCTATAACGTCTGGCAATATTTCCAAGCTACTTTGGATATGGAATTTTTGTCCTATCACGGGGCGGAGATGTTTTTGGAAATCGCGCGTTTCTGGGCCAGTATCGCCACCTACAATCCTAAACTGGACCGTTATGAGATTTTAGGCGTCATGGGTCCCGACGAATACCACGAAGCCTATCCGAATTCCGACAAAGGCGGCTTGAATAACAACGCCTATACCAACATCATGGCGGTTTGGGTGTTGTCCCGAGCCATAGAACTGATGGATCTGTTATCGGATTATCGCAGCAAGGAAATTTGCAAAGCTATCAATTTAAGCCAAGAAGAATTGAATCACTGGCAAGATATTACCCACAAAATGCGTGTCTGTTTTCACGATGACGGGATCATTAGCCAATTCGAAGGCTATGAAAAGCTGGAAGAACTGGACTGGGACGCCTACCGGGAGAAATACGGTGACATCCATCGTATGGACCGGATTTTAGAAGCCGAAGGTGATAGCGCTAATAACTACAAATTGTCTAAACAGGGCGATGTGTTAATGCTCTTTTATCTGTTTTCACCGGAAGCCATTGAAGAGCTTTTGCAAAAACTCGGCTATGAATTCGATGTATCCTCTATCCCGAAGAATATCGATTACTACATGCATCGCACCTCCCACGGTTCTACCCTAAGCCGTATTGTGCATTCTTGGGTGCTAGCTCGCTCTGACCGGGCGAGTTCCTGGAAATTCTTCACCGAAGCCTTGGAGAGTGATATTTCAGATTCTCAGGGTGGAACCACTAAAGAGGGTATTCATCTGGGGGCCATGGCAGGCAGCGTTGATTTGATTCAGCAGGGCTACACGGGTATCGAAATGCACGGCGATGCGCTTCGCTTTGATCCCTGTCTACCCGATGAAATACGCCAACTGCGCATGCGTATTCGCTACCGGGATCATCTTCTGATGCTGGTTATCAACCATGACAAGCTCAAGGTAACCAGTATCAAACCGCGGCAAAAACCCATCAGAATCGGAGTCGGAGGTGAATACCACGAATTAATAGGCGGAGAAACCAAAGAATTTGATCTGGCGGCTCCCGCAGAAACGGCATAGTAAAGTTTTGCGCTTTAGATTTCATTGTATCCCATCCAGGCTACAGGCTTTGTAGTCTGGATGTAATCAAATGAAGTCTTTGATGATTTCCAATTCCGTTTACTTGCCCTTAAGGACTAAGAGAAAAGTCTACAATCACAGGATAATGATCTGAACCCATGTCAGGACCATTGCGTCTTCGATGAATAGTAATAGCCTCTGATACTAAACAATGATCGATGGGAATCCATAAAACGGGAAAGCTCGTGGGCCAAGAGGGCATCACACCCCAACCATGGGCACTGTTGCGCAGGCTGGCGTTTTTTAACAGTTGCCCAAAATAATAGGACCAGGGGGTAATATTAAGATCACCCAATACTAAGACCGCATGGTCTTTAGGACGCAAAAAACGGGCTATTGCCTGTAACTGATGATTGCGCTGCCTAGCCATAGGTGGCGTCATGGGTGGTGACGGATGGGCGCCCAGCAACGTCAGCTGTTGACCGTGAATCTTTAGGTGTGCAACTACAGCAGGTCTATTGAGGGTTTCAAAATAGTCGATATACGCCGTTTTCCAAGGCAATTTACTCAGCAAGGCGATACCAAAATTGTCCGGTTGCGGCGCAAGAAGACGGTAGGGGTAGTGCCTTTGCAAAGGCTGCAGCTCATGGGCCCAGGTTGGAGTGACCTCTAACAACACAACCAAGTGCGCATCATGGGCAATGATTGTCTGGATAACCTGGCCATATTGTTGGTTGCTCGAGTTTACGTTGAGAAGAAATGCCCTCAGCACCGGCGCGCTGTTGTCCTGCGCCGTAGCGCCTCTCGGCATATAAAATGGCGCGATCAAGGTTAAATTAACAAAGGCAAACACTGCGCAGACTATGGCTGCAACGGGCTTTTTTAAACCGGCTAGCCAGATGGCGACGATAACTAAGACAAAGAAGTACTGAACACGAAAATGAGACGTTAACTCAAAAAGCCATCCGAATTTGCTGGCAAATCCAAAAACGCTGAGAGCACAGACAAAAATTTCTAAACCAGTCAGCCATTGACTCAACCGATCTTTAGTGTTGTTGTTTCGCAAACTGTCAATTCACTGCTTTAATCAGCCAACGAACGGGGTCTTATCAGGGAGCGTAGACGTCCTACGCCAGGATCTAGCTGGGTCCAATCATCGGACGTCTCCACATGGGCCAAAGTTGCCGTCGGTAGTAATTTGCCGTCAGCGGGAAGAGGTATGTCTTTACATAGATAACGGAGTAGTAATTCTAATCCAGGGTTATGCCCCACCAGCAGCACCACTTGAACCAGCGCAGAACAACTCGCCAAAACCTGGAGCAAAATTCCTGGAGAAGCCTCATAGATGCGGCTATCCCAGTGCAAAACCGTCGCATCGAGTTTTAACGCTTTACAAACCTCAAGGGCAGTTTGTTTTGCCCGGAGGGCGGGCGAACTGACCACATAATCAGGTATTAAACCCTGTTGGCTCAACCAATGGCCCATACGTGGCGCATCCCGTTGACCGCGTTTTGCTAGCGGTCGTTCAAAATCCGATCCTGTTTCGGTGCCCCATGCTGATTTGGCATGGCGGAGAATCAGCAACTGTTTTGCCATAACCGTTTAACCTTTGCTGTGTGCCTGACTTTCAAGTTAAATACCTAATACTGAATAACTTTCGGCTATACATATTATCAAGCAGAAACAACATTTTGATTTGACAATTCGGGTTGGGCTTGGCTTAGGATAACTTGATGAATACGGCGATGGGATGCCTTTTCTACTTTAATATCTAGACCATCAATGATGAGCTGCTCACCGATATCTGGAATGCGTTCGGTACGAGTCAGTATCCAAAGACTTACCGTATCAGTGGGTTTACCCGGAAGTTGTATATGAAAAAAATCCTCTACGACCCGCAACTCTACCGTCCCGCTCACCGCAATTTGATGGTCCGAAAGTACTTTCATTTCCAGAGGCATTTCATCGGTTTCGTCGTAGATTTCTCCCACCAATTCCTCTAACAGATCCTCTAAGGTCACTAAGCCCTGTAGGCCACCGTATTCATCCACCACAATGGCCATATGACGCTTGGCCCGACCTAAGGTAGAAAATAATTCATCGATGGGTTGATTCTCAGGCACAAACAGGACTTCCCGAGAAATTTGATTGAGTGGCACATCCAGATTGTTATTAGCAATCGCTTGCAAGACATCCCGTAAATAAACAATGCGACGTATATCATCGGGATGGTCTTGGAAGATAGGAACCCGCGAATAGGATTCTTCTAAAATTTCCGGTAGTACATCTTGAATAGAGCGACTGCCGTCAAGGGCAAAAATTTGCTGACGATGGGTCATCACGTCTTTAACTTTGAGATCCCCAAACTCAAAAACGCGCTCAATGATGGCGCGTTCTTCCCGCTCGATAGCCCCTTCTTCGGCGCCATGCTCGAGCAAGCTGATGAGTTCAGATTCAGTTACAGTGGGATCATTACGCAGACCCATATAGCGGTGAATCCAGGTGGTAAAGTGCTCTAACAGCCACACCAATGGAAATACCAGCCAGCGAAAACCTAATATCATGGGTGCAACCGCCAAAGAAATACGCTCTGCGTAACGCAATGCGAGACTCTTGGGGGTTACTTCGCCAAACATCAATATCACCAGGGTAAGCGCCCCTACGGCGACACTTGGGCCTAAATTACCTAAGCGTTCTACGGCAATCACGGTGGCGATGGCTGATGCGGCGACATTCACCAGATTATTGCCGATGAGCAAGGTAATAAGCATCTGCGTGGGTTTGCTCTTTAAACGCATCAACGCCTGAGCGCCACGCCGTTTTTCCTTGTATAATCCATTCACCCGCGCCAACGATAGCGCCGTTAAGGCTGTTTCAGAACCAGAAAATAACCCAGAAAAAACCAGCAAAGTCAGTAGCGTAAGAAAATCGCTCATAAACTGGTGGTTAATCCCCTCCCAAGGCTTTCTCCAATTTTTTGCACAACGTTTTAAGCACCTTTATCCGTGCAAAACGCTTATCGTTACTTTCTACTAGTAACCATGGCGCTAGACGAGTACTGGTCCGCTGTATCATATCATTGACTGCCAGTTCATAGTCTTCCCATTTATCCCGGTTGCGCCAGTCTTCCTCGGTGAGCTTCCAACGTTTATGAGGAATCTGCTCACGCTCTTTAAAACGAGCCAGTTGTTTCTCTTTGGTAATATGTAGCCAATACTTTTGCAGCACAATACCGTGCTCAATCAATTGAGTTTCAAAGTCGTTAATTTCTTTATAAGCCCGACGCAATTCAGTTTCGCTGGCATAACCTTCCACCCGCTCAACCAAAACCCGACCATACCAGCTCCTGTCGTAAATCGTAAAACGGCCAGCTCGTGAAAGATGCCGCCAAAATCGCCATAAATAATGATGGACCCTTTCTTCATCCGTTGGCGCTGCAAAGGGAAATACTTGATAGTTAGAGGCATCTAAAGCCGCTGTAATACGCCGAATGGTACCACCCTTACCCGCTGCGTCCCAGCCCTCAAACACCAATAAGGTGGACACCCCTTGCTCCTTTGCCTTGCGCTGTAGCAGGTTTAATCTGCCTTGATATTTCTTTAATTTTAGATTGTAGTCGCTTTTTTCTATACTTTGAGCCATATCCAGATGACTCAGTATGGTTATCTGTGGTGTCTTCGGTTTAGGGTTATCTACAGTAACCGTTGAGGGAGGATCTTGTTTAGCCACACGTTGCTGCCTTACTTTGGGGTCAACGCGCAGATTAGCTTTGAGTTTATCCTCCACTTTCACACGTTTAATAGCTTTAACGATACTGTCTAAAAGAACATCACCCACCTTAAGACTCCGGTAATAAGCATCGGCGCCTTCTACCAGGGTAAAGGGTGCCTGACCCGTGCTGGTTCGCAAAATAGTTCGTTCTGCAGTCTCCAAAAATTTATCGTACATGCGCCAGTGTTCCCAGCTGGTGTCCTTAATCTGCCACCGGGTTAAAGGATCTTTCTCAAGGCTTTTGAGCCGCTTTCTTTGCGCTTCGCGGCTTAAATGCATCCAAAACTTTAGAATAATTGCCCCATCATCGGCTAAGGCTTTTTCAAATGCAATAATTCGATCTAGACGCTTATCCAATTCTGCACATGTAATGTGACCATACACGCGATCGAGAATCGGCCTAGAATACCAAGAACGCAAAAATAAACCTATTCGTCCCCGGGGTGGCAAATCCCGCCAATACCGCCAGAATTCTGGCCGTTCCCGTTCTTCTTCAGAGGCTTCCCCATAGGCCCGGGTCACCAGCCAGCGCGGGTCCATCCATTCATTTAATAGATTCACTGTTTGGGCCTTACCAGCACCATCCACCCCAGCGAACACAGCAATCACTGAAAAGCGTCCTAGTTGATTCATTTTCCGCTGAACCTCCAGGAGCTGCTGGCGCAACACGGATTCCCGCTGCTTATAGTCTTGTTTTGCAACCTTGTGGCCAAGCTCCGCTGTTCTAAACATAGGCTTTTCTCCGCCAAAGCACTTAATTATGATTAGCCATAAATCAAGATTTTGCTACAAAACACGCTAATATTTTTTCTCATGATACTACTATAGCCGCTTCAACAAGATTTTGAGGCGCACTTTACTGTTTTTCAGTTCTCTAATAAAACATGTTGTTAGTTTAATTGGTTTAGAAAATAGGTTAATTAAGCTCAATAAAAACTTATAAACTTTGATAATAAATATTCCTTTGTAAAACATTAATCTTTTTTTAAACCAATTTGAAAGCTCCTTAAAAAATCAAAAAATTTGAGGTGTTTTTCTTTTAATACATTTAATTATCAGTTAACTTATTTATAGGCACTGATTAAAAAAATTACCTTAACGTATTGATAATCGAGGATGCAAGTTATTAGCGATAGCACAGAAGACAGTTAATCGTGTATACTAGTTGGCATTGACCAAATGTGTCAGAAAAGATCTTTAAGGAGCCGACATGCTAAGTTCCAAGGTTATGGGTAGCAACAAAGCTGGTAATCAACCTCGTGTAGGTTTAGCACTGGCAGGTGGAGGCCCGCTGGGAGTTATCTATCAAATTGGCGCCTTGCTTGCCCTAGACGAAGCTCTTGAAGGCGTGGATTTTAACGACCTGAAAGTTTATGTAGGCGTTAGTGCAGGAGCGGCTAACGCTTCCATGTTAGCAAATGGCTTCACACCAGCAAAAATGTGCAAAATTTTTGTGAGTAATGAATCCGAAGCTTTCCCCCTTGATCCAGGAAATTTTTTGCGGCCTGCCTTTCGACTTTACTGGCAAGGGCTCAGATCAGTGCCTAGACTCCTTTCCGAGGCAGTATCGAGTTTTATTCGTGATCCTGACGACCGCAGCCTGGTAGCTGCCCTGAGCAAACTGGCCCTCGCGATTCCACCCGGACTTTTGGACAATGAGCCGATAGCCCAATTCTTAGAAAAAATCTTTACTAGTCGAGGTCGCACGAACGATTTTTGCCGATTAAAACGGAAATTATTTGTAGTTGCGGCTAACTTAGATACCAGTGAGGTTGTTAAATTTGGTGCCAGAGGCTCTCAACACGTCCCCATATCTAAAGCTGTTCAAGCCAGTACGGCGGTACCAGGGCTTTATCCACCCGTAAAAATTGACGGGCATTATTATATCGATGGAGGTATTAAGAAAACTGTACATGCCTCCACAGCTTTAGATGAAGGCGCTGATTTACTATTCTGTATTAATCCCTTAGTGCCTTTTAATGCACGTTTTGCAAAACCTAATAGTAATGAACTAAAAACACTAGTGGATGGCGGTTTACCCGTTGTTATGTCACAAACCTTTTATGCATTGATCTATTCGCGTATGAAAATAGGCTTGGCTAAATACACTGCAGAATATCCTGATCGAGATGTTATTCTTTTTGAACCCAATAGCGGTGATGCGGTTATGTTTTTTTCTAATGTATTTAGTTTTGCCAATCGCCGTAACGTCTGTGAACACGCTTATCAAACCACACGGCATGATATGTTGACTCGCAAAAACGAGTTGGCGCCTTTGTTAGCCCGTTACGGAATAACATTACGAGAAGATATACTTAAAGATAAAAGCTTGCATTTTGATAGCAATTTATCTATCCCACCTGAAGTTGAGAAAATGGGGAAACTGCAGAATGAGGTGACAAATAAACTCAGCGATACTTTAGATCAGTTGAGCGAATGGATTGGGTCTCGACAATCAACAACTGTCTTAACAGATAAAAAAAGTTCCCATCCTTCGACAAACGAGAACTTAATAAACCCTACCCCTAGATTCCCCCAGGCATCCTTTGCTGCTAACAGCCGTCGTTAAATTTTTTAAACTTCATCGTTTTACGAGAAAAGAGTTGTTCAAGTTTGGTTACGAATAACTCTTTTTTTATGTTTTTTGAAAACCCACCATTCTCTATACCGTTAATATAGTTTGACATTTTTTTAATGAAACCATTACACATTCTGTCCTAGAACATAAAATGGTTGGTCTACAAACAAATCTTGAAGATTTTTTGTTTACCCGCCCTTTTTTTCCTCACTTCATAATAACCCCCCCCTACGCCAAAACCATGGGTGATAGTTTGTATGTAAAATTTACATTCCTGTAAAGAAAAGTTTACAAAACTTTGCGCAAATTTTATCCCAGCGTTGATGGCATGCGGTTCAATATGAACCGTTTTCGGTCCATATTGAACCTATTTAGTTTTGGCCATAGCCTTTAGTGTATTTGTTGCTTAATTACAGCAAACGTTGCTTTTTGGCAAAAAAATATTCTTTTTATTTATTATATGCTTAAAAAAAGTAGGCACAACATATGCTAATAGATAGGCATAGGGTTAAAAAAAACTTATTTGAGTTCCATAAGGCTTGTCCTTTTATTGAGTAACAGAATATTCACACATATAGGGCATCATTTTGTTTATTTGCTGAAACATGAGAATTTAAAACATGGCTACTGATACTAATAAACCGATTGATATAAAAATACTCATATTTCCTAGCGTCTTAGCTGTCTGCGCGATGGTAGCTTTAACATGGTTTCCTCCTAAAAATCGCCAACAAGAGGCAATATTAAATCCCACTGAAACGCAATTATTAAATCCAACTGAAGTACTCGATTCTCTACAAGATCCTAACCGGACCCCGTCCCCTGAAATTGAACCTATTGATATGCGTGAAGATATTTTAGATGTTTTAAACGCAAATAAAATTTATAAAAACACTTAACAATATATAATAGAGCTGTTTATTCATCTCACAACATACCATATAAAGTATTTTTTATCAGTGGTTTAGTTAAATAACACAATAACACTATTTAATTTAAGCGAGTACCGGAATACTTCGAGAGACCCATTGACGAAGTGTTGGGTGTAAGTTCAAGGTTTTTGTTTTTAGTATATTTTTGTTATTTAATACCGCTTTGCAGTTTTTCTCATAACCATATAACACGGGTAAAAATTTCGTCGAATCAATAGGATAATCTCCGTTTTCTATAATATCCAAATGCAGTTTTAAAGAATTTATCGTAACTGAAATAAAAACTGTATTGTAATATCCATGTTGATACCCCCGTGATTTCTTGTCATCAATAAAATACGTTAAGGTTGCAGGTTTTTCCTTGCTAAAAATATGTAGTTCCAGGTCATTATGGTCCATTAAAGCATTGTGAATCGGTCCATTATGGTACGGAATGATAGCCCCATCTCGTGCGAACAGGGGAACAGCATCCAACCCGACAGGGTAGGACAGGGTTTTTCCACCCTTAAGCCATTCGCCGCGATTAAGATCAAACCACCAACCCTCTGGAAAAGTAATAAAGCGTGTTTGATCTACCATACTTGTACTTGTACTACTACTAACCTGTTTGGCCTGATTTCCCTGGCTAACCACAGGCGCTACCATAAGACTATCTCCCAGCAAAAATTGATCGTCAAGATTTTCAAATTGCGCATCTTCGTATTCATACAGCAGTGGCCGTAACACCGGATCCCCGGTCAAATAATGAGTAAAAAAACAATTATAGAGGTAGGGCAGCAACCGATAACGAGTTTGAATAGTAGCCCGTATCAAGTCCAGGCATTGCGGTCCAAACTGCCACGGCTCTTGGGCTTTCGAATCCCATACGGAATGATTACGAAAAAAGGGAAACAAAAAACAGGTCTGATACCAACGCACCAACAATTCAGCCGTTGTATGGCCCATAAAGCCGCCCACATCGGGACCGCTAAAAGCGACGCCAGAAAGCCCTAAATTCAGGGTAGCTGGAATCGCCATGCGCAGATGTTGCCAATTACTGGCATTATCACCTGTCCAAACGGCAGTAAACCGCTGGCTACCTGCGCAAGCACTGCGGGTTAAAAGAAATGGACGACCATTTGGATTGCTTTCTTCCAAGGCTTGGTGACTTGCCTTAGCCATAAAGTGCCCGTATTGGTTGTGATATCGATCATGGGGCACAGTACCCTGAGCGAAACGCATATCTTCAGGGTCGCTATAACCCGTGGCGGGATCATTCATATCTAGCCACACCCCATCGATAGCACTTTCGTTCATAAAAGACACCAGCTTATCCGCCCACCAGGCTTGGGTGGCGGCTTGGGTAAAATCGGGAAACACCGTATCCCCCGGCCAAACTCTACCTACATAATCTTTGCCCTGAGCAGTTTGACAAAACAGCCCTTTGCCACTCTCGTAAACAGAATAACCAGGCTCTTTCTTGACACCTGGATCGACGATAGTGACCGTGTGGATTCCCGCTTCTTTTAACGTTCGATTAAGTCGGTTAGGTTCTGGGAAAGACCGATTATTCCAAGTAAAGAGCCGATAGCCATCCATATAGTCGATATCGTACCAAAGGGCGCTAACCGGGATATCTAGCTGCTTGAATGTATGGCTGAGCGCTAAAAAGTCTGCTTCTGTGGCATAACCCCAGCGCGATTGGTGGTAACCTAAACTCCACACTGAAGGGACGTCCGCTCGACCTGTCAACTGGGTAAACTGCTGCACCACTTGACGTAACGAGGGACCATTGAAGAAATATACATCTGTGCAGCCTGCGAGGGATTGATAAATCAGTTGTCCTGGACGAATGTGCTCGACATCTATCATGGCTCGCCCTGGGTTATCAAAATAGATACCTCCATATCCCTTAGCTTGTTTGATAATAGCAAAGGGGATAGAGACATAACTGGGGTCATAGTCATCTCGTTGGTAGGTGTGAGGAAAAACAGCTACCACATCCACATTCCAAAAATCCATACTATTGCCACGCTTATTCAAGCGTTTGGTTCGTTCACCAAAACCATAGAATCCACAGATATCTTCAACGCTAAAATTGAGGGCAAACTTTTCTCCACTAAAGCCAATACCTTCGTCACAGGTTTCCAATTGGAAACCGGACGCCATCTCTAGCCTAAACCGGGAAGCGTGAAGGTCGACTCGCCCATCGAGAATCGGGAACACAGCACCATTCTGGCTATGGTTACGTTGGGGTAAAATAGTCTGACCTTGTCGATATTGGCGGATTATGCTATCGGAATAATTCTGTTGATCGACAACTTGCGTATTATTAAACTGCAAACGAATACAGAAATCCGTAATCTGAGCACATTTGATTTCTGTGGAAAAGCCATTACCAGAAATTAATACGCTGTCACTCTGTAAGGAAAGTTGCTCACCATACTCAAAATTCGCTGGATGTGTTTTTTGTCCGAATAGCATAAAGCTTAAACAACCCCGATAGTTTGTGTATAAATGGACAAAGCACTCTAGCTAAGGAACAAATCTTACTCAAGGGTTTGGTGGCTTAATTGACCCCATGCAAAGTATATTGCCCACCACAACAGCGGCGGGCAATCTGGAAGGTCTATAAAATAATATTAAGTATTGCTGCTAACGCTCTATGTTTATCTCTTTCTGATAATCTTCAATCTCGTCGCTTATTGTTGCAGTTGACTAATACTCGTTTCTTGAGTGAGCTCGGTATAGTCTTGAAAACCAGAAATAGCCGTGACAGTGACGAGGACAACCACTAGCGCAATGGGAGGAATACTGGCCAACGCTATCACGCCTCCACTGTTGGGGGGTGTTTCATTACCGAATCGGTTGGCCCCCGCGGTACCTGGTGCAAACAAAAGCACTAAACTCAGTATCAAATTAACGACAGGCACTAAAAATAATAGACACCACCAACCGCTAGCATTGACATCATGCAAACGCTGAATACACAGCATAAAGCTCACTACAATCATAAAAATATAAGCCGCCCCCATAACCACAACAGATAGGGCTAACGATATGTCTTCCGGCAACACAGTAGTTGTAAAGCCTAGCAGCGCCATTGCTAAACCTACCAGCAACGCGCCTAAAAGGGTGATGCCCATATAATAGCCGAGATAACGAATTCGACCGAGGCGACCTGTTACAGAAAAAAGTTTCACATCAGAAAACATTTTATCATCAACGATGGCCACGTCGCTCTTTGGCATCTCATAAGGATTTAAATCTGTCATACGCTATGTCTTCCCTAACGAATTATGTTTGTCGATAAGTGCCGAAATTGGGCTTTTAGAAGTCAAAAAATATTGACATTGCGGATACAAAGCTCCCTTTGAGAAGCTGTTTCAAAACCGGCTCATGTCCGCTGACTCGGCGTTACAGCACCTTCTCCGCTGCTCATTTACCTTATGTAAACTGCGCTGCTCGAAGGCGCTGCGCCTTGATTCAGCGAACCTATGCGAGTTTTTGAAACAGCTCCTGAAACCACAATAAAAGGGTTTTTGCTTCTCTTAGGATTTTTGGCATAATTCGTGCCAAAAATCTTATATCACTACGCAGCCTCGCTTTTTAGTCACCATTACTGTTGGAAACAAACATGGAACTGCTCGACACAATACGCGCTGTCGAAACTCCAGAAGGAATTAACTTAAATCTCCGCTTCGCCGGACCCGTACCTCGGGCCCTCGCTTGGAGCATCGATAGTCTTATCAAATACAGTATTTTATTGGGGGCGTTATTTTTTCTTAGTTTTCTAGGCCAGACAGGTTTTGGTTTGTGGCTTATTGCGCTATTTACCATGGAATGGTTTTATCCAGTGCTGTTTGAAGTCCTCCGAGAGGGCGCCACACCAGGGAAAAAGGTATTTGGTATCAAGGTTATCAATGCTAACGGCACACCTGTTGATATATCCGCTTCCCTGATCCGAAATTTACTGAGAGCCGTGGATTTTTTGCCCCTTGCCTATGGCTTTGGATTCATATCCATGTTACTCAATCACAATTTTCAGCGCTTAGGCGACCTGGCGGCAGGCACTTTGGTCATTTATCACGATCAACCCGTTATTAATCCTCAGTTGTATAAAGGGCCTTTACAGAAGCCGCTATTTCCTCTGACCTCCAACGAGCAACGTTTGATTATTCAGTTTGCGGAACGCAGTCCTCAGTTGAGCCCACAACGGCAGGACGAGCTCGCTACCTTATTGTCTCCACTAAACAGTACACCTGAATCAACCCAAGCACTCTTAGCCAATGCTCGTTGGTTGCTGGGAGAAAACCCCAATGAGATGGATTCCAGACCATGAAACAACGCTATTTTGAGGATCATTACCAAGGTCTATGGGGTGCATTTGAAAAGCGTCTAACGCTCTTGGAAGGTGGTAAAAGTGATCAAAAAATAGCCCTTCCTAGCACAGAGTTTCCTGGAGCTTATCGACAAATCTGCCAGCAGTTGGCTATTGCTAGGGAACGGCACTATAGTCTTAACCTTATCGATTATCTCAACCATTTGACGTTACGCGCCTACCAACAGCTTCACAAACGACCCTCAAATCGCTTTAGGGACATCATGGATTTTATTGCCCATGGTTTTCCCCATAGGGTACGCCAAAATGCAGCGCTGTTTTGGTTTTGCACTGCCCTTTTTTATATGCCCCTGGTGACTATGGCATGGGTCGTTTATATGACGCCCGAGATGATTTACACGCTGCTGGATCAGACTACGGTAAGGGAATATGAAGCCATGTATCAACGGGGGCAAGGCTATAATCGCACTGCTGAAAACGATGTGTTTATGCTGGGTTACTATATCTATAACAATATCAGCATCGGCTTTCGCACCTTTGCCATGGGTATTGTATTCGCCATCGGCACCATTATCACACTCCTGTTTAATGGCTTACTGATTGGGGCAGTAGCCGGTTATTTAACGGCTCAAGGCTATGCAGAGACGTTTTTTCCTTTTATCGTGGGTCATGGCGCTTTTGAATTGACGGCCATCGTCATAGCGGGCGTGGCTGGTCTAAAACTAGGTTTGGCCTTGGTCGCGCCAAGACGCTATAGCCGCTTGGATGCCCTACGCCGAGCCGCCGCCGACAGCGTAAGACTGATTTATGGCGTCGCAGGAATGCTGTTATTGGCTGCTTTTACAGAAGCATTTTGGTCTTCCAATCATGCCCTTTCCCCTAACCTCCGCTATAGCGTTGGTGGCTTATTTTGGGTATTAGTTATCCTTTATCTAGGACTGGCCGGCCGCCGTGGGACTTGAAGCGACCACCGCCGTGCTGCGTCCCCGCAACCCTTGGGAAGCCATCGATCTGGGCTTTGCTTTGGTACAAGCCTGGTGGAAACCCCTTTATAAAAGTTGGTTTGCAGTCCTTTTGCCCTTAACCGTAGTACTCCATGGGGTGTGCAGCCAAGCGCTTTGGTTAGTACCTTGGCTTATTTGGTGGCTTAAACCTTTATTAGATCGTATTCCCTTATATATTTTAAGCCATGCTCTATTTGGCGAAGTACCCTCATTGCGGCAAACCCTCAAGGACTTACCTAGCTTACTACGTCCGCAGGCGATAGGGGTTTTGACTTATGCGCGTCTCGACCCAGCGCGATCTTTTCATCTACCGGTTCGACAACTGGAGAAGCTATCCAGAAAGCAGCGCCGCCAACGGCAGAAAATTCTAGGTGCCAAGGACCGAGGCGCTGCCATATGGCTTACCATCGTCTGCATTAATTTGGAAATTGTGGTTAATTTGGCGATTATGGGGATGTTGTGGATGCTGGTGGCGGATTTTGCCGATGTTGAATTTCTCGACTTATTTACGTCTACATCGCTAGCCCAGCAACTTTTGTTCAACGGTTTATTTCTTTGCGGACTTTGCCTGGTGGAACCATTTTATGTGGCAGCAGGTTTTACCCTTTATCTTAACCGGCGCGTCTGGTTGGAGGGTTGGGATATAGAAATTGGTTTTCGGCGTCTTGGCCAACGTCTGGCGCACCACACAATCTCATTTATCGCTGCAGTGACTTTTGGTTGTTGTTTAGGTTTTTCGGCGTTACAGCCAGCCTTGGCCATGCCTGATAGCCCTGTATCGGAGGTCAGCTCTGGGTGCCAAGTTCTCCGAGAACAGCAAGCACGTCTGGAAAAATCTCCTAGCAACATCAAACGTACTCTGGCAAAAGTCTTACAAGAAGAGCCGTTTCCCCACTGTATACTGCGCGAGCGCTGGTCTCTCAAGACCAAATCGGAAGAATTGCAACCATCAGAGTCGCAAACGGCGACTACCGGTCTGCTAGGTCAAGTTTTTGCTAATGTCATAGAACTCAGCTTATGGGGTGCTATTGTCCTGTTTATAGGGATGGTAGCGTGGTATCTGTTTAAGAACACGCCACCATACGCTAGCCAAAAAACCACAACCCTTGCATCTCTTCCTCCTGTCTTACAAGGTCTCGACAAACCTATTACAGCCCTATCCACCACGACGGCGGAAGATGCCTGGATGCTATGGACCACAGGGCATCAACGAGAAGCACTAAGCCTCATTTACCAAAACACCTTACTAGCCCTCACTAATAGAAAAGGCGTGCAATTTGGCGAGGCGGCCACAGAAGATGAATGTCTACAAATAGCCAGCACTTGCCTCTCATGGGACCACGAATGGGTGCGTTATTTAAAACATTTAACCCGTTTTTGGTCCGCAACGGCTTATGGCCATCACCTACCGACTGATGAAGAAGTACGCCAACTCTGCGAGCAATGGTCCAAATATTTCCAGGTGACCTCATGAGACGATCTATCTGGCTGGCTGGGTTCGTGCTATTGCTTACCTTGGGGGCGGCCCTCACCTATTGGGTGCAGCAGCATCTGGTTGAAAAATCCGTTTACAGCGCTACGGATTACCAGGGAGAAGCCCGGCGCAATGGGTTTTATGCCGCGCAGCGCTTATTGGAGCGCTTAGGCACCCCGGCGCAAAGCGTGGGTATGTTCTCTGAGCTGCCAAAAACCCTTGCTGCAGAGGATACGGTGCTATTGGCGACACCAGGCTATGGGCTGACTCAAGCACGCGCTGAATCGCTGTTGCGTTGGGTAGCTACAGGGGGTCATCTCCTATTCAGCGTCTATCAGCCTTATAAACCGGGAAATGGCAGTAATCCACTACTGGATAGCCTCTCTATCCAGGTGGCAGAATACAACCCAAACCTGCCGCAACAGGTTTTACTCCAATACGGCCCTCCACCTGGCAAACTAGAACTCGCGTTAAGAAGTCATTTGAGCTTGCACAACAGACGCGACGACGCTATCTGGAAAGCTGCTGATGGGGATAGCGTGTATTTACTTCAATATAAATGGGGCGAGGGTTTCATCACTGTGCTAAATGATTTCACCCTCTTTAGCAATGAGCGTCTCGCCGACCATGACCATGCTGATCTACTTTGGTTGCTGCTAGATAAAAGGAACCAGGAAGGCACGGTATGGCTACAGTACATACGCCAGATGCCCTCGTTGCTACAATTACTCTGGGATTTGGCCTGGATGCCTTTAATCGGTGCCACCTTTACCATCATGGCTGGTCTCTGGGCGGCCAGTTATCGGTTAGGACCTCGCCTCATCTCAACGCCACCCACTCAGCGCAGCTTGCGAGAACATTTGCAAGCCAGTGGCCGTTTTCTATGGCATCAGGGAAGCCAAGACGCACTCCTGAGGGCAGCCCGCCAACGCACTTTGCAACGGTTAGAAAAGCGTTTCCCCCTTTGGCAAGGACTATCCACCACAGCGCAAATCACCTATCTAGCGGAACGGATCAAACTCGCACCGGAGCAGATAGCTGACGCTCTACAAACAAGGCGATCAACACCCAGCGAACAGGAATTTACGCAACGTATCCATACCTTACAATACATTGCAAAGCATTTGTAACGTGGGTGATGGAGCGTAGCCAAGGACCTAAACACCGTTAAGGATTTTAATCATGAATACCCTCTCCCCAGAGCAAGCGGAAGACGCTTGGACCACTCTACAATCTCTGCGTAGCGAAATCTGTAAAGCCATCATCGGTCAGGAAACCGTGGTGGACCAAGTATTGACCGCGTTGATAGGCGCTGGTCATGTGTTAATAGAAGGGGTTCCCGGTTTAGGTAAAACCCTTCTCGCCCAGGCCCTTGCTAAGAGTATCAGCGGAGAATTTTCCCGTATTCAGTTTACCTCGGATTTAATGCCCAGCGATGTCACTGGACACGCCATCTATAATCCCCGCAGCGAGGGCTTCGACATTCGTCGTGGTCCGGTATTTTGTCATCTACTGTTGGCTGATGAAATCAATCGGGCGCCCGCCAAAACCCAGGCGGCATTGTTGGAAGTGATGCAAGAAGGACAAGCCACCATTGAAGGCAAAGCGCTTCCCTTACCGCTTCCCTTTATGGTTTTGGCTACGCAAAATCCGGTGGAACAAGAAGGCACCTATCCGCTGCCGGAAGCACAATTGGACCGTTTCCTATTAAAGATCCTTATCGATTACCCGAACCATAGGGAAGAAGTCGCTTTAGTACGGGCTGTTACCCTGGGTCAAGTGGGGGATAAACTGGATGTTTCTCGTCTGCAACCTTTGGCAAGCCCGGAAAAAATTCTACAGGTTCAACAGTGCGCCGCCAAACTCGCCATCGACGACCAGGTAGTGGATTACGCGGTACGCATGGTACTCATGACCCGAGACTTCCCTGGGATCGCCATGGGTGCAGGCCCGCGGGGTAGTATTGCGCTGATTCGGGCCGCTCGCGGCCACGCACTGTTAAAAGGGCGAGAGTTCGTGACCCCCGATGACATCAAGGGAATTGCCAAGGCGGTTTTACGGCATCGCCTTACCCTCGCGGCTGAATTTGAAATGGAAGGTCGCCCTATGGACACGGTTATCGATGAACTGCTTGATCGTGTAGATGCTCCCCGCCTATGAGACCAGGCCGTCGTTTGCTTATTCTTCTAAGTATTTGGACTCTACTGGGTTTGTCACCGGTTCTATGGCCAGAAACTTTACCGGTATGGTTATTGATAGGTGGTTTAGGATTGGTTTCTGTCGGCTGGGATGCCTGGATACTGCGTGTTGGCGCACCCATTTCCGTCCAGCGATTAGTCCCAGGCATATTGCCCCTGGGCGCTTGGCGTGATGTTAAACTACGCTTTAACAATCCGACGGATCAAACGTACCGACTGACAGTATTCGACCATTATCCCCAACCCGCGGAACTGACTGGCCTTCCCCAAACTATTCAAGTAATCGACCATGGCTGGACAGAAATAGTCTATCGTATCCGACCCCTCGAACGGGGAGAAATGTACTTTGGCACAGTACAAACCTTACTGGATTCCCGTTATCGGTTATGGCAACGCACTTTAAAGCTCGCTGAACCCATGACCGTGAAGGTGTATCCTGATTTTGCCACCCTAGCCCAGTACGCTCTGTTGGCTACCGATCATCGTATCACCGCCATGGGCATTCATAAACGACGGCGGCGCGGCGAAGGTCAGGATTTTCATCAACTTCGGGAATACCGGGTCGGCGACACGTTACGCCAGATAGATTGGAAAGCCACTGCCCGAACCCGTAAACTGATTGCTAAAGAGTACCAAGAAGAACGGGATCAGTCGGTGGTTTTTCTAATAGACGGCAGCCGCCGCATGCGTACCCGAGATGGTCCGTTAAGTCATTTTGATCATGCCCTAAACGCTATGATTTTGCTAGCTTATGTGGCTCTGCATCAGGGTGATGCGGTGGGTGTGCAGAGTTTTGGTGGTGATTTGCGCTGGTTAGCACCGAAAAAAGGCAATGGTTTTCTCAATACCCTTATTCGTACCGTTTACGATTTGCAACCCACTTTACAGCCTGCTGATTACACCCATGCCGCCAGCCTACTGATGACCCGGCAACGGAAACGAGCGCTGCTGGTGTTATTGACCAATCTGCGGGATGAAGATAGCGACGAACTATCAGCCGCCATTGGTTTATTAAAGCAGCGCCATGTGGTGCTCCTGGCAAGTCTTCGAGAACACGTATTGGACGATCTGCTAAACAAGCCTGTAGAAACTTTACCTCAAGCACGTCTCTATGGAGCGACCTGTCATTATCTAGCCGCTCGGGAGCGCTGTCGGGAGAAACTCTATAAGCAAGGCAGTTTGATATTGGATGTGCCACCCCAAGAGCTACCCATCGCCGTGGTCAATCGTTATTGGGATATCAAACGCAGTGGACGACTATAACCTACTTGACTTACGTAAAAACAGAACTTGGGTAGCTCGTACAAGAAGTGTCGGCGGCCCGGATGGCCGTCGTCAAGCCTCCGAGAGGGACGTGTTTACGGCGTCTTCTGGAACGAGCTACGTAAGTTCTGACCTATAAACCATGACATCCCTAGTACTCATCGGCATTCTTTACGGGCTTTTTTTGCTCACGCTGCCTATTCTGCTGGGGATTTTCTTCAGCCGTATTAAACAACTAGAAAATCGCTTAACCCGCCTAGAAACTCTGCAAAGAGAAGCTATATCGCCACTTCAACAGGATAAAAAGCTTTCTGAACCTAAGCAAACTTCTGCACCAAGCTTGTTACCGCCTTCTTCCACATCAGCAGAAAACGCAACCCCCGATGTAACCTCTATTCCCGACGTTCCAGTAGCCACAACGGTAACCCCACCACCCAAAAAAGAGCCATCGACAGGGCAGATCTCGCCTAATGTATTGTCCATCTTGAAGGAATGGTTTGTGGGCGGCAACGCCATGGCGCGAATTGGCGTCGTTGTGTTGTTTTTTGGTGTAGCGTTTTTGCTCAAGTACACGGCAGATCGAGGGTTATTTCCCATCGAACTGCGCTTAGTCACAGTGGTCATGGCTGCCATGGGTTTAATGACTATCGGTTGGCGTCTGCAAAACTCTCGGCGCAGCTACGGGTTAGTATTAGAGGGTGGCGGCATGGGCATTATTTATCTCACCCTGTTTGCTGCTGTAAACCATTATGATCTGCTTTCCCCTGCAGCAGGATTAGCATTGATGGTCATACTGGTTGTCGTCGCTAATGCTTTCGCTGTATTACAGAATGCCCGTAGCCTTGCCATCCTCGCCACCATTGGCGGCTTTCTTGCTCCGGCACTCATCTCCCACAGCAACAATCACATTTTTTTATTTTCTTACTATGGCGTGTTAGATGCTGGTATTTTTGCCATTGCTTGGTTTAAAGCCTGGCGGGAACTCAATCTTATAGGATTTTTCTTTACCTTTATTATCGCCTCCCTATGGGGTTATCAATACTACCAACCCATCTATTTCAAAAGTACTGAACCCTTTTTAATTCTCTTTTTTCTGTTTTATGTGGCTGTTCCCATCCTTTACGCTCACCGTCAGCCGCCTGAGCTTAACAGTTATCTAGACAGTTCCCTGGTTTTCGGTGTTCCCCTCACCAGCTTTGGGCTACAGAGCGCCCTTGTGGCGGATTTCGAGTATGGTCTCGCGATTAGTGCTCTAATAGTAGGACTCTTTTACGGTGGCGTCGCCAACGCACTAAGACGTCACAACGACTTAAATCTGTTGGTAGAGGCATTCTTTGCCCTGGCCATTGCATTTTCTACATTAGCCATTCCTCTGGCTGTAGATGGACGTTGGACAGGTGCCGCCTGGACGTTGGAAGGCGCCGCATTGGTGTGGGTGGGTGTTCGTCAAAAGCGATTTTTAGCACGCCTGTTTGGCCTCGGTGTACAGTTGGCGGCGGGTATCGCTTTTCTGCTTGCTTTTGATAAACCGGCCACTGACACAGCTGTATTCAACAGTCTGTATCTGGGCGGTCTGATGCTCAGCGTGTCTGGATTAATCTCGGGATTTTTCCTCGACCGACACAGAAACGCGCTTTTTAAATCCGAGTCTTGTTATGCACCCGTCGCTGCTTTGGCGTGGGGACTCTTTTGGTGGTTTGGCGCGGGCTTACATGACATTTGGATTTATGTGGCTCCCATCCATCGGTTTGCAATCACCCTTATTTTTGTCGCCTTAAGCGGTGCTGCAATGGCCTTCCTTAGCCGCCACCTCGATTGGCGTCCTATGGGTTTTCCGCCCCTTGGCTTATTGCCGATTATGGTCATACTTGCCTTTTGGGTTTTTATAGACTCCATCCATGGGCATCCCTTTGAGGGCTGGGGTTTATGGGCCTGGCCCTTGGCGTTTACTATCCAATACGCTCTACTTTGGTATTTTGAAACCCAGTGGCCTGCCTTGATGGTGCGTTTTAATCATCGCATAACCCTGTACTTAGCCGTTTTTTTACTCACTTGGGAAACGGCCTGGTGGATCAATCGTTGGTTACCCGAAACCTGGGGCTATAGCATCTGGGGGTTTATACCGGCTGCCACCATTTTAGGGCTGCGGATGGCGGGTACAAAGCTTGACTGGCCAGTACAACGCTTTAAGGCTGACTATCTTAATAATGGTCTTTTACCTATAGTTTTATTTCTGACCTTATGGATGATACACGCTAGTATGCAACTGGGGGATCCGCAACCCTTACTTTATTTACCATTGCTGAACCCCCTCGAATCGGTGCAGCTAATGGTGTTGTTTGTGTTGTTTCATTGGACTCGAAATACCTCTATTCCCCTATCGGCCGCAGGACATTGGTATAGTTGGGCGGCGATCATGTTTGTAGGGCTTAATGGCGTTGTCGCACGAGTTATTCATTTTTGGGGGGATGTCCCCTTTACTGTCTCTGCCTTGCTGGCATCGGCACGCTTTCAAGCCACCTTATCCATTGTCTGGACACTGTTAGCATTAAGCCTGATGACAACAGCAACACGGCTTGAAAAACGTTCAATATGGCTAACCGGCAGTAGCTTGCTGGGCGTTGTAGTCGCTAAGCTATTTTTAGTGGATCTGATCGACGTGGGCACCCTGGCGCGTATTATTTCATTTTTAGTGGTCGGTTTGCTGATCTTGATTACTGGTTATCTCTCGCCCCTACCACCCCAAGCCCAACGACAATAATTACAGGAACTTTTAGAATACATCATCAGCACCAGAGCTAGGATTATTTTCAGAATTTATTTGCTGGGAATCAGCTGAAACACTACATTAATTCAGGCTAACGGTATTGTCGAAAGCTTTTAATATCGTGTTTGTTTAAATCGTAGGCTGATTTATGCAACAGCACGGATTTGATTTGGTCATTGTCATTGACAGACATGAATTTTCTCGGGGTCAACATAATAGACACGAGATCGCATAGGTAAACAGGGGTCTTGTCATTACGCACTGACAACATAAAGGTATACCAAAGGATGAGCGTCACGACTAACATCTCACCCCCGTCTTCGATGACACCCAATATAAAAGTCACCAACCACCCCAAACGAATGGCAATGTGCGCCATATCCACGACAACACCGAAAAAAACCAAAGCTCCGATTAACAACAATATATCCTTGGATATATTTTTGAAATCTTGTGAACCACGGCGATAAGCCCACATAACAAAGGCTATTAAACTGATTCCCGCCGTCGCTGAGACAATAAGTTCTCCAAAGTCTTGCAGTCTTAGCCCAAAAGCAGGGGCTACATTTAGGTTATTTCCAATGTAACCTCCGACAAGCTCGTGGATATGTAAGGCATCGTCGAAGAAAAAATAGGTAAAAACCAATACCCAGGCGAAATAATTAAACGCCCTTTTTTGTAGAGAAATATAAACTAACAGACTAATGATCCAAATCCATTTGAGGTATTGATACATCTCTGCATAACCTCGGTCTCTTTCAATAGAAAGAAGCTGGTTTTGCAAAAACGGCGTGAATGCCTCAATAATATGAAGTGCTATATAGATAAGATCCCCAAAGAGCAGCAATATTAAAAATAGGGTTGCACTGGGTTGATTGAGATTTTTGATAGATTGGTATGTTGCTGATAGTTTATTCATAAGGTATAACAGCCTTGATTAGCAAAGCCGCGCTAGGGCAGACAGTTTAAATTTAAGTAATTTTTATAAAACGACTTTTTATAAATTTACTTTTACAAAGATTAGTGTTGATCAGCAGAGAACAAACCTAGCAGCGAAACCGACCATCGTATTAGGTACTGCTAGACTTGTAGAATTAATCACCAAACATGTCATAAAAGTGTCATATTTTAGTTTTATGATAGCATCTGGCAGATAGTTTTTTTCTTTTAAATGTTAAATCATCGTAATAGTTTATTAAGTTTAACTAAGTCGCTAGATATAGACCTCCCTATTCAGCATTACTTAAAGTACCGTTAGATTCTAGCGATCAACTTTCAAAGTAACAGAAGGTGTATCCCTGTGGCGGGATGTATCGGTTTCAGGCGGCGCGGAAAACAGAGAACTACCTACGAGCGCATCCATTCGACGCAATCGTCGGCTAATTTCCCGAGCGATATTTAGCACTAGCCTTGCGAACACATCCAGGTGATGTTTGTAGATGTGATACATAGCTTGATTGGAGAGACTAAGTGCCGAAACGTCTTCTAGCGCCCTCACAGAAGCCGAACGGGGTTGTATGTCAATCAGTTCCATTTCGCCGATGGTGTCTCCCTTGCCAAAAACGGCAAGACTGACTTGTCCGACTTCAGCCAAACCATCTATTTTCTTTAAAACCTCTACCGAACCTTCGCAGATAAAATACAGACGGTCGCCCGCTTCTCCCTCTTTAGCCAGAAAATCCCCCTTGGAGAAGTATTCTTCCTGCAAGAGGGTCTGAATCGCTTTTATATCCGCGTCGCCGATACCGCCAAACAGGGCATGTGATTGCAGAAATTCTACGTTGATCATAGAACCACCTCTTTCGTTGTTTGCTAGTCTTATCCTCACGCTACTCACAACTGAGTCAACCTCAAAAAACGCCACTGTGGCATACTCTACGCCATTGAGCTCAAAGTCATTTAACACCACAGCTTTAGGTCACAGACTTGTTCAGCAACGGTATCGCCTAATAGGATCAAGAAAACGATGATGTTAGCGCAAGACTTGACAATTGCCTTTATAACGGCCTCAGTTATCGTGATTATAACCCCAGGTCCCGATAATCTGATGGTGTTAGGGCAAGGTATTAGTCGAGGCCGTAAAGCTGGGGTTAGTTTTGCCTTAGGGTGCGCACTGGGGTGTCTTATTCACACTCTCTGGGCGACCCTCGGTGTAAGCGCAATTGTCGCTTCATCGGAATGGGGTTTTTGGGTACTCAAAACAGTGGGAGCAGGGTATTTATTCTATCTTGGGTACCAGGCTTTTCACACTCAAAGCGTGGGTTTTAATGCCTTGGTAGCCAACAATGGTAACCCAACAACGTTTATCGTTTTTTTAACCCGTGGTTTTTTGTCTAATGTTTTTAACCCTAAAGTCGCTTTATTTTTTCTCGCTTTCCTTCCTCAGTTTACTGACTCCACCCTCGGTAACGTTGCCCTTCAAATGGCCTGGTTAGGAATTTTATTCTCTGTCATGACAGCTACTATCTTCACCACATTGGGTCTTTTTTCAGGAATTATCGGAGGTTGGTTAGGGAAGCGAGCAGGCGTGAAGCGCTGGCTTGATCGAGCTGTAGGAACTCTTTTTATTGGATTAGGCGTGCGCCTCGTTCTTTTTGTGCGACCAAGCTAAGGACTCAACCTTAATTTTATCAGTGTGTCATAAACGTTGGAACTTCTATTAAATCTAACCTATTGAGGACAATTTCCCATGAAAACACTGCTATTTTTTTTACTGCTTAGCGTTACGGTTTCTATCACTGTAGCAGAAGAAAATGGGCTTTTGCGGAAAGCAAGTCCATACTCCGTCGAGCAGACCCTACAGCGTTTTGAAGAAGCCATTCGAGCTAAAGGCATGAAAACATTTCCTCAATTTGATCACGCTGCAGCAGCTCGCGAGTACGATAAAACCATGAATCCTGCTGTGGTGGTTTCATTTGGCAACCCAGCCTATGGGACGCCCATCATGGCTCAAAAACCGGAATCCGGCATTGATTTCCCGCCTAAAGCCATCGTCTATGAAGACCAAAACGGTCAAGTTTGGATTGCTTACAATAGCGCGAACTATCTGTATGAAACTATTTTTCAAAGGCATGGCCTTGAGTACAAAGAATCTGATATTGATCTTTATGAAAAAGTTTTGGAAGAGCTGACTGACCAGGCCGTGGGTTCTGATTCATAAACGCACAAAAAAAAGCTGCCTTCATGGGGCAGCTAAGGCCAGAGGAGCGGCCAGTTCAAAAAAATGCACTTTGCGTTTTCAAGTGGCTAAAGCAGGCAAAGCTCAACCGCTTTTGGCATTCGGAAAAAAAGCCTGCTGCCCTTCAATCTCGTAGGCGTTGATCAGTGCCTGACCTTCCTCAGACAGTATCCAGTCGACAAATTTTTGTCCCTGATCTTTTTTTATGTGGGGATGCTTCTCTGGACTAACCAGAATAATGCCGTACTGATTAAATAGTTTTGTATCGCCCTCCACCAGAATCTCTAAATCGCCTCTGTTGCCAAACTGTAACCAGGTGGCGCGGTCTGTCAGCGCATAGGCATTCATGCCACTGGCGGTATTGAGGGTGGCGCCCATACCGGAACCGGTTTCGCGATACCAATCCCCGCTGGCGTCTTGAACGTCGACACCCGCCTCTTCCCAGAGACTTAATTCTTTTTTGTGGGTGCCGCTATCGTCCCCCCGGGAGGCAAAGACCACCTGATTTCTAGCGATTTTTTCAAGGGCTGCGCTCACCTCTTCCATGCCTTTAATGCCAGCCGGGTCAGCGGCGGGTCCAACGATCACAAAGTCGTTATACATAACGTCAGACCGCTCGACACCATGCCCCTCGGCAACAAAGTCTTCTTCAGAGGGAGTGTGATGCACAAATAACACATCCGCATCACCGTTTTTAGCCAACGCAATGGCTTGGCCAGTACCTACCGCCACCACCCGCACCTCAATACCAGTTTGCTCTTCAAACTTTGGCAAAAGATAATCAAACAGACCAGAATTGTCGGTAGAGGTGGTGGAAGCCACAGTGATAAAAGACTCATCAGCCGCCAGGGCAGCACCGCTCCCTATCATCATCAGCAAGCCCAGCATTAAAAGACGTATCATTTTTAGGATTGCCTCCTATTGTTTTTTATGTTGTTCGGCACCGTGCATTCAATCCACTAACTCTCCGGCCAAAAAAGTGTGCGCCTCATGACTTTGTGGTTTTTTAAAAAAATGCTCTGCAGTTGTGTGTTCTAGCAATCGACCGCTATTCAAAAACACTACCTCATCAGCATGACGCCGGGCTTGGCCGAGATCATGGGTGGTCATGATGATTTTGGTGCCACTGTGGTGAATGGCGTCGATGATGGCCTCGATCCGCCGGGTCGCGGCGGGATCCAGATTAGCCGTGGGTTCATCCATAAACAGCACCTGGGGCTGCAACGCCCAAGCCCGCGCCAAGGCTAAGCGCTGCTGTTCACCACCGCTGAGTACCCGCGCTGGTCGCCGGGCCAGCTCAACAAGCCCTACTTGCTCTAAGGCGCGTTGGGTCAGCTGACGCCGTGACCGCCACGCTATACCCTGCACCGCCAACCCATAGGCGATATTGGCAGCCACCGAGCGGCGCAACAATACCGGACGCTGAAACACCATAGCCTGGCGGCGACGTAGTCGGCGGGAGTCATCTAAGGCCCACTGGACGCAGCCAGAAGTTGGTTGCAATAAGCCATGACAAAGCCGCAGCAAGAGACTTTTGCCGGCGCCATTGGGACCCATGACCACGGTGCGCAGGCCAAAATGCAATTCTAGAGAGATATCCGATAACAGCGGTTTACCACCTATGTGGTAATTCACATCGTAAAGACGCAGCGGCAAGATGGTGTCGATAGGTGGTGGCGGTGGGACAACCTGCTTTGTGACAGGACGAATGGCGACGACTTTACTCATAATCCGTGCAGTCTCTGAGCTGCGCCTTGCAATAGCAGTGCTGCCCCATTGATGGTCAATGCCAATCCCAGCAGGATGATGCCCAACCCCAGCGCCAGGGCCAGATTACCCTTGCTAGTCTCCAGGGCGATGGTGGTGGTCATCACGCGGGTAACATGGTTGATATTGCCACCCACGATAAGCACAGCCCCCACCTCGGCGCTGGCGCGGCCAAAACCGGCCAGCAAGGCGGTAAGTAAACTAAAACGTCCGTCCCATAGCAAGGTGGGTATAGCGCACAGCCTTCCGACACTGAGGGAACGTAGCTGCTCGCCATATTCTTGGTAAAGATCGGCCACGGTTTGCCGCGTCAGCGCAGCGATAATGGGGGTCACCAAAATACATTGGGCGATGATCATGGCCGTTGGCGTAAATAGCAGACCCCATTCACCCAAGGGTCCGGCATGGGACAACAGGAGATAAACCACTAGACCCACCACCACAGGAGGTAAACCCATCAGTGTATTTAAAAAAGCGACAAGGGCACCGCGTCCCGGAAATGCAAAAACCGCGATCAATGCGCCCAGCGGCAATCCGATCAGCGCGGCACAACCCACTGCGGTAAGACTTACCTTAAGGGATAGCGCAACGATGGCTACCAGATCGGCATCCATGGCAAAGATAAGTTGAAAGGCAGTGCTCAGGGCGTCGCTAAACATGCAGTAAGCCAGTAATTTAATTATCTAAACAATAGATAAAGATAGAAATTAATGCAACAAAAAGCAAAAAAAGAAAAATAAGCTAAATAAAACTTAAATATGCAAAAATTGTAGGGGTAAAAAAATGCAAGGTTTATAGGCTTTGCATCACCCAGTAAAGTTATGCGTGGAGAAACGGTTTAGCTGACTTTAGATAAGGTAGGAATTTTAGATAAGGTAGGAATAAGGAATAAGCTTACATCGCTCACCATCGAATGGTGACTTTCTGCTTACCCCATTGCTTGGCAGCTTGAACGTCTTCCCCCATGTAGATATCGATGCGTTCTCGCCAACGTTTATGCAACTTATCCATTACACGGTAGGTACCCGGCAATCCCTGAATTTTTACCGCTACGCCATGGGTTAACCCTAGATCGATCAGATCGCGGGATACCGCAATAGCCTTCATGCCAGGGGTTAATATCTCCCCCCAGGCCGTTTCCTGCGGGTTGCCTTGGGTTTGCCCAGGAACAGAGTTGTAAGCAGTGGCAGTCACCTGCAAAATCTGCTCTTTTGCAACCAATCCGCCCATGGGTAGCAAACAAAACAGGATAATCAAAACAAAATTGCGGGCTAAATCCATACCGTAAAAGAAACTCAACGCCTTAGCCACCGATCCAGTTCGCCGGTCGCGTTAAGCAGGGCCAAGTCGTCAGAGCCGCCAACGCTTTCCCCATCGATAAAAATCTGCGGCACCGTCCATCGTCCTGAACGTTGGATCATCTCCTGCTCTCGAATACTATCGGACGTTACATCAATTTCCTTATAGGCAAGCCCCTTTGACTCAAGCAAGGCTTTCGCTCTGTGACAATAGGGACACCATTCTTTAGAATAAACCTCAATGTCAGCCACGCCATAGATCTCCGTTATCGCTGTATAGGTTTAGAAGCTGTTTCAAAACCGGCTCATGTCCGCTGACTCGGCGTTACAGCACCTTCTCCGCTGCTCATTTACCTTATGTAAACTGCGCTGCTCGAAGGCGCTGCGCCTTGATTCAGCGAAACTATGCGAGTTGTTGAAACAGCTTCTTAATATAAATTGCAACTCATAATATTTTGACACCCGAGAACTTGCGTTTATCTACGCTATAAACCACCCTAACGGATGCAAAAAGCATCAATGAAAAACTTGGCAGTCGATTTTTTGGGCTATCGGCGCGATACAACCCATCCCTGGGTCATGCAAAAGCCACTGAACGCGCTTGCCACCAGCCTAGCAAAGACATCACGCCAACCCAGGCAAAACCACTGGCAAACATTAACAACAAGGGTGTTAGCATGGACAAGCCATGGAGCTGTCCCCATAGAGCCCAGAGGGCAGCCAAACACTCGGGGAGTCCAGCGTTAGAGACAGCACGATAGCTGCCACCACTGGAGCCCCGCTTAGGCGTGCGCACAAAGGGACTGATCATTCCGGTTAGGGCTTCCAGCACCCCACGGGTATTGGATATGCTAAGCCCAGTACCCAGTGCGGTAACCACCGGCAAGTCTTTCGCGACACGCTTCCAATTTGCCCCCCGCAAGATGCGCTGGCTCTGGGCATAAAGGGTGAAACTAGTGAAACAGCCTAGCACCACAACGGCACCCCCTAAAGCCACCAGTACCGGCGGCCGCTCTGGGTAAAGCCACAAGGCTAAAGGCACCGCAATCAACGTCAGGATAACCAGGGGATTGGCGGCATAGTGGGTTAGATGTAACGTGGCGGTCAGTTTTGCCCACAATGTCCAAGGCGCTCGCCAAATAGCGGGCAATAATTTACGGGCAACCTGAATGGAGCCCTTTGCCCAGCGGAACTGCTGGTTACGCCAGGCGTCAATAGTTTCCGGCAATTCCCCAGGCACCACCAGATCTGTGCGGTATGTGCAATGGTAACCAGCCAGTTGGGCGCGATAGCTAAGGTCGATGTCCTCGGTGAGGGTATCATGATGCCACCCCCCAGCATCTTGGATGGCCTGACATCGCCACAGGCCACAAGTCCCATTAAAATGCATGGGTAAATGGCACCACGCCCGGGCCGATTGTTCTATAAAGAAATGACTGTCTAAACCCACGGCCTGGGCGCGAGTAATAGCATTTTGACGAGGATTTAAGTGATCCCATCGCCCCTGCACAAAAGCCAGTTTCGTATCAGTCAGCATAGGACGTATGGCGCGGGTTAAAAAATTCTTTGGCGGTATAAAGTCAGCATCGAAAATAGCCACATAGTCTGCCCGCTCCTGCTGCAAACCCGCTTGCAACGCCCCCGCCTTAAAACCCTTGCGATGGATGCGATGAAGATGCTGTATGGCAACGCCCCTATTTTGCTGACGTTTTACGAAATCAGCTGCGATGCCGCTTGTATCATCCGTACTATCGTCAAGCACTTGAATCACCAAACGATCATTGGGCCACTGCAGTTGACAGGCCGCTTCGATGACCCGTACCACCACATCGCGCTCGTTATAAACAGGGAGTTGTACGAGGATCCTTGGCAGATGTCCTGGATTTGGCAAGGGACTGACGGCTTCCAGCCTCTCTGCGACACGCGCAGATGGAAGATAGCGGCGAAAGAGTGCGAGTAGACAAAGGCTATGGCACACAAAAACCAACAGACCCACCATAGCTACAGCGACCACACCCCATGTCATAATGCCTAGGAAATCAATAGGATCAACCATATTTTACTGATACACCTCTGCGAGTTAATAGGTTAATGACTGGATTATGTTAACGGATTTGACCGATTGTTCTGGTTAGCCTCTTAAGACAACAGCAAAACCCAGTTGTCCTCAACAAAAACGTTGAGATTTAAACGTCCTTACCTGAGTCCAAGGCCTGCAACAGCAACGGATTTAACATTTCTATGCTGCCCCAAGTGTTTTGACCAGGGATAAGCCCAGGCTGAAAACCTGCCTCACGAAGGGCACGTATGAGTTGTGAATCTTTGGAAATCACATGCACAGGCACATCCCAGCTGGCTTGCGGACCACTGACCACAGCGGGGGGTTGATGATCGCCGAGTACTATAAACAGTGCATTCGGAGGTGCGAATGTCTGCAAATAACCTTTTAACATCTGGAAATTATAACGAACACTGTGCACATAGGCCGGCCCTAAGGCGCTCATATCCATCAGCGAGAGGGAGGGTTCGCTAACATGAACATTTGTAAAGGGGGCTGCTTCGCCCAGTTGCGTCCAGTCTTCTTGATAAGGCGCCACAGGGGCAAAGGGAGCATGGCTGGTGATGGTAGGAAAAAAGACCAATAGGGGTTTGCGCTGGGGCTGAGTTACTTCGTCCTGGTGAATACGATAAAGACTAAATTGATCGGGAATCGTCCACCAACCGAAGGGAGGTCCTCGATAATCTAGCCGTCTAGCGCTATAGACTGTATCAAACCCATAGGACAATCCTTCCAACCAGAGGGTTTTTAACCCTGGCATTAGAGCGATGGATCGATAGCCGATTTGTTCAAACCGGCTAACAAGCGTGGGATAGCCACGTTTGAGCAGTGCTTGATAGTCATGCTGGTTGGCAACTCTAACACCGCTAAGAAAACTGGCGTGAGCTAACCAGGAGCTACCCCCGAAGGTGGTGGACTTGAGCCGACTAGTGGCCAGAGACCAACCAGATTTTTGCAGCGTATTTTCCAAGGCAGCAAAATCCTTGTGCAGGGATTTTGCGTAGATTGGATTTTCAAATACTGAAACACCGTATGACTCAAAAAAGATAATAAATACATCGCCCCCCCGGAGACGCCCTAAGTCCGATTCTTCCAAGGGCGCTGTCATAATCGGCTGATCCCTATCTAAAGCTGCCGTTTCTGTAAAGTTGACTTGCTTAGTCAGACCCTTAATCAATGGCGCAGCAAACCATTTCTCCTCCACCACATTTGAACTAACGTGGCTCACAAGACCGAGTGTTAAGCAGAGGGTTGCCAGATAAATGAGCACACAACGCTCTTTGGGTTGAGTCATCCCTAAAGCCACTTTGCCTATAGCCCAATGTAGTGTAACCAGTAGGAATATAAGCACCATTAGTAACCCTAAAAGGCCACCCAGTAATGTCCACCAAGCCACATGGGTAGTCAGCATCTGTATCACCGCAGGCAAATGCTGACCCTCCCAAAACAGATCTATACGCCGCCCAAACAAGGCGGTTATTGTCACGACCATGTAACGCCCAAGGACGGTAAAAGCAAATAAACCCAAGAAAACCCAACGGCTACGCCGGTTTAGCCCCTGGAATCGTGTTTGCAAAGCCAGCACCAACAATACAACACCTAGATCAAGAGAGACTACAGGAACCAGACGAATACCTAACGTAGGCCAGTGGTTGTGAAACGTCAGCGCCCCATTCAAAATAAATAGTGCGCCACATAACACTAATAAACGGTACAGTGTTATAACGTTTTTTTCAGCGATGAATGAATTAAGCATTAGATAAACCGGGAGAAAACCATGGAATACAACCTTCGCACTATCTTGTACGCTACTGACTTAGGCCCCTATGGCCCAAAAATATTCGAGCACGCCGCCGGAATAGCCCAACGTTTTGGGGCGAAGATACATATTATTCATGTCCTAGAGCCCGTCAGCGAATATGCTCAATCCCTCATCAGCAACTACGTCTCGCCGGAAACCATGGAATCGGTTCGTAATGAAGGATATGAAACTGCCCGCAAAGAGATGCATCGGCGTTTGCAGAAGTTCTGTAGCGAACATTTGCCGGACGAATGTGATCATCTGGTCGCGGATATGCGGGTGATTGAAGGGTTGCCTTTTCAAGTCATTGTGGATGAAACAAAGCGGCTCAATGCCGATTTGATTGTGGTGGGTTCCCATGGCCGCGCCGGTCTCGGTGAACTGTTTATGGGTTCGGTAGCCCACAAAGTGCTTTCCAAAGCCAAGACGCCGGTTCTAGTGGTGCCTATCAAAAAAGAATGGGATGTGGCTTTTTAATGGTCAGCCATAGCCTTATCGGCCAAAAAATACCGAGGGCAACCAGGTGATGATGCCGGGAAAGGCGATCATCAAACCCAATCCGATCAATTGTAGAAAAACAAAGGGCAGGATGCCCTTATAAATATCTACCATACTGTATTCCGGTGGCGCGACACCTTTGAAATAAAAAAGGGCATAACCAAAAGGCGGGGTAAGAAACGAAGTTTGTAAATTGACACAGATGAGCATGGCAAACCAGAGGGGATTAAAGTCTAGATCCAGGGCGATGGGGGTAAATATAGGCACTACCACCAATAAAATGGCCGCCCAGTCGATGAACAACCCCAATACAAAAACCACCGCCATCATAATCACCAGGATGACATACTCGCTCACATCCATGCCCAATAGCAAATCGGCCACCACATCGCCACCGCCAAAGCTTAGAAACACCACGCTAAAAAATTTCCCGCCTATAAACAGCAGCAAAATCATGGCGGTGGTGCGGGAAGTGGCCAAGGCCGATTGCACCAGCACCTCTTTAGTGAGTTTGCGGTTTAAAAACGCCAAGATTAGTGCGCCTACGCCCCCCAGTGCGGCAGCCTCGGTGGGGGTGGCCACCCCCACCAAAATGGTGCCCATGACGATAAGAATGAGACCAAAAGGCGGTACAAAGCTTTTTAAAATCATCAGCGCTTTTTGCGTGGTGCTATAGGTATCTTCGTCTGCTGGGATAGGAGGTCCTAATTTAGGATTGATGGCGCAAACGCTACCCACATAAAAAAGATAGAGTCCAGACAAAATGAGACCGGGAAAAATAGCGCCGGCAAAGAGATTGCCCACCGAAGTTTCCTTGAGTCCCGTCAAACCCCCATAGATCACCAGCATAATGCTAGGGGGAATCAAAATACCCAAGGTGCCGGAGGAACAGACAATTCCAGCGCCTAAACCACGATGATAGCCACGCCGTAATAGCGCAGGTCCCGCCATCAATCCCATGGCCACCACAGAGGCGCCAATAATGCCCGTGGTGGCAGCGAATACTGTGCTTACCACGATCACCGCCATCCCCAGTCCCCCGCGCAACTTACCCAAAGAAATATAAAGCGCGTCGAAGAGCCCTTCGGCCACCTTGGAACGGTCTAAAATCTGCGCCATAAATATAAACAGGGGCACCGCCACCAACACATAATTTTGAAAAATACCCCAGGCGTTATTGACGAATAGATCCAGCAAGGCGGGCACATTAAATCCGTTGTCGATCAGACCAAACAGGGTGGCGACGGCAGCCAGGGTAATGGCCAATGGATGCCCCAAGGCGATACAGAGCACTAGGGTGGCGAACATGAGGAGAGTTAGCAGTTCAGGACTCATTATTATTATTTCCTTTCGAAGGATAGATGCTAACGGTTGTCGCTACGCAAATTTCGAAAATCCTGAATCAGTTTGGCAAACCCTTGCAACCACAGCAGCACAAAACCCAGGGCCATAATCGTTTTGAAGGGATAAAGAGGCGGCGCCCAGGAAGTAGACGCTTGCTCCCAGTTAGACCAAGAATCGCTAGCATAGATGATGGACCAAACAGCCAGCAAACCCACGGTAGGCAGGAATAAAACAAGGTTTGTTACAATGCGTAGTAGCGTCCGGGGCTTATGGGGTAAACGGGCTTCAAAAACATCGATGGCCACATGGGTGTTGTGTTTATGGGCATAGGCTAAAGCCAACATAAAATGTATCCCATAGAGCAGCGTGGTGGCCTCGAAAGCCCATCGGGTAGGGGCATTTAAACCGTAACGCATGACCACTTCATAACTCACTACGCCCACCAGAAGAAAAATCAGCAGCGCACTATAATAACCGACCTGTTCATTTAAGGTGTCGATAATCCCGTCGATGCGAACCATATCACCTTCCTTCTCCAGAGAAAAAAAGCGGAGAGTCTTTTGGGGCTTACCCATAAAGAGCTTGGGGTAGCTCGTGAAAGAGGTGTCGACGGCCTGGAAGGCCGTCGTCAAGCTCACAGGGAGGTGTTTACGGCGTCCTCTGGAACGAGCTGCGCAAGTCCTACAATTTAGCCTCTCCACCTTGCGTTCGAGCTATTGCAGATGTTTGCCTTTAACAAATTCTTCCATGGGCCAAGGCGCTAGGCCGCTGCGTATTTCCCGCCATTCTGCAAAATCCTGGCGAAATGCTTCCTGGGATTCCAACACCTTTTTTACATCGGCGTTCTTAGCCTTTAGATCGTCCAGATATTCTTTGGTGCGTTCGGCAAAACCACTGATGGTTTCGTCATCCATACGCACAAATTCCACCTTTTCTTTAAAGCGACGAATAGCCTCCACATTGAGGTTTTCTATCCAAGCGGCAGACCATAACTGAGTTTCTTTGGCTGCCGTATCGACAATCCATTTTAGGTCATCGGGAAGTTCATCCCAGGCATCTTTATTGATAAAGATGGCGCATTGCACAGAAGGCTGATGAACCCCAGGCTGAATAACGTACTTGGTGATTTCATCAAACCCCATGGGATAATTGATGGCAGGTGCGCTGAATTCAGCCGCGTCGATCACGCCGCGTTCCAAAGCCAGGTAAACCTCGCCACCGGGCAATGGAGAAACACTGGCCCCAAGATCGTTCATGATATCCATAAACCAACCCGGTGTGCGCACTCGCAAACCCTTAAAGTCCTCCAATTTAGTAGCCCGCTTATTAGAGAATAAGCCCATCTCCTGACCACCATTACCCCCTGGCAACGCATAGAGGTTATAACGGCCATAGAGATCTTGCATCATTTCCAATCCGCCCCGCTCGTATAGCCAAATATTGTAACCCTCGGTATCGAGTCCAAAAGGAACCGAGGCGAAAGCCACAAAGGCTTCGTTTTTACCTTTCCAATAACCCGGCCAATCGTGACCGATCTGGGCGGAACCTTTGCTTACCGCGTCAAAGCTTTCAAAAGCGCCTACCAACTCCCCCGCCGAAAACAGCTTGATATCCAGCCGACCCCCAGAGGCAAGCTTTACCGTATCCGCAAAATGCTGGGCCATATCGTAAAAAAGCAGTCCCTTGGACCAGGGCATGACCATCTTCCAGCGCACTTTCTCATCAGAGGTGTCGATGGTTCTGAGTTCTCTTTTGACCTCTTCGTGGCGGGTATCCTCGCCAAACTTTTCCCGTTTAGCGGCAAACGACTGGGGCAAAGCGACAATAGTCGTCGCTATAAAAGACACAAGTAACCATTTTAAATATTTCATTATTAGAAAATCCTCCGCGGGTAACTGCAATCGATAAGCTGGCGGTCATACCAGCTATCAAAAAAGTGTAGGTAGTGGTCGTAAACAGTTGATAAATTATTGTTAACTAGTTATAAATTAAAATAGACAGGTACGATTTATGGATGGGGTATCGCAATCGTACTACTCAATGATTGTATTACCGGAATGAGGAAATTCAAGAAAACGCGATTGCTAAATAAATAAAGCTCGGCATTGTTGAACGAGAGTGGCAGAATGGACAGCAGCGAACTAAAATGCTTAACAACAAAATCGATATTCACAAAAAAAGTATGAGGTTTTAATGAAAATTGTACGCGATTTGATGGTGCCTTTAGATGCCTATTCCCATGTTTCGGAAGACGCCTCCCTTTTTGAGGCTATTTTGGCGCTAGAAAACGCACTGCATAAACCGCAAGAAGCAGCAGATCCCTTTAGACCCCGGGATCGGGCGCTATTAATCATGGATCAAAACAATAACATCATCGGTAAGTTGTCCATGTGGGATGCCATTAAAGGACTCAATCCCCAGTATGGTCGACAAGTGGATGCGTTAGCGATGGTCGAAGATTATGGTCTTTGGGAAAAACCCCTGCAGAATGTTATCGAACGGGCTAAATCCGTTAAGGCAAAAGACTTACTGGAAAAAGTAAACGAGGGGGAATACATCGACGAAACCGCGTCTTTAGATCAGGCATTACACCGATTGATAACAGGCCATCATCTGTCCTTATTGGTCAACAGAGACAAAAAAGCGGTGGGTATTCTACGGCTGAGTGACGTCTTTAGAGAAGTTCATACTGTGCTTAAGTCGGGGGAAGCCGAACCTGCCGAAGTAAAGATTTTTTAGTTTTGTAACAAAGGGTGTTTCAAAACAAAACTAGGTAACTTACTTAAATAAGACAGGCGGATTAGCTTGCAAGCTAATCCGCCTTTTTATAATCAACTAAAAAGAAGATTAATTTTCTTCAGGAATCATCTTGATGGCCCCACAGGGGCACTCGCTTTCGCACAAGGAGCAACCCTTGCAGTAGTCGTACTTGAAATCAAATCCCTTGCCTGGACCCAATTTAGTAATGGCATTATCGGGACAGACGCTATAACAGTTATCACATTCAAAACAGTTGCCACAGGACATACAGCGGCGTGCTTCGAAAGCGGCGGTTTCTTGATCCAAATTACCGACGATTTCAGCAAAACCCGTGGTGCGCCGGACCACATCTAAACGGGGTCGATGGGTACGAGGCGCATCTGAGTAATACCAGGTCTCTAAGTACTCGAATTTGGCCAACTCATCCTTCGCTGGGGGTACATATTGGGTACCCTTGAGATAGGCATCGATACAGCGAGCGGCTTTTTTGCCATGACCAATGGAAACGGTCACTGTGCGAATGGAAGGCACCATATCGCCTCCGGCAAAAATACCCTCAGTGCCAGCGCCCATGACATCGTCCACTTGCACCACGGCGTCTTCGATCTTAACACCCGGGATTTTTTGTAAGGTATCCACATTAACCGTTTGACCGATAGCCTGCACCACCACATCGGCTTCTATCGTCTCCAGTTCACCTGTAGGCCGGGGCCAACGCTCATTGGTGGAAGCCATTTTCTCCAAGGTAACAAGATTACCATTGACTTGCCGCAGCGCCCGCAGGTTGACGATTTCCACCCCTTCTTCCAAAGCTTCGCTCACCTCAAATTTATGGGCTGGCATATGCTCGCGGGCTTCGATCACCACCACGGTGGCCTTACGAACACCATAGCGGATGGCGGTACGGGCCACGTCCACGGCCGTATTACCCCCGCCATACACTACCACCCGGCCGTGCAGTTTGGTAGGATTATCCAATTCAGCGTCCCGCAATACTTCCAGGGCATTTAGTACCGGCACGCTGCCAGCTTCGGTTTGCACGTCGGTATAACGGGGTAATTGGGCGCCGACGGCCAGGAACACGGCATCGAAATTACCGTCTTGCTTGGCTTTCACCACATCGTCCACCGGGCTATTGCATTTAATCTCAATACCCATAGCTTCTAGACGGGCGATTTCAGCGGTGAGCTTTTCCCGGGGCATACGGTATTTAGGAATGCCATAGCGAATCATGCCACCGGCTTTAGGCGAAGCTTCAAAAACAGTCACCTCATGACCGAGACGCCGCAGATGATAAGCAGCCGCTAAACCACCGGGACCGCCGCCCACCACCATAACCCGTTTACCGGTGCTGGCGCCGGGGGTCATTTTCCATTCGTACATGAGGGCTTGATCGCCCAGAAAACGCTCCACGGAGTTGATACCCACGGATTCGTCCACCTGTTGCCGGTTACAAGCGCTTTCACAGGGATGATAGCAGGCCCGACCCATGACAGCAGGAAATGGATTGTCATCCATGATCTGTCGCCAAGCATCTTCGTATTTACCCTCTTCGGCTAAGGCTAGCCAGGCTTGAATATTCTCGCCGGCGGGACAGGCATGGTTACAGGGGGGCAGTCGGCTCACGTAGACCGGGCGTTCAGTACGCCAGCTGCCGGTGTGATTAATTAAACTGGTAGCCGGATCAAGAGTGACGGCAAAGGGCTTTTGTTGTTGCATAAAGGGTAACCCTCCTTAAATGAGGCCGTATTTGCGAATATTGCGGTCTGCAGTGGCTTGGATCTGTTCCAGCTGCCATTCATTACCGGGTTTGAAAACATGGGCGAAGCGCCGCTGTATTTTTAAGTAGTTCTCCACAGGGCATGGTCGACGGATCTTGGAAACGCCGGTCACCTCGCCATGCTCTGCTTCAAACAGAGGATACAAGCCGGTCTCTACCGCGAGTCGGGCTACTTTGATGGTATCACCGGGTTTGGAGCCCCAACCTAAAGGACAAGTTACAAACACTTCGATGTAACGGGCGCCATGAAACGTCATGGCTTTTTGCACCTTGTATTCCAAATCGTGAAGATCGTGGATGGATGCCGTCGCCACATAGGGAATATTATGGGCCATGGCGATGGCGGGCACGGACTTACCCGTGCCGAAGGGGCTGCCTGGCTCGTTTCCCACCGGCATGGTGGTAGCGGTGCGGGCAGCACCCGGGGTCTGGCTAGAGCGTTGTACGCCGGTATTCATATAAGCCTGATTGTTGTAACAAACATAGAGCACATCGTCATTGCGGTCGAACATGCCTGACAGACAACCCATACCGATGTCGGTGGTGCCACCATCGCCGCCCTGGGCTAACACACGGATATCCGTGCGACCTTTTGCTTTAAGGGCCGCGGCGATACCAGATGCCACCGCGGGCGCATTGCCAAATAGCGAATGCATCCAAGGCAGTTGCCAAGCGGTTTCTGGATAAGGGGTGGTGAAGACTTCTAAACAACCGGTGGCATTGGCGGCGACCAGTTGGTTGTTGGTGGCCCGCATGGCTGCATCCACCGCATAGCGAGCGCCCAGCGCTTCTCCACAACCTTGACAGGCGCGATGCCCTGAGGTGATGGCGTTGGCCCTTTCCATGGTGGCTTGCGCAGTACGCTGACTCTCATCCAAAAGCCGATTACCAGCGGTAAAAGTGCCAGTTTGATAAAACTTAACCCGTTGATAACTTTCTTTAATTTCAGGCATAACCCACTCCTTAAATAAAACTAAGCGGTTTTCGCAGCACGAACGACGCCGATGTCCCGCAGAATATTTTCCGCGGCTGGACCGGAACCTGAGCGGGCTCGCTCGCGTTCGATCTGACGTTTGACCATATCGATATTGAGATCTAGGAAATGGGTATCCTCCAATTTATCTTGCACCCCGTTTTCAAATAGATTACGTAAAGAAGGTCGCGTAATGGGTCGTCCCCCCAAACCGCCGATCACCGAATATACGGGTATCGTAAGACCCCGCAATGCCCAGCGCACGTTACTGGACAGGATGCCCCCCAAACCCACTGCTAACGCTTTTTCAAAAACGATCACCCGCTTCGCATTGGCCAGGGCGGCGCGTAATTCGTCTTTCGGGAAGGGCCGGAACGAACGCACGGTAACCGCACCGATGGAGACACCCTCTTCGCGCATGGGCGTGAGCACCTCCTTCATGGTGCCAATGATGGAACCCATGGTGACGACAATGGTCTCCGCATCCTCGGCGTTGTAAGATTTAAGTAATCCACCGGAGTCGCGACCCACGATGTCGTCGTATTCCTTGGCCAGTTTCGGAATCAGTTCCAAAGCTTCCATTTGTTTGTAGTGGGCCAGATAACGTACCTCGGTGAACGCTTCGGGTCCCACCATGGTACCCATGGAAACCGGATCGGCGGGATCTAACATCTGACGCGGTTGAAAAGCCGGTAAAAATTGATCCACCTGTTCCTGGGTAGGCATGTCGATGCGCGTGTAAGAGTGGGTGAGGATAAAACCGTCCATGCAGACCATAACAGGTAAGCTCAACGCTTCAGCCAGTTTAAACGCCTGAATATGAACATCCACCGCTTCCTGATTGCTTTCCACAAACAGCTGAATCCAACCGGCGTCACGGGCGGACATGGCATCGGTTTGGTCATTCCAAATATTGATGGGTGCGCCAATGGCTCGGTTACCTAGGGTCATGACGATAGGTAAGCCCATACCCGAGGCGTTATAGACGGCTTCCATCATAAACAATAAACCTTGGCTAGCTGTCGCCGTATAGGTGCGCGCCCCTGCTGCTGACGACCCGATACATAGACTCATGGCGCCGAATTCAGATTCTGTATTTAAGAATTGGCAACCGGGTAAATCACCGGCTTTCACCAATTCACCTAAATGCTCGACAATATGGGTTTGCGGTGTGATGGGATAACAGGACACCACGTCCGGCCGACACAGGCCCACCGCTTCGGCGACCGCAAAGGAACCATCGATTTGTTGTAACATAAGCTTTATCTTCCTCCGTTAGTGGGCCTTGACGGTCTTATAAGCTGCCTTAGCCGCGGCGATGTTCATTTCCCCCATCTTGCCAGGGAATTTCTCAAGGATTGCTTTTTCTACCCCGCTCATATCAAATAAGTCTTCTCGGAGCGCCGTAAAGGCCCCTAACAACACCGTATTGGGAGTCGAACGTTTGAGATATTTCAGGGCCAAATCAGTGGCGGGAACGCTAACCACATGACCTTCGGGTAAATGTTTGACAGCCTCTTCAACACCCAACATTTCGGCAGATTTGCGACTGTTAATCAGCACATAGCCATCGGGTTTAAGACCAGAGAAAACATCGATAGCTTGAAATAAGGTGGAATCTTGAATAATCAGCAAATCGGGATCCATAACCGGCTCGCGCAATTCGATTTCTTTATCGTCGATACGCACAAAAGCCATCACAGGCGCACCCATTCGTTCTGAACCAAAGCTGGGAAATGACATGGAATAGCGGTCATTATAGAAGGCAGCTATCGACATCATTTCGGATGCGGATACTACCCCCTGGCCACCACGGCCATGGATACGGATCTGAAACATGGAAATCCTCCTTTGCAACCCACTTCAGTGGGAAAAACTGAAATGCCGACCGATGCATGATCGGTCTGACTGATCAGAAAAACATGTGGTTGGAAGGGGCCTACATCATGGCTAAATTTGCCATGGTGTAGCGTTATTGTTGTTAGTGTGTAAGCTTAAATAATAAAAAATAAGATACGTTGATTTAACTCAAAATTTACTGACGATTGTGTCCGGCGCTTCAAAACACCAAGCCTCTCAATACGTGAGCCACCTGCTCCCGGGTGTAAAAGTTTTCCGCGTGTATAAAACCTGCAATTACCGTTTCTTTAATCGCAATGGGTCGGCCACCTGGATCCCGCTGAATCACTAATTCATCCGGTAAACCGCTCAACAGATGGACCGGCGCTGGTTCTCCATCGGCATCCCGGGAAACATAGATATTTCCTGTAGCGCGATCTAAAAAAGCCGATTGAAAACCGACCTTGTTGTTGTTGCAACTAACCCCACCGGTGTGACGAAAGCGTTCGTTCTCCAAATGCAGGGTCTCAGATGTTAAAGCAAGATTATTGTTATTAGCCATAAACCGATGTTGTGTCATTTTTTTAAAGGTGCGGACTACGACCTTTGTGGAAAACCCCAAAGTCGAAATACCATGATATGCTCGTGAAAGCCTGAGCGTAGGAGATGATGGGTAAAACCCACAAAAACCGGTAAGATAAAATGACCAAAAAATGGTCTGACCAATCGCAAAAGCATGATCAAACTTATAAGAACTATTTATAGGTTTGTCAAGCTTTAAGAAGCTGTTTTAAAATGGTGTTACAAGGTGTCGTCTGACTCAAAATCCCGCAACGACTCTAAACGACGTTGCGAACGTTCTTCACGGGAAGAGGCTTGGTCGAGATCACGTAGCGTCACTTCAACAAATGAAAGGTGGGCATGGGCGGCTTGCCGGGCTGCACTGGGATCCTTTGCTAAAATAGCATCCATAATCCCTTTGTGATGACTATGGACGATTTCATAATTGCCTACATGCGCGTAGAGCCGCTCTAAGGAACGGGAAATACTGCTGCGCAACAAGTTAAAAAGCCCACGCATCACATGCATAAGCGCAACATTATGGGAGGCATCCACAATGGCTAGATGAAATTCCACATCAGCCTCTGCGTCCCTATAGCAATTGTATTCTTCTTCTTCGTGGACGGCTTCCCATTCAACGAAGCGCCGCTGCAAAATTTCACAATCTGCCTCGGTACCCCGCAGCGCTGCGAAGTAAGCAGAAATTTCTTCTAGCGCATGGCGCAGTTCGAGAGTATCAAAAGTGGCGTCGGGATGATTTCTCAACAGATGAACTAGTGGATCTGTGATGATCGGAGCGATGACGTCTACCACATAGGTGCCCCCTCCCCGTCGGCTTTGTAGAAGCCCCCTGACTTCTAGCCTTAAAATAGCTTCACGCAAGGAAGGTCGGGATACATCCAGCTGCTGCGCCAGTTCTCTTTCCGCAGGCAACTTACTGCCCGGTTTTAAGATACCCTCAAGAATAAGCCGTTCGATCTGCTCGACAATGGCGTCTGAAACTTTAGCAGGTTTAACACTTTTAAAAGGCATGACAGATATTCCATTCGAAATAACCCAAACCATCGGTTATCGTCTTCTCCACAAGATAATTCGCCTCGTGTTTTTTCATCGTGTGCTGTGCAAAAAAACTGATTCCCTAATCTTTGGACAAAATAAAGTTTTTTGGTTATCCAATACGATCTAAAGATTAAGTCTATGGAATTCGTTTTTGTATTGACATTCAGCGAATCCCCTTCTAGATTTTTTGGTCAGACCTTTATTCCAGGCACTAATGTGCTAAATCATAAGCGAGGAAAGTAAATAACATCATCGTTGTAGTTAGGCAGTGTGCCTCAAGGGAGTGATGCCTATAAATGATCTGGGTCAGCAAATATGACCAATAAATTCTTTAAAGTAGCATCCCCAAAAAAACCAGCTGCTAACTACAAAACGTCTTAAACGAAAAATATAAAGTTAATAAAACCATCCAAGGTGAAAGAAATGTCCGAACGTCCCAGTAGGGTGTACTACTTTGGTACTTGCCTTGTTGACATGTGTTATCCACAGGCAGGAATGGCAGGCATTGAGTTATTACAACGGGAAGGTGTAGAAGTTATTTTCCCGCAAAATCAATCCTGTTGTGGTCAACCGGCTTATAACTCTGGTTTTCCAGAAGAAACCAAAAATGTTGCTCGCCATCAGCTCAAGACCTTTTCCAAAGACTACCCTATTGTGGTGCCGTCCGGTTCCTGCGCCGGGATGCTAAAACACCATTATCCCCTCATATTTGAGGATGAACCTGAGCACGATGCAGCCATTCATTTTTCCAACCGGGTTTTTGAACTGACCGAATTTCTAGTCCGCGTCCTCGACGTGAAGCTTGAGGACCATGGGAGTCCTATTAAAGTCACCTGGCATTCCTCCTGTCATGCGACCCGGGAAATGGGTATTATCGCAGACTCTAAAGCATTGATTCGACAGTTAAAAAACGTGGAACTAGTGGAACTGGAACGGGAACAAGAATGCTGTGGTTTTGGCGGTACATTTTCCGTTAAACAACCGGCTATCTCCGGGGCCATCGTCAAAGACAAGGTGGCCGATGTTTGTCAAACAGGGGCGGCTGTGCTCCTGTCGGGAGATTGCGGCTGCCTGATGAATATCGGCGGCACCATGGAAAAACAAAATATTGCCATCCCAGCTAAGCATATTGCTGAATTTATTCTGGAGAGAATCGATGGATAATCAAGCACCCGTTGATTTTAAAAAAAATATCGATAAAGCTCTGGCTGACTCACAACTGAGAAACAATCTTCGATCAGCCATGAGCAGCCTCAGTTTAAAACGCAAGGCTGTGTTTCCAGATAAAGAAGAGTTTGAAAGATTACGCGCCGTCGGCCAGGCCATCCGCCGTAATTCCCTTAGTAAGTTACCTGACTTGTTAGAAAAGTTGGAAAAAAAATGCACTGAAAATGGCATTCATGTGCATTGGGCCGAAACCAACGATCAGGCCAATCAAACCATTCTAGACATTATCCAGCAACATCAGGCGACTCGGGTTGTTAAGGGTAAGTCCATGGTGTCGGAGGAAACCCACCTCAACCATTTCTTAGAAGAAAATGGTGTTGAAACCCTAGAAACCGATCTCGGTGAATATATCATTCAACTGGATCATGAAACCCCCTCCCATATCATCGTTCCTGCCATTCATAAAAATAAAGAGCAAGTCGCTCATTTGTTTCACAATAAGATTCCCGATACCCCTTACACGGAAGTGATTGAGGAACTCAACGCCATTGCCCGCAAAACCTTACGGCAAAAATTTTTCGCCGGCGAGGTCGGTGTCAGTGGCGTCAATTTTGCCGTAGCGGAAACCGGCACCCTTTGCCTAGTGGAAAACGAAGGCAATGGCAGAATGTGCACCACGGTCCCACCGGTACACATCGCTGTCATGGGTCTCGAGAAGGTGGTGGAAACCTTGCAACATGTCCCACCCCTGTACAAACTGCTGACGGGTTCCGCCACAGGTCAAGTCATTACCACCTATTTCAATATGATCACTTCGCCCCGCAAGCCGGGGGAGAAAGACGGACCTAAAGAAGTTCATTTACTCATTTTGGACAATGGCCGCTCAAACATATTCGCCGATGCGCAAATGCGGGAAACCCTGCAATGTATCCGCTGTGGCGCTTGTCTTAATCATTGTCCTGTGTATACCCGTCTAGGGGGTCATGCTTACGGTTATGTCTACCCCGGCCCCATCGGTTCCATTCTCACTCCGCAGATGGAGGGTCTGGAAAAAGCTGGCGAGATGGCCTTTACCTCGACCCTATGTGGGGCTTGCTCAGAAGTCTGTCCAGTGAAAATTCCTATTCCAAAAATCCTCCGCCGCCTGCGCAACGAGAGCTACAACAAGAAGGACTCGGCCCATCCGGTGGAAGACCATGGTTATAAGCGAAACTTTGCCGAAACTTTGGCTTGGAAAGGCTGGGCCGCCATGAATACCCATCCCGCCATGAACACCATGAGCGCCAAGATGTTTGGCGCAATGGGTGAAAACCTGCCTAACATGGGACCCTTGAAGCACTGGTCCAGTGTGCGAACGCCGCCCAAACCAGCCAAGAAAAGTCTCCACCAATTGGTCAAAGAAAAGGGGATTCCTCATGAGTAACGCGGTTCGGGAACGAATTTTGAACAACTTGCGCAACGGGTTGCAGGAAGCCGAACTGTCAGTCCCCGAAGCAGCGCCATTACCTAGCCTAAACCTAAACCAACAGGAAAAAATCGATCGCTTAAAACGCTTAATGGAAGCGGTGCGCACGGAAGTACACTTGGTTCATGGCGATGAGTGGGTGTCCGAATTAAAAGATTTACTCAAGCAAAAACAACTTAATCGTTTGGTTTACGCACCCGCTACGCCTATTGGCAATACCCTTGAAGCGGCTTGGGAAAACGATTTACCGCCTTTGCTAGGTTACAACGAGGACATCGAGTCTTTCAAAGAGACCCTCTTCGACAGCGATGCCAGCATTACATCCACCCGCGGCGGAATCGCCGAATCGGGGGCACTAATCCTTTGGCCTGACAACAAAGAACCGCGCTTAATGTCATTAGTCCCTGCGGTGCATATTGCTGTCTTGGAAGCGGATAAGATTTACAACACGTTTTCCGAAGCCATGATAGGTTTGGAGTACGCCAAAGGCATGCCTACCAACGCATTGCTCATCTCAGGACCCTCTAAAACAGCCGACATCGAATTAACGTTAACCTTTGGCGTACATGGTCCAAAAGAGTTGATCGTATTGATCGTCCAGAAATAGTTAGGCAGCACTGTAAAAAACACTAAAACGAGGCGGTTTTTCCAAACCACCCTAAAGAACAATAACATCAGCGCCAACCACCACCTTTCTTTAGCGCTTTGTTTTTTAAATAGCGAGACCTATAGATGTCATCAACTGCCCACGACCACCTCTATCAAGCTTTGACAACCTTTATTCCCGAAGCACGCCTTATCCGCGATCCACTACGTACCCTGGCCTATGGCACCGACGCGAGTTTTTATCGACTCATTCCAAAATTGGTGGTGCGGGTAAATGACGAAGCAGAAATAAGCCGTATTCTAAAACTCGCCGAGAGCCATGGCACGCCGGTCACCTTTCGCGCTGCTGGCACCAGCCTATCGGGTCAAGCGATCACGGATTCTGTGTTGCTGGTGCTGGGTTTCGACGGTTGGCGCGATTATCACATCAGCGACGATGCCGCCACCATTCGACTTCAACCGGGTATTATCGGTGCCCAAGCCAATGTCTATTTAGCCCCTTTAGGACGCAAAATTGGTCCCGACCCCGCTTCCATCAATGCGGCGAAAATTGGTGGTATCGCTGCTAACAACGCCAGCGGCATGTGTTGCGGAACTGCTCAAAACAGCTATCAAACGGTGGCCGATATGCGCATCGTGTTCGCCGATGGCAGCGTTTTGGATACCGGTAGTGAAACCAGCTGCAAAGCGTTTTCTCAAAGTCATCCCGAATTACTTGCTCAGTTAGATAATCTTGCCCAACAAACCCGCGCTAACACTGCTTTAGCTGAGCGCATACACAATAAGTTTAAAATCAAAAACACCACCGGCTATAGTCTTAATGCCCTAGTAGATTTTGAAGACCCCTTCGATATCCTCAAGCATTTGATGATCGGTTCCGAGGGAACCTTAGGTTTTATCTCCGAGATCACTTACCGAACGGTAGAGGAACATGCCTTTAAAGCCAGCGCCTTGCCCATCTTTACGGATATGCAAACCGCCTGCGAGGCCATTACCCTGTTAAAAGCCCAATCGGTTTCGGCGGCGGAACTGATGGACCAGGCGTCACTGCGTTCTGTAGCGGGTAAACCCGGTATGCCCGCCCATTTGGCGGGACTCCCGGAGGACGCTACCGCGCTGTTGATAGAAACCCGCGCCTCCGACGCCGCTAGTTTAGCCACTCAAATAGCCGCTATCAAAGAAGTCATTGCCCATATACCTACCCTATCTCCCGCTGATTTCACCGATAAATTGGAAGAATATGCCCAGCTTTGGAATATCCGTAAGGGTCTATTCCCCGCTGTCGGGTCAGTGCGGGAATTGGGCACCACCGTGCTTATCGAAGACATTGCCTTTGAGATAACTAAGTTAGCACCGGCTATGATGGACCTGAAGGCGTTATTTAGAAAATACAACTACCACGAAGCCATCATTTTCGGTCATGCCTTAGAAGGCAACGTGCATTTTGTCATTACGCCGGATTTTAGCAAACCGCAAGAAATCGACCGCTATCGTTGGTTTATGGACGAAGTCTGCGATATGGTGGTGAATAAATACGACGGCTCCCTCAAAGCTGAGCACGGTACTGGGCGTAATATGGCGCCTTTTGTGGAAATGGAGTGGGGTCAAGACGCCTATCGCTTGATGCAAGCCTTAAAAGCCTTATTCGATCCCAAAAATATGCTCAATCCGGGGGTCATTATTAACGATGACCCCGAAGTGCATGTTAAGAACTTGAAACCCTTGTTTCCCACAGACGCCCTGGTGGACAAATGCATCGAGTGTGGGTTCTGCGAACCGAACTGCCCCTCTCAAGAAATTACCTTTACCCCTCGTCAACGTATCGTTGCATTGCGGGAACTTGCTCGTCTTCAAGCATTGGATGAAGACCCCGCAAAACGCAAGGCGATCGCCGAGGTGTTTCAATACCAAGCTATGGATACCTGCGCCGTGGATAGCTTGTGTTCGCTAACCTGCCCGGTGAGTATCGACACCGGCAAAATGATGAAACAGCTACGGGGTGAACAGTTCGGCGAGACCGCCCACCGGGTGGCCGAATGGACCGCAAACCACTTTGCCGGTGTGACAGCCGGAACCCGCTTTGGTCTGGCCACTGCCAACGCCGCCCATACCCTATTGGGCGCCTCGGCCATGACGGGTCTTACCCAGGGGGTTCGTAAGTTGTCCGGTAATCGGGTGCCTCTATGGAACCCTTATATGCCCACCGCCGGCAAACTCCCTAAACCCAATGGCCATACCGCCCCTGAAAGCCCCCGGGTGATTTACTTCCCCAGCTGCGCTAGCCGCACCATGGGACCCGCAAAAAACGATCCTGAACAGGATTCACTCCCCATAAAAACCGAAGCCCTGCTGCGCAAAGCAGGTTTTCAAGTGATTATGCCAAAAAAATGCGGTTCCCTTTGTTGTGGTCAGCCTTTTGAGAGCAAAGGCTTAGCCAGGGAGGCCGACGCTAAACGACGAGAAACCGAACAAACCCTTTTTGAGATCAGCCGCCATGGCCAAGATCCCATCGTTTTCGATACCAGTCCCTGCGCCTTTCGCATGAAGCAGGCGTGCGAAACGCCATTAAAACTCTACGATATCACCGAGTTTATCCACGATCATGTACTGGAACATCTGACTCTTAAGAAAATCCCTGAAACCATTGCCATTCATCCCACCTGCGGCGTTACCAAAATGGGGCTGCAAAGCAAACTGAAAGCCATTGCTGAACAGTGCGCCGAACAGGTCGTGGTGCCCGCTGACATCCCCTGTTGCGGCTGGTCGGGTGACCGTGGTTTTACCCATCCAGAACTTAACGCCAGCGCCTTACGACGTTTGCATGACGCTTTGCCCGATAGCTGTAGCGCTGGCTATTCCACAAGTCGTACCTGCGAAATAGGTTTGTCACTTCACAGTGGCCGCTATTACCGTTCGATTGTTTATCTGGTGGACAAGTGCTCTACAGCCAATCCGCATAACGTATCAGATTGACCACACATCCTGGGTGGGCATCAAACACCTATTCGATTTCTAACATTAAATTAATTTTGTCCCCTTTCGCAAAAGGGGACAAAAAGGAGGGATTTGGCCACATAACGCACTGAGACTAGATAAAAACTGACCGTCATGTTCCAAACCTTTTTGATACTCTCCATTTATTAATAATGAGAGGCTTTTTTAACGAGCACCATGGTACTCAAAACCCTATGATTCCTTTGCAATTAGAAAACAGGTCAACCACTTTTGCCAGGCTAAATTTTATTTCTTTGCTTTAAAAAACCAGCCATTCCTATAACACAGAACGAGGAAAAACGAGGAATTAATAAATGAATGACACAGCTGTGCTTGGTTTTACTTATATGGATTTGTTTGTATCCATTTTTCCCATTGCGCTGTTGATTTACTTGATGACTAAGAAAAACAGTATGCCTTCTAATAAGGCATTACCGTTAACAGCCTTGTTAATCTACTTTATTCAGTTAATTTATTTTACAGCCGACCCTAATTTGATTAACGCTACCGTGGTCAGCGGTTTATTGACAGCCTGGGTTCCCATCATGATTATTTGGGGTGCCATCTTGCTGTTTAAGACCATGGAAGTCACTGGCGCCATGAACACCGTTCGCCATTGGCTAAACAACATTAGTCCTAACCCGGTAGCCCAGTTGATGATTATCGGGTGGGCGTTTGCTTTTCTCATTGAAGGGGCCAGTGGTTTTGGTACACCGGCAGCATTAGCCGCACCCATCTTGGTGGGACTTGGTTTTCAACCGGTTGCCGTGGCCTGTTTAGCCTTGGTCATGAACTCCGTGCCGGTAACCTTTGGCGCCGTAGGCACCCCTACCTGGTTTGGGCTTGGGATTCTTGATCTTAGCGACCCCGAGCTACTAGCCATTGGTTTTGAATCAGCCATTATTCATACCGTTGCCGCATTGATCATTCCCGTAATCGCTTTAACTTTTGTGGTGGCATGGAAGGATATCCTTAAGAATATCGTATTTGTTTATTTGAGTATTTTGAGCTGTATTATTCCTTACCTAGCGCTAGCCAGTTTTAACTATGAATTCCCCTCCTTAGTGGGCGGTATGGTTGGTCTGGTGTTTTCAGTGTTTTTTGCTAGCCAAGGCATCGGCCTTTCCTCGGCAACGGAAAATCCAAATAAAGAAATCATCTCGGAAAAAATACCCCCCGGCGACTTGGTAAAAGCGTTATTTCCCATTTGGGGCACTATCCTTGTCTTAGTCGTAACCCGTATCCAGCAGATCGGTTTAAAAGGGCTATTGCAAGTTGCAGAGCCTACTGCCAATATCCCCCTGGGTACCTTTGGCGATTTTAGCGTAAGCCCAGCCTTAGTCTTAAATCTCAACAACATCTTTAATACCGATGTGGGCTGGAAGTATGCAGCACTTTACATACCTGCCTTTATTCCTTTTTTCCTTATCGTCGCCATCACAGTTTTTCTGTACAAAACCCCCGGCGACAAACAAAAGCAAATCATGTCGGAAACCTATCAGCGTATGACAAAACCCATTGCGGCTTTGTTAGGTGCCCTGGTATTGGTCAAGTTAATGACCACTGGTGAACAAGCCATGAATATTATTATTGGCCAAGCGTTTGCCGCGTTTATCGGTGAAAATTGGCAGTATTTTGCCTCTTACCTAGGGGCTGTAGGGGCATTCTTCTCAGGCTCCAATACGGTGTCAAATCTGACCTTTGCGCCAATTCAAATCTCCATTGCGCAAACCTTGGGACTGGATCAAACCTTTATTTTGGCTGCCCAGTCGGTGGGCGGGGCCATGGGCAATATGGTCTGTATCAATAACATCGTTGCGGTGTGCTCGATTCTGGGCATCGTGGCGAAGGAAGGCTTTATCATCAAGCGAACCATTTGGCCCATGTTACTTTACGGCGTCATCGCGGCGATTATGAGTATCTTTTTAGCAACCGGTTAAGGGTTTTTTATGCTTCGGTTAGAAAGATAGAGATTTGATGGCTGCTGGCTGGAAGGACTTTGGCTTTTTTTAAGCAAAGCTCCTCCAGCCAGTATTTATTGACATGGAAATGGAAGAAGTAGCTGCCTGCGCCCCTTGCGCTATCCTGCCGCCTGCTGCTCTCCCGCTATCTGCGCTGGAGGAGCTTGAGATGCCGGTAGAAGCGCCAAGGCCCGCTGCAACGCCTCGGTACGATCTGACGTAAGGTGATCGGCGGGAATAAGCTTAAACACACCAAGCCGTTCGAGGATTTGCCGAGCCTGTTCAGAGGGACTCGCCAGAAATACTTGTCGTTTTGACTCAACAGCATCTTCAACAGCGTTCTCAATGGCTAAAGAAACTGTGTCATCCAACAACGGCACATCGCTCAGATCAATGACGACACTTTCATAGCGGTATATAGTTGCATGTTCCCGAGCAATGGCTTTTGATACGCCAAAAATCATGGGGCCACTAAGATACATTAACAGTACGCGACCATCGGTTTGATCCAATAATCGTTTCTCTTCCTTAGTCAACGGCACATCGTCATCGGCATCGCTGATGGCTTTAACATTTTGAGCTTGCAGCTCACTTAAGCGTTCAATGGTCAGCACATTGGCAATAAAAACGCCTACGCCCACCGCTACAATCAGATCGACAAACACTGTTAGCAGCATGACGCCGTACATAATCAATGTGGTTTGCCAAGATACTTTGTGAGCGCGTTTTAAAAAACTCCAGTCGAGGATATTGATACCGACCTTCAGGGCGATCCCGGCCAGCACCGCCAGCGGAATGTTTTCCGTAAGCCGCGCCGCGCCCAAAACAACCACCAGTAGTAGTACGGCTCGGGTCAGCCCCGATAGCGCGGTTCGCGCACCCGTTTGAATATTCACCACTGTGCCCATGGTGGCCCCGGCGCCCGGCAAACCACCAAATAGACCGGACACCAGATTACCCATTCCTTGTCCCACCAACTCGCGGTTAGATTTATGTTCGGTGCGGGTTAAGCTGTCGGCAATCATGGAGGTGAGGAGTGTATCGATACAACCCAGCATCCCTAATACGATGCCATCCACAATCATGATAGTGAGTTGTTCCGGGGTAAAGGTGGGTAGCTGTATGGCCGGCAAGCCCGTAGGAATTTCACCAATGCGGCGGATATCCGCATCGACAAAAAGGGTAATTGACACTACCGTACCCACCACAAGCGCCACCAACTGCGGTGGTGTATAGCGGCTCAATTTTTTTGGCATTAAAAAAAGAATCGTCAGGGTCACTACCCCAAGGATGGTTTCCGTGGGATTGATGTTATTCCATAAGTCGGGCAGGTTCTCAAGGGTTCCCAGCACACCTCCCGGCGGACTGGATTGTCCCAGGAAAGGGGCAATTTGCAAGATAATCAGAATGATGCCGATACCGGACATAAACCCAGAAATGACGCTGTAAGGCATCAGGGTAATGTATTTACCAAGCTTGAAAACACCCAGTATGATTTGAAACACGCCGGCTATCATCACCACCGTGAACGCCATAGCTAGACCATTGTCTGGATTATGGGCAATCATCGCGGTGACAACCGCTGTCATAACCACGGTCATCGGACCAGTTGGCTCTGATATTAGTGTTGGCGTCCCCCCAAATAGAGAAGCAAACAATCCGATAATAACAGCGCCATATAACCCTGCGGTAGGACCGGCCCCAGAGGCAACTCCAAAAGCCAACGCTAGGGGTAGTGAGATAATGGCCGCGGTGACGCCGCCAAAAATATCTCCCCGCAAATTTTTAAAATGAATGTAGTTAGTTATTTGCATGCAGTTTCCTAAGCTAAAAGCCTAAAGAATTAATTATCTTAATCTGATCAAGTTTGCATTACCGCCTAAAATAGACAGAAGGATCACCTGATGCTGGAGTATTCAATCCCTTCAGTCAACAATCACCGTGAGATGTTTTTGCCGTATCTGCGGGTCAGAAGTTAGCGCTGTCACCCCTTGATCCAAGGTCGCGAGTTTTCCATCGTGCTGCCTAGCTAGGCTAAACCCAGCAGATAAACGTCTGTGACCTGCCGATGCTCCAGCAGACGAGAAATAGGTAGCGTATGTTTTTTAGCCAAGTTGAGATCATCGGGCAAAAATAGATGACCTACAAACCTAGTCACTCTACTCAGTAATAGGATCGCCTCATCGGGTGTCACTGGGCTAAGGAATTGAGAAATGACACTGTTGCCAGAAACCTTTGGTCTAAGCAACAAGCTTTTTATCACAAAGGTCGTTCTGTTCTTCGGCGAAAAACGCCAAAAAGGAGTCAGCCAGGTCCATGGGTAAATGAGAGTAACAGAATTTAGGGTAAGATTTTCGAAGTTTTGGCGTGGGTCATGGGAAAACAACCATCATACCAAGCACGCTTGCTGCTTTGTTCAAGCGGTGATCAAAACAAGCAAAATCGATAGGTATCTGTGCGATACGATTGGCCTCAAAAGCAGCGGCTAGCTGTACACTGTCGTAGCCATGCAACGCAAAGACATCGGCAAAATCACCCGCGTGCTCGACCAACGTTTGAGTAATTTCTATGATCACAAAGCGTGGCCAATCTATGTTAAAAGCTATTTTTGCTTGCTCGATAACAGCTGTATCATCGGGCATTTCCCTGGCTCGACGCGACAGCGCCGCATGGGCTTCGGCCCAAGCGATTCTGCAAACAGCCACAGCCTCTGCCTCGATAATCGCAGCCTTTAGTTCACCACTGCTCTTCTCTTCAATATACAGCTTGATCAATGCCGAAGTATCACAGTAAAGCATTAACTTCGATCTTCTAAAACCAGGCTGGAAACCGTTTTCCCACACGATTTGAGGTTTAATACTGCACCAGTCGGTTTACCCCCAGACCATGTTGCTGCACCACTAGCTACTAGTCGGGCGAGACCATGACTAGGGGTTTCTGGTACACCGACGATGCGAGCGATAATCTTACGATGGGAAGTTACTTCAATGGTTTGGCCTGCCTGGACTTGGCTAAGATATTTGGATAAATGTGTCTTCAACTCTCTTATAGATACATTCATAGTGACCACAAGTTAAATAAAATTTCTTTTATTGTGGTCACTAAAAAATGTGATGTCAATCATTAAACCACCAAAATTCGTACTTACAGTCATGATTTTAAAGTCTTTCTAGATCATTACGTATATACAACTTCACTGGGGTTAAAATTCTACTATCTAATAAAAAACTTGCCGTAAACTTAGGGGTGTTAGTATGCAGCGTGGCGCGATGGAAAGTTATCATGTCATTTAATTATTTCCTTGATTTCGCTACGATTGATTTTAGGAAACAGCCTGAACTTTATCGCATCGGCAAAGGCGAGCAAGGTGTTCTTTTAGTAGAGCCTTATAAAAAGGAAATACTACCTCACTGGCGTTTCAAGACGCCCGATATGGCTCGCCATTCAGCAGATAAAATTTATGAGATGTTTCTTGAATATAAAAATCAGAACGACTTTGTAGGTATGGATATGGCCCGAAAATTTCTACAGATGGGCTATACCCGATCTAGACGCTACGCTAATCACAAATCGGGGCGAAAGTATACACCTGATACTAAAACACCACTTCCTAGGCAGGACGATCCAGAGAAAGCCGAATCGGCGCGGATATTCTATGAGAAATGGCAACAAGCGAGAAAAGACGAGCACTACTTAGCATTAAAGAAAAAGCATAGGGAAACCTACGAAAAAAACAAAGAGGTAAGGTAATTGTCAAAGGATACGTTTACCCAATAGCTTGAGCTGGAAGCCGGCTAACCACCAAGCAGGCTTAAAAGTCTAGAGCGCTAAATTTTACTTACCATTTCGTGATGCCACCAAACGTTGAAAAAAGTTGTGAAAATTTTACAAACTTTGAAGTAAAGATATGCACGTTTTACAAGTACATCCACGTTTGATGACTGACATCTAAGGGGCTTAGCGGTGTGCCTATCACTGCAAAGGTACGCAAACCCAGTGATCAATAACTTTCATTGAACTTAGGGATATTAAGCTTATGATATTCAAAGATAAAAAATTACCGTAGTTGAAAGTATTACCCTCGAATCAAATACCTTGCGTACACCTTCCTAATCAAAGTCATACATAACCTGAATAGCCCAGACTATGGTTGTCTAGGTTTTTTGGCATGACTAATGCTTGTGTGCTAGAGACTTAGCTATCAAATTTTATCGACTTGCGAGAGAGCCCTTAAGCTTTCAGGCTGTAGAGAGATGACGCATGGTAATACGCATAATCAGGCTTCCCACCTCGTATACTCGATTATGGTTGAGTTAAGTGAATAACCATAATTATTTGTGCATTAAATAAATAAATAAATAAATAAATAAATAAATAAATAACCATGGCGTTGAAATTTTCCTTTTTTGGTAGGTAGGCAACACCTTTTAGTATGCTGAACTATTTGCAAGATCCCAATAATGAATGGGAAAAGACAGGCTGCACATTAGATGTGAGTGAATTAGGGTCGACATTAGTTGTCGCACCGCATCCAGATGATGAAACCCTTGGCTGTGGCGGGGTAATCGCATTATTACGCCATCAAGATTTGCCGGTGCAAGTCATGATTTTGAGCGATGGCGCAAGGTCTCATCCTTCCTCAAAACGGTTTCCCAAACGGCGACTTGTGGCATTAAGGGAAATAGAATCGCTTACCGCGTTGAAGCGTTTAGGTGTGCTGTCTTCCAATGTCACCTATCTGAGGTTACCAGACGGTAACGTGCCGACAAGGAATAGTGACCAGTTTGACCACACTGTCGATCAGTGCGCCACTGTGTTGCAGCGCTGTCAACCGTCGACGGTGTTGCTGCCCTGGCGGCGAGACCCGCATTGTGATCATCGCGCCAGTTGGGAACTCATGTCAGCAGCGGCTATTGAGTACCGTTTTACGGCGCGTTGGTTGGAATATCCCATCTGGTTATGGGCATCTCAAAAAAGCAGTGATGCGCCTCATGGTAACGAAATTGTACCGCACCGCTTGGACATTACTGAAGTCTTGCCTATCAAACGACAAGCAGTACACGCCTATCAATCGCAAATTTCAAATCTTATCGACGATGACCCAGACGGATTCCGGTTGAGTGCCGCTGATCTTGCCCATTTTGACCGTCCGTGGGAATTATTTTTTGAGAGCATACCGACTAGAGGGATCTAATGTCTTTAGGGTCGTCATTGAAATACACTGAACAGGCAGTTGCAACGACATCAGCCGCATTTTTCGAAGCAAAATACGCTACAGACCCTGAACACGACCCTTGGCAATTTGCCTTGAGTGATTACGAGCAAAAACGCTACGACACCATTTTGCAAGCGCTTCCCCTCGCCCGTTATCGTCATGGGTTTGAGCCTGGATGTTCCATCGGTATGTTGACGACCAAGTTAGCCCAACGCTGCGATCAGATACTCGCTTTGGATTTTGCACCGACGGCGATTAGCGAGGCTAAGCGCCGCAATAGCACCCTTGCCAATGTTGAATTTCGTTGCGGTAGTTTGCCAGAGGCGTTAATCGATAGTGACGGACCGTTCGATCTTATTGTATTTGCAGAGATTGGTTATTATTTTGCACCCATTGCCTTGCAAGCACTGGCAGCAAAATTGGCAACACGGCTTGTTGACGGCGGCGATTTCCTGGTCGAGCATTGGACCGGCAAAAGTGCTGATCACGTCTTAGACGGTAACCAAACACATCAATTGATTGATACTGCCCTAGGGTGGCCTCAACAGCAGCATGTGCATGAGAACGAATTCCTATTGAGCTGCTGGCGAAAACCGGCACAATGATAGCGCGTTGGGGTGTAGCGGTAATCATTCCAGCTCATAATGAAGCGTCGCGGATAGTAACAACGCTTCGCGCTGTGGCACACAGTTTGGCACATGCGATCGCATCGTTTAGAGTAGATCCAAATGCCGTATTACTCGTCGTAGTAGCCGATCGTTGCGAAGACAATACGGCAGAGCTAGCTCGAACAGAGATAGCAACGTTTCAACAAGTGCAAGGGATCGTTATGACGACCAATGGTCAAAATGTCGGTGCAGCCCGCCGTCAGGGATGTTGTACAGCATTGCGTCATATCCCTAATCGACCTTATAACCGTATATGGCTTGCTCACACGGATGCCGATACCACTGTTCCACTGACCTGGATAAACCGTCATCTCGATGAAGCCGATCAAGGGGCGGTTGCTGTCGCCGGTATAGTACGAATCGATTTATTGGAGGAGCATCCATCCCATATTGCTGATCGCTTCTCGGCAATTTATTTGACTAACCCAGACGGCAGTCATCCTCACGTACATGGTGCCAATCTAGGCACCCGTGCCGACGCATACTGTCACGTTGGCGGTTGGTATCAGACGCCGTTGGCAGAAGATCATTGTCTTTGGAACCGGATTCGGCTGCGCTATCCAGTAATGTCCACTACGCGCAGTTGGGTTGCGACCAGCGGTCGTGCTGTCGGTCGGGCAGCAGGGGGTTTTGCTGACACATTAGGCGCGTTGGCAACCGCTGATACTGAGACGGTATCCACAGCATCAAACGCTAGCGTCCAATAAGTGATTTAATATGAACGACATAAACGATTTATCTATATTACGTCATCAGATTATTAAAGCTGGCGCAAGTCTGCCGATTCTTGGCCAAGGCGATACAGCCGAACGCCATCGCCAGCTACTGGATTGGGGACGCCGCGATCTATCGGCTGGACGGCTATTCGAAGCCCATACTGATGCGCTAGCAATACTGCATCAAGCTGGGCGCGTACCGCGTGCCGGTGCCTTGTATGGCGTTTGGGCAGCTAATCGGCCCGGCGCCCGTCTCGACGTGCAAATCCAAGGGGAAGGCGATCACAATGTACTGATCAGTGGCAGTAAAGCATTCTGCACTGGCGTGACGCTCTGCGACGCAGCTTTAGTGACAGCCACAGCGGCTAACTCCGAAGACCCTGTTCTGCTAGATTTAGATGTACGAGCGCTACGCAAAATCGGCGCCATTACGACCCATTGTGATGATTGGTCGACGCCTGCCTTTACGGCAACGGCCACCGGAACAATTCATTTGACCTCCGATGAGGTGCGCATAGCAGCCGCTGACCTCGTCGGCTCACCGGGCTGGTATCTTGACCGGCCAGGATTCTGGCACGGCGCGATTGGACCCGCTGCGGTTTGGGCAGGCGGCGCAATGGGATTGATTGATCGAGCGTTTCAACGGCAAAGCAACGAGCCTTACCAACAGGCGCAGTTCGGAGCGCTAGCTGCGTTAGCGTGGCATTTTCATGCTATTTTGGACTCAGCCGGGCGTGAAATCGACTGCGACCCGGAAGATCATCACCATCAAGCTTTAACCCGAGCTTTGTCGGTACGCCACCTCATCGAACGTAGCGCCACTGAGACGCTGGATCGTTTTGGCCAGGCGACAGGCCCAAGTCTGCTTGCCTTTGATGGGAATGTAGCGCGTCGTCATGCTGAATTAAGTCTCTATATTCGTCAATGTCACGGTAACAAAGATTTAGCCTTATTGTACCGTCATTCACCGTTCGTGCCACACGGAGCCAAGTAGATCCAAACAGCTACTAACTAATTGATTGTGTTGGTCGGGGTGAGAGGATTCGAACCTCCGGCCCCTGCCTCCCGAAGGCAGTGCTC